>JBDTJY010000136.1:0-2936 GCA_039935615.1 Kofleriaceae bacterium
TCTGGACGCGCCTCGGCGAGGTCGCCAGCCTCGTCGCGACGCCGCTCCTGCCGTCGCACTACGTCGCCTTGTTCGCGCCGCTCGCGACGAGCCGGACCCGGCAGGCGAGGGTGGAGGCGGTGCGCGACGAGGTCGCCGGCGTCGTGACGATCACGCTGCGCCCGGCGCGTGGCTGGCGCACGCACACGCCGGGTCAGCACGTGCGCGTCGGCATCGCCGTCGAAGGCCGGATCGCGACCCGCACGTACACGATCAGCTCGCCGCCGGATCGCCGCGACGGCTGCATCACGATCACGGTGAAGGCCCAGGGCCGCGCATCTCAGGCGCTCCACGACCTCGAGGTCGGCACGTTCGTGACCCTCGGCCCCGCGATCGGCGACTTCGTGTTGCCGGCCGGCGCGCCGGTCCGCCCGCTGTTCGTCACGGCGGGCAGCGGCATCACGCCGATCGCGAGCATGCTGCGCTCGCTCGCGACGAGCGGGCACATGCTCGACATCGTCCACGTCCACTTCACGCGCGGCGAGATGATCTTCGGTGCCGAGCTCCGCCAGCTCGCGGCCACGCACCCGAGCTACCGCACGATCGTGATCGACACCGCGAGCGATCCGCGCCGGCTCACCATCGCGCGGCTCGCCGAGCTCGTCCCCGACTGGACCGCGCGCGAAGCCTGGGTCTGCGGTCCGGCACCGCTGCTCGCGGCGATCACCGACGCGTTCGCCGATCGCCCCCACGCACTGCATCTCGAGCGGTTTCGCGCGGCGCTCGCTCCGCTGCCCGCGACCGCGCTCGGCGGCGAAGCCCACTTCACCGCGCGCGCGAAGGTCCGCGCCGATGGCCGCACGCCGCTGCTGCGCATCGCCGAGGCTGCCGGCCTCGCGCCCGCGCACGGCTGCCGGATGGGCATCTGCCACTCGTGCGATTCCACGCTCGTCTCTGGCTGCGTGCGCGACCTGCGCACCGGCGCGACGATCACCGAGCCCGGCACGCAGATCCAGATCTGCGTGTGCGCCGCGGCCGGTGACGTCGAGGTCACTCTGCAAGGAGATATCCAATGATGGAGATCAATACCGAAGCGTTCGGGCGCGAGCTCGACGCGATCCAGCTCGAGGTCAAGGCCTCGCTCGGCGACCGCGATCGCCGCTACATCCAGCGCGTGATCAAGACCCAGCGCACCATGGCGCTCGGCGGTCGCGCACTGATCTTCGCGAGCCTGCCGCTCGGCCCGCTGGTCCTGCCCGTGATCGGCGCCGGCGCGGTCTCGCTCGGGATCGCGAAGATCCTCGAGAACATGGAGATCGGGCACAACGTGATCCACGGTCAGTGGGACTGGATGCAGGATCCCGAGATCCATTCTTCGACGTGGGAATGGGACACCGCGTGCCCGGCCGATCAGTGGAAGCACTCGCACAACGTGGTCCACCACACGTGGACCAACGTGATGGGCCGCGATCGCGATGTCGGCTACGAGATCCTGCGTGTCACCGAGAACCAGCCGTGGAAGCCGGCGTACCTCGCGCAGCCGATCTACAACGCGGCGCTCGCGGTGTTGTTCCAATGGGGCGTCGCGCTCCACGACATCGATCTCGCCGCACTCCAACGTGGTGACGTTCGGTTCGCCGACATCCGTGGCCAGCTCGCGGGCATCGGCCGCAAGGGCGGCAAGCAACTGCTCAAGGACTACGTGATCTGGCCGGCGCTCGCCGGGCCGTGGTTCCTGCCGGTGATGCTCGCGAACGCCACGGCGAACCTCATGCGCAACCTGTGGTCGTACGCGATCATCTTCTGCGGCCACTTCCCCGACGGAGCGCAGGTGTTCACCGAGGCCGAGGTCGAGGGCGAGACCCGCGGCGGCTGGTATCTGCGCCAGGTGCTCGGCTCGTGCAACATCACCGGCACGCGCCTGTTCCACATCCTGTCGGGCACGCTCAGCCATCAGATCGAGCACCACCTGTTCCCCGACATGCCGAGCAATCGCTATCCCGAGGTCGCGCCGAAGGTCGAGGCGATCTGTGCGAAGTACGGCGTGCCGTACAACAAGGGCTCGTTCGCGCGCCAGCTCGGGACCACGCTGCGCACGATCTTTCGGCTCGCACTGCCCACGCGCCGGCGAGCACTCGCGGCATGATGACGCTCACGATGGCCGGCGACGAAGTCGACACGCTCACGCTCACGCTCACGATCGACGAGCTCGCGGCCGCGTCGCGCGTGCCGAGCCGCACCATCCGGTTCTATCAGTCGCGCGGTGCGCTGCAGGCGCCCGAGATCCGCGGCCGCGTCGCGCACTACGGCAAGCACCACCTCGAACGGCTCAAGCTGATCGCGCAACTCTCCGATCGCGGCCTCCGCGTCGATGCGATCGGCGACCTCATGAAGCGCATCGATCGCGGCGAGGTCGATCTCGCCGAGTGGCTAGGCGTCGAAGAAGAGATGCAGGCGCCGTGGGTCACCGATCAACCGCGCACGGTGTCCGAAGCCGAGCTCTACGCGCTCGCCGGCAATCGCCGGCCCGGCCTGCTCTCGGATCTGACGCGCGCGCGGATCGTCGATCGCAAAGGCGACGTGTTCTTCGTCGCGAGTCCTGCGCTGCTCGCGATCGCGATCAAGCTCGAGGGTGTCGGCATCGATCTCGAGACCGCGGCGAGCGCGTCGAAGATCCTGCGCAAGCACCTCGGCCGCGCGGTCAACGAGCTCGTCGAGCTGTTCGTCGGTCGGGTCAAAGACGGTGCGCTCGGCATCGCGCAAGCGAGCAAGCTGTTCGAGGCGTTTCGCACCGTCGGCATCGATGCGGTGCGATTGCTGTTCGCGCGCGAGATGGAAGGCGAGCTTCGCAAGTTGCTCGCCTCGGGCAAGCTGTCGGAGGTCTCGGCGCGCGCGAAGAAGAAGCGTTAGTTAGCCGAGTAGACGAACGTGATCGCCGAGCACACGGCGATCGCGTG
>JBDTJY010000137.1:0-30234 GCA_039935615.1 Kofleriaceae bacterium
ACGCGATCGTAGAGCAGGCGCCAGATCGGCAGGCCGGTGTCCTCGGCGTTCTGCTCGCGCCACGACCGCACCCCGTACGGGTTGCCGGACTTCCAGAACGTCCACTCGCCGGCGCGGTTCGCGAACCGGCCGTCGGACTCGATCGCGGACAGCGCATCGATCGCGAGCTCCCACACGTCGGTCTGCACGAACAGCTCGGCGCCCGGCGCCGCGAGCTCCGCGACCCCCGCGATCAGCACGGGGTCGACCATGCGGCGGTGGCGATGCGCGCGCTTGAACCACGGATCGGGAAAGTTGATGAACACGCGCTGCGCGCGCGCGGCACCGAACACGGCGTGGAGGTGGAGCTGGGCCTGACAGAACACCGCGGTCACCGGCAGACCGGTGGCCACCGCGCGCGCGTTGACGAGCTCGACGAAGTCCTCGCGGATCTCGAGCCCCACGTACTGGTGCGAGGGGTCTCGCGCGGCGCGCTCGAACAGGAACTGGGCATCGGCGCAGCCGATCTCGACCTCGAGCTCGCGCGTGGGGTCGAGATCGGGGGCTTCGCCCCGGAACTGCTCGAAGAACAGCTCGAGTGGATTGACGTGCTGGCGGACGCGCACGCGCGGTCAGCCGGGCTCGGGCCAGCGAGCGTCGAGCGCGACGAACCCGAACTGGCGCACGTTGAGCGGCGACTCGAGCTCGCCGAGCTGATCGCGATCGACCCAGCGATAGCCATCGAACTCGTCGTTCGGCGTGACCTCGGCCGCGGCGGCGACCTGGCACACGAACACGAAGTTCAGGTGCTGCCCCTTGGAGCCGGCGGCATGCTCCTCGTAGCCGATCAGGCCGGGAGGGACGCCATCGAGGGCGTCGACCAGCGGCAGGAACGCGCCTTCGAGCCCGGTCTCCTCGCGGAGCTCGCGGCGCGCGGCCTCGAGCGGGGTCTCGCCGGCCTCGAGCTCGCCGCCGATCGGCAGCCAGGTCGCGAGCCGGCGATGTGCGATCACGAGCACGCACGCGCCGCGGCGCGCGTAGACCGCGACCGAAAATGCGCGACGATCGTTCGCGGTCACACCCGCACGCTACTTGGGGACCTTCTCCCAGTCCTCGAGGAACTTCTTGAGCCCGCTATCGGTGAGCGGATGCTTCGCGAGCTGCATGAGGACCGGGAACGGACACGTCGCGACATGCGCACCCATGCGAGCGGCGGCCTGGACGTGCATCGGGCCGCGGACCGATGCGACCAGCACCTCGGTCTCGAAGCCGTAGTTGTCGTAGATCTCGAGGATCTCGCCGACCAGCTGCATTCCGTCGGTCGCGATATCGTCGAGCCGGCCGACGAACGGCGAGATATACGCCGCCCCGGCCTTCGCGGCGAGCAGTGCCTGGGTCGCGGAGAAGCACAGCGTGACGTTGGTCTTGATGCCCTCTTCGGTGCAGGTCCGGACGGCCTTGAGGCCCTCGGGGATCAGCGGGATCTTGACGACGATGTTGGTCCGGAGCTTCGAGAGCTCGCGGGCCTCTTTCATCATGTCGTCGTGCTTGACGCTCGTGACCTCGGCCGAGACCGGGCCTTTCACGATGTCGCAGATCTCGAGCAGGACGTCGCGAAACTTGCGGCCACTCTTGGCGACCAGCGACGGGTTCGTAGTGACCCCATCGACGAGCCCCATGGCAGCGGCCTCGCGGATCTCTTTGACATCAGCAGTGTCGATGAAGAACTTCATGTGGCCTCCGCTTGCACCATACCCGACGACGACGTAGCGTGCGCCGGCTCGAGGACACTTCTTGGACGAGCGCCCACTCACTCGCATCGGTTGTATCGACGTGCCCGCGCGCATCGATCGCGCGCGCTATTTTCGGGAGCTCACGTACTGCGAGCTGTCCGCGCTGTTCGGCGGACCCCAGAAGCCGAGCACGTTCGCGAAGTGGGCAGAGGTCGCGCCACCTCAGTCGCTCGGCTTGGTCGCGCCGTTTCCGATCACCCATCGCAAAGCCCCTCCGCTGGGCGGTGCCGCGACGGCGTGGCCCCACGACGCGGCGACCGGTGATTTCCGCGACGCTCCGCTGGCCCGTGCCGCGCTCGCCGAGCTGATCACGGCGGTCAAACAGACCCAGGCCGCCTGTGTGGTGTTTCGCTCTGCAGAGAACTTCTCGGCCTCGGCTGCGAACCGCGATCAGCTCAAGCAGTTCTTCGCGGAGCTCGCTCCGGAGCAGGTGATCGGCTGCGAGCGGATCTGGGTGCCCGGCGGCCTGTGGGACCTCCGAACCGCCGTCAAGCTCGCGGCCGAGCTCGGCGTCACCTGCGCGTTCGACCCGCTGGTCCGTGATCCGAACGATCCGCCGGAGATCCACTACGGGCTCGAAGCCACGTCGTTGTACCTACGGATCGAGAGTCCCCGAGCCGGGCTGATCCGAAACGAGAAGCTCGAAGACCTCGTGGCGCTGATCGAGCACTACGAAGAGCTCCCCGTCACGGTCGCGTTTGCATCGCCAGAGCGCTGGCAGGACGCACGCAACCTGAAGAAACTACTGACGGATTAGAACACGAACGTCGCGCTAGGGATGGGTAACTCCCCGATCTTCTTTGGCAGCTCCGCCATGCTACGTGC
Source organism: Kofleriaceae bacterium (assembly GCA_039935615.1). Classification (GTDB taxonomy): domain Bacteria; phylum Myxococcota_A; class Polyangia; order Haliangiales; family Haliangiaceae; genus JABFXX01. The sequence continues at coordinate 2,598 of JBDTJY010000137.1, forward strand.
CGAACCGGCCGCCGAGCGCTCCACCATCTGAATGATGGGTTGCGACTTTCTCGAGGCCACGGCCACGGTCTTCTTGGTGCGACTACCGGTTCCCTTGCGCGCCGCAGGGCGCGCGGTCAGTCCCTTATTTCGCATTCAAATCCCCCAGAAATCTGTCCGTGAAGACTCTACGGATCCCGTTCACGGAGTGTCAATGTAGGCAATCGATTCCTTTACTTCGGGGTGAGGACCCTTTATAAATCCCTGCGCGCTTTTCCAGGAGTTACGCCGATTTATGGACACCAGAGCGGGATTCGAGATCACTCTTTCGACCGGTGCGGGTTGGCAACAGGCTGTCGATGTTGTGGCCTTCGTAACATTCGGAGACCCGGCGAAGGACCCCGTTTTCAAATCAGCAGACCAAGCCCTGGGTGGCGCGCTCGCCGAGGTCGCGAAGTCCGAGTCGTTCGAAGGCAAGTCCGGCCAGGCGCTGGTGCTTCACACCCAGAAGCTGCTGCCCGCGAAGCGCGTGGTGGTGATCGGTGGCGGCCCGCGCGGCGATTTCGCGAACGCGCACCTGCGCGATGTCACCGCCGCGATCGCGCAGATCGCGAACAAGACCCTGTCGGCGACGGTGGCGTTCGTGATGCCGCCGCTCGGCGCCGCGCGCGAAGCGAGCCTCGCGCAGCTCGCCACCGAGGGCATCTATCTCGGCACGTACAAGTTCGGCCGCTACCTCACGAGCGAAGAAGCCAAGCGTGCGCCGGCGCTGAAGTCGTTCGCGTTGGTCCGCGATCTCAAGGGCACCAAGCCGACCGCCGCGCAACAGCGCCAGCTCACCGCCGCGATCGCACGCGGCACCACGATCGCCGAAGCGGTCAACCACGCACGCGATCTGATCAACGAGCCTGCCGCGATCGCGACCCCGTCGGCGCTCGCCGCCGATGCGCAGGCGATCGCGAAGAAGCACAAAGGGACGGTCACGACGACCATCCTCGACGCGAAGAAGTGCGCCGAGCTCGGCATGGGCATGTTCCTCGCCGTCGGCCAGGGCTCCGATCAAGAGTCTCGCTTCATCCACATGCAGTACAAGCCGGCCAAGAAGCCGAAGAAGAAGCTGTGCTTCATCGGCAAGGGCGTCACGTTCGATTCGGGTGGCTACTCGCTCAAGCCCTCGAACGCGATGGAGGACATGAAGATCGACATGTCCGGCGCCGCCGCGGTGATCGCCGCGATGGATGCGATCGCGACGCTCGGCTCCGAGCACGAGGTCCACGCGATCGCGGCGTGCTGCGAGAACCTGGTGTCGGGTCGCGCGTACAAGCTCGGCGATGTCCTCAAGTCGATGGACGGCACCACGGTCGAGATCAACAACACCGACGCGGAAGGCCGGCTCACCCTCGGCGACGCGATCACCTACGCGAGAGAGAAGATCCAGCCCGACGAGATGTTCGACTTCGCGACCCTCACCGGCGCGTGCATGGTGGCGCTCGGGCCGTACACCGCCGGGGTGATGAGCGATCACGAGGGCCTCGTACGCGGCTGGCTCGCGGTCGCCGAGCGCACGGGTGAGGACATGTGGCGCTTGCCGCTGACGGCGCGCCTGCGCGAGCAGCTGAAGTCGCCGATCGCAGACATGCGCAACACCGGCGACCGGTTCGGCGGTGCGATCACCGCTGGCCTGTTCCTCAAGACGTTCGCGAAGGACACGCCGTGGGTGCACGTCGATATCGCGGGTCCCGCGTCGACCTCGAGCGCGCGGCCGAGCCAGCCCAAGGGCGGCACCGGCTATGCGGTCTCGACGATCGTCGAATACGCTTCGAAGGCGTGACCTGTTAGTTCGGTGGTCCGGCGCACTTTGTTAGTGATATCGGCATCTTAGGTAGTGCGACCGATTGACAGTAGGCGGTCCTGCTGCTAAGCTGTCGGGCGTAGGGGTTCTCACCTTGAAGCAGCAATTTTCAGTCGGGGACAAGGCCGTGTATCCGGTGCACGGCGTGGCCGAAGTGGTGGGTCTCGAGCAGCGAGACATCGGCGGCTCGCAAATGCCGGTCTACATCCTTCGCGTCATCGATACCGGCATGAAGATCATGGTGCCGACCATCAACGCCGGTTCGGTCGGGCTCCGCGACCTGATCTCGTCGAAGCAAGTCAAAGAGGTGATCTCGATCCTCAAGAGCCGCGATATTCCGCGCGACACGCAGACCTGGAACCGTCGCTATCGCGAGTACATGGAGAAGATCAAGACCGGCTCCGTGTTCGAGATCGCCGAGGTGATGCGCGACCTGTGCGTGCTGCGCACGACCAAGGAGCTGTCGTTCGGCGAGCGCAAGATGCTCGACACCGCGCGCGGCCTCCTGACCAAGGAGCTCGCGCTCGCCAAGGGTGTGGGCGAAGACAAGATCGCCGCCGAGATCGAAGCGATCTTCGCGGTCGCGGCCGCCTGACGAGCACCGCGGTGCTGGCGGCGCGCTAGTAGCGCAGGAACACGCTGCCCCACGTGAGGCCGGCGCCGAACGCGACGAAGCACACGAGGTCACCCGGCTTCACCTTGCCGAGCTCGACCGCTTCGTGAAAGCAGATCGGGATCGTCGCGGCGGTGGTGTTGCCGTACTTGTGGATGTTGTTGTGCATCTTCTCGGGCGGTAGCCCGATCATCTGCGCGACCATCTGATTGATCCGGAGGTTGGCCTGGTGCGGGATCACCATGTCGATGTCGGTGACCGCCTTGATCCCGTTGGCCATCATGCCCTCCATGATCGCCTGCGGCATCCGCGTCACCGCGTGCTTGAACACGTTCTTCCCCTTCATCTGTGGGTAGTGCTTGCGCGCCGCCAGCGCCGCCTCGTCGATGCGAGGATGGTTGCGGCTCGCCGGTGATTCGGTCCACAAGATCTCGGCTTCGGTGCCGTCGGCGTGGATGTGGGTCGACAGGATCATGCTGCGCTCGTCGGTCGCGCAGCCGACCACGACCGCGCCCGCACCGTCGCCGAAGATCACGGTGACGTCGCGGCCGGCGGTCGAGACGTCGAGCCCGGTCGAGTGGATCTCCGCGCCGATCACCAGCACGTGCTTGAAGTTGCCGGTGCGGATGTACGCGTCGGCGATCGACAGGCCGTAGATGAAGCCGGTGCACTGCTGGCGAATGTCGAGACACGGAATGCCCGTGTGGCCGATGCCGAGCTCGCGCTGCAGGAACACGCCGGTGCCCGGGAAGTAGACGTCGGGCGACAGCGTCGCGTAGACGATCAGATCGAGCTGGTCGGCGGTGATCCCCGCGCGTTCGAGTGCTTCGCGACTCGCCTTCGCAGCGAGGCCCGCGCCGGTCTCACCGGGCTCGACCCACCGGCGCTCCTCGATCCCGGTGCGCTCGACGATCCACTCGTGCGTCGTCTCCATCTTCACGGCGAGATCGTGGTTCGTCACCACGCGAGATGGCACGGCCATACCGATGCCCATGATTCGACTGCGCTGGCTCATCACCCTGCTCGTTAGCACACCGTCTCGCCGCAGATCGAGCAATATTCAGGCGTATGAACGTGCTGCTCGTGCGTCACGGCGAGACTCCGTGGAACCGTGAAGGTCGCTACCAGGGACGTACGGATATTCCGCTCTCCACCGACGGTGTTGCCCAGGTACAACGCCTCGGGGAGCGGTTACGCGGTGTGTCGATCGTGCGAGCGATCGCGTCACCGCTTGCGCGTGCGAAGACCACTGCGCAGGCGATCTTCACCGGCGAGCTCGAGCTCGACGACGGGCTGCTCGAGATCTCGCACGGTCAGTGGGAAGGCAAGCTCGCGACCGAGGTCGAGCTGTCGCACGCCGAGATGTTCGGAGTGTGGCGAACCGCGCCGGGTCGCGACGCGCTCGCGGGTCCAGGAGCGGAGACGCTCGGCGATGTCGAGGCGCGTGCGTGGCCCGTGTTCGAACGGTTGTGCGCGCGCCTCGGCGCGCACGACACCGGGATGATCGTGGCGCACGATGCGGTCAATCGCGTGATCCTGTGTCGCGTGCTCGGGATCCCGCTCGAGCGCGTGTGGAAGTTCCGGCAGGCGCCGGCGGCGCTGAACGTGTTGTCCGGAGCCTCTCTCGCCGAGCTCCAGGTCGTGCGGCTCAACGATTCGGAGCACAGCACGCCGTTGATCGACGACGCGCAGCACCGCGCCCTGTAGCCAGAGCGCTCAGATATCGAGGTTGCGCACGTTCAGCGCGTTCTGCTCGATGAACTCGCGGCGCGGCTCGACCAGATCGCCCATCAGCTTCGTGAAGATGCCATCGGCCTCTTCCATCTCCTCGACCTTCACGCGGAGCAGCGTGCGGAACTGCGGATCCATCGTGGTCTCCCACAATTGCTCCGCATTCATCTCGCCCAGGCCTTTGTAGCGCTGGATCTGCAAGCCCTTGCGGCCGAGCGCTTCGATCATCGCGGCGATCTCGTCCCAGCCACCGATCGGCGTGAGGTCGCCGTCTTTGTCGTTCGTGACGAGCTGCAGCGGCTCGACGAGCTTGATCTTGAGCTCTGCGCTGATCTCTCGCAGCTGCTTGAACTCCGAGCTCCGCAGCAGCTCCGAGCTGATCGTGGTGTGCCGGCGCACGCCGTGCTGGCCCGCCTGGAAGCGGATCTCCCACGTGCCGTGCTCGCTGTCCTGCGAGTACTCGGCGACCGCCTGGCCGAGCTCGCCGTGACGCCGCGCGACCTCCGCCATGACCTTCGCCTCGATGCGCTCGAGCTTGTCGCGATCGCGCAGGTCGGATTCCTGGAGCTGCGCGTTCGCGAACTCGGCGGTGATCCGCTTGTCGGTGCGCTTGTCGAGTTGCTTGCGCAGATCACGCGCCGTATTGATCCGCGTCACGAGCTTCGCGAACTCCTCGCCGACGATTCGCTCGCCGTTGCCGAGCAGCAACGAGTTCTCTTTGGTCACGCTCGACAGCAGGAACTCGTCGAGCGCGCCCTCGTTCTTGAGATACAGCTCGGTCTTGCCCTTCTTCACTTTGTACAACGGGGGTTGCGCGATGAAGACGTGGCCGTTCTCGAACAGCTCGTTGAAGTGCCGGAAGAAGAACGTGAGCAGCAGAGTCCGGATGTGGGCGCCGTCGACATCGGCATCCGTCATGATCACGATCTTGTGATAGCGGAGCTTCGAGAGGTCTTTCTCCTCGCCGACGCTCGTGCCCAACGCGGTGATCAGCGTGGTCAGCTCCTGCGAGCCGAGCATGCGATCGAAGCGAACCTTTTCGACGTTCAGGATCTTGCCGCGCAGCGGAAGGATCGCCTGATACTTCGGGTTGCGGCCCTGCTTCGCGGAGCCACCGGCGGACTCGCCCTCGACGATGAACAGCTCGCTCTCCGCCGGATCCTTGCTCTGGCAATCGGTGAGCTTGCCCGGTAGTGACGTCAGCGACAGCGCGCCTTTGCGCTGCACCATCTCGCGGGCCTTGCGGGCGGCTTCACGCGCCTGCGACGCGACCATCGCCTTGTTGACGATGACCTTCGCCTCTTTCGGATGCTGCTCGCACCACGCGAACAGCTTCTCGGACACCACGGCCGACACCGCGGCGCCGACCTCCGACGAGACCAGCTTGTCCTTCGCCTGGTTCGAGTACTTCGGATCGGCGACCTTCACCGAGATCACGGCCGCGAGACCCTCGCGAAGATCCTCGCCCGACAGGCTGGCCTTCTGGTCCTTCAGCAGCTTGTTGTTGGTCGCGTACGTGTTGATCGTGCGGGTCAGCGCCTGGCGAAACCCGGTGAGGTGCGTGCCACCGTCGCGGTTCTTGATCGTGTTCGTGAACGTGGCGACGAGCTCGTTGTAGCCCTCGTTCCACTGCATCGCGACCTCGACGGCACAGCCCTCGTGTTCGCCGCTGATGAACACGACGTCGTTGATCGGCGACTTGTCCTTGTTGAGATCGACGACGTACGTGGCGATGCCGCCCTCGAACTTGAACGTCTGCGACCGATCGGTGCGCTCGTCGTGGATGACGATCTCGAGCCCGCTGTTGAGATACGCGAGCTCGCGCAGCTTCTGAGCGAGCTGGTCGAACGAGAACTCGAGGACGTTCTTGAAGATCTCCGGGTCGGGATGAAACGTGGTCTTGGTGCCGCGGCGATCGGTGACACCGGTCTGCTTGAACTCGGTGGCCGGGATGCCCCGCGCGTACTCCTGGTAGTAGACCTTGCCGTCGCGCCGGATCTCGAGCTTCAGCCAGTCGCTGAGCGCGTTGACCGCCGAGACGCCGACGCCGTGGAGGCCGCCGGAGACCTTGTAGCCCGCGCCGCCGAACTTGCCGCCGGCATGCAGGATGGTCATCACGACCTCTGCCGTGGGCCGGTTCTCGACCGGGTGGATGCCCGTGGGGATGCCGCGGCCGTTGTCCTCGACCGTGATCGAGTTGTCGTAGTGGATCGTGATGTCGATGCGCGTGCAGAAGCCCGCGAGGTGCTCGTCTACCGAGTTGTCCACGACCTCGAAAACGAGGTGATGGAAGCCCGTTCCGTCATCGGTATCCCCGATGTACATGCCGGGCCGTTTGCGGACGCCTTCGAGGCCCTTGAGGACGCCGATCGAGCTCTCGTCATAAACCGGCGGAGTGGGCGGAATTGTTGTGGGATCGGCCATGTTGCAGGGCGCAGAGAGCGGAGGTGCTTGAATAGCACATTCGCACCTCGCACAAAAGGGATCATGTGTCGGATTTCACGAGGAAATCTGGCCGTTTTCGATGCGGTAATCGGCACGATCGCGGGACAGCAGGACGTGGCCCTCGGACGTGGTCGTGATGAAGCACTGACCGGCCTGATTTGCGAGGTGCTCGAACAGGTACGCGTTGCGGCTCGGATCGAGCTCGCTCGACACGTCATCGAGCAACAGGATCGGCAGTTCGTCGTGCGCCTTCGCGAGGAGCTCGAGCTCGGCGGTCTTCCACGCGAGCATGATCGCGCGGAGCTGACCCTGCGATGCGAAGTCGCCGGCGGCGCGATCGTCGAGCTCGAACGCGAGGTCGTCGCGATGCGGCCCGCTCTGTGTCGATTCGGTCGCGAGGTCACGCGCGTGAGTCTCGTGCAGATGCGCGCGGATCGCCTCGACGGTGAGGCCCGCGGTCTTCGACACGTAGCGCACGTTCGCGCGATGCGGACTGCGCGCGATCGCCTGAAACGCGGTCTCGAGCGGCCCGCGAATTCTCTCGACGAACGCCGCCCGGGTGTTCGCGATCATCGATGCGAGCGGCGCGAGTTGCTCGTCGTAGACCTCGAGCAGATCGTCGACGCGCTGCGCGGCCAGGCCCTGCGCCGCTTGCTTCAACACGGTGTTGCGTTGCTTCAACACCTTCTCGAAGTCCTGCATCGCGACGAGGTAGTCGGCCCCCTGGTTGAACACCGCGCGGTCGAGAAACTTCCGGCGGTCGCTCGGAGAGCCACGGGGCAGCGCCAGATCTTCCGGCGTGAACACGACGACGTTGAACGCACCGAAGTACCGCGCGATGGGCCTCACCGCTTTACTATCGAGGAGAACGCGTCGCGTCCCGGGAGCCAGCTCGACCTGGTAGATCCGCGACATGCCTTCGCGTTCGACTCGAGCGCCTAGCTGCGCGTCTGTGCGATCGAATGCGATCAGGTCGGCCAGCCGGCTGGTGCGAAACGATCGCAGCGTGGCGACCACGTAGATCGCTTCGAGCAGGTTGGTCTTGCCTTGGCCATTCTGCCCGACGAAGACGTTGAACCGCTCGCGCGGCTCGAGCTGCACCGGCGCGAGATTGCGAATCCCATGCGCCATCAGCATCGAGATCTTCACGCTCCTATCTCTCGAGAGCGCCCACACTGCGCCATGAGCACGCTCAGATTCGCATCGGCATCACGACGCCGAGATACTCGTCGCCGCTGAGCGGCCTCACGAGGCCCGGCTCGAGCTCACCACCGAGCGCGATCGTGATCTGGTCGCTCGCCATCTGGCCGAGCAGCTCGACGACGTACTTCGGGTTGAAGCCGATCGCGATCGGGTCGCCGTTGTACTCGGCGTCGAGCTCTTCGCGGACCTCGCCGAGGTCGGGATTGTCGCTCGTGATCGTCAGGCCCTCGCGGGTCGCCGCCAGCTTCACGCCGCGGGTCTCCGACGACATCAGCTGCGCACGGCGCAACGAATCGACGAACCGACCACGGTCGACCGTGATGATCTTCTTGTGGTCCTTCGGGATCACCTGCTCGTACGGCGGGAACTGCGCGTCGATCAGCTTGACGGCGATCGCGATGTCTTCCTGGACGAGGAACAGGTGCGGCGTCTTGATCGCGAGCTTGCAGCTCGGACCGGACTCGAGGACCTTTTTCATCTCCAGCAGGCCCTTCTTCGGGATGATCACGCCTGCCGAGAGCTTGGGGCCATTGGCGATCGTGCGCTCGACCTTCGAGAGCCGATGGCCATCGGTCGACACCATGCGCGCCGTCGAGCCATCGCTCTCGAAGTACACGCCGTTCAAGTGAAACCGCGTCTCGTCGTTGCACACCGAGAACAGCGTGCGGTCGATCATCTCGCGCAGCACCGCGCTCTCGATGGTCGTGTACGTCGCTTCGCGATGGTCGGGGACGCGCGGGAAGTCGCGGTCCGGCATGCCGACGATGCGATACGTGACCTTGCCCGAGCGAATCTCCGCCCAGTGATTATCCGCCCGCTTGAGCGTGACGTCTTCGCCCGGTGCGTTCGCGATGAGCTCGTAGAGATTCTTGGCACCGAGCGTGATGCCGCCCTCGGTGCTGTTCTGGCTCTTGAGCTCTGCGGTCAGCGACACGTTGAGGTCGGTCGCCGCGACGAGGAGTTGGTTCTTGCCCTGCGTACGCAGCAACACATTCGCGAGCATCGGCATCGTGCTCTTGCGATCGGCAATGCCTTGCGCCAAGCGCAGTCCGCGCAGGAATTCGTTCTTCGCGATCTTAAATTCCATGGTCTTTTCCTCAGCCGCGAGCGGTCTCGTTCTACGTGTTCGGTGTCGTTTGCTCTCTGGCTTCTTAGATCAGAGATATAAGATCTGTCTTAGTAGGAGAAGTAGAAGGTCCTGTGGACGGTGTGGGTAACGTTGGTAACTCGTGCCGTCATCAGATGTTTCGGCAGAACACCACGACGGTCTGACGTCATCGGTTGGCAGTGGATGCCATGAACCAAAGGTGTGGACAACTCCGACGACGAAGTCGTCCAGGTTTGCTCCACAGGGTTGCCATCAGGCTTCTGCACAGGGCAAATCACTTCAGGATCATCGATTCGATCGCGTGGATCTCGGAGCGCAGCGAAGCATCCTCCTTGAGCCGTTCGGCGATCTTTTGAACGGCCGAGATGACCGTCGTGTGGTGCTTGCCGCCGAACGCTCGCGCGAGGTCCGGATAGGAATCCTTGGTGTGGTGACGCGACAGGTACATCGCCACGGCGCGCGGATTCGCGAGCGACTTGTGGCGGCGGTCGGATTTGATCTCCGCGGTCTTGAGGCCGTAGTAGCTCGCCACCGACTTGATGATGATCTCGACCGTGATGATCTCGCGGGGGCGCGTGATCGAGCCGCCTAGCGTCTCCTGAGCGAACTCGAGGTCGATCCGGCGCTTCGACAGCGACGCGTAGGCGGCGAGCCGGATCAGCGCGCCCTCGAGCTCGCGGACGTTCGATTTGACGGCCGAGGCGATGTAGAGCGCGACGTCGTCGGGGAGCGTCACCCCTTCGACCGCGGCCTTCTTGCGCAGGATCGCGATCCGGACCTCGAGCTCGGGCGGCTCGATATCGGCGAGCAGCCCCCACGCGAAGCGCGAGCGCAGCCGATCGGCGATGTCGGAGATCTCGTGCGGCTTGCGGTCGCTCGTCAGCACGATCTGTTTGTGGTTATCGTGGAGCGCGTTGAACGTGTGGAAGAACTCGTCCTGCGTGCTCTCTTTGCCGGCGAGGAACTGGACGTCGTCGACGAGCAGCACGTCGATGCCCTCGCGATAGTTGCGGCGAAAGTCGTGCATCTTGCCGGTGCGAATGGCCTGCACGTACTCGTTCATGAAGCGCTCGCTCGAGATGTAGACGATGCGCGACGCCGGGCGATTCGAGAGCTGCGTGTGACCGATCGCGTGCAGGAGGTGGGTCTTGCCGAGACCGGCACCGCCGCAGATGAACACCGGGTTGTATTTCGGCGGGTACGAGGACGCGGCGGCTTGAGACGCCGCGAACGCGAGTTGGTTCGACGGGCCCGCGACGAACGTGTCGAACGAGTAGCGCGGGTTGAGCGTGGCGTTGTCGGGACGCCCCATGCCCGGCTCGTCGTCGGTCATCGTGGCGGCGGTGACGGCGGTCATCGTCGCGGATGACGAGGCGCGCAGCGTCGCCGGCTCGGGGATGCGGTCGACGTCGACCACCACGATCGGGGAAGATCCCTGCGCGATCGGCGGCTGGGGGGGCATCCGCTCGTTGCCGTCCGGCTCGAACTCGATGCGAACGTCGGCGCCGAGCTCGCGGAGCTCGGTGATCATGCCGGCCTGAAAATTAGATTCGAACCAGACCCGGACGTAGCTGTTGGGGGCCCGCAAGCGAAGGGTCTCGCCTTCCCACGAGCTGATCTCGATGGGACGCAGCCACATGTCGTAATTCTGCGGAGATACGCGTGATCTCAGGCGTTCGACCGCTGCTTGCCAAAGAAAGTGCTGCGTCATTCCACTAATGCCTTAGAAAATCGCGGGTTAGCAGGTCTTTGATCACAGACATACGACTCCCAATCCAGAAGTTATTCACAGCCTCTTCTGGAGTGCTCCCGCGGCCCAGTTACCGACTTGTCCACAGGAGAAAACCTGGCGTTGGTAACAGATGGCGATTTCACTAGGCAAGCAGAAAGCGTGGCCAAGTGAACTCCGGAACGTCCAGTTTCTCGACGACGAATCCGGAGCGGTTCGGGATGGGTCATCCGAACCTTGACTCGGGGTACACACCCGAGTATCGATCCCGCTCCGTTCTGAGTCCCGGGAGCAGCCGTCATGTCGAAGCGTACCTACCAACCACACAACAAGAGCCGCAAGCGCACGCACGGCTTCCGTGCTCGTAAGAAGACCCGCGGTGGTCGCGAGGTCCTACGTCGTCGTCGGGCCAAGGGCCGCAAGCGCATTTCGGTGACCACCGCGAAGAAGTAAGTGGGTGGCATCTCGAAAGAGATGCGACTCCGGCGTCGGCCAGAGTTCGTGGTGGTTCAGACCGAGGGGCAGAAGCTCCACGGCCGCCACCTCCTGGCGATGGCGCGAAAACGAAGTGATCCCGCACTGTCAGGTCGGCTCGGGCTCACGGTCACCAAGAAAGTAGGAAACGCGGTCGTCCGAAATCGGATCAAGCGAATGCTTCGCGAGTGGATGCGCGTGCACGGCTGGGTACCCACAGGGTGGGATCTAGTTCTGGTTGCCAAAGAATCGGCAGCGCGGCAGGTTCACCCAGAAGATTTCGCTGCTGATCTCACGCGGATCCTGCGCTCACTATGAAAAGCCTCGTCGCAACCGTTCACGCAGCCCTCGTGTGGCTCGTGCTGTTGCCCGTCGTGTTTTATCGCCGCGTGGTATCGCCGATGAAGCGCACGCCGACCTGCAGATTTCTTCCGACGTGCTCGGAGTATGCGATGACGGCCGTGCAAAAACGCGGAATCGTCGTCGGTGGAGCTCTCGCGACGTGGCGGATCGTGCGATGCAATCCGCTGTTTCGTGGTGGCTACGATCCGGTGCCCGGCGGTAGCCGAGACAAATGTCGGCATTGTGAGGAGTTGAATGCAGGATCAAGGTAAGCGGCTCATCCTTGCGGTCGGGCTCGCTCTTGGAGTGCTGCTGCTGTGGCAGAAGTTGTTCCCGTCCAAAGAGGAGCCGAAGCCACCCATCGGCCATGGCTCGGGCTCGGCTGCGCTGGTCATCAACAACGGCCCGCAGCCGAAGTCGCTGGTCGGCTACGACGGCGATGCTCCGACGGCTCCGGCCCAGCTGATCACGCTCAAGTTCCAGGACTACAGCGCCTCGTTCTCGAACATCGGCGGCACGCTCAAGTCGTGGCACCTGAGCGATCCGCGCTACCTCGAGGACGCCACCAAGGGCGAGCTGATCTCCGGCGAGGGCGAGCTCGAGGTCGGGTTCACGAAGGACTCGACGTTCAAGCTGCCCAAGCACGCCGTCTGGACCGGCACGCAGCTCAACGATCACCAGGTCGAGTACAAGCTGTCGACCGACGGGCTCGACATCACCAAGACGTTCGAGGTGGTCCCCAATTCGTATCTCCTGCGGACGACCATCGCGATCGCGGCGAAGCACGACGCGAAGCAGGCGATCGCGATCACGAACTTTCAGTATCAAGATCCCAAGGAGGCCGGCGGCGGCTCGAGCAGTCGCGTCCAGGCCCGCGTGTGGAGCAGCTCGACGCTGCGCGATGGCACGATCGTGCAGAGCGAGGTCAAGGATGTGCAGGAGCATCCGCGGTTCGAGCAGAACATCACGTGGACGGGCTTCGAGCATCCGTATCTGCTCGTCGGGTTCTCGCCGCGTCCGGTGTTGAACGGCGGAGCGATCGACAAGCACACGTACGCCGACGACAAGGGCGTGATGCAGACCGACCTGATCTATCAGCCGGTCGAGCTCAAGCCGGGCGCACCTCCGTTCACGCGCGAGATCGTCAGCTACCTCGGCCCGAAGTACTACGACGAGCTCGGCCACGCCGATGACGCCGCCGGGTACACGACGGGCTTCCGCGCCACGATCGATCTCGGTTGGTTCGGCTTCCTCGGCAAGCGCCTGCTGTGGCTGCTGCTCAAGTTCCAACTGTTCGTCGGCAACTGGGGCGTCGCGATCATCTTGCTCACCATCTGCGTGAAGCTCGCGACGCTGTACTGGATGACGAAGTCGATGCGCTCGATGAAGGCGATGGCCGTCCTCGGCCCGCAGATCAAAGAGCTCAACAAGAAGTACGAGGGCGACAAGCAGCGGATCCAGACCGAGACGATGGCGCTGTACAAGGCCAACGGCGCGAACCCGCTCTCGGGGTGCTTGCCGATGTTCCTGCAGATGCCGATCTGGATCGCGCTCTACCGGATGCTGTCGAACGCTGGCGAGCTGTATCGCCAGCCGTTCATCACCGGATGGATCAGCGATCTGACCGCGGCGGATCCGACGCACGTGTTGCCCGTCGTGCTCGTGGTGACGATGTTCGCGCAGGCGCGACTCACGCCGCAGAACCCGGACCCGGCGCAACGCACGCAGCAGCGGCTGATGCAGTACGGCATGCCGCTGCTGTTCGGTGGCATGTCGTGGTTCTTCCCGGCCGGCCTCACGCTCTACATCTTCACGAACACGTGCTTGTCGGCGCTGCACTCGATCTACATGAACAAGTACGACAAGAAGACGATGGAGCTCACGGCGAAGATCCAGGCCGCGCAAGCCGCGGCGCTCGCGGCGAAGGCCGGCGGCGCCGTGAAGAATGCCAAGAACGCGAACGTGCCTGTCGCCAAAGTGGTGTCCAAAGAGCTGAAGGAGCCCGCGCGGGCGATCACCAGCGGCGATGCCGACGCGAATGATGATGACGACGAGGTTGCCGAGCCGAGCGCGAAGAGCGCGCCGCGCGTGGCGTCCGCGCGCCAACGACCAAAGAAGAAGAAAGGCCGGCGGTAATTATGGAGAGTGCAGTGACCGAATCGACGACGACGAATCGCGAGGACCTCGCCGAAAAGGCGAGTGACTTCTTGCTCGGCATGCTCGAGCGGATGGGCATCTCGGCGGATATCGACATCAAGGACGACAACGACCGCACGGTGCTCGAGATCCAGACCGCGGACACCGAGCTCGTGATCGGGCGCCGGGGCGTCGTGATCGACGCGTTGCAACACCTGGTCAACAAGGCCGTGTTCAAAGAGCGCGGCACCGAGAAGGGCAAGCCGCTCGTGGTCGACGCCGGTGGCTTCCGCGACAAGCAGGTCGAGCGCCTGCGTGGGATCGCGACGAAGATGGCGGAGAAGGCGCTGCAGACCAAGCAGATCGTCGAGCTCCAGCCGATGTCGCCGCACGATCGCCGCATCGTTCACATGGCGATCGCGGAGATCGAGGGGCTGTCGAGCCGCAGCGAGGGTGAAGGCGAAGACCGTCACATCCTGCTCGTGCCGACCGCCGCTGCCGAAGCGGTGTGAGTCTAGAAGGCGACACGATCGCCGCGATCGCGACGGCGGCGGGTGTGGGGGGCGTCGGGATCGTGCGGATGAGCGGACCGGCCGCGGTGGCGATCGCGGAAGCGCTGGTCGGGATGGCGCTCGATCGCAGCGTGCGCGTCGGCTGGGTGAAGGATGCCGCGGGCGCGCGGCTCGATCAGGTGCTGGCGTTCGCGATGCGAGCTCCGGCGTCGTTCACCGGCGAGGATGTCGCCGAGCTCCACGGCCATGGTGGCGCGCAGAACCTGGCGGCGTTGTTGGCCGCGGTGATCGCGCGCGGCGCGCGGATCGCGGAGCCGGGAGAGTTCACCCGGCGCGCGGTGTTGAACGGCAAGTTGGATCTGTTGCGCGCGGAGGCGTTGCTCGGCGTGATCCATGCGGGGAGCGAGCGAGCGCTGCGGCTCGCCCAGGCAAACCTCGCGGGGACGTTGGGGGACCTGGCCGGCGAGCTCGAGGCGCGAACGTTGAGCGTGCTGGCGGAGATCGAAGGTCGGATCGATTTTCCGGATGATGATCTCGGCGAAGAAGAAGCGCGCGTGGTCGATGCAGAGCTCGTGGCGGTGGCGGCGCGGGTCGCGGAGCTCGCCGCCGGGTTTCGGCATGGGCGCGCGATCCAGCACGGGATCACGGTCGCGTTGGTCGGCGCGGTCAATGCCGGGAAGTCGTCGCTGTTGAACGCGTTGATCGGGACCGAGCGCGCGTTGGTCGCGGCGGAGCCCGGGACGACGCGGGATTATCTCGAAGCGTCGACCGTGTGGAACGGTGTCGCGGTGACGCTGGTCGACACGGCGGGAACGCGGATGACGCCCGATGCGATCGAAGCGCGTGGGATCGAGCTCGGCGAGCGCCGTGTCGAGTCCGCGGATGTCGTGATCGTGGTGAACGATGGCGTCGCACCGTGGAACGAGGGGGAGCGCTATCCGGAGCGCGCGATCGTGGTGCGCTCGAAGGCGGATCTCGGGCTGACGGCGTCGGGTGGGTTGGCGACGTCGGCGGTGACCGGGGTGGGCTTGGACATCCTGAAGCAGCGCGTGTTGGAGCTCGCCGGGGTCGCGGCGCAAGAAGGCAGCGAGGATCCGTTCATCACGACGGAGCGCCAGTACGCGATGATCGTGGTGGCGCGCGATGCGCTCGCCGCCGCGGTGAGTGCGCGCCAGACCGCGAAGGTCTCCGAGGTCGTCGCACTCGAGTTGCGTCAAGCGGCGGGAGCGCTCGCGCAATTGCGCGGCACCGAGGTCGGTGAGCGCGTGCTCGATGAAGTGTTCGCCCGGTTCTGCATCGGCAAGTAGCGGCGCGAACCGCGGTTCGCGGGTGGCACGGCGAAGTGCCACGGGGCGCGTCGAAAACTCGCGGGCGATCGAGCCTGTCCGCGTCGAGAACTCTGATCTATACAGGCAGCGTGAGCCTCGATGACGATGCGCGCGGCGAGCTGAAGCAGCTCGAGGCGATCGGCCGGCTTCGAGTGCCGAGAGTCGTGGATGGCCGGCAGGGTCCGAGGATCACGCTCGATGGAACCGAGGTGCTCGACCTCGCGTCGAACGACTATCTCTCGCTCGCGGGCGATCCGCGGTTGGCGACGGCGGCGAAGACGGCGGCCGACGAGGACGGGGTCGGCGCCGGTGCGTCGCGCTTGATCGTCGGCAATCATCGCCGGCATGTCGCGCTCGAGAGCCTGCTCGCGGAGTGGTTGCGGGTCGGCGCCGTGCGGCTGTTCGGCTCGGGATACGCGGCCAACGTCGGGACGATCGGCGCGCTGGTCGGCGCCGGTGATGTCGTGTTCTCCGACGAGCTCAATCACGCGAGCTTGATCGACGGGTGTCGGTTGGCGGCGGCCGACGTGGTCGTGTTTCCGCACCGCGATCTGAGCTTCCTCGACCAGAAACTGCGCGAGCGCAGCGGGCGGCGCCGGATCGTGATCAGCGAGAGCTTGTTCTCGATGGATGGCGATCTGGCAGATGTCGAAGGACTCGCGGCACTCGCGAAGCGCCACGGCGCCGCGCTGATGCTCGACGAGGCGCACGCGGTCGGTGCACGTGGCCCCGAGGGACGCGGCATTGCAGCGGCGATCGGGGTCGTGCCCGATCTGCTGGTCGGAACGTGTGGGAAAGCGCTCGGTGGCTACGGTGCGTTCGTCGCGACCTCGCCGGCGATCGCGCAGTTGTTGTGGAATCGCGCGCGGTCGCTCGTGTTCTCGACCGCGCTGCCGCCGATGATCTCTGCGGCGGTGATCGCGGCGATCGAGATCGTGCGCAGCCGTGAGGGCGAGGATCGTCGACGGAATCTCGCGGCGCGCGCGATCCAGTTGCGCTCGCGCGTTCGCGATCTCGGTGGTCACGCGGACAGCGCGATCGCGCCGCTGGTGATCGGTGACGATCGGCGGGTGATGGCGATCAGCGCTCGGCTGTTCGAGCGCCGGGTGTTCGTTCAAGGGATTCGCTATCCGACGGTGCCAGAGGCAACCGCGAGGTTGCGGATCAGCCTCAACGCCGGTCACGTAGCCCAGGACGTCGAGAGTGCAGCGATCGCGCTGAATGACGCACTGAGTCAGGAACTCGCATGACGACAGATCTCGTGGAGCTCGATCGGACCGTGCTCTGGCATCCGTTCACCCAGATGGCGGACTGGGCTCCGTTGGTGATCGCGCGTGGCGACGGAAACTATCTCTTCGATCAGGCCGGCCGAAAGTATCTCGATGGCGTCAGCTCGCTGTGGTGCAACGTCCATGGCCATCGCCATCCACGACTCGATCGCGCGTTGCGAGCTCAGCTCGACAAGCTCGCGCATTCGACGTTTCTCGGGCTGACCCACGAGCCTGGAATTCGGCTCGCTGCCGCCCTGCTCGAGGTCACGCCTCGCTCGCTCCGCCGAGTGTTCTACTCGGACTCGGGATCGACGGCGGCGGAGATCGCGCTCAAGCAGTCGTTCCAGTACTGGCAGCTTCGCGGTCGCAAGACGAAGCAGAAGTTCCTGCGGCTCGGCGACGCCTATCATGGCGACACGCTTGGTGCGGTCGGAGTCGGTGGCATCGAGCTGTTTCATCGGATCTTCGGTCCGCTCCTCACGAGGAGCATCGCGATCCCGAGTCCGGCCGGCACCGACGGAGCGGTGGCGCTACAACGTCTCGAGGACGAGCTCACTCGACGTGCGGACGAGATCGCAGCGTTCATCCTCGAGCCGTTGATCCAAGGCGCCGCTGGAATGCTCGTGCATCCCCCCGGCTTCCTGCGAGCCGCGGCGGAGCTCTGCCGCAAGCACGACGTGCACGTGATCCTCGACGAGGTCGCGACCGGGTTCGGTCGCACCGGGACCCTGTTCGCGTGCGAGCAAGAGGGAGTCGAACCCGATCTGATGTGTCTCGCGAAGGGGATCTCGGGCGGCTATCTCCCCCTCGCTGCGACCCTCGCGACCGAGGAGATCTATTCGGCGTTCCTCGGCGGCCACGGCGAGATGAAGCACTTCTTCCACGGGCACACGTACACGGCGAACCCTCTCGCGTGCGCGGTGGGAGTCGAGTCGTTGGCCTTGCTTCGAGAAGCGACGTTGGCCAGCTCGGTCGCCCTCACTCCATCCTTGAACGCCACGCTTCAGCGAATCCGGCATCACGCCCATGTCAAAGAGGTTCGTGGTCGCGGTTGGATGGTCGGGATCGAGCTCGAGTCGGTCGAAGGTCGTTTCATGGGACGTGAGGTCTGCGAACAGGCCCGCGCGTACGGAGTGATCATTCGAAACCTGGGTGACGTCGTGGTCTGGATGCCGCCCTTGAGCGTCATGGCCGAGGATCTCGCGCTGCTCGAGCGTGCGACGGTTCAAGCGATCGAGCACCGTTTCACGTAACGATGTTCCACGTGAAACGAAGTCTCGCGACTTCCCAGTCGAAGCGTTCCACGTGAAACACGGCTACTTCGTCACCGGCACCAGCACCGGCGTTGGAAAGACCTACGTCACGGCTGCCCTCGCGCTTCATGCCCGCTCCAAGGGCCTTCGAGTCTTTGCCTTCAAGCCCATCGAAACCGGCTGTGAACCAACTCAGCACGGACAGCCTCTTCAGCTCGGATCGGACCAACAGGTCCTCGTGGCAGCAGCCGGCGGCTGGCAGACCGGCGCCTTGGCTGGTGCTTATCAGTTCGAGCCTCCTGTGGCTCCCTCGGTCGCGTCACGCGCCGCCAGTATCGAGATCTCCGTCCCCACCATCCTCGAGGTCCTCGCTCGGGGCTCCGAGCAGGCCGATTTCGTCTTGGTAGAGGGTGCTGGCGGGTGGCGGGTCCCGATCTCAGCCACGCTGGACATGAGCGAGCTCGCTCGAGCCTGTGCGTTTCCCGTCCTCGTCGTGGCGACCGCGACCCTCGGCACGATTAACCACAGCCTACTCACAGCCCAAGCCATCGAACGGGACGGTCAGGTCGTGGCCGGCATCATCCTTTCTCAGCACCCGGCCGACGACCTCGCGATGGTCGAGAGCAACCTCGAACAACTGCGATCCCGTTGGTCCGGTCCGATCCTCGCGCTTCATACAGATCTGACCGTCCTCGACCCGTTCGTACAGGTTCGGTACCCCGCGAGCTAGTTGAGGAGTCGACGCTCCAAACCGGGGACGGTAACAAAAGACGAAAAGTAGCTGCCGCTAAGCCATCGGTTTCACACGAGCGTCGAGGGACGGATACAAACTAGCGGGCCGTCTCGTGTGTCTGACGTCCGCAACTCGGACGAATGGCATCTGGTGCTGCGCGCCAATTTTGTTACCGTCCCTCGCGCACCATGCAAATTCGCTAGGTTGGACGGAACTACGTTTCGTCTTTTGTTACCGTCCCTCCGTTAGCAGTGTTTGATCACGAGCGCGCGCGCCTTGCCGTCGATCGTGTAGGCGTTGCGTTCGATCACGCCGAGGTCGGTCCGCTGAACGGCCTCGAAGCCGATCACGATTCCCCCCGCGTGAACGCGCTTGGCTCCGAGCGCGAGCCAGTCGGCGAGATCGAAGGTCGCTCGTGACATCGCGACGTCGTAATCGGCACGAGCGTGATCCTCGATCCGTTCGGCGAACGCCTCGAGGTTCGCGAGCCCGAGCTCGCGCGCAGCGGTCTTGATGAACGCGTGCTTCTTGTGAACCGGCTCGAGTGAAACGAACTGAACTTCCGGCAGCGCGATCGCTGCGATCACGACTGGAAACCCACCACCCGATCCGACGTCGAGCACGTGACTCGCCGCTCGCAGATGCGGAACGACGTGGAGGCTGTCCTCGATGTGGAGGCTGATCTCGGCCCTCGTCGAGGCTGCCGAGAGGTTGATGCTTCGGTTCCACTTCTCGAACAGATCGAGGAACCGACTGTAATTACTCAGATCCATGGCACAACAACTGGCTCGCTTTGGGAATGACCAAGAGTCGATTGGTCTGACCAATCACGGTGTCGATACTCTCAGCGTACTCGACCAACGTCTGCGAGACGAACTCGCGAGACATGCCGCTCACGAGCACGAGACGAACGCCCACCGGCATCCGCGGCAGGATCCCGATGCGCAAGATCGCTTCGTTCACGATCTCGAGCGGCCCGACACCCTCGGGACATTCGGCGGCGACCACGACGGTGCCATGCGGTTCGACGAGCGGCGCGACGGCCGCGAAGATCTTCGCCGCTTGATACAGCGAGGCCGTCACCGGCAACGCATCCGAGGCGATCACTGCGGGCGCACGCCGCGCGCGCACGGTGAACCACGGCCGCGCGAGCTCGCAGCCTTCGCGAAACGCACGCTCGACATCGCCCGTGACGATCGCTCGCACGTGGTAGTCGGGACTCGTCACGCCGTTCAACAAGAACGTCGGCGTGCGAACCATGCGCACGGCCTCTTCGAGATCCGCGCGACACGGATTTCCGTCGACGATTCCGGCGCGGGAGCCCGGCGCGGTCTTGAATCGGTGATTGATCCGGATCGCCGTGGCTTCGCCGAGCCCCGGAAAGATCGCCTTCGCTCCTGCACCGAATCCCGCGAAGTAGTGCGGCCGAATGCAGCCCGTCAGGATCACGAGCTCGGCCTCGACCACGCAGCGATGGACGCGCATCGGCGTCCCGGCCGCGGTGACCCCGAGCTCGACCAGATCGCGCGGCGCGTGACCGTCGTGGTTGATGATCGTGACCCCGGAGAGGACGCCCTTCGAGAGCCCCAACTCACCGACCTGACACGGGCCGTGGGTCCCGGTCGCGATCGCGAGCGTCCAGCGGACCGCGGGCAGATGCCGCCGTAACGCCTGTAGGAATTCCTCGCGGGGCTCGTTGCGGGTCGCGTCGCTCACGATCACCGTGACCCTCGCTCCGGCAGCCACCAGGGGCCGTTGGGCCGACATCGCCTCGTCCAGCAACTCCGCCACCGGTCGAGGCGGCGGGAGTAGCGGGGCGTGGAGCACTTCTATATCCCGATCCCCGGACTCGAACCGGAGAGCCGCTCGACCATAAGGAAGCACGAGCTCCACTGCTCACACCCTACGCCGGTGGCGACATGACGTGTAGTTGGTTACGATCCACCCCGCCGGTGTCGTCGCCGGTTGATTCGTGTCCAAGCAAAGTCTGCTCTTGGTCGATGGGGACACTCGCAGTCTGCGAGTGCTCGAGGTCTCGCTTCGCAAGGCGGGCTTCACGGTTACGCCGGCCGCATCGGTATCGGACGCGCTCGACAAGCTCGAGCTCGACACGCCGGACCTCATCATCTCGGAGACGAAATTTCCGACCGAGCTCGACGGCTTCGAGTTGCGTCGACGCGTGCGCGGCGCGACGGACTGGGCCGAGATCCCGTTCGTGTTCCTCACGGCCGAGACCGCGATCGAGCACAAGATTCGCGGTCTCGAGCTCGGCGTCGACGATTACCTGACCAAGCCGATCTACATCAAAGAGATCGTCACGCGGATCAACATCCTGCTGCAGAAGCGGCAGCGCGCGCACTTCGACGAGCGCAAGGACGGCGTGCGGTTCGCCGGTCGCGTCGCCGACATGCCGGTCGTCGACGTGATCCAGACGATCGAGGTCAGCCGCAAGTCGGGCGTGATCCAGTTCGTCGCCGACCGCCAGCGCACCGCCGCGATCTATTTTCGCGATGGGAAGGTGGTCGACGCGGAAGCCGGCACGCTCCAGGGCGAAGACGCGGTGTATCGGCTCCTGACCTGGAGCGAGGGCGAGTTCGAGGTCGTGTTCCGGACGGTGCGGCGGCGCGAAGTGATCACGACGAGCTCGCAGGGCTTGTTGATGGAGGGCATGCGCCGGCTCGACGAGTGGTCGCGGTTGCTCGAGCAACTGCCGCCGCTGTCGCATCGCTTCGAGATCGATACGCCCGAGCTCGCGGCGCGCCTCGGCGAAGTGCCCGACGACAACAATCCGATCCTGCGGCTCGTCGACGGCAAACGCTCGCTGCTCGAGGTGATCGATTCGAGCGACTTCGGCGATCTCGAATGCCTCCAGGCCGTGACTCGCTTGTACTTCGAGGGCCTGCTGGTCGACCTCGATCCCGACCCGCGGCCGCGCCGCGACACCGGCAAGTCGATCCCACTCGTGATCCTCGAGCCGTCGCCGACTCCGATCGAAGAGGTCGCGTCCGGACCGATCCACGCGCAGCGCGGTGCGAGCATTGTCCAAGGGGTCAAGCCGCGTCCACCCGCGGCGCCGACCGACACGTCGGATCCGGTGTTCGCGGGCGATGACGCGCTCGCGCCGCTCGCAGCCCCGCCGACCGCCGCGGATCTGCGGGAGACGGTCGTCGCCGAGGCAGAGGTCGTGTCCGAAGAAGATGTGCCAGGGCCGTCGACGGGGGGCTATCGCCCGTCGAGCCTGCGGTTGATCGACGAAGCGGTCGCGGCGGCGCAGGCGATCGATCCGAGCTTGTTCGAGAGCGACCTCGTCGCGGAGCTCGACCCCGTCGCGGAGAGCGCCGAGCCACCGGCCGCGCTGGCGCGCGTGCAACTCGCCACGCGCGAATCGGATCCGCGGATCGCGAACGCGCGCAACGTGGTCGAACGGACCGAGCTCGGTGACGGTCGAACGAAACCGAAGAGCGTGCCGCCGGGGATTCGCTCGGCGATCGAGAGCTCCGAGATTGCACTGCCGGTCGACACCGAGGAACCACGTGCGCCACGCGCTGGACGCCAGAGCGATCTGCCGATCGGTGCCGCGCCGGTGCCGAGTGCGGAGATCGACGACGGCGTGCCGCAGTTGATCGAAGGCGAGGAGGACGACGACGAGGACACGTCGACACCGCTCGACGGCTACGAAGAACCGACCGAACCCGAGCGCCCTCCGTTCGTCGCGCGTCGAGATCCTGCAGATCGCCGGCGGATGACGAGCTCGCACGGCCACGATCGCGCCGAGGCCTCCGGCGAGCTCGTGATGATTCCGCCGGGGAGCGCACCGCCGAAACCGGATCCGGCGCGCGAGCTGATCACGATCATGCCGCGGCGGATCACGCGCGAGCTGCCGATCGTTACGCCCCTCGAGCCCGAGCCCGCGGTCGCAACCGAAGCGCCGCCGATCCAGGCATCGCCACCTCTGCCGCCACGACCGCGGGTCGCGATGGGCAGCGGCGTGGTCCGTCCGCGGGGGCCGGGTCCTCTCGTGATGGGACTCGTCGTGCTCGCGTCGCTGATGGCTGGGATGGCGATCTATCTCTGGGTGCACAAGCACCTCGCCAAGCAACCGGTCTCCGTGGCCGGTGACGCGGCGGAGCTCGAGGTGATCATCGACGATGCGGCCCCACCACCGCCGGACGCCGAACAGATCGCGGTCGCCATTCATCCCGATGCCCACGTCGCGACCACGCCGGTCGACGCGGGCGTACGGGTCGTCGCGATCGACGCGGGCGTACGGGTCGCCGCGATCGACGCGGGCGTACGGGGCGCCATGATCGACGCCGGCGTGCGGATCGCGACGGCGGACGCCGGGCTCGATCGCAACAAAGAGGCGAGCTCGCTGCGTGATCAAGCGCAGTCCGCCCTCGACGAAGGCGACCCTGCCACAGCCCTCGCGCTCGCCGACGCTTCGATCAAGTTGCGTCGCACCGCACAGGCGTTCCTCGTGCGCGCCGGCGCGTTGGAGCGCCTCGACCACGTCGACGAAGCGCTCGCCGCGCTCGACGAAGCGACGCACCTCGCTCCGACCTATCCACTGAGCTGGCACCGCAAGGGCATGTTGTTGTGGTCGGCTCGCCGCCACGACGAAGCCAAGACGGCGCTCGACGAGTACCTCCGACTCGCCCCGGATGCTAAAGACGCGGCGACCGTTCGGCAGATGCTCGGCGAGCCATGACATGACCTACCGCGTCCTCGGGATCGAGAGCTCGTGCGACGAGACCGCCGCCGCGATCGTCGAGGATGGCGTGCGTGCGCTCAGCGATGTCGTCGCTTCGCAGAACGAGGTCCACGCGCGCTACGGTGGCGTGGTGCCCGAGCTCGCAGCGCGCGCGCACATCTTGAATGTCGTCCCCGTCGTGCAGGTCGCGCTCGAACGCGCCGGCTGTGCGCTCGAGGAGCTCGACGGGATCGCGGTCACGAACGCGCCGGGCTTGATCGGCGGCCTGCTGGTCGGCCTGCAGACGGCGAAGGCGCTCGCGTGG
This sequence comes from Kofleriaceae bacterium, assembly GCA_039935615.1. Taxonomy (GTDB): domain Bacteria; phylum Myxococcota_A; class Polyangia; order Haliangiales; family Haliangiaceae; genus JABFXX01. The sequence continues at coordinate 26,322 of JBDTJY010000137.1, forward strand.
GTGACGAAGCTCCCGCTCGTCGGTGTCCATCACCTCGAAGGTCACGTCTCGGCGGTGTATCTCGAGCCCGATCCGCCGCCGCTGCCACACCTCGCGCTGATCGTCTCCGGTGGCCACACCTCGCTCGTGCGCGTCGATGATCACGGCGTGATGATCGACCTCGGCCGCACGCGCGATGACGCCGCCGGCGAGGCGTTCGACAAGGGAGCGAAGCTGCTCGGCCTCGGTTATCCCGGCGGCGCGGTGCTGGACAAGCTCGCGGCGACCGGTGATCCGAGCGCGCTGACGTTCCCGCGCTCGATGACGCTCGAAGAACATGGCAACGACTTCTCGTTCAGCGGCTTGAAGACAGCGTTGCTCCATCACGTGCGCGCGCACGGCCTCCCGGAGGGCCAAGCGCTCGCGGATCTGTGCGCGAGCTATCAAGCTGCGATCGTCGAGGTGCTCGTGCGCAAGACTCGCCGCGCGGCGCGCAAGCACGACCTCCATCACGTCCAGGTCTGCGGCGGGGTCGCCGCGAACTCCGGCCTGCGTGCGGCGATCCGCGCGGCCGGTGCCGAGGACGGGTTTCGCGTCTACATCCCGCCACCGGCGCGCTGCACGGACAACGCCGCGATGATCGCCGCCGCCGGCCACTGGCACCTCGTGCGCGGCGAACGCGCCGGTCTCGATCTCGACGCGGCGCCGAACGCACCGCTGGCCCGCGCATGACCGACGAGCCATCGAAACGCAGTACGCGTGATCTGCTCGGCCCGTTCCCCGACGCGCGGATCCTGCTCGACAAGTACAACCTGCGCGCGAAGAAGCAGTTCGGCCAGAACTTCCTGATCTCGGAGCGTGCGTTGCGCGCGATCGCCGACGCGACGGTCGCCAGCGACGAGGACTGGATCGTCGAGATCGGTGCCGGCCTCGGCACGCTGACCGCGCAGCTCGTCGAGCGCGTCACCGCGGGCAAGGTGATCGCGCTCGAGATGGATCCCGACATGGTCGCGGTGCTGCGCGCCGAGCTCGGCTCCGTCGACAACCTCGAGATCGAGCAGATCGATGCGATGCGCTACGACCTCAAGATGGTCGGCAAGTGGCGCGGCGACAAGATCATCGTCTGCGGCAACCTGCCGTATCACATCGCCTCGCAACTGATGTTTCGCGTGATCGATGCGCGCGAAGTCGTCAAGCACTGCATCGTCATGATCCAGAAGGAGATGGCGGATCGGATCGTCGCCGTGCCGGGCACGAAGCAGTACGGCGCGATCGGCGTGATGCTGCGAACGTACGCGAACATCTCGACCGTGATCAAAGTGCCGGCCGGCTCGTTCTTGCCGCCGCCGAAGATCGACTCGACCGTGATCAAGCTGACGCCTCTCGCGCAGCCGCGCACACCGATCGCCGACGAGAAACACTACTCGAAGGTCGTGCACGCCGGCTTCGGTCAACGCCGCAAGACCCTGCGCAACGCGCTCAAGGCGCTGTGGCCCGACGATCAAGTCGATGCCGCGCTCGCGACCACCGCGATCGACGGCATGCGCCGCGGCGAGACCCTCGACATTCCGGAATTCGGCGCGCTCGCGGCGGCGCTACCGCTCACGAGCAGCAAACCGCACGAGTGACCTAGCGCTTCTTCGCGACGAAGCGCTGCAGCTTCGCGCGGTCGAGCGCCCAGTCCGGAACGTCGTCGACGATGTCGTCCTCGAGGATCTCGTAGCCGGCGAACAGCTTCGCGAGCACGCCGGCCGCGGCACCATCCATCCCGACGCTCGCGTCGAAGTACTCGAATACGAACATGCCTCCTGGCTTCAGCGCAGCTTGGGCCTTCGCGATCTGCTTGAGATCGGCGCCGGCGTAGATCATCGACACGAGATCGTACTTCGCGGTGCCGAGGTCGGCGGTGTCGACATCCTGTTCGAGCAGCTCGACGGTCAAGCCCCGGACCTTGGCCGTGGCGCGCGTCTGTTCGATCCCCTCGTGCGAAAAATCGATCCCGGTGGCCTTCCAGCCCTTCGACGCGAGGAACAACACGTTGCGGCCTTGTCCCGACGCGATGTCGAGTGCCGCTCCCGGCGCGAGCTTCTCGACGGTCGCGACCAGCAACTTGTTCGGCTGGGTCTCGTAGCCGGTGCCGTGCTTGAAGATGTCGTCCCACCGATCGCGTTCGGCGGCGGCGCCGTGGCTGCTCCACGTCCACAGCGCGAGTCGCCACGCGCCGTCCTCGAAGTGCCACGCGAGCGTGTAGCGACCATCGTAGCTCCGGCCACCGCGTGCGCCGGAGTCGTGTTCGAGCGCTCGGCCGACGAACACCGCCTCGGTGCCGGTCGCGAGTACGCTCTCCTCGGACCACGTGCGCTCGACGATATGCGGAGCGGCGGGCTTCCACTTCGCGAGGATCTCGAGATCCTTCGTGCGGTCGCGCGGCGCGCCGTCCTCGACGTGGACGAAGCCCGGCGCGAGGCGCGGCTCGACCTCGGCGCGCCTGCCATGCTCGAACGCGTCGATGACGCGGTGGCTGAGATCTTTGACATCGACGGCGGGTGGCGCGTGGGCGCACCCGGCCCACACGATGATAACGGCGGCGGCACGCATCGTGAGGACAGTACCGAGCGGCGGCACCCGAGATTCCCGTGCTAAGCAGCGGCATGCCCGAGCTTCCCGAAGTCGAGACGGTGCGGCGCACGCTCGAACCGGCGATCGGCGCGAAGATCCTCGCGGTGTGGGACAGCGGCAAGGGCCTGCACATGGCTCGCAAGCCGCCGCGCAAGAAGCTGCGCGCACTCGCCGGCGCGACGATCACGAGGATCCATCGCCACGGCAAGTACCTCCTGATCGAGACCGATACGCCGCAGACGTTGCTCGTGCATCTCGGCATGACCGGCCGCACGCTGATCGTCGACAAGGCGACGCCGCGCGCGAAGCACACGCACGTCGTGGTGTCGCTCGGCGAGCGCGAGCTGCGGTTCGTCGATGCGCGCCGGTTCGGACAGATCGATATCGTCGAGCGCGGCAAGGAGCGCGAGCACGAGGGGCTCGCGGTGCTCGGGCCCGATGGCTTGTTCGAGCCGGTCTCGGGCGACTACCTGTTCGCGAAGTCGCGCAAGAAGGCCGCGACGCTCAAGGCGTTCGTGCTCGATCAGAGCGTGCTCGCCGGCGTCGGCAATATCTACGCGAGCGAGGCGCTGTGGCGCGCGAAGCTGCGGCCGACCACGCGCGCGAAGAAGCTGACGCTCGCCAAGGCGACGATCTTGGCCGCCGCGATCCACGAGGTCTTCGATCGCGCGCTCACCCAAGGCGGCACGAGCCTGCGCGACTTCGTCAACGCCAACGGTGTCGAAGGCAGCAACGTCGACTATTTATGGGTGTACGGACGCGCAGGTGAGCCGTGTCCTCGTGACAAGACGAAGATTCGCCGCTCGGTTCTCCAAGGCCGAGCCACGTATTACTGTCCAACGTGCCAGACCCCGTAAGCGGTCTAGCCTGTACTCGTGATTACTCGTGTTAGGGTAAAACGAGCGATTCCGCAGCCTGTACGCGCACATGTTCAACGACACAGCCGACGAAGACCTGATGGTGATGTACCAGAAGGGCGAAGTTCGCGCCTTCGAAGTGCTGCTGTCGCGTCATCGCAAGCCGGTCTTCAACTTCATCCTGCGCTTCGTCGGCGATCGCGAAACGGCGGAGGACCTCCTACAGGAGGCCTTCATGCGCGTCATCAAAGGAGCCGAGGCTTACAAGCGCCAGGCCAAGTTCACGACGTGGCTTTACACCATCGCGAGGAACCTGTGCGTTGACCAGACTAGGAGACGCAAACATCGCAAGCACGCGTCGCTGGATGCTCCGATGGACACCGGCGAAGAGAGCGGCACGTTGATGGATGTGATCCCCGGCAACGAGATGGCCAGCGATCGCAAGAGCGTCAACAAGC
>JBDTJY010000138.1:0-15856 GCA_039935615.1 Kofleriaceae bacterium
CGGTCACATCCTCCACGATGGCATCGCGATCACGGCGCCGGTGCGCGTGGTGTTCGGGGCGCTCGCGAACGCCTCGCTCGACCCCGCCGACCGTGCCGGTCCCGCGACGTGGGATGGCGCGACCTGCACGAATGTCTACTGCCACGGTGCTGCGCTGCACGCGGCCGGGGGCATCGACACGCGACCGCGGTGGGACGATCCGCGCCCGCCCGGCGATTGCACGACCTGCCACGGTGCGCCGCCGCCGACGCCGAGCCACGTGCGCAGCGATTGCCGGGCGTGCCATCCAGGCGCGGCGACCGCGCCGACCCACATCGATGGCATCGTCGAGGTCGGGACGACGTGCTCGAGCTGTCATGGCAGCGCCGCATCGATCGCACCGCCGACGGATCTCGCCGGTAACATGTTCACGACCGCGATCGGCGTCGGCGCGCATCAGGCGCACCTCCAGGCGAGCTCGCGGATCTCTGCGCCGATCGCATGCGCGACGTGTCACGTCGTGCCCGCGACGATCACCGAGCCCGGTCACATCGGACCAGGTCCCGCCGTGGTCAATGCGGCGCTCGGCTGGGATCACGACGCCCAGACCTGCTCGACCGCCTACTGCCACGGGACCGCGCGACCGCGCTGGACCTCGTCCGGTCTGGTCAGCTGCGGCAGCTGTCACGGGATTCCTCCGGTCGACGCGAACCACAACCCGGCGATGACGTTGACCACGTGCGCGACCTGCCATCCCGGCACGGTCGACGCGTTCGGCAACATCATCGTCACCAACCACGAGAGCGAGCACATCAATGGCGTCGTGGATCCTCAATAACCTGCTCGAGGCCGCTGCGATCGGGTGTGCCATCGCATCCGCGTTGCTCGTGATCTGGTTTCTCGTGCGGCGGCCGGCGCTGACCAACGCGACCAAGCTCGTGCTGTTGCTCGGCATCGGCGTCCTGCCGATCGCGACCGCGGCGACGGGCAACGTGTCGGGCTACGAGTCGACCAAGTCGCGTGCGTTCTGCGGCTCGTGTCACGTGATGACGGACTACTCGAACGACTCCGCCGATCCGGCCAGCATCACGCTGGCGGCGCGTCACGGCCGCAATGCGCTGTTCGGCGACGCGAACTGCTACGGCTGCCACGCCAACTACGGAATGTTCGGCACCGTGACGACGAAGCTCGGCGGGCTGCGCCACGTCTACGAGTTCATCTTTCACTACCACCAGATGTCGCCCGCCGAGGCGCGCGCGAACATCCACATCCGCACGCCGTTCCAGAACGCGACGTGCATGCACTGCCACTCGACGGAGGTTCCGACGTGGAACGCCGTGCCCGAGCACGCGAGCCTGCTGCCGCGGCTGCGCGATGGCTCGGTGAGTTGCGCGAGTGCCGGCTGTCACGGCCCGGCTCACCCGTTCAGCAAGCAGGTGATGAAGTGAGGTCGCTGCGGATCGCATGCGTGCTCACGCTCGTCGGACTCGCGCTGATGACGTGGTCGATGCTGCAGCCGACGTGGATCCCCGTGATGCTCGCGATGACGCTCGGGCAGCTGATCGGGACGGCGGCGTTCGCGATCTTCGCGTTCAGGATCGTCGGTGATCTACGCCGCTCGATCCGCAAAGGGCGCGAGACGCCGTGAAAGTCGTCGCGGTCGCATGCTGCACGCTCGTCGCGAGCACGACGGTCCATGCGGATCCGCTCGTGCTCAGCGCGAACGCGCTCGCGACCACTACGTCGCCGGCCGGCCTGGTCACGGTGTCGGCGAATGCCGCCGCGACCGATCACGTCTCGGTCGAAGCGGTCGTGTGGACCGGCGGCGGCGGCGACCTGACCGGCGACTTTCCGGGTGACGTCGTGGTGATGGTGATGCGCGCCCGCACCGACAGCGGCATCGCGAGTGGCCAGCTCGGGCGATACGTCGCCACGCTCGGCGCGTTGCGGCCGATCCAGATCGATGGTGCCGGCGGTCGGGTACGCCTGCCGCATCGCTTCACCGTCGAGGCGTTTGCCGGCGTCCCGGTCCTCCGCGATCCGACGCTGTCGCGGGCATGGGATTGGGCGGTCGCGGGTCGGGTCTCGCGCCAGATCGGCGACGCGGGGTCGGTCGGCATCGCATATCTACAGCAGCGTGAAGATGGTCGACTCGCCGCCGAAGAGGTCGGCGTCGACGGCGGTGCGGCGATCGGCGAGCGCGATGACGTCGCCGCGAAGCTCGCCTACGATCTCGCGAACCCCGGCGTCGCGGAAGCAACGCTGACGGCGAGTCATCGCCGCGGCGCGCTGCGCACCGAGTTGTTCGCCACGTATCGCGCGGCCTCGCATCTGTTGCCGGCGACGTCGCTGTTCTCGGTGCTCGGAGATGTGCCGTCGGAGCTGGTCGGTACGACGCTGACCTGGCGCGCGGCGCCGCGGCTCGATGTCGTCGGCAGCGTCGCGGTTCGCCACGCGGATGGCAGTCCGATCGACGGACCGGCGGTCACGCCACCGCTCGGGATGGGCGAGTCCGCGACCACACCGATCGCGGGCTCGACCGCACCGGAGGGCTTCGTTCGCGCGAAGCTCCGGCTCGACGACCGCGGCGCGAGCGTGCTCGGTGCCGAGTTGCGCCGGGACGGCGTCGGCGAAGCAGGCTGGACCGGCGCACGTGGCACCGCGCGGATCGCGCTGCCATATACGCTGACCGCGAGCACCGAGGTCGAGCTCGTGCTCCCCGATCACGATCGCGGGCTCGGACGGATCTGGCCGTGGGCGCTGGTCGCGCTCGGCTGGACGACCGGGCCGTGGAACGCGGCGATCGCGATGGAGGCCTCGGCGTCGCCCACCGATCGCCGGCGGGTCGATGCGCTCGTACAGCTCGGCCGCACCTGGGGAAAGCCATGAAGAAGATCGTGATCGTGATCGCGATCCTGCTCGCGGCGTGCGCGGGGATCCTCGGGCTTACCGGCAGCGCGCCCCAGGCGTTTCCGCATCGCAAGCACGTACTCGCCGGTGTGACGTGCACGAAGTGTCACGTCGGTATCGGCGTCGACGCTGGTCAGGCGCTGCACGTGCCGACCGAGGCGAGCTGTCTCGAGTGTCACGCGAAGCCACACGACGCGCATCCATGCTTCGCCTGTCACGTCGCACCCGGTGCGCTCGACGAGCTCGCCGAGGCGCGTGCTCACCTCGTGTTCGATCACCAGCAGCACATGGCGCCCGCACGCGGCGATTGCATGCGTTGTCACGTCGGCATCGGCGAAGGCGATGGTCACCTCCGACCGCCGATGGCGACCTGCTTTCGCTGTCACGATCACGATGCCGCGCGCGATGCGCGGACCTGCGACGCGTGCCATCGCGGACTCGAGAGTACGGCGATGCTGCCGCAGAGCCACCTCGCGCACGACGGAGATTGGATGCGCGAGCACGCGACGAAGGCCGCCTCGTCGGGCGATTCGTGCCAGTCGTGCCATCGCGAGAGCTTCTGCGCGGAGTGCCACGCGAAGACCGCGGTCGTGATTCCCGCGACCGCGCACTTCGAGAACCCGTTCACGCCGAGCGTCCATCGCGCCGGCTTCGAGGCGCGTCACGCGCTCGAGGCGCGCTCCGATCCCGGCGCGTGCACCACGTGTCATCAGCCCGAGCGCTGCATCGCGTGTCACACCACGCGCGGCGTCGCGGGCATGGATCGACGCAGCCCGCATCCCGCCGGCTGGGTCGGCCTGTCCGCCGGCGACAACGCGCACGGCCGCGCGGCACGCCGCGATCCCGCCGCGTGCGCGAGCTGCCACGATGGTGCCGGGCAGGCGCTGTGCGTCGGCTGTCACAAGGTCGGCGGCGTCGGCGGTTCACCGCATCCGGCCGGTTGGTCGAGTCGCGTGCCGCTCGCGGCGCTGCCGTGCCGGTTGTGCCACACGATCGGCTCGCGCCCGTGATCCGGTGGGCGATCGCGATCGCGATGATCGTGATCGGCTGCGGCGGTGGTAGTGATCGCACGCCCGAGCAAGTGCCGACGGCGTATCTGCTCGTACGCGCGAGCGCCGGTCACAAGGTGCACGTCGGCAAGGTCGCGTGCGGTGCGTGCCACGGGGAGCCCGGTTTCGCGCAGCCACCCGCCGAGCTGTGCTCGAAGTGTCACGCCGGCGTGACGACGCCGCTGCACGCCGGCGCTCATCCGCCCGCATGTCGGGACTGCCACGGCTTCGGCCCCGACAAGGCGATCGCGCCGAACAACTGCATGCGGTGTCACGACAAGCCGCAGGAGACGGCGCACGCGGTCGGCGCGCATCACGATCAGCCGTGCAGCGAGTGTCACAACGCGCATCGCACGCCGACCCTCGAACCCAAGCCATGCGCGCAGTGCCACGCCGACAAGGCGACGAAGCATGCCGGCACGCGTGGCTGTCTCGATTGCCACCACATGCACGAATCGGATCGCGCGGCGGATGCGGGCTGCGCGACCTGTCACGCGAACAAGCGAACCGCGATCACGACCGGCCACATCAAGTGCACCGGCTGCCACGTGCCGCACAAGTTCGGCGCCGCCGAGGTCAAACCGTGCGCCGACTGTCACCGCGATCAACCCGTGCTCGCACCTGCCGCGCACGCGCGCTGCATCAACTGCCATCAACCGCATGCCGATGCACCGCGCGCGTGCACGAGCTGTCACGACGTCCAGGTCGGCCACCCGCCGACGAGCCCGGGTGCGGCGTGTATCGGCTGTCATCCGATCCACTCGGCGGTGCTGCACGGCGCGAAGGCGCTGGCGTGCGCGACCTGCCACACCAAGAAGAGCCACGCGACCGCGCAGTGCCTCGACTGTCATGCGCACCATGCCGGCAAGCCGACGGCGGTGATCGCGATGTGCACGAAGTGCCACGCCGACAAGGTGAAGCTCGCGCAAGGCACCGGCCACGCCGAGTGCACGCGCTGTCATGCCGCGGCGGCGCATGCACCGGCGACGCCGACGCCGGCGTGCGCGACGTGTCACGCCGACAAGGCGAAGTCGACCGCCGGCACCGGTCACGCCGCATGCGCGAGTTGCCATACCGGCACGCCGCACGATCCCAAGCGCACCGCGACGTGCGCGACCTGTCATGCCGCCGAGGCTGCATCGGCGCCGCGCGGTCACGCGGCGTGCGCGAGCTGTCATCAACCGCACGCGCCGAAGCAGGCGGTCCCGAGCTGCGCGACCTGTCACAGCGACAAGCACCATCACGACGTCGCGTGCCTGACGTGTCATCGACCGCATGGCCCCGGCGGTGTCGTCGCGCCGCCCGCGTGCACGACCTGTCACGTCGTCGCGAAGTTGCCGGGGCTGCATCGCGTGCCGCAGCACACGCCGTGCACCGCTTGCCACGGCGCGCACGAAGCCGTGGCGCGCAGCGACCGTGCGAGTTGTCTCAGCTGTCACAAGGATCGAACGAATCACGAGCCGACGGCGGCGACGTGTGCCGGGTGCCATCCGTTCGGCGTCGTCAAGTAGCTCAGCTCTTGCCGTACTCGTGGAGCCGGTACTGGATCGTCCGCACGCTGACGTCGAGCATCTCGGCCGCCTTCGCGGTCGAGCCGTTGGTCGCTTCGAGCGTCGCGAGGATCGCCCAGCGCTCGATCTCCGCGAGCGTCGCTCCGGGGACATTGATCGATCCGTGGAGCGCGTTGCGCTCTTCGGTCGGCAGATCGTCGGCGTCGATCTGCGTTCCCTCGGACAACACGACCGCGCGTTCGATCGCGTTCTCGAGCTCGCGGACGTTGCCCGGCCAGCGACCGCCGAGCAACTTCGTGCGCGCGTCGATGCTGAAGTCCTCGACCGGCTTTTGATTCTCCGCGGCGAACCGGCGCAGGAACGCGCTCGCGAGCACGAGGATGTCACCGCCACGCGCACGCAGGGCCGGCATCTCGAGGTGCACGACGTTGAGGCGATAGAACAGGTCCTCGCGAAACCGTCCTTCGAGGATCGCGGTGGACAGGTCGCGATTGGTCGCCGCGATCACGCGGACGTCGACCGCGATCGTCTCGTTGCCCCCCACCCGCTCGAACGCGCGCTCCTGGAGCACGCGCAACAGCCGGGTCTGGACCAGGGGTGAGATCTCACCGATCTCGTCGAGGAACAGCGTGCCGCCGTTCGCTTGCTCGAACCGGCCGATCCGCCGCTTGTCCGCGCCGGTGAACGAGCCCTTCTCGTGGCCGAACATCTCGCTCTCGAGCAGCGACTCGGGCACTGCCGCGCAGTGCAGCGCCACGAACGGCGCGGCGGCGCGGGGAGACAGCGTGTGGATCGCGCGCGCGAGCTCGCCCTTACCGGTGCCGCTCTCGCCGGTGATCAGGACGGTCGCGCGCGAGGCCGCGACCTGGCGCGCGACGCGATAGATCTTCTGCATCGGCGGGCTCGCACCGATCAGGCCCTGTAGACCCTCGGACTCGCGCTCGCGCAGTTGGCGGCGCAGGTTCTCGGTCTCGACGAGGAGCGCGCGGCGCTCTCTCGCGCGTTCGATCGAGAGCAGCAGGGCGTCGAAGTCGATCGGCTTGATCAGATAGTCGGCGGCGCCCGCGCGCATCGCCGCGACGGCGGACGAGACATCGCCGACGCCGGTCGCGACGATCACCGGCAGATCGCGATCGAGCTCGTGCAGCTTCGCGCACAGCGCCATGCCGTCCATCCCGGGCATCACCAGATCCGTCACGACGACCTCGGGCGGATGCTCGGTCGCGAAGGCCAACGCCGACGCGCCATCGATCGCGGCGTCGGCGATGTACCCCGCTTGACGGAGCAACTTCTGTAGCCCGACCCGTGCGTTCGCCTCGTCGTCGACGACGAGGATGCGAGCGCCCGTCACGACGTCTCTCCACTGGGTGTGGTGGTCAGCGCGAGATGCGCGAGGACGAGCTGTTCGAGCAGCCGAAGCTCTTCGGCCGCTGCGTTCACCGCTTCGATGATCTCCGGATCACTACCGGGATCCTTGAACGCACGCTCCAAGAACGTGAGATGCAGCCGCGCCGCGTGCAGCCGGCCGCGAATCTCGTGGGCGATCATGCGACCACCGGCACAGCTGCGTGCAGTCGAACGACGAGGCTCGCGTAGTCGACCGGCTTCGCGATCACCTCGATGTCGAGCGCGCTCCCCGCATGTTCCGCGGTGTGTGGATCACCGGTCACGACGAACACCGGGATTCCGGCGCGACACGCCCGAGCCTGCCGCGAGATGACCAGGCCGTCGGCGCCGGGCACATGAAAGTCGGTGATCAGCGCATCGGGAATCGGTTCGTGCGTGAAGCGCAGGACGGCCGCCGTTCCATCGGGCTCGACTTCGGTGTCATAGCCGTCTTCGCGAAGCAGGCGACCGAGCAGCAGCGCCGTGCGCCGATCATCGTCGACGATGAGCAGCAGTGGGCGCCTGCGGGTCACGTGGTCACCGATCGACGCAGCACCAGCGTGAACACGCAGCCCTTTCCGAGGACGTTTCTCACCGAGAGCGTCCCTCCGAGGGCGAGTGCACCCTTGCGGCCGATCGCCAGGCCGAGTCCGAGGCCGCTCCGATCACCGCTACGCTGCTCGTACGGCAGAAACAGATCTTCGGGATCCCCCGCCGGCAATCCTCCGCACTCATCGGCCACGTCGATCGCGACGGTCTCCGTGGTGATGCGTGTCGAGACCGTGATCCGCCCATGCTTGTGCGTGAACTTGCCGGCATTCTGGACGAGGTTCGTGAGGATCGACGCGATGATCTGTGGATCGCCATCGACGGAGAGGTCCGCCGGCACCGGAGCTATCGCGAGCTCGAGCTCTCTGGTCTTGGCCTGCATCGTCGCCACGATCTCGATCTCTTCGAGCAACGGCGCGAGTGCGACTCGTTCGCTGCGCGGACGCCCCGCCTCGAGACGGACCTCGGCGAGCGACTCGGTGATGAGCTCGCTCATGCGCACGAGGCTGGTCGCTACCAGGTGACCGGTGCTGCCGCCGACCCCGACACTGCCCGCGCGCACCGCTTCGAAGGCGAGCGTCGCGGTGTTGAGCAGGTTCCGCAGCTCGTGGGCGAGGAACCCGAGCCGCTCGACCCCGCGCTCGACGATCTGCTGCTCTCGACGGCTGGCGTATTCGGTGACCGCCTCGGCGATCGCCGTATCGAGACACATGTTGAGCTTCTTGAACGTCTTCGGTGGGACCGAGATCTGGAGCTCGACCGCGAGCTGCATCACCGACTGACAGATGTCACCGTAGCCGTGGACGACCTGGCCGATCGTGAAGCCGGCCGCGAGGCGGTTGCCGCCCTGGATCGTCGCATCGGAGTTGAGCGGGCCGATCTCTTGGGTGTCGCTGCGCCTCAAGCGCGACGAGAACTGATCGAGAAACAAGGGTACGCCATGACTGATCTCGAGCTCGGTGGGAGCAGGGGTCACGCGCTGCCGGACCTTCTCTCTCGCGCGTGCGACCAGCAGGTCACGGTGCTGCGCGATGAAGTCGAAGAGCATATCGACCACTGTGTCACGCGCTGTCCGACCATCTAGTCCCAGTATCGAACAATCACGACGAGATCGAAGTCGCTACGTAGTTCTACGCGGGTCTCGCGCACGGTTTGCGCGGCGGTGCGCACCGTCTGCGTCGTTCAGCAGGCCCCTTGCCCCACGAGGGCCTTCCAGGTCGCGGTCGGCGTGCATGATCGTTGCACGCGTGCGCGCGTAATGACGATTCGACCGCTCCACGATCGCATCCTGGCCAAGCGCGTTGCCGAGGCCGACAAGACCTCCGGCGGTCTGTTCATTCCCGACAAGGCGAAAGAGAAACCACTGCAGGCGACGGTCGTCGCGGTCGGCACCGGCAAGCGGCTCGACAACGGCAAGCTCCAAGAGCTCACCGTCAAGGCCGGCGACCTGATCCTGATCGGCAAGTACACGGGCTCCGAAGTGAAGCTCGACGGCGACGACCACATCATCCTCGGCGAGGACGACGTCCTCGCGATCCTGGAAGGCTAAGCATCATGGCTGCCAAAGAGATCATCTTCGACATCGCTGCGCGCGAACTGATCGCGAACGGGCTCGACATCCTCGCCAACACGGTGAAGGTGACGCTCGGCCCCCGCGGCCGGAACGTGATCATCGAGAAGTCATGGGGGGCGCCGACGATCACGAAGGACGGCGTGACCGTCGCGAAGGAGATCGAGCTCGAGGATCGGTTCGAGAACATGGGCGCGCAGATGGTCAAGGAGGTCGCGTCGAAGACGTCCGACCTCGCCGGCGATGGCACCACCACGGCGACCGTGCTCGCGCAGGCGATCTACAACGAGGGCATGAAGATCGTGGTCGCCGGTGCGAACCCGATGGACGTCAAGCGCGGCATCGATGCAGCGGTGGCGGCCGTGATCGTCGAGCTCCAGCAGCTCTCGGTCCCGACCAAGGGCAAGAGCGAGATCGCGCAAGTCGGAATGATCAGCGCGAACGGCGACGAGACGGTCGGCACGATGATCGCCGAAGCCATGGCGAAGGTCGGCAAAGAGGGCGTGATCACCGTCGAGGAAGCCAAGACGATGGAGACGACGCTCGAGGTCGTCGAAGGCATGCAGTTCGATCGCGGGTATCTCTCGGCCTACTTCGTCACCGATCCGGTCCGAATGGAAGCGATCCTCGACGATCCGTACATCCTGATCTACGAGCGGCGGCTCTCGAACATGAAGGAGCTCTTGCCGTTGCTCGAGCAGATTGCCAAGTCGGGCAAGCCGCTCCTGATCGTTGCCGAGGACATCGACGGTGAAGCGCTCGCGACGCTGGTCGTCAACAAGCTGCGCGGCGCGCTGCACGTGTGCGCGATCAAGGCCCCGGGCTTCGGCGATCGCCGCACCGCGATGCTGCACGATCTCGCCGCGGTGACCGGCGGCAAGGCTTTGACGAACGATCTCGGCGAGCTGATCGAGAGCGTCGTGCTCACCGATCTCGGTCGTGCCAAACGCGTCAAGATCGACAAGGACACCACGACGATCGTCGATGGCGCCGGCAACAAGACGGCGATCGAAGCTCGCGTGAAAGCGATCCGCCACGAGATCGAAAATACGACCTCGGACTACGACAAGGAGAAGCTCGAGGAGCGCCTCGCGAAGCTCGTCGGTGGCGTCGCCGTGATCAGCGTTGGCGCGGCGACCGAGGTCGAGATGAAGGAGAAGAAGGCGCGCGTCGAGGATGCGATGCACGCGACTCGCGCGGCCGTGGAAGAGGGCATCGTGCCGGGCGGAGGCGTCGCGCTGATGCGTTGCGCGGCGGCGCTCGATGCGCTGGTGTACGACGACGACCGACGGTTTGGGGTCAGCATCATCCGGCGTGCGCTCGAACAGCCGATGCGGCAGATCGCGGTGAACGGTGGGATGGAGGGCGCGGTCGTCGTCGATACCGTCCGCAAGGGTACGGGCGCGTACGGCTACAACGCCGCGACCAACGTCTACGAGGATCTCGTCAAGGCCGGCGTGATCGATCCGACGAAGGTCGTGCGCGTGGCGCTGCAGAACGCGGCCTCGGTGGCCTCGTTGATGTTGACGACCGAGGCGTTGATCGCCGAGCTTCCGAAGCACGGCACGTCGAGCGCCGACGTGCACTAGCGTCATGAGTCGAGACACCGCCTGCCGGCGGCGGCGCGGCGTATGCACTTGCAGTTCGCGCGGGCCCCGCGCTCGATAGGTGAATGCATGCTGCACGAGTTTTTGCTAGAGAATCATGAAGAGCTCGAGAAGCGGTGTCGTGCGAAATCTGCGGCGCGCGTGCACGGTGCAACGTCCGTCGGTTCCTCGTACGGGATCGCTTGGTTCATCACGCAGCTCGTCGAAGAGCTGCGTGCCGAGCGAGGTGCCAAATCGGATCGAGAGCCCACGAACCACTCGACGAGCCCGGGGTCGAGCGCAGCGATGCACGGCAACGAGCTCCTGCAACAAGGGTTCACCGTCGACCAGGTCGTTCACGACTACGGCGACCTTTGTCAGGCGCTCACCGAGCTCGCAAGCGAGAGGGATCAGGAGATCACCGTCGACGAATTTCATACATTCAATCGTTGTCTCGACAACGCCACTGCCGATGCGGTGTCCGGGTTCAGCCGTTCGCGAGCTCAGGAAGCCTCGGACGCGTCGACGGCGACCATGAACGAGCGGTTGGGTGAGCTCGCGCACGAGCTTCGCAACCATCTCGGTACGGCGATGCTCGCCTACGCGGCGATCAAGAATGGCTCCGTTGCGACCTCTGGTGCGACCGGCAACGTGCTCGAGCGCAGTCTGCACAGCCTGCAACACCTCGTCGATCGATCGCTCGCCGACGTGCGGCTGACCGCCGGCCTCCAGATCCGGCGCGAGACGATCGCGATCGATCACCTCGTCAGCGAGCTCAGGATCCCCGTCGTGATGGAGGCATTTGCGAGAGGGCTCGTGTTCTCGAGCTCGGTCGAGAAAGGGCTGACCGTGAACGCCGATCGACAGATGCTGGCCTCGGCGATCGGGAACCTCCTGCAGAACGCGCTGAAGTTCACGCGACCACACGGCAGGTTGTCGTTGACCGCGAGAGCGATGGGGAACCGCGCGATCATCGAGATCAAGGACGAGTGCGGCGGACTCCCCGAAGGCAAGACCGAGCCACTGTTCAAGCCGTTCGAGCAGCAAGGCGCGAATCGCAGCGGACTCGGCCTCGGCCTCTCGATCAGTCGTCGCAGCGTCGAAGCGAACGGCGGCACGCTGCGCGCGCGAGACCTTCCGGGCATTGGCTGCATCTTCGCGATCGACCTCCCGAAGGCTTCAGATGACAACTAAGTCGACGCAAATTCTGCGCGCGTGATGCAAAGCATGCGGCTCATGCGTCGAGGTCCTCGCCGAGTGGTGAGAGCGCCAGCAGTGCCAGCACCATCCGTTCGAGGTGACGCAGCTCGTCGGCCGTCGCGTTGACCGCCTCGACGACCTCGGGATCGCTACCCGGCTTGCCGAAGGCTCGCTCGAGGAACGTCACGTGAAGACGCGCGGTGTGAAGCCGACCCCGGATCTCGTGCGCAGCTTTCATCCGAAGTCGGACCATGCAATCGGCGGGCGAGGGTCAGTCGGCGGCCACGCGGCGCGCTCGACGATTCGCCGTACCGGGCGAGGCGACGCTGAGCGATGGCATCGTCGCGGACCCCGACGATGCTCGGTCGAACGACTCACCGCACAACACGTTGGGATCGCGAAGATGACGGGCCGGGACGACGGGGGTCACTGGCGATGCTGCAGGAGGTCGATCTTGTGATCGATCTTCGCGACCAGCGCCGGCTGCGGATTCATCGTGCGCGCTTGCTTGCACGCCGCGATCGCGTTGTCCCACTGCGCGGCTGCACCGAACGCCGAGCACACGTTGAACTCGTAGCGCGCATCCGGTAGCAGTGCGTTCGCTTGTTGGAACGCGGCGATCGCGCCCTGGACGTCGGCGACGAACAGCTTCTGTTTGCCGTCCTCGTTGAGCTTCTCGGCGTCCGCGCGATGCGTCTCGTCGGGCTTGACGTCGGTCGGCGTCGGCGGCACCGGCGGCGGCGGGACCGCTTTCGCGACGCGCGGGCCGGTGCAGCCCGACTTCACGAACATGTCCGCGACCGCCTTCGCGACGACATCGATCGCCTCGTTCTCCGGCGGTGCGTTGTTGATGATCATGCCGGACGACTCGCCGTGAATGCGCGCCGTGCCGAGCAGGTCGCCACTCTCGCCGTCGCTGATCACGAGCAACGTGTCGAGCCGCGCGGTGCTCGAGTTCGAGATGATGCCACCGCCACCGCGGCCCGCGTTCGTCACGTTGAGATCGAGGATGACATCCGCGTGTTGTGCCTGCGCTCCCTTGATCGACTCGAAGCTGCAGGCTTGATGCAGCTTGTCCAGCACGGACGACTCGAGCTGCATCGCCTGGCCCTGCGCGGCGAACGCGCTCGAGTGCACGCGCAGCGCGACCGAGCGGAACGACTGCATGTTCGCGACGGGCATCGTGTTCTCCACGGTGGCCGACGGGTGACACGCGGTGAGGGCGGCTAGGAACCAGAGGGAGTGGCGCACGGGCCGACCATATCCCACTACCAGGTGTACGCGATGGCCACCGACGTGTTGCCGCCCTGATAGTCCTTGCCGCCGATCGCGGGCTGATCGCGGAGCTTGCCGCCGCCGAACAGCTCGAATCCCGGCCGGATCCGGAGGTGGTCGACGCCAAGCCCGAAGTCACCGCCGATGCGTAGCGCGAACATGCCGCCCTCGTACTCGTGATCGGGCTGCTCGACGTTCGTCTCGGAGACCTCGGTCTCGTGCGAGAAGCCGACATCGAGCCCCATCACGAGCCAGCGGTGGTGCCATTCGCCGCCGATCCGGAGCTGGCGGATCGTTCCCGTGTACTGCGGGCCGCCCCACGTCGAGTCGTTGCTCTTGCCGGCGAGGCCTTCGCCGCGCAGCCACCAGTTGCCGCCGAGGCGATAGCCCGCTTCGAGCATCGTCGCGAGGAACACACCGCCGTTCGCACCATCGCCGCCGATCGCGAAGCCACCCTGGACGTAGACGATGGGCTCGGCGATCGGCACCGCCATCGGCACGGTCTGGCTGGGTTGTGCGCCGGCGACCGCGGCAGCACCGGCGAGCATGACCATGACGAGCCGCATCTCCCGAAGTGTCGGCGGGCCGCGAGGTTCCCGCCACCGAAAACGACTGTCGGCGATCCACCGAGGCGACGTGCGGGCATACACGATGCAGCGATGATCGCTATGGCCTTACTCGTCGCGATCCTGATGCTCGTCGCAGCGGCATGCATCACCGCACTGTTCGTGTACGCAGTACGAGAGGAGCCGGGCAAGCGGCGTCACGGCTGGCTCGCCATCGTCCCGTTACTGATCCTCGGCGGTTGGATGTTGGAGACGATCATCGCTCACTGAGTGCGCGTCCGAGCGAAGACGCACGCTCGTTACGGTGCGAGCGCCGCGGTACCGAGCTGGCGTGCGTCGCAGAACGGCGCCGACGAACCGTCCGTACAGCCGCACGCCGGCGGGCCGCAGCTCTCGAACCAGACCAGCTCCGAGGTCTGCGTCGTGCCATCGCCGCTCTCGAAGCCGATGTCGAAGCCGATCGTCGACGCGAACGCGGCGGCCGACAGCGTCGACGGCTGGAGCGCGACTTCGATCGTGAACGTCGTGCCGACCGAGCGCGTGGCCGTCGTGAGGTTGGCCGCGACGAGCGCGCCGTTGCGAAAGCCCTGGATGCGCCCGGCGTGATCGATGACGAGCTGCATCGCATCCGGATCGTACGCCGCGGTCGTGAACACGCCGTCGGCATCGAGGTAGATCGAGATCGAGTCGTTCTGATAGATCGCCGGCACCGGTTGATCGCCGAGCGGCGCGACTCCGGTCACCTCGGCGGCGAGGTACACGCGCGTCGCATCGTGCGCGACGCTGAACTTCCCGGTCGAGTAGTCGCCGAGGCCGGTGATGTCGCGGACGATCGCGGTGTGGGCGTCGAGCGTGACGAAGCAGGTCGGCCAGTCGGACAGATCACCATCGATCGCGATCGTTGTCACACGTGGTGCGGTGAGCGCGCCGGGCCCGACGACGATCGGTGTACACGCGGCCGCGTCGGAGCCCGACCCACCATCGTCGGTCGGGGCGTGGGTCACGCACAGGCCGTGCGAGCAGGTCAGCGCGCCGGGGCACTCGCGGCTGGTCGTGCACGCAACGCCGTCCGGAAACGTCGGCCCGTAGCATCCCGCCAGGACGACGATGGCCAGGACTCCGCGCACCGCGTGAGTGTCGCACGGGGTCGGAAGCCCTTCGCGATCAATCGCGCGGGCTCGTCGCGACCAGCCCGGCTTCGCCCGCGATCCACACGGTCGTCGCGTCGACGTGGACCGCGCCGAGGTAGACGTCCTTGCCGAGTGGCCGGAGCATCCAGCTGTGCCCACCGTCGCCGGTCACCACCACGGTGCCGCGCCGGCCGACGGCGGCGCCGTGGGTGGCGTCGAAGAAGTGCACCGCGTAGAGATTCTCGGTCGTGTTGCTGACCTGCACGCTCCACGTCTGGCCATCGTCGGTCGACGCCAGGATCGAGCCGTTGTCACCGACGACCCAGAACAAGCCGCCGGGCTGCGCCGCGACGCCGTTCCACCACTCGGCGCCCGCCGGGTTCGGGTGATCGACCACGACCGAGGTGGTCTGCCCGGCCGGCGTGCGCCCGACGTAGTCGTAGTAGCCGACCGCGACCGTCGCGCCGCCCGACGACGTTCCGACGCCGGCGAGCTGCGACTCGACGCCGGGATACATCGTCGGCTCGTGGAACTGCGACCACGTGGTGCCGCCGTTCGCGGTCAGCGCCGACGACCAATAGCCGACCACGACGACCGAGCCGTCGTCGCGACACGATGCGGCGCTCGCCCAGCCCGCGCCGAGCATGCCGTAGTCGGGAAATCCGGCGCCCGTGTTCCACGTCGTCGCGGTGCCGAACGCGACCTGGTAGTCGCCGCCGACGAACGCGACCGACGGACCGAAGCACAGCGCGGTGTAGTCGGCGTCGTCGCGTGCGAGGTCGCTCGCCCACGCGCCGCCGGTGTACGTCCAGGTCTTGCCATGCGCGCCCGCGGCGACCAGCGTCGTGCCCGACAGCGCGAACGCGTTGACGTCGGTCCCGCCCGGTAGCGTCGACACCGACCACGGTGCGATCGCCATGCCGGTGTCCGACGCGCACGTGTGACCGTCGAGGAATTGCCACAGCTCCGCGAAGGTGTCCGTACGCTGGAGCACAGGTGTAGATCTCCGAGTTCGCGACGGTCTGGCCCGGCATCTCCGACGACGATCGTCGAATGCCGAACTCCCTGCCTGACCCTGATGCGACGTGGACCGACGACGACGCCCGAACAGTTCTCGCTGCGTGGCGGCGAACCAAGCAACCGCT
>JBDTJY010000139.1:0-16357 GCA_039935615.1 Kofleriaceae bacterium
CAGCCACGTCGCTGCGAGCACGATCGCAGCGACCGCGATCACGATCGTCATCGCCGGGAAGTGCCACAGGATCTTGCCGAACGACGCCCAGAACCGATCCCAATTGAAATCGTGGGCGCGATGGATCTTCGAGATGTACGTCCAGAACCAGCCATCCGTCGACGAGTTCATCGCCTGCGTGCCGCCGAGGCCGATCGCACCGGCGGTCGCGACATACGCGGCGACGCGGCGCCAGTTGATCACCGCGACGATCGCACCGCCGAGCACCACGTAGAAGATGCCGGTCTGCTTGCAGAAGAACGCGAGCGCGAGCATCGCGGCGCCGCCGGCGACCCGCGCGTGACCGCGCCAACCGTCTTGCGTGCGGGCGAGGTGTGGCATCGCCGCGATCGCGGCGGTCGCCATGCCGAGGAACAGCGTGTCCGCGCGCACCAGGTCGTACCAGCCTTCGACGAACGGATAGATCGCGGCGAACAGGCCGAGCGACAGGATCGCACCGCACCAGGCGATCGGTTGCGAGACCGCGATGAAGCGGCGCGCGAACCGCGTCGCGATCACGCGAGCGCGCGGCATGTTCGCGCGGGTCGTTCCCGACGACGGCACGATCGTCGCGAACGCGACGCCGGCCATCACGATCAGCGACAGGATCGAGATCGCGCGACCGAGTGCATAGGTCAGCCCGAACACCTTGCCGAGCATCGCGAGCAGGGCGGGGTAGAGCGGCGTGTAGAGGTACGGGATGAAGTCGATCGAAGGTGGCGCGTAGAGCGAGTGCCCCTCCTGGATGCGGAGGGCGTGGTGCAGCATCCCGCCTTCCATCCACTCGAGGTCGTACGGATACGCGACCCGCCCGGCGATCGCGTAGACCAGCAACCCGACCTGATACAGGCCCGCCGCCGCGAAGATGAACCACGGGAGGAGCCGCCAGAACCTGCGCCGCTCTTCCATCAGTGCTTCACCGTGCTGTTGTCGTACCAGTGCACGAACGCGTCGCGCGTGGGTTTGCACACGCTATCGTCATCGCTGAGATCGTGCTGCTCGCCCGGATCGGTGGCGAGGTCGTAGACCTCCCAGCTCGGATCCGGCGACACGTTGTAGATCACGTGGCAGCGGCCATCGACGCCACCGCGCTTCTCGTTGTTGTTCTCGAAGCTCAGTTGCTGGAACACGGTGCGCGAGACGTCGTTGCGCTTGTTGGCGAGGACATCGACGAGCGAGCGCCCCATCATGTCGGGGCCGCGCTGGCCGCCCGCGAGGTTGACGAGCGTCGGGATGATGTCGATGTGACCCGCGGCGGTCTGCGCGACCTGCGCGGGAAGTCCGGGGACGCGGATCACGAGCGGGACCTTCGTTTCGTACAAGTGATACCCGTGATTCTTGAAGCCGTGCTCGCCGAACTCTTCGCCGTGGTCCCCGGTCACGACGATGACCGTCTTGTCGTAGAGCCCTTTGTCCTTGAGCTCCTGGAACAATCGACCGAGATGTAAATCCGTGAACTCGATCTCGCCATCGTACTGCGCTTCGTCATCGGTTCCGAACCGCTTCCAGCCTTTCGTATCTTCATGAGCGACGTAGGCTGCGTGTGGGTCGTAGTAGTGCACCCAGAGCAGCCAGCGCTGGTCCGCGTGCCGATCGACGAAGCTGATCGCCTTGTCGGTTTGCTGTTGCGACGAGCTGCCGGTGGTCTCTTCGGGACCCTTGCCCGGAACCTGCTGATGGAGCCGCGCGTCCTCGTTGTCGTACTCGACGAAGCCTTGATTCATCCGGCGCTTCTTGTCGAAGTATTCGTAGCTCGTGATCGCACCGGTGAAGAAGCCGAGCGGCTGGAGATACTCCGCGATCGTCGTGGCCTTCGGATCGAGGCCCGGCCACCACATCGACATGTCGTAGTAGACGTCGAGCGGGAGCCGGCCGGTCAGGATCGCCGGCATCGAGTAGCGCGTCGAGGGTGCATGAGCCCAGCCGTTCGCGAACCGCGTGCCTTGCGCCGCCATCGCGTCGAGGTTCGGCGAGGTCGGTCGCGGGTAGCCGTACATGCCGAGGTGATCGGCGCGCAGCGTGTCGATCGTGACGAGGAGGATGTTGAAGTCCTTCGGCACGCTGGCGGGGACGGCGACGAACTTGGTCTCGTCGACCAGCGGTTTGCCGGTCGCGTCGCCGCCGAGACAGTTCTGATCGATGCCGTCGCCGGCGATCTCGGGCGCGCCGGGATGCACGCTCGGATCGGAGTCGTCGCAGTCGCCGCCGCCGAGCACGCTCGAGAAGCCATCGTGATCGCGATCGAACGCGCGCCGGATCGTGTGCGCGATCGATCCGCCGAGCCCGGTGTAGGCAGTCTCGGCTTTGATCACCGCCGCCGAGCCACCGCTCGCGAGCACGAGCAGGAACAGCACGACCACCTTCGCCGTCCACACGCCGACGCGCCAGGATCTGCGCCGCAGTGCGCGGATCTTCGAGGTCGCGTAGCCCGCGGGGCGCCACGCCACGATCGCGAGCGCCCCGCCGAGCACGGCGACGATCGGCGCGCGCAGCGGCAAGATCCTCGCGGTCTCCCACTGCAGCTTCGCCCACACCACGAGGCCGAGCGTGACCAGCACGGCGGCGGCGACGAACGGTGCCCACACCGACGCGAGCGGCGGGAACCTCGGGACGAGCTTCGCCAGCAGTGCTTCGATCGGTCGCGCGGCGACGAACGCCAGCGGGATCGCGATGACGAGAGCACCGAGCGCGCTCGCCATCGCGACGAGTACGACGAGCCGCATCTCGTGGCGCGTCGCGACGTAGGGCAGCGTCGTGCGATACGCGACGTCCAGGGCGACGGCGACGATCGGCAGGCCGGCGACCACGACCGCCAGGCCGCCGGTGGTCTCGCGCGGAGCGGAGACCTGGCGCTCGCGGTGAGCGGCGAACAGGAAGCGCATCACATCGCCGAGCCGGGTCGCGCGCGACAGCACGAGCAGCACGAGGGTCGCGACGAAGCCGATCACGAGGCCGACGAAGCAATGCGAGAGCGCCGTGTAGACGACGAACCGCAGGCGGGTCGGGAGGTGCGGGAGGAATTGCTTCGCCGGTGCCCACGACCAGATCGCGTCGATCGCACCGGTAGTCAGCCCAGCGATCGCCCCGGTCAGCGTGCCCGCGCCGAGCACGTCACCGATGGGACGTCGTGCCAACATCGAATCGCCGGCAGCGTACCATCCGCCGCGTGAGGCTGCGCGCTCTCCTGCCATCGTGGCGATTCTTCGATCGTGCAATCGCGTCGCCCGAGCTGGTGGTGCGGATCGCCGACGGGCCGTGGCAGCCGTTGCCGGTGCCGCGCCGGCGGTGGTGGAGCTGGGCGTTCGCGCCGGCGGGGAACCTCGCGCTCGCGTATCAGGCGACCGTCGAGCAGTTGGTCGCGCAGATCGACGAGCTCGATGACTCGACCGACCACGACGATCCGAAGATCACCGGGCTCGTCGGCTGGGCGCTCGTCAACGAGATCGTACGTGAAGGGGCACGCGAGGGTGCACGCGATCGAGAGCTGCGGTGGAAGATCGTCCGCGACGGCGCGGACTACCTCCTCGGTCCCGAGATCGGGATCTCGACGTGATGACCGCGCTCGCCGTGCTGTGGATGGCACGAGCGGCGGCGCTCGCGACGACGGTCGCGGCGCTCGAGTTGATCGTCGTGCATCGCGCGTTCGGCGAGTCCGGTGTCTATCGCTGGTCGACGCTGCGCCGCGAACTGCCGCCGGCGTTGCGCGCGCCGGCGGGCCTGGTGTTCTCGACCCCGGGGACCTGGCTGATCCTCGTCGCGCAGCTCGCGAGCGGCCTCGCGTTGCCGTGGACGACCTGCGCGATCGCGCCGTGGATCGCGTTCGCCGCAACGCTGCTGATCGCGATGCGGTTTCGCGGCAGCTACAACGGCGGCAGCGACTCGATGCTGGTGGTCGTGCTGCTGGCCCTCGCGGTCGCGCGCACCGACGAGCGGTTCGCGCTCGCCGGCCTCGGCTACGCGGCGGTCCAGCTCGTGATGTCGTACGCGATCTCGGGCTGGGCGAAGGTGCGCGATCCGCAGTGGCGCACCGGCACCGCGCTCGACGTCCTCGTGCGGCTGCCGCACTACGGCGTGCCGCCGCGGCTGGTCGCCATGTTGTCCAGCCGGGCTGCACGGCCCGCGAGCTTCGCGATGCTCGCGTTCGAGTGCGCGTTCCCGATCGCCCTGGCCGACGTGCGGGTGTGTGTCGCGATGCTGGCGATCGCCACGCTGTTCCACCTGACGAACGCGGTCGTGTTTGGCCTCAACCGCTTTCTATGGGCCTGGCTCGCCGCCTTTCCAGCCTTGCTGTTCTGGGTCGCGCGCCTGCACGCCTAGAGCGCATCTCAAAAACGGCGCACATAGTTCCGATGGTCGAGTCGTAGGCGTAAGCGGCGAGCGTAAGCGTAGGCGGTCAGGGGCACCAGTTCGCCCAGGTACTTCATGCGCACCGGGTGGTCGTCGAGACCGCTCGCTTCGCTCGCTCCAAGTCGCGCTTACGCCTACGCTTATCGCTTACGCCTACGGACGCAGTCCGAGCGAGTTACGGTATCGTCCGCGCGATGTCGTCCGACCGCTTGCGCTGGCTCCTCCTCGGAGTTGCCGCGGTCGTGCTCGTCGTCCATTCGCTCGCCTACAACTTCGTCACCGACGACGCCTACATCTCGTTCGTGTTCTCGCGCAACTTCGCCGAGCACGGTCAGCTCAGCTTCAACCTCGGCCAGCCGGTCGAGGGCTACACGAACTTCCTGTGGACCATCCTCCTCGGCATGCTGATGGTCGTCGGCATCTCGCCGGAGATCAGCTCGCGCGTGCTCGGCACCGCGTGCGCTCTCGCGACGCTCTACGTGGTGTTTCGCACGTGCGAGCGCGCGTTCGAGCGCCCGACGTGGTTCGCGACCGTGCCGGCGCTGCTGCTCGCGTGCTCCGCCGGCTTTGCGTGTTGGACCTCCGGTGGGCTCGAGACCCAGCTGTTCACGATGCTCGTCGCGATCGCGATCGACGGTGTGGTCGCGGCCGAGACCGACGACAAGGCGATGCGCCGGGTCGCGATCGTGCTCGCGCTCGCGGCGATGACCCGGCCCGAGGGCCTGCTCGTCGCGGCGGTGGTCGGCGTCGTGCGGCTGAGCAGCAACGCGATCGCGAAGCGCTGGCTCACGCGTCGCGACCTGATCGCCGCGGCGATCTTCCTCGTGATCTGGGCACCGTGGTTCGCGTGGCGCTGGCACTACTACGGCTACAAGTTCCCGAACACGTACTACGTCAAGGCCGATGGACCGTGGGTCGATCCGAAGATGGCCGTGCAGATGGCCGAGACCGGTCGCTACTACCTGTGGAGCTGGCTGACCCAGACCCGCTTGATCTGGGGGCTGCCGCTCGTCGCGCTCGGCATCGCCAGCGCGAAGCCGCGCACGCCGCGGTTCGTGCTCGTCGTCGCGTGCACGCTGCTCGCGGTGGTCTATCTCGGCTACGCCGCGAGCGTCGGTGGCGACTTCATGGGCCTGCACCGCTTCATCATGCCGGTGTTCGTCTGCGCGGCGATCCTCGCCGGGCTCGGCATCGAGTGGCTCGCCAGCAAGGTCCACCACCGCGCCGTCCCGATCGCGGTCGTCCTCGTGCTCGGCGGGTTCGCCGCGACCCAATTCGCGCTCACCCGCGCGAGCACCGCCTCGTGCGCGAACCGCGTGTGCGGCAACGATCACGGCATCGACTCGCCGGCGTTCCTGATGGTCTACACCGACGACCGCGCCGCGATCGGCCGCGCGATGGAGAGCTGCTTTCGCCCCGACGACTTCTCGATCGTCGGTGGCGCCGGCGCGCAGCCGTACTACGGCCGGATGCGCGCGATCGACGTGTTCGGTCTGGTCTCGGACAAGATCGCGCACGAATCGCCGCGCAGCAATCCGCGCCCCGGTCACACGAAATGGGGTAGCGATGCGATCCTCGCATCGTACGATCCGGACTTCGTGTTCAGCTGCTACCAGCTCCATCGCGGGCCGCTGTCCCCGCCGCTGCCGTGCAACACCGGCTTCTGGCGGGCGCGCGGTTTCGAGCAAGTGACGATGCTGATCCCCGACCTCGCCGAGCGCGGCCAGTTCTACACGTTCCTCGCCAAGACCAAGCGACACTTCGCATGCCCCGGCCGCATCCGCTGAAGCTGTGGCCGGTCGTCGCGATCGCGCTGATCGCGGCGCTGTTGGGGCTGCGCGCGTGGATGGCCACCGCGCCCCTCGATCGGCTCGAGCTGACCCCGGCCGGAGAGGTCGATCCGCGCGATCCACCCGGCACCGTCGAGTGGCGCGGCTCGATCTTCATCGCGCGCGGTGGCCCCGCCGTGATCGGCTTCCTGTCGCCGAGCGCGGCGCGCCTCTCGATCGCGAGCCCGGGCGCAGCGGCACCGATCACGCGCGAGGTCGTCGGCAAGGGACTCGTCACGCAGTGGATGGTGCTCCCCGCCGGACCGACCGCGATCCACTTCGCCGGCCCCCCGACCGCGCGCCTGATGTGGAGTCCCGTCGGTCGCCGCGGCGATCCCGAATACGTGCCCGCGAGCTCGCTGTCTCCCGAGCCGCCCGCGACCGCGACGTTCCGCCACCCCGGCGCGACGCCGCTCGACGGCGTGATCGGGTTCGGGCTGTTGCTCGTCGCGATCGGCTCGGCGCTGATGCTCGCGCGTGGCCGGCTCGCGAAGGTCTCGCGCGCGACGTGGCTCGCGATGAGCGTGATCTTCGTCGTCGCCGTCGCGGTGCGTTGGATCGATCTCTCCGGTCACGGCCAGACCTGGGACGAGGACACCAACTGGGCGGCGGGCCGCAACTACATCACGAACCTCGTCTCGCTCGATGCGAGCCCGGATCTGTGGTCGTGGAACTACGAGCATCCGCCGGTGATGAAGTACCTCGAGGGCATCGGCGCGCAGTTCGCCGATGGCTTCGGTCCGGCGCGCGCCTTGTCGGCGCTGTGGATCGCACTCGGCTGCGCGTTGCTCGTCCCGATCGGCACGCGGTTGTTCTCGCGCCGGGTCGGCCTGTTCGCCGCCGCGATCGCAGCGCTGTTGCCGCCGCTCGTCGCGCACGGTCAGATCGTCGGCCACGAGGCGCCGACCGTCCTGTGGTGGACGCTCGGCATCTTGCTGTCGCTGTGCGTGTTCGACGACGATCCGGATCGCCGCACGCTGCGCCGACGGTTCGCCGGCATCGGCGTCGTGATCGGCCTCGCGGTCGCCTCGCGGTTCGTCAACGGCCTGCTCGGACCGCTGTGCCTCGCGATCATCGCCGTGCAGTCGCCACCGGCGACGCGGCGCTGGCGTCCGTTGATCGAAGCGTGGGTGATGATGCCGATCGTCGCGGTGGTCACGCTGTACGCCGTGTGGCCGCGGCTGTGGCCGCATCCGATCCGCTTCATGGCGGCGGCGTTCACGAAGCTCAGCCAGACCCACTCGCAGGAGCCGTTCCTCGGCACGATCACGAACCACCCCGGTCCGCACTACTTCGTCGTCTACCTCGCGGCGACGCTGCCGCTCGGCATCCTGCTCGGTGTGGTCGCCTGGATCGCGCGTGCGATCGTCGTCCGGGAACGGCGCACGACGCTGATCATGATCGCGTGGCTCGTGATCCCGCTCGGCGTCGCGCTGTCACCGGTGCGGCAAGATGGCGTGCGCTACGTGATGCCGTGTGTGGTCGCGCTCGCCGTGTGCGCGGCCGCCGGCTTCGACTTCATCGCGACGAAGCTCGCGAAGCCGCGCGTGTTCACCGGCCTCGCGGCGGCGGCGTTGCTCTACCTCGCGATCACGCTCGTGCGCGTGCACCCGTACTACCTCGACTACTTCGGCGAGCAGGTCGGCGGGGCCGGCACCGTCGCCCAGCACGCGTGGTTCGAGACCGGCTGGTGGGGCGAGGGCGTCGATCGCGCGGTCGACTACGTCAACGCCAACGCACCCGAGGGTGCGCACGTCTATCGCGAGTGCATCGAGCCCAAACACCTCGCGTGGTTTCGCGCGAGCTTGTGGATCCCGATGGCGCGCCAGATCGATCAGGCCGATTGGATCGTGACGTATTCCCCCCAGACCCACCATTGCCCGATCCCGGCGGGCTTCGATCGCGTGTTCACCGTCGACGCGAACGGTGCGGTCCTCGCCGAAGTCTGGAAGCGCTAACAACCGGTCGGGGTGTACGCGGCGGCGAAGTCGCCGTAGCTCTGGGTGTAGAGCTGCGTGCCCGGCAGACTGGTCTCCGGCGCGCACAGGCTGCCGTAGAACGTGTAGCTACAGTCCGGGTTCGAGTTGTGCGTGCAGTCGTAGTCCTGATCGATCTCGAGCGCGTACGGATCGACGAGGTCGACGAGGTCTTGCCGACCGAGCGCCGCGTGCGCGATCGCCGAGGTCGGGTCGACGAAGTACTGGGTCTGACCGCGCGGTGCACCGCCGTTGGTCTCGTCGCTGAGATCGAACGGGCCGTGCGGTCCGCCGGCATCGTGCGAGTCGCGCCAGTAGCCGCCGGCGATCACGTCCGCGAGGTCGTAGGGCTGCGCGCCCCGGTGCGCGTTCGCCTGCTGCTGCGCGGCGTGCAGCGCCGAATCCTCGCGCATGATCATGCGATTGAACTCGCCGCCGCCGCAGCTCCCCGGATCGGTCGCGGTCGCGCTGTCGCCACCCGCGATCCGATACAGCCGCGTGACGTGATCGAGCATGCGCGTCGTGTCGGCGAGCTCGGAGCCGTACAGGCGATGCGTGATCGTGAGGAACACGCCGCGCGCGGACGGCACGAGTCCGGCCCACACATCGCACGCGGAGTGCACCGTGTTGCCGAGCCCGTTCGATTGCGGGGCCGACCGGGTCTGTAGAAACGCGGCGTAGTCGGCGAGCAACCGATCGCGATCGCCGGTCAACGTCGGCGGAGAGCCGGGCGCCGCGTCGGTGGGGCTCCCATCCAGCGTGGAGACGTCACCGGCGGCACCGGCATCTGGTACGGCGCTCGGGGCGCCGCACGCGGTCACGCACATCAGCCACACGTGTCGCGTCCCCATGACGGGACTCTATCCAAGGTGACAGCTTGGATTTGTTACTTCTTGTCGCCGCGCAGGCCGGTCACGTTCCACGACTGGGTGCAGTACGGCTTCTTGTCGTCGTGCTTGATGTACTCGGCGACGAGCACGAGCTGGAGCATCCCGCCCTCCTCGATCTTGCCCGCGATCGAGTACTTCGCGTCGAGCCCCTGGACCGTGGTCGGCACGACGCCGTTCGAGCCCTTGACCGTCTTCGCGTTGACCTTGCCGCCCTTCTGCGGGATGCCGGCCATCTCCGGAATCGTCTCGATGTTGACGGTCACGCTGTTCTTCTTCGTGTTGGTCGCGATGTTGACCTTCGAGCGTGCGAGCGTCACCGGCGGTGGCGTGCACGTGGTGGCCATCTCCTCGAACTTGACGTCGTACGAGCCCGCGGCGTCCTCGGCGGACGCGACCGAGCCCAGTGCAGCAACAAGCGCCACGACGAAGAAACTACGCATGGTTACCCTTACGACGCCTGGTGACTGCCCAGGATTCAGTCGATCTCTATGATGCCATAACTGCTGGCGAAGTTACGGAGTCGCGGCGGTGCGCGCAGCGTCCTTGTAGACGTACACGGTCTTCACCGAGCGCACGTCGTTGTTCTCGCGCGCCACGACCGTGACCATGTTCGAGCCCGGCCACAGCGGCAGGTCGCTCGCGAACTCGAGCGTCTTGTCGTTCTTGCCACCGCGGTTCGAGCGGTAGAACACCTTCTTGCTCTCGATCTTCGCCGTCGGGTTCGACACGAAGATGTAGACGTCCTCGACATGGGTCTCGTCGGTGACGGTGCCCTGGAGCTTGTACGTGTCGCCGCGGGTCGAGAGGTTCTTGGTCGGCAGGCTGATCAACGGTGGCGTCGAGTTCCACGTGGTCGAGAACGGGCTGTTGCCCGCGCCGCCGCCGGTCACCGCCGAGCTCGCGACGAAGCCGACCTTGCCGGCGGCGTCGAGCTTGACCTTCGTCCACCGACCAAAGCTGCCGACCGTCGTGTAGCTCGCGCCCTTGATCGCCGTGCCGACGACGCTCGCTTCATCCGAAGCGCCGGCGCGGATCGTGGTCGCGGCCTTCACCATGATGTCACCCTTCGAGGCGGTCCCGCTGACGCTCGGGCTGACCTTGAAGTGGAGCTTGTCGCTCGACTGACTGTCGAGGTTCGAGTCGTACGCCATCAGCTCGAGGATCACCTCGTCGGCCTTGAGCGTCGCGTTGGTCGCGAGCGGGAAGTCGAACTGCTTGGTCTTGCCCGGATCGAGCACGCCGATATCGAACCGCGACTTGTCGAGGTCGACGCCATCACCGGTCGCGTTGCGGACGAGCACCTGCGCATCGCTGGTCGACGCGCCCGTGCCGGTGTTCTTGATCGAAACGGAGAGGTGATACTTCTCGCCGCGCTGGACGAGGCCGTCGCCGTTGCCATCGTCGACGAGCTGCCACGCGTACGCGAACACCGGGCGGGGCAGCGACTCGATCCGCGCCTCGGCCGGCGTGACCTTGCTGGTCGCGTTGCGCGCCTCGCGGACCTCGAGGCCCATGCGGTCGACGCGATCGACCGCGTCTTGCGGCAGCTTGATCTTCGCGGTGAACGTCTTGGTCTCGCCGGGCGCGACCTTGCCGATCGGCAGCTCGACGTCCTCGAACACGTTGTCCTCGGCCTGGATCCGCGGCAGCACGCGATACGCGGCGGCGGTGCCGGTGTTCTTCACGGTCGCGGTGACCGAGACCTCGTCGCCGGCCTTGAGCGTGGCGCTCGAGGTCGCGAGCGCGACGTCGAGGTTCGCGGTGCCGGCGTCGCTCGCCGGGGCCGACCAGTCGACGTTGATCACCTTCAGCGCGGCGACGAGCTTCGCCTCTTCGTCGGCGCGAACCTTCGCGATGATCTTCGCGGCGCCCGCGACCAGCTTCGGCCGCGTCGAGGCGGTGACGCCCGACACGACCTGCTTCGCGAACCGCATCTCGAAGTCCTCGACGATCTCGTCGTCGTCCGGTGCGTCCTCGTCATCGGCAGGCGCGGTCGCCTTGTCCTTGGCGTCGGCTTCCTTCTTCTTGCGCTCGACGAGGTACGAGACTTCGTAGGTCGGCTTGTCGCCGTCCTTCGCGTACGTCGACACGAGGTGCGCGTCGAGGTCCTTCTCGCCGTAGCTGTGGGTCGGCGCGAGCATGCGGACGAAGTCCGTCGGTGCGTCGTTCTTCTCGGGGATGTACATCCGCTGGAGCTGGATGTCGGGGACGATGCCGAGGTTCTGGATCGAGCGGTCACCTGGGGTCAGGTACTGCGCGATCGTGAGCTTGAGCTTCGAGTGGTCGTCGTTGTCGTAGAGCTCCTGGACCGAGCCCTTGCCGAACGTACGCGTGCCGATGATCGCGGCGCGGTCGAGGTTCTTGAGCGCACCCGAGACAATCTCGGACGCCGACGCGCTGCCACCGTTGACGAGCACGGCGAGCGACGAGTTGATGTCGCCGGGGCCGCGCTCGGCACGGCGGGCTTCGCGATCGCGACCCGAGACGGTCGACACGATCGTGCCGCTGTCGACGAACAGATCGGAGAGCTGCACGGCCTCCTCGAGCAGGCCGCCGGGGTTGCCGCGAAGATCGAGGATCCACGCCGTCGCGCCCTGGCCGGCCATTTCCTGCATCGCCTGACCGACGTCCTGCGCGATGCCCTTCGAGAATTGCTTCACCCGGATGTAACCGACGTGCGAGTCGAGCAGCTTGTGCTCGACCTGCGAGACGCGGATCACGTCGCGGACGATGTCGAACCGGATCAGCGCCGGCTGCGCCTTGCGCTCGATCCACAGCGTGACGCCGGTCTTCGGGTCACCGCGCATCCGATCGACCGCTTCGTTCGAGGTCAGGTTCTCGGTCGGCTCGTTGTTGATCTTGACGATGTGGTCGCCGGCCTTGATGCCCTTCTTCCACGCCGGCGTGTCCTTCATCGGCTTCACGACCGTGAGCTTGCGATCGATCATCCGGATCACGATGCCGAGGCCGCCGAACTTGCCGCTCGTCGACACGTCCATGTCGCGCGCTTGCTCGGGGTCCATCAGGATCGAGTGAGGATCGAGCGTCGAGAGCATGCCGTTGACCGCCGCGTACTCGACCTTGTTGAGGTCGGCGCCGGCGTTCATGTTGCGCTCGATGAACTGGAAGATGCTGTGCAACTTCCGCTGGAGGTGCCACGGCGAGTCGACATCATCGGTGTCGAACACCTCTTTCTTGTCGTTGACCGCGACGGTGACCTTGTTCTTCGCGACATCGGGCTCGACGAGCACCTCGGGGATGTTGAACTGCACGCTGTCGAGCGCGCTGTACAACATCTTCTTCGGGTCGATGCGCGATGGATCGACGTAGCGATCCTTCACGCGCACGAGCGTGGCGCCAAAGATCTTGAGAGCTGAAAGGTCGTGCTTCTCGTTCGGGGCTTGCCCCGGAGCGGCACGCACCTCTTGGGTCTCGAGACCGAGCGAGACCACGCCCTCGTGGCGGATGACGGTAAGGACGAGTGCGAGTGCACCCGCCACGCCCACCAGGGCCAGGTTCAACCTGCTTCGCATTGAATGATTATAGGGGGCAACGCGCGCGCCGCCACTCACCGATCGTCGGTGATCGATCTTCGACGCACCGGTGCCGGCCCAGCCGGTGCCGGTGGTGTGGGCATGTAGTACAGTCGCGAGACTCGATGGCCGCTTCGAAGAAGTCTCGCACCAAGAAGTCGTCGAAGGTCATCGACGTCGGCGACAAGCCCGTAGGCGAAGCCGACGGCGACAACGACGCCGACGAGGAAGCGCCCGAGAAGGACGAGGGGCTCGACACCGATCTCGCGAACGCGGGCGCGATCGACGTCGGCGAGCCCAACGATGACGCCCCGGAGGGCACCTCCGAGCACGACGACGACGTACCACGTGTACCGGCAAAGCGTGAAGCCGGCTCGCTCGCTCGGCGCGATCCGCTCTCGACGTACATGTCCGAGACGCGGCGCTACCCGCTGCTGACGCCCGAGGAAGAGCGCTCGCTCGCGATCAAGCTCGTCGAACACGGCGACACGAGCGCGGCGCGCAAGCTGATCGAGGCAAACCTCCGCCTCGTCGTGAAGATCGCCTACGAGTATCGCCGGGCGCACCGCAATCTCCTGGATCTCGTCCAGGAGGGGAACATCGGCCTGATCCAGGCGGTTGGTAAGTTCGATCCGTATCGCGGCGTGAAGCTCTCGAGCTACGCGGCGTTCTGGATTCGCGCCTACATCCTCAAGTTCATCTTGAACAACTGGCGCCTCGTCAAGATCGGCACGACGCAGGCGCAGCGCAAGTTGTTCTTCAACCTGCGCAAGGAGCGCGAGAAGCTCGAGCAGCTCGGCTTCCAACCGTCGTCGGCGTTGCTCGCCGAAAAGCTCGACGTTCCCGAGAAGGACGTGATCGAGATGGAACGCCGGTTGGCGGCGCCCGAAGCGTCGCTCGATGCGCCGATGGGGTCGGGCGACGACGACGGCGCGCGCACGCGGCTCGATTTCCTGCCGTCCGACGATCGCCCCGACAAGATCGTCGCGAACAACGAGTTCGCGCAGCTCTTGAAGAGCAAGCTCGAGACGTTCGCGAACACGCTCGAGGGTCGCGAGCAGACGATCTTCCGCGAGCGCTGGCTCTCGGAGGAGCCGCTCACGCTGCAGGAGCTCGGCGATCGCTATAACGTCAGTCGCGAGCGAGCGCGCCAGCTCGAGAAGCGCGTGCTCGATCGGCTGAAGAAATTCCTCGAGGCCGAGCTCGGCAGTGCGGTCGACATCGAAGCGCTGACCCGCGAATAATGACCGGCACGTTGTTTATCGTCGGCACGCCGATCGGGAACCTCGAAGATCTCTCGCTGCGCGCCTCGCGCGTGTTGCGTGAAGCCGATGCGATCTACGCCGAGGACACGCGCACCGCGAAGGTCCTGCTCTCGCATGCCGGTGCGGGTGGCGCGCCGGTGATCTCGTACTTCGAGGGCAACGAAGCCGAGCGAGCACGCGGGCTGGTCGAGCACCTGCTCGCGGGCAAGAAGGTCGCCGTGATCAGCGAGGCCGGGATGCCCGGCGTCTCGGATCCCGGAGCCCGCGCGGTCGCCGCGGCGGTCGAAGCCGGCGCGCGGGTCGAGGTCATCCCCGGCCCGTCGGCGCCGCTCGCCGCGCTCGTCGGCTCGGGCTTGCCGAGCGACCGCTTCACGTTCTTCGGCTTTCCGCCGCGCGAGCAGGGCGCACGGCAGGCGTTGTTCGGGTCGCTCCGCGCCGAAGTCGCGACGATGATCTTCTTCGAAGCACCGGATCGCGTGCACGCGACCCTCGACGATCTCGCGAAGGCGTTCGGTGCCGCGCGGCGCGCCTCGCTCGGTCGCGAGCTGACCAAGATCCATGAAGAGCACGTGCGCGGTGCGCTCGGCGAGCTCGTCACGCGCTACGCCGCCGCACGGCCGCTCGGCGAGTGCACGCTCGTCGTCGAGGGCGCGACCACCGCACCGCCCGAGGTCGATATCGAGCGCGAGCTCCGCCTGTTGCTCGCCGAAGGACTCGGGCCGCGCGATGCGGCCGCTCGCCTCGTGATCAAGACCGGCAAGCCGCGCCGCGAGCTCTACCAGCTCGCGCTGTCGCTTCGCGAGAGGCGCGAGACATGACCGAGCCGGTGACGGTCGTCGACGGCTTGCCGCACCTGACGTACGAGCGCCATGCGCTCGCGTGCGGGCTCGACGTGATCGTCCATCGCGATGTCGCGACGCCGCAGGTCTGCGCGAGCATCTGGTATCGCGTCGGCAGCTCCGACGAGCGCCCCGAGCTGACCGGGTTCGCGCATCTGTTCGAGCACGTGTTCAAGAACTCGCTGCACGTGCCGCAGCACCACTACGAGATCCTGCGCAAGGCCGGCTCGACCGATGCGAACGCCTCGACCGGCGCCGATCGCACCGCGTATCACGAGGTCGTGCCGAGCCACGAGCTCGACCTCGCGCTGTGGCTCGAGAGCGATCGCATGGGCTACTTCGCGCCGGGGATGACGGCGGAGCGGCTCGCGCAGCAGCAGCAGGTCGTCGTCGCCGAGCGGCGCCAGCGCTACGAGAACGTGCCGTACGGTGCGGAGCGGTTCGCGCTCGCCGAGGGGTTGTATCCGGAAGGCCATCCGCATCGCTACCTCACGATCGGCCAGACCGCGCACATCGAAGCGGCGACGCTCGACGACGTGCTCGCGTTCTATCGCACGTGGTACGTGCCGGCGAACGCGACGCTCGTGATCGCGGGCGATGTCGATGCGGGCCTGCTCGATCGGATCGATCGCTACTTCGGTAGCTTTCCGGCGTCGCAACGCCCCCGGCGTCCGACCGCGACGGCGGCGGTCACCGCACCGGTGGTGACCACCGTCACCGATCAATTCGCGACGCTGACCCGCATCCATCGCGCGTGGCTCGGCCCGGCCGCGTTCGCCGCCGACGAGCCCGAGCTCGATCTCGTGACGTCGGCGTGGACCGCGACCGGCACCGGTGCACTGTGGCGTCGTCTGGTCTACGACACCCCGCTCGCGCAGCGCGTGTCGGCGTGGACCGTCAACTCGCGCCTCGGCGGCGAGATCCACGTCTCGGTCGATCTGCGCACCGGCGCCGACCCGGCCGCGGTCCGCGCGATCCTCGACGAAGAGGTCGCCCGCGCGCCGGCGCCCGACGGCCTCGAGCGCGCCGCGACCCGCCGCGAAGCTGCCGCGATCTGGGGCCTGACCGGGTTGTCGCGTCGCGCGCAGGTGCTCCAGCGCTACGCGCTCTACACCTCGGATCCCGACGGCATGGCCGGCGAGCTCGCGGCCTATCGCGCGGTCACGCCGGCGTCGGCAGCTGCGTCCGTCGCTCGCTGGGCACGCTCCGACGCGATGGTCGAAGTCGTGACGGTCCGAGAGCTCTAGATCCCGGGCGTCGGCTCTTTGAGGCGCTTGAGATCTTTGTCGATGCCGGCGGTGGTGTGGACCTTGTTCTGACCATCGACCCACACGACCTCGAAGTCGTCGAGCTTGTTGTCCTTGATGATCTTCAGGCCCTCTTCCCAGCCATCGATGAACAGCACCTTGCTCCACGCATCGGCGGTGAACGCATCCTTCGCGCGGATCGTCACCGAGCGTGACGCGTGCGCCGGCTGACCGGTGTGCGGATCCAAGATGTGGTGATAGCGAACGCCGTCTTTGACGAAGCCGCGCTCGTAGTCGCCGCTCGTCGAGAACGAGTGATCCTTGATCGGTGCGACCGCGAACATCGAGTCTTTCGGACCGCGCGGATCGCGAATCCCGACGACCCACGGATC
>JBDTJY010000140.1:0-38473 GCA_039935615.1 Kofleriaceae bacterium
GGACCGTTGTCGCACTGCAAGCAGGCTTTTTGTTGCATCGCAAAAGACTGCTTGACAGATCGGTGCCACGGTCGCTAGCGTGCGCGGCATGTCGTCCCGCATCACCTGGTTTGCGTTGCAGTGCAGCATTGCGGCGCTGATCGGGTGTAGTGGCGGCGGCAACGACACCTGCACCACCGACGACCAATGTGCGTCGCACTTCTGCCGCGCCGATGGCACCTGTGGCCCGGCCGGCGAGATCGATGCGGGCTCGGGCAGCAACGGGGGATCCGACGCCGGCACCACCGGGCTGTGCACGCCGAACCACGACGGCACGATCAGCGCGAACGAGGTCCCGCTCGCCGCGGGCAAGATGGCGAACTTCCGGATCGCGACGAGCGCGACCTGGGACACCACCGGCACCGCGGGCATGGCCGGCACGCGGATCTGGAACCTCGCCGGCAGCCTCACCAACGATGCCGATCAACCGGTCGTGCTCGAGGCACCGGCCGGGAAGTGGTGGGCCAACGACACCGGCTTTGCGACTGCGACCTACGCGGTCACCCTCGCCGCCGGCGACGATACGATGGGCGTGTTTCACGTCGACGATACCGGTGTGACGCTGCTCGGCCTCGTGTCACCGGTCAAGACGACGCCGTACACCGAGGTCACCTACGATCCACCCGCGCGGATCCTCTCGGTGCCGTTCGGCGCGAGCGATACGTGGACCTCGTCGAGTACGGTCAGCGGAACGCTCAAGACCACCGGCTTCGTCAACTACACCGAAAAGTACGTCTCGAACGTCGACCAGACCGGCACGATGACCACGCCGTACGGCGAGTTCCCCGTGTTGCGCGTCGGCACCGTGCTGAGCGAGCTCCAGCTCACCACCCAGTTCCGCAGCGTCCGCTCCTATGCGTGGGTTGCCGAGTGCTTTGGCACGGTCGCGTCGGTGACCTCGACCGACAACGAAGCCGGTGCGGAGTTCAGCTCCGACGCGGAAGTCCGAAGGCTGATCCCTTGAAGCTGCTCGCCGCCGCGGCATGTTGCTTCGCAATCGCGGGATGCCCGAGCTTTCACGCCGGTGCTCTCCCGGGCGCGCCCGCCGACGCTACGTTCGTCGACGTCGACGGCATCCACGTGCGCTATCGCGAGGTCGGCTCCGGTCCGGCGGTCGTGATGATCCACGGCTACGGTGCCTCGCTCGAGAGCTGGGCCGCCGTCGCGCCGACCGTCGCCGCGCATCACCGCGTGAGCGCGATCGACCTCAAGGGCTTCGGCTGGACCAGCCGTCCCGAGGGCGACTACTCACCGGCCGCGCAGGCCGAGCTCGTGTGGCACGTGCTCGACAAGCTCGGCGTCGACGATGTCGCGATCGTCGGCCACTCGTGGGGCACCTCCGTCGCACTGTCGATGGCGGTCGCGCATCCCGAGCGCACGCGCCGGGTCGCCCTCTACGACGCGTACGTCTACGACGATCAGGTCCCGAGCTTCTTTCGCTGGGCGCAGCGCTCCGGCCTCGGCGAGCTGCTGTTCGGTCTGTTCTACGACGAGCGCATCGAGGATCGCGCACCGCTCGCGTTCTACGACGAGCGCTGGGTCACGCAAGCGCGCGTCGATCGCGTCAACCGCGATCTCGACCGCCCCGGCACGACCGCCGCCGCTCTCGCCGCCGCGCGCGGCCATCACTTCGCGGAGCTCCACAAGCAGCTCGCTGGATTCGCGAAGCCGGTGCTGCTCCTGTGGGGCGCACAGGATCAGGTGACGCCGATCGGCTACGGCTATCGCCTCGTCAACGAGCTCGCGAACGCCAAGCTCGAGGTCTACGAGCACTGCGGTCACATCCCGATGGTCGAAGCGCGCACCGCCTCGACCCGCGACCTCGTCGAGTTCCTCGACAACGATCGAGCGTTGCCCGAGCCGCCAGCCACGCCGGCTCCCGCTGCACCCGAGCCTGCCGCGGCCGGCGGTGGCGGTGGCGGTGGCACCGGCACCGTCGCTGCGACCGGCGAGGCACCGAAGGCGGATCCGGACGTGCCGACGATTCCGGCCGGCTTCGGGCCACCGTCGATCGCCGATGCCAACCGGCTGCCATTGGGTGCCGACCTCGCTGCGCTCGGTGCGGAGCTCACACCGCGCCTCTATGCGGCGCCGCGCGACCACGTCGAGCTCGTCGTCCACGGCTCGCTGCGCGTTCGCGAGGCCGAGCTCTATAACCTCGATCTCGATCGCGGCCTCGATACGACTGGCAAGCCGCTGTTCCCGATCCCACTCGGTGGCGGCCAATCGCTGACCAGCGGTGACCTCCGCGCTCGCACCGATCTCGCGATGTACGCGCCCGGGGTCGGCGTCGCGATGAAGGCGCGGATCGACTGGCTCGACAACGTCGCGCTCGGCGGCGATCCGGATCTCGCCGGTGGCTCGCCCGCGACCAGCGGCGGCCAGCGCCCGACGACGGTCGTGATCAAACGCGCCTGGGGCGAGGCGCTCACGCCCGCGGGCGTCCTCGCGGTCGGCCGGATGGGCGCGAACTTCGGACTCGGCATCGCCGCGAACGGTGGCGACTGCGAGGACTGCGATCACGGTGACTCGGCCGATCGTGCCGCGTTCGTCTCGCCGCTGTTCGGCCACCTGCTCGCGATCGCGTACGACATCACGTCGACCGGTCCGTTCACGACGAGCAAGGACGGCGCCCGGTCGATCGCGCTCGAACCGAGCGACGCGGTCGCCGGCCCGACGCTCGCGATCCTCAAGATCCACTCGCCCGCCGCCCTCGCGCGCCGCGCCGCCGCCGGCCTCACCAGCCTCGAGTACGCCGTCTACGTCTCGCACCGCACGCAGGATCGCGACGTGCCCGCGTCCTACCTGCCGTCCGCCGCACCGGCGACCGGCTACACGAGCGATGACCTCAGCGCGCGTGGCTTCGCGGCGACCTCGACCGGCGGTTGGTTCCGGATCTCGTCGGACCGCTTCCGCCTCGAGGCCGAGCTCGCGTACATCGCGGCGAGCGTCGCGCAGCCTTCGCTGATCCCCGGCGCCGCGGTGACCGAGCCGATCACCTCGAACCAGCTCGGCCTCGCGGTCGAGAGCGACCTCGAGCTCGGCCCGGGCCGGATCGGCTTCGATCTCGGTTACGCGAGCGGCGATAGCGCACCCGGCTTCGGCGCGTTTCCCGTCGCCGGCCAGACCGCGACCATCCCCGGCCAGTTCGACGGCCCGCAGGCGAACGCGCCCGGCGATCGCACCGTCGACAACTTCCGGTTCCATCCCGACTATCACATCGACCAGATCTTGTTCCGCGAGATCATCGGCACGATCACCGACGCGTTCTACATCCGGCCGCACGCGAAGGTGACGCTGATGCAGGTCGGCGCCGGTCACCTCGAAGCCGGCGTCGCGCTGATCGCCTCGTGGGCGGTCGAAGCCACGTCGACCCCGAGCGGCAAGAGCCCGCTCGGCGTCGAGCTCGACCCCGAGCTGCGCTACGCGAGCACGGATGGCTTCGCGCTCACGCTCGACTACGGCGTGTTCGCGCCGGGTGCCGCGTTCGAGCGCGCAGCCTCCCCGACGGGGGACAACACCACCTTGAAAGCACAGCCCGCGCAATCGTTGCGCGTGCGTGCGGGGTTCGCGTTCTGATGCGCGTCGCCGGTCTCCTCGTCATCGCCGCGTGTGGCGTCAACCAGACGCCGCAACCCGATCCGACGCCGACGCTACCGTCGTGCATCCCGAATCGCGACGGTCAGATCACGGCCGCCGAGCTCCCGATCGCACTCGGCGCGACCGCCACGTACTACGCGGGCGCGAATCGCACCGTCGATCTCGCGGGCTCGAACGGCCTGTTCGATCTGTCGACGGAATCGCCCGACGACACCGTGATCGCGCTCGGTCCGATCCAGCTCGCCACGCAGTGGTACGCGGACCAATTCCCGAGCGGGCAGTTCGTCGTCGACGCCGGCTCCGGCCTCGATGGCATCTATCACCAGGACGACCGCGCGCTGTGGCTCGACGGCACCGCCTCGCACGACGAGATGCCGGCCGCGGGCAAGACGCTGATCCGCTACGCCGATCCGGTCGCGCTGCTCCGGTTCCCGCTGATCGATGGCCTCACCTATTCGACGACCGCCGCGCTCACCACCGCGACGATCGCCGGCTTGCCGTTCAACGGCACCGATCAGATCGACGTCGATGTCGTCGCCGGCGAACGCCTGTCGGTGCCGTACGTCGATTTCTCGCCGGTGCTGCGCGTCCGCACCCACGTCACTCGCACGCCCTCGACCGGCTCGCCGGTCGTCGGCAAACGCACCACGATCTTCATGTTCGAGTGCTTCGGCGAGGTCGCCCGCGCCGAGAGCAAACAAGACGAGACCGCCGCGGACTTCACGACCGCGGTCTATCTGCGCAGGTTCGCACTGGGCCAGGAGGTCAAGCCATGATCTGGAACGCATGGAAGCAAGGGTTCTCGGCGTGGGAACGCGCCACCACGCAGTTCGTCGAGAAAGCACTGTCGAACCCCGGCGTGATCGGACCGGCGGGCGCGGTGTTGTCGACGGTGATGAAGACCAAGGCCGCGACCGACAAGGCATTGGCGACGTGGTGGTCCGCGTTCGGCTTGCCGACCCGCAGCAGTCAGGAGCTCGCGCTCCACAAGCTCAACCAGCTCGAGAGCCGGCTGTTCGATCTCGAGGAGCAACTGCACGCGAAGCAGGGGAGCTAGCGATGGACGTCTCGGCGATGCTCGAAGTCCTGCCCGCGCCGCATGCGGTGTTCGCGCGCCTCGCGACCCATCGCGATCGTCCGCGGTTTCAGGTTCGCGACGCCGCCGGCGCGTGGCAACCGGTGACGTGGGGCCAGTTCGCGACGCAGATCCGCGGCGTCGCGCGCTGGTTGATCGAGCACGACCTCGCACCCGGCGAGCGCATCGCGATCTACGCGAACAACTCCGTCGCGTGGGCGAGCACCGCACTCGGCGCGCAGACCGCGGGCGCGCTGTTCGTCCCGATCTATCCGGCATCGACGCCCGAGCAAGTCGCGTACATCCTCGGTCACGCCGAGATCAAGTATGTGTTCGTCGCCGGCGCCGAGCTCGTCGCGCGCCTCGAGCAAGCGACGCTGGCGCACAAACCGGAGGTCGTCGATCTCGCCGACCTGACGTGGGCCGCCGAGGCTGCCGAGCGCGACGCCGCTGACCCCGCGCTCGTCGACGCGCGGTTCGCCGCCGTCGACCTCGATCAACCGGCCGAGATGCTCTACACGAGCGGCACCTCGGGCAATCCGAAAGGCGTCCCGCTCACGCATCGCAACGTCGGCCGCAACGGCGCCGACTGGCTCGAGTCGAACGCTGCGCTGCTCGCCGAGAACGACCTCGATCTGTTGTGGCTGCCGATGAGCCACATCTTCGGCTGGGGCGAGCTGTGCGCCGGCAACTTGCTCGCGTGGGAGACCTACCTTGCCTCGCCGGCCGACGTGCTCGAGCTGTTGCCGGCGATCAAGCCGCACGTGTTCATGTCGGTGCCGGCGTACTGGGAAAAGCTCGCGCGCGCGATCGCGACCAGCACGCTCGAGCGCGTCACCGGTGGTCGCCTGCGGTTCTGCCTGTCGGGCGGCGCCGGCCTCAAGGTCGAGATCAAGGAGCAGCTCTACGCGGTCGGACTGTTGGTGATCGAGGGCTACGGCCTCACCGAGACGTCGCCGACGCTCACGCTCAATCGCCCCGACGCGTTCCGCTTCGACACGGTCGGCAAGCCGTTCCCGTCGCTCGAGCTGAGGCTCGACACCGACGGCGAGATCCTCGCTCGCGGCGAGAACGTGTTCTCCGGCTACTTCAAGGATCCCGCCGCGACCGCCGCCGCGTTCACCGACGACGGCTGGTTTCGCACCGGCGATGTCGGCCGATGGACCGACGATGGCTTCCTGCAGATCATCGACCGCAAGAAGGACATCCTCGTCACCGCCGGCGGCAAGAACGTGCCGCCCGCGAACATCGAGGCGAAGTTCGTCGACGATCCGGTGATCGAGCGCCTCGTCGTCTACGGCGACGCGCGCAGCTACCTCGTCGCCGCGGTGTGGCCGCGCGCCGGCGTGCCGGTCGGCGAGCTCCAGACGCTCGTCGCCCAGCGCGTCGACGCGATCAACACGCAGCTCGCGCGCTACGAATCGATCAAGCGGTTCTTCATCGCCGAGTCGCCGCTGTCGGTCGAAGATGGCACGCTGACCGCGTCGCTCAAGCTCCGTCGCAA
Source organism: Kofleriaceae bacterium (assembly GCA_039935615.1). Lineage (GTDB taxonomy): Bacteria > Myxococcota_A > Polyangia > Haliangiales > Haliangiaceae > JABFXX01. The sequence continues at coordinate 6,219 of JBDTJY010000140.1, forward strand.
GGCGGTCTACGATCGCCTGCGCGACAAGTTCGAGGCGCTCTACGCATGAAGGCGACCAAGTCACCCCTCGACTCGATCATCGCGCTGCTGCGCCGGGCCCCGAAAGGTGCGGCGCGGGTCGGCGTGACGCCACACTCGATCGTGTGGACCGAGAACAAGTGGCGACTGCTGCGGTTCGCGCCCGCGCATCCGAAATACCAGACGCCGATCCTGATGGTGCCGTCGCTGATCAACCGGTGGTACGTGCTCGACCTCGGGCCGACGCGCTCGCTGATCGAGTGGCTGGTCGCGCAGGGCCACGAGGTGTTCTGCATCGATTGGGGCACGCCCGGCCCCGAGGATCGCTACCTGACGTGGGACGACATCGCCGGCCGCTACCTCGGGCGCGCGCTGCGGATGACCGCCCGATTCTCGCGCTCCGGCACGGTCCACCTGCTCGGCTACTGCCTCGGCGGCACGCTCGCGACGACCTATCTCGCAGCGTTTCCTGATCGCGTCGCGTCGTTCGTCGCGCTCGCCGCGCCGATCGACTTCGATCATGCCGGCATCATGGCGACGTGGACGCGCACGCCGACCTTCGACGTCAACGCGCTGATCGCCGCGTTCGGCAACGTGCCGTGGCCGCTGATGCAGGCGTCGTTCAAGATGCTGAAGCCCGCGAACGACCTGGTGAAGACCATCGCGCTGCTCGATCGCGCGTGGGACGACGAATTCCTCGAGGGCTTCCTCGCGACCGAGCGCTGGGGCAACGACAACGTCTCGTTCCCCGGTGCGTGTTACGCGCAGTACATCGAACAGCTCTATCGCCAGAATCGGCTGATCACCGGCGGCTTCACGCTCGCCGGCCGCCCGGTCGAGCTCGCGGCGATTCGCTGCCCGATCCTCGCGCTCGGCTTCGCCGACGATCACATCGTGCCGGTCGCCAGCGCCGCACCGCTGGTCGATCGGGCCGCGAGCACCGACAAGCAGCTCGTCGTGCAGGGCGGCGGTCACGTCGGGGCAGTCGTCTCGCGGAAGGCGGCCGACCGCCTGTGGCCGGTGATGCAGCAGTTCTGGGCGACGCGGGCGAGCTAGGCCTGTGCTAGAACGCCTGGATGCCTTCCGGGACGTTCTCGGCGCCCGCGGGATACCGCGATAGCCCCGCACGTCCACTGAGCAGCGGTGAGGTCGTCGCCTCCGCGTACGCGATCCGCGAGGAGCTCGGCCGCACCGATACCGGCATCGTGTTCGACGCGCGCGACATGGTGCTCGACCGCTCGGTCGCGTTGAAGCTCGCGTGGCGCGACCCCGGCACCCCCGCGTTGCTCGCCGAGGCCCGGCGCTGCGCCGCGGTCCGCGATGCGTGCTCGGTCCAGGTCCACGGCATGGGCGTGCACAACGGCGTCGAGTTCGTCGTCGGCGAGCGCGTCGCCGGCCACCTGCTGCGCGAAGAGCTGATCAAGCCGCTCAGCGAGGAGCTCTACCTGATCCGGCTGCGCACGTTGATCGCGGCGGTCACCCGCGCGCATGATGGCGGCATCGCGGTCGGCGACATTTCGGGCTCGACGGTGCTCGTCGATACCGGCGCGACCTCGAGCTCGCGAGCCGGCGCCGGCGATCGCTTGATCCTCGGCCGGCTCTCGCTGTCGCAGGTACCGGCGTTCGGACCGCACGGTCGGATCCTCGCGCCGGAGGTCGTGCGTGGCGAAGCCGAGGCCAGCGACCCGGCGGCTGCCGAAGCGATCGATCTGTACGGCCTGGGCTGCGTGGCCGTCGAGATGGCCGCCGGTGCGCCACCGTTCGCCGACAACGATCCGCGCGTCGAGCTGCGCGCTCACGCGACCGATCTGCCGCCGCGGATCGCCGATCTGCGCCCCGACCTGCCGAGCGAGCTGTCCGATCTCGTCGATTGGTTGCTCGCGAAGACGCCCGACGCGCGACCGCGCTCGGCCGGCGACGTGCTGTTGCAGGTCGATGCGATCATCGAGCGGCTCGGCAATCGGATGCGCACGCTGCGCGTGTTGATCGTCGACGACGACACCTCGCGCGCGCGCTGGCTGTGGAGCCTCGTGCGCCGCGCCCATGCCGCCTGCGTCGTCGAGATCGCGAGCGAAGGCACCGACGCCGCGCACAAGCTCAACCGCGATCAGCCCGATATCGTGTTCGTCGACGCGACGCTGCGCGGCGTGATGAATGCGCTCGAGCTCTGCATGTACGCGCGCGGGCTCGAAGGTGGGACGCGCAGCCAGATGGTGCTGGTCGGCGAGGTCTCCGACCGCGACAAGATGCTGTTCTCCGACGCGAACGTCGCGTTCATCGCCGAGAATGCCGCGCTACCGAACTCGATCCTCGAGCGCGTGCGCCAGGCGTTTACCGAGCGGCCACGCACCCGCAAGCCACGCACGACCGTCTCGGGTTAACCAAGCGCTCGCCCCCGAGTCTTGTCGGGCATGAAGCTCGCCGCCGTCGTCCTCACCGTGCTGGTCAGTCTCACCGGTCTCGCTCGTGCCGATGACGCCCCGCAAGATCCGGTTGGCCCGCAGCTCCAGCAGCGCCCGCCGCGTGCCCAGCAACTCCGCCGCGAGCGCCGCCAGCTCCGTCGCGAGCGCCGGATCCGGAAGATCATCCGCAAGTACGATCTCAACCACGACGGAGTCGTCGATCAGGGCGAGCTCCCGCCGCGGCTCGCCCACCGTCTCGCGCGCCTCGATCGCAACGGCGACGGCTGGATCGATCAGGCCGATCTGGCCCCGCGTCCGCCGCGTCGCTGACGCCGGCGCCACAGTGCGATGACGCCGATGCCGAGCACGAGCGAGCCGGCCCCGCCGCCGCTCGTCGAGCAGCAGCCACCGGTCGCGATCGTGATGTTCTTGCACTTGTCGGAGCACGTGGCGGTCGGCCCGCCTTCATCGCACTCCTCGCCGGTATCGATGATGTTGTCGCCGCACGCGGGCGACTTGCAGTAGGTCCGGCAGTGATCCGGCAGGTCGGCGTTCGCCGAGCCGTCGTCGCAACTCTCGGTCACGGTCCTCACGCCGTCGCCGCAGATCGAATTCGGATTCGCGACGACGCACACGTCATCGAGCTGCCAACCGCCGAGGTCGAGGCCGGGATCCGAATCGAGCGTGAACTCGACGTCGAGCGTGTGGCCGAAGAAGAACGGGGTCAGCGACACGTCGTGGAACGCCCACTCCTTGTCGATGTGATGCGTCGAGCTCGAGTCGCCGATGTTCGCCGTGGAGTTGATCCAGGCCTGCGACCCGTTCGCGAGGATCTTCGCCTTGTCGTAGTGGCTGTCCTCGACGGCGAGCCAGCGACGATACTGCAGGCGCACGTCGGTGTAACGACCGACGTCGATCGGCGGCATCTTCAAGTACGATGTCGTCATCGGCGCGTAGTCGCCGTTCAAGACCTGCGCGATGATCTTCGTGCCCGAGTACGCGGCGTGCGGATCGGTCGAGCCCGAGGTCGGCGTTCCCCACACCCACGGCGAATCGATCGGTCCTCCGGAGCCGGTCGCGCCTCCACTCCACCCGGCCTGGAACGGATCGACGGTCTCGAAGTCGGTGCAGTACAGCTCTTTCACGTGGCCGGTGTAGACCTGGTAGTACGGGTCGCCGAGGTTGTCGGGGAGGATGAACGTCGAGCCGTCCGAGAAGCCGATCGCCGCTTGATAGATCAGCGTGGTGTTCAGCGCGAGCGGCAGCTGCGCGAAGAACTGGTTGGTCCCGAACGGCGTGGCGTTGATCGTGCCCATCAGCGTGTCGCCGTTGACGATCGCCGCGTAGCGGATCTGGGTCGCGCCGAGCTCGTCGCCGGCGCACCGCGACGACAGTCCGGCGACGTTGACGATGATGCCGATCGACAGCGCGTCCTCGTCGAGGTGACCGGGAGCCTCGACGTTGCCGGTGACGGTGCGCAGGCCATGGCGGCCCCACGCATTGCGGATCGCGCACTCGTGCGGCGTGCCGTTGTCGAGGTTGCCATCGTCGTCATCGGCAGCGAGTGCCGACAGCAGCGTGGACGGGATGTCGACCGAGGTGCGGAGCGCGCCGACGTAGAGCTTGTTGGTGAGCGCGATGCCATCGACGTCGCCGAGCTCGCTGATCAGTTCCTTGCGGAGGTCCCACAACGTGCCGCCGATGATCTGGCCGGTGTGATGGATCTCGCCGATATCGACCGGCCACCGCCATTCGCTGTCCGGTGGATCGAGCTCGCGCAGCGGCACGTCGGTGAAGAAGAAGCCTCGGCCCATGCCGGAGTCGCCGGTGATGCTCGCGGCGAGAAAATCGGCGACGCCCTCGCTCATCGCGCCATCGAACGAGCCGACGCCTTGGATGATCTCGGCGGTGTGCACGCGGTGGCCGTACTCGTGGAACACCACGTCCTGGATCAGCGCGGTGTTCTCGCACGTCGAGGTGCGATGAAAGAAATTGAGCGCGGTTCCGTCGAAGAACGCGTTGCAATCCTGAGCGAGGTTGACGTTGACCACGATCTGATCGTCGAGCGTCATCATCGCGGGGTCGACGTTGCCGCGCACGTAGTTCTTCGCGATGTTCGCGTTGATGAACGCCGAGACCTGCGCGTCGCTCTCGACGACGGCGCTGGCATCCCACACGACCTGACCGTCGGGATCCATCGCGAGATCGGCGATGGCGAGCGGGTTGATCGCATCGGCGATCGTGACAAGGTCGCCGTCCGTCGACGTCTCGATCGGCACTTGACCATCGCCCCACGACACCGTGCCGTCCTGCGCGGTGGTCTCGGGCGCGCCCGCGACCGTGGCATGCGCGCGCGCCGCTCCATAGTTCGCGCGGCCGCGACCGGGATAGCGAATCACACCGTTGTAGAGCACCGTACCCGTCGCGAAGTCGTTGAGCTGATGCACCGCGATCACGCCCGCGGTCGCGGGATCGACGTAGGCGAGATAGCGGCCGTCGGCGCCGCCATCGATCGTGTATGGCGAGACCAGGCGATAGCCGAGCACGGCGCTATCGCCGACGAGCGGCAACACCACGTCGTCGCCGTTCGCGGTGACCGGCGCGGTCCGCAGCGCCACGGCATCGCGGACCGCGGCGAACGCGCGCGTGCTCGCCACCCGCGTCCGCGCGGCTTCGAACGTCACGTGCGGCAGCGCCTGCGAGCTGATCACGAATAACCGATCGCGTTTGAACCAGAAGCTGATCTGCGCGCCGACGACACGATGGCGGCTCGCGAATTGCTGAAAGCCGACCGTGCGCATCGAGCCAGCGCTGGTGCCATCGCTGGTGTTGGACACCAGTTGAAAGTCTCCGATGCTCGCACCGGGCGCGAACAGGTCGAGATGCGCCGCGAGCATCGCGCGCGCGGCGGACTCGGCGATCGCGCCGTCGGCATTCGCGCCGGGCGTGGTGACGCCCTCGCCGAACACCTGGCGCGGCACACCGGTCGCCGGATCCCACGTCGCTTGCCAATGGCCCGCGAGCGACATCCACGCGATCGGTGGCACGGCGAGCGCGACGAGCGGGGTCGTCGTGCGCAGCGGCTTCGCGACATTCGCCGCCGGCATCGCCGTCAACGTGTCCGCCGCGATCCGCGATCCGCCGCGGGGCCGCGATGCCTCGACGGTCGTCGCGCTCAAACACACTGCGGCAAACACGAGACCGCGAACCCGAACGGCCATCCGTGAATTAGACCCGATCTCCGGTCGATCGCGAAGCGATCCACTCACTACCTGAGTCGAAACTCCAGCTCCGAACCAGTTTGCCGCGCTAGCCGAGCAGGATCTCGCGCATCTGCTCGCGCGCACCACGGACGTCGCGGGCGAGGGCGAGCTGGCCGCGGGCGCGGATCAGGTTGTGCGCGCGGCGCGATGCGAACCGATTCGCATCCCAGCCGAAGTAGCGATCCTCGAACACGTCGGTGCAGAACCGCGACGCGAGCTCGACGCACACGGTCTCGAGTCCGATCGCGATCGCGGCGCGTTCGGCTTCGCTGACGATCGCGTCGGCGACCCGGCGAAAGCCGGCGATCGTCGCCGCGAAGATCGGCAGCTCGAACTTCACGTGACCGGCATCTTCGCCGTGCGGGTTGCACCACGAGCGCAGCGCATCGCCGAGCTCGAACGCGATCGTGCCCTTCGCGAGCGTATCGAGGTCGACGAGCGCGACTCCGCGCAGCGGCCCGCGCCGGAACAGGAGATTCGAGATCTTGAGATCGCCGTGGACGTGGCGCAGCGGTTGCTCCGCGAGCTCTGGCAGCTCGATCGTCATCGCGAGGATCTCGTGCGCGAGGTCGCGCCATTCGTCGACGCGGCTGCCGTCGCAGTGATCGCGCAGCGTCGCGAGGTGGCGCGCCGTATCGTGGACGCCGGCGCGCGTGAACTTGTAGTCGTACACGAGGTCGTGCACCGCGACGTGAAACCGCCCGACCAGCTCGCCACCGGCGTCGGCCCAGCTCGGATCCGGAATCGTCGCGACCGATTCTCCGTCGACCCACGTCGTCGCGCGCCACACGCCGTGTTGCTCGAACCACGCGTCACCGGCGAGCGTGCGCACGAGGCGCGGCGTCTCCATGCCGCATGCGGCGAGGTGCGTCGTCACCGCGTCGAGGTCGTCGTTGACCTCGGCGCCGAACACCGGGTGCATGCGCTGCAACACCGCGATCGGGCCGCCCTCGCGCACGACGTACGTCGTGTTGATCAAGCCGCCGGCGAGCGGCGCGATCTGCGCGGCGGTCCACCCCCACGCCTCGGCGACGCCCGATGGAATCACGGATGATGCTGCGCCGGGACCGGCGGGTGACGCGGCGGCGGCCTGTCACCGACCGGCGCAGGCGCCTTGATCTCGAGCAACTCGATGTCGAACACGAGCATGCCCTGCGGCCGGCCGGGCGCGCCTTTGTATGCGAGCTCGTTGGGGATCCAGAACCGGTACTTGTCGCCGACCGACATCTGCGGGACGCCATCGGTCCAACCCGCGACCACGCTCTGCAGGTTGAACTCCGCCGGCTCCTTGCGGATCACCGACGAATCGAACATCCGGCCATCGGTCGTCCACCCGGTGTAGTTGAGCTTGACGGTGTCGGTCGCCTTCGGCTTCGGACCGCCCTTGCCCGCCTTCAGCACCTTGAAGAACGTGCCCTTCGCGGTCTTCTGCGCGTCGCTCGGCGGCTTCGCGACATCGGACGGCACCGGCGGTGGCTCGACGCCCGGCTCGATCGTGATCACTTCGATCTCGTAGCAGACGTTGCCGGTCGGCAGCCCCGCCGCGACCTTGCCGTTCGGCGCCATCTTCTCGCCGGTGCTCCACACGCGCACGCGCTCGCCCGCGGTCATCGACGTGAGGACCTCTTCGAGCGCGGCGGCCTGACGGTACGGCGCGATCTTCGACGGCCGCTTCTTCATCTCGGTGGTCTCGAACATCCGACCGGTGTCGTCCCACGCGGTGTAGTTGTACGTGACGTTGTCCCACGACTTCGCCTTCTCGCTGCCGGTGCCCGGCCGCACGACGACGAACTTGGTGCCGCTCTTGGTCGACTCGGCATTCGCCGGCGCCGCCGCGACATCCGCCGGCACCACGGGCGCGGGACGAACCTCGACGACCTCGACCTCGTAGACCAGCGTCTCGGTCGTCGCGCCCTTCGCGACGTCCTTGTAGCCGATCGCGGCCGGGACCCACAGGATCGCCTTCTCGCCGGTCTTCAGGAGCTGCATCGCCTCGGTGAATCCGGGCGCCGTCGTCGAGAGGTTGAGCGGCATCGGCGTGCCGCGTGCTTTGTTCGTGTAGAACGTCTCGCCGGTCGACGGCTTCCAGCCGGTGTAGTTGATCAACACCGTGTCGTTGCGCTTCGGCGCGGTCCCCGCGGCGTTGGTCTGGGTCTTCTTGTAGACCAGCCCCGAGGGAGTCTTCACGGCATCGGCCGGCGGTGTCTTGAGATCGACCGGCGGTGGCACCTGCTCGACCTTGAACTTCGAGCCGCTTCCCACGGCGAGCTTTTGATCGGGGGGCGGTTGGCTATCGGACTTCTGACACGCACACAGCGAGAGCGCGACAAGTGTAGCGAGGACACGCATGACGCCCGGAACATACGGCGCCTCGTCCTCGAACGCTAGGCGCTGAAAGCCTCGCGCGTCAAATTGCGCACACCGTCGGCGCGGACGAACACGTTGTCCTCGATCCGAACTCCGCCGAACGGTAGCAACTCCTCGATCGCCTTCCAATCGACCAGGCGCGCGCGATCGTCCTCGCGCAACGGGCCGAGCAGGCTTGCGATGAAGTACACGCCGGGTTCGATGGTGAACACTTGACCGGCCTCGATCACCGACGTATTCCGCAGGAACTTGTTTTCGAGCCGCGGCGGCCGCAGCTTCATGCCGACGTCGTGGGTCGAAACGCCCAGCGAGTGGCCGAGTCCGTGCGGCAAGAGCGCGCGGGTCACGCCGCGATCGACGAGCTCCGCCGCGCTGCCCTTGCCGATGCCCGACTCGATCAGCACGGCGGCGAGCAGCCGGTGGCACTCGTCGTGGAGATCCTCGTACGCGAGGCCGGGCTTGACGCGCGTGACGATCGCTCGCTGCATCACGTCGATCCGCTCGATCAGCTCGCCGAAGCGCTTCGCCGCCGGCCCGTTGCCGCGCGCGTAGGTTCGCGTGATGTCGCTGCTGTAGCTCTGGCAGCGTGCGCCGGCGTCGACGAGCAGCGACGTGTCATCGCTGATCCGCTCGCGCTGATACGCGATGTAGTGGAGCACGCCGCAGTGCGGGCCGAGCGCCACGATGTTCTTGTAGGGCGTCCACGAGTCGTCTTGTTGCGACGCCGCGAGATACGCGAAGTGAATGTCGAGCTCCGAGACATCGCTGCTGCGAAACAGCGCTTCAGTCGCGCGATGGCCGAGCACGGCGCGCCGGGTGGCCTCGGCGATGCACTCGAGCTCGTACGCGGTCTTCGTCGTACGCGCCTGTTCGAGCGACGCGATCAGCGCGGCCGGGTTGACCTCGCCCGGAGGTGCCTGCCCTGGATCGCGCGTGATCACCGCGACCCTGCCACCGGGCAACACGTCGCCGGCATGGCCGGGCCCGACGGTGACGACATCGAACGCGTCCCAGAAGTGATCGCTCTCGGGCGGCGTCGGCGTCTCCCAATAATCGTCGACGACGGTGCGCACCAGGGTCGGCCGGCGACCAGGGCGCACGACGACGAATGCGTCGGGCTCGACGAGCGGACACCAGTGGAGATACGCCGGCGTCGGCATCAACGGCCAGTACTGATCGTCGAAGCGATTGCGCGCTTGCGCGGTCCCGCTGCACAGGACCAGCGCCTCGAACTTGTGCTGCGCGAGGGCGGCCTCGGCGGCGCGCTGCAGATGTTCGATGTGCTGCGGATAGTCGGCGTAGCTCACGCGCGCAGCGTACCTCGTTACCATCAGCGATTCGCAGGTGGCGCGGCCGCGAATGCCGTTGCCGACGTGCGCTCGATCGTGAACGTGCGGCCTTCGACCAGATCACCGACGAGCAAGCGGATCGCGGGGACCGCGAGCGGCCCGCGCTTCACCGTCGGCGCGAACCGGCGCACGATCGACTTCACGACATCGGGATCGACGGTGCGCATCGCCGTGACCGTCGCATCGCCCTTGAACACCAGCGCCGCATCGACGAGCGCCGTCCGCTTGGTCGCGGTCAACGCGCCGTACGCGACGAGCACCGGGCCTGACATCGAAGGGAGATCCAACAGCTTCGTCGTGCCGCTCGGCAGATCGACGCCGCTCGGCACGACCGCGGCTTCGGCCTTGCCGAGGTTGAGCGCGGCGAGCGCCGATGCGGTATCCGGTGCAGCCTCGAGCTTCGAGAAGAAGTCGCGACCGACTTCGCCGCCGAGCAACACGTTCAACACGAAGTCGGTCTCGCGCCCACCGACCGCCGGCACGAGGACACGCTTGCCCTTGAGATCGGCGATCTTGGTAGCGCTCCGCGCGACGAGGATCCAGCCGTGATCGAGCTCGCCGGCGCGCACCGCGCCGGCGAGGATCGTGTAGTTGCCGCCGGCGGCCGCGAGGTACGTCGCATCGACGAGCGCGACCGTGACTTCACCCTTCTTGACCGCGCTCGCGAAGTCGCTCGAGCGCGCGTAGACCTTGCCGTTGCCGGTCGCGCCGAGGGCCTTGCCGAAGTGCTCGCCGAGCTTCGAGGCGAGCTCGACGCGGGTGGACGTCGACGGGAACGGTGCGGCCGGCGCGAACAGACCGACGGTCAACGTGTCGGCGTGGACGGCGCTCGCGCAGCACACGAGGATCGCGATCGCGAGCTTCACGGCGCGACTCCCCCGTAGATCCGTTCCTTGGCATCGATCCACTCCGACAGCGGGGCGAACCGCACGCCGGCTTTCCTCGCGCGTCGCCACGCATCGAGCGCCTTCGGTTGATCGCCTTTGCGCTCGTAGGCGATGCCGAGGTTGACGAGTGCCTCCGGAACCCTGCCGGTGAGGCGATCGAGTTGTTGGATCGCGAGGTCGACGTGACCATCCGCGAGATCGAGCACCGCGAGGTTGTGCGCGACTTCGTCGTTGCCGACGCGCGCGTTCGCCGCCTTCGCGGTCGCGAGGAACTTCCGCGCCGCGGCCACGTGGCCATCGTGGTAGGCGTCCTGCGCGGCGTTGAGCGCGACGACACGGATCGCGGTCCCGAGCAGCGCCGCCGCCGTCCCGGTCGCCTTGCCGCCGAGCACGGTCAGCCGCTCCAACGCCTTCGCGGCGCGCTTCGGATTCAACCCTTCGGTGAACGCGATCAGGATCGGCGTGGCCTGCGTGTCCGCGGGCGGCGGAAACGGACAGCTCTGCCCTGCGACCGCCTTCAACGCGGTGAGCGCGGCGGTCGTATCTCCCGACGCGACGGCGGCGACCGCGAGATCGCAGCGCCGCGCGAGCGTCGGATCGACCGAGACCGCGGCGCGCAACAGCTCGAGCGCTTTCGAACCATTGCCCGCGCGCAGTGCGGCGAGTGCGGCCGCATGACGCGCGGTCGCGAGCGCGACGCGATGGCGCTGGGCCAACGGTCCCGACTTCGCCTGCGGCGCGGTCTTCTCGAGCGCGGTCACCGCGATGTTCGGGTCGCCGTTCGCGACCTCCGATACGGCCCAATCGATCGAGATCTCGATCGCGTTGTCCTTCTCGGTCGCGAGCGCGCGCTCGTACAGCGCGCGCGCACCGGTGATGTCGTTGGTCAGCGCGTGGGCTCGCGCGTCGAGCATCGCGAGGATCGGCGACACATCCGCCTTCGCCGCCCGATCGAGCAGGCCGAGCGCCTCCGCGGGCTTGTCGAGCGCGAGGCGCGCGATGCCGAGGTCGCGCCACACGAACGGGTTCTGATCGTCGAGCTGATAGGCGCGCGCGAGCATCGGCTCGGCCTCGGCCGGATTGTTGACCGACAGCTTCGCCACGCCCGCGGTCAGCAGCGCGTCGACGAGCAGCTTCCTGCCGCGCGTGGTCGATTGCAGGTGCACCGCTTCCTCGAGCGTCTTCGCCGCGGCTTCGGCTTGGTTGGTCGCGAGCTGCGCCGCGCCGAGCACGACTCGCACCGGCGCGTTCGCCACGAGCTCCGGCACGACCGGCGTGAGCTTCGCGACGGCACCCGCCGGGTCGTTCTTCGCGAGCAGCGCTTCGCCCTGCTCGACATACCAATCGGGATCGCTGCTGGGCTGCGCGGGCGGACCGATCTGGTCGAGCGCCGCGATCGCCTCGGCCGCGTGGTTCGCTCGCCGCAGGACCTGCGCGAGCTTCACGGTGAACCGCCGCCGCTCCGGTTCGAGCGTGCGCGCGGTCTCGAGCTCGTGCCGCGCATCGTTGAGATTGCCGCGCGCGGCGAGCGCTTCACCGACGAGCGCGTGCCCCGCAGCGCTGCCCTTCGGCGAGCGATCGAGAAACCGCCGGCCGAGCATCAGCGCACTGGCCGGATCGCCGTTCGCGAGCGCGCATTGTCCGTCGACGAGCCAGATCTCGGGATGACTCTCCGCGATCGGCTCGAGATCGCGCAGCAGCGGCGCGGCCTTGCGGCAATCGATCGCCGCGGTCGACCACGCGACGCCGATCCGCGCGCGCAGCACGGTGCCGGTTGCCTTCGCATGCTCGACCGCGCCCTGGAACAGCGTCAACGCCTTCTTCGCTTCGTGGGCGCGCAGATACGCGTCCGCAAGATCGACCTGATGGCGCGGGTCTTCGCGGGCGAGCTCGTTCGGACGATGCGCGAAGTACGCCTCGAGCGCGATGATCGTCTCGGACCACTTCGCGGCGTCGTGCCAGTGTTGGCCGAGCAGCAACTGCGCGTCGTAGCGCTGCGGCTCCTTGACGACGACCTGCTGCAACAGCGGCACGCCCTCGGCCGGATCGCCCGACAGGACGAGCTCCGAGCCGAGTGCCGTCAGCACGTCCGGATCAGCCGGCGCCAGCGCTTGCGCGCGCTTCATCAGCGCGACGCCGGCCTTGTACTGTTTCTTCGCGGCGTACACCGCCGACCGCAACACGTACGCCTCGATGCGCCGCGGGTTGAGCGCGATCGCCTGATCGAGCGCCCTCGCCGCGCTATCGAGCTCGCCCTTCTTGAGCGCCGCGCGGCCTTCCTCGACGAACGTCGCACTCTCGTCGTCACCCTGGTTCACGCGCTGTGCGAACGCGGGTGCTGTCGCGAGGACGAGCGCGAGCAGCGCGAGCTTCACGCGGCGCCCCGCCCGGTTCCCGAGTCGCGTTGCGCGGGCGGATCGTACTGACACAGCACGAACGTGATGTCGTCCTCGGCCATCAGGCCCTCGGCGTGGCGATCGAGCGCGCCCAACACGCGATCGCGCAGCGCGATCAACGCGTTCGCATCGGGCAGTGGTTGCCCGGTGAGCGCGCTGCGCAGCCGGCGATCGCCGAACAGCTTGCCGGCGCGATTCGCGCGCTCGACGACGCCGTCGGTGAACACCACGAACAGGTCGCCCGGGCGGAGCTGCAGCGTGCCGTGCCGGATCTGGACCTGGATGTTGCGATCGCCGAGCGGGTTGCCACTCGCGGCGATGATGCTGGCTTCCTCGAGCAGGCGCGTGTGGCCGAGCTTGATCACGTACGGAAAGTTCTGCCCCGCGTTCGCGTAGTGCAGCACGCCGTGCTGCGAATCGAACACGGCGGCGAACGCGGTCATCAACACGTTGTGCTCGCCGACCATCGCGATCGCCTGATCGATCGCGCGCAACACCTGGTCCGGCGTCAACAAGCGCTCGTCGACCGCGGCGAGCGCCTCGACGGCACCGCGCGCGGTCGCCGCGATCATCGCCGAGTGAATGCCGTGACCGGTCGCATCGCCGAGCACGAGCAGCATCTTGCCGTTCGACAGCTTGCGATACATCCACCAATCGCCACCGCACTGCGACGCCGGCATGCAGTAGCCGATCACCTTGAAGTAGCCGTGCTGATCGAGCGCGGTCGGCGGCAACATCGCCTGCTGGACCTGGCGCGCGAGCTCCATCTCTTTCTCGAGCGACGCCTTCTGCGCGTTCTGCGCGAGCAACTGGACCATCGCGTCGCTCATCAAGTTGAACGTGCGCGCCAGCACGCCGAGCTCGTCACCGCGTGTCACCGGCACACGCATCGTGAAGTCGCCGGTCGCGATCCGATTCGCCTGCGTCGTCAACACGCGGATCGGGCGCGCGATCGACATGCTCTGCAGGCCCGCCGCGACCACGCCGATGCCGAGCACGACCAGCGCGATCAACAGCAGCTTCTGCCGCGACGCGTGCGCCGCATCGCCGGCCTCGGCGAGCGATTTCGCGAGCTCTGCCTCGAGCCCCGCGCTCGTCACGCCGATCCGGATCTTGCCGATCGCACTGCCGCCGATCTTGATCGGCGCGCCGTAGATCCACTCGCCGGCCTGGCCGACCCGCGCGTGGGCAACCTCGTCGCCCTGCGGCAACAGCTTCTCGAGCTCGGCGAGCTTCGGGCCCGCCGGCGCGCTCGGGGTCGCCGCGAGCACCTGCCCGGTCGCATCCGCGATGCTGATCCATTGCAGCTGATCGACGCCGGCCTTGTCCTCGCGCATCGCGGCTTCGAGCACCGGCGGAATATCGGAGTACTGCGTGTTCGCGATCGCGTGCGCGGAGGCATTCGCGATGCTCTCGACCGCGAGCGCGGCTTGGCGCGAGATCGCGACCTCGCCCGAGGTCCGGCGCTGGGTGACCTGTACCGCGGTGAGATCCGCGATCGAGCGCTGGCTGAACCACGTCGCCGCGGCCACGGCGAGCGCCACCACGACCGAGGTCGTGAGGATGAGCTTGGCCGAGATCGGGATCCCGGTCCGAGCTTTGGCTGAGGCGGCCACGCGGATCGAGCTTATGACCCTCGACGCAGCGTGGCAACGCCTGGGGTCCCGTTACGGTTTGTTTAGGCGCCCGGTGGCTCTTGCACGCTCGACGGCGACGTCGAACAGGCGCTCCAGCGGCGTTGCCACGATGTCACCTTCGAGCAGCCGCAGCGCCCTCGCGATCGCCTCGATCGTCGAGACCTGTCCCGGACCCGGTGACTCCCGCAGCCGCGCGACCACCATCGGCGCATCCGGAAGCCGCAGGATCGGCAGCCCGCGCACCGCCGGCAGCTTGCGATACATCCGCCGGGCCTGCGACCACGAGCCATCGAGCACGACCAATTGCGCGGGCGGCGCGGCCGGCGTCTCGACCATCGGCGCGCCGAGCGGATAGAGCAACCACGCGCCCGCGAGGTCCGGCAACCGCGCGAGGCCTCCGAACCCGCCGTGATCGACGATCACGCTGTTCGGCAACGCGAGGTGCGCGAGCCGCGCGGTGTTCGACGAGCGATGCTGCTCGAGGTGATGACGCACGATCACGATCCGCGTGCGCGTCGCGACCACCGGCACGTCGGCGCACAGGCAGCGCTTCAGCAGGCAGCGCGGACACTCATCGACAGCAGCGGAAGCCGACATTCGGGAAGAAGAAGTTGTCGTCGGCGAGCGTGAAGTTCAAGGCACAACTGATGCCGATGTCCGTATTATTCGCGGCGCCGCCGCGAATCGGGTTCTGACCGGTCTGGTGCGCGAGCGTCCACTCCTTGACGTTGCCCGACATGTCGAACACCTGGTCGGTCGTCGTGCCGTTGACGAACCCGGTGTCGTCCGCGTAGCAGCTCGGCGCGGTGCCGGTCGCGAACGTCGCGTCGGTCGTCGAGCTGTAATCGTGACCGTTACACGTCATCGGTTGATACGTGTTCGCGGTCGCCGCGTAGGCCCACGTGTTGCCGAGCGGCGTGACCGTCGCCGGCGGTGTGCCCGCTCCGCTCACGATGTAGAGCGCATCGATCGCGACGCCATCCTTCGCCATGTAGACGCTGAGGTTCTGGACGCCCGCCGCGATCGTGAGTGCGCCAGAGTCCTTCCACACCCAGTTGCCATTCGATTGCGCCGCGGTCAGCGTCATCGTCGTCGTCGGGGTTTGCGGCGGCGCCGCCGACGAGACCGCGAGGAAGATCGAGTTGTCGTTCGCGTTCGCCGCCCACATCCGAACCCACACGTGATAGGTCGCCGCGGCGGTCGCGAACTTCACCGCGTAGTCGAGCCGCGGCGCTTGCGCGACCGCATTCGCGATCGCGATGTTGGCGCCATCGTTGGGCTCCGCTTGCATCGCACCGATGCTCGACCAGCCGTTGATGTAGGTCTCGGCCCACGAGTGCAGCGACGTGCTCGTCGCCGTCGCGATGCCGAGCGAATCCTCGGCTTCGATCAACGTGCCGGTCGTCGGGATGCCGGTCGCGCCACCGATCGGCCAGGTCACCGAATCGACCACCGCACACGCGCGATGCCATTGGGTCTCGCCGCACAGCGTCGCACCGACCGCCCTGCACGCGGCGGCTGCCTGCGGATACGTGACATTCGTCCACGGCAACCGGCCGGCCGTCGAGCAGGTCGGGCACTGCGGCGCGGCGGTACCACCACTCGCGCTGCCGAGCCCGCTCGGTGCGATGATGGTGAACGTCGTCGGGGTCGGCACGCTCGCGACCACGAAGGTCGTGTTGTAGCCGGCGACGGTCGTCCCCGCGACGAGGATCACGCGACCGATCGCGAGGTTGTGCGCTGCGCCCGTCGTGAACGTCGCGGTCGTCGTGACCTCGGTGATCGTCGAGATCGTGCTCGTGCCACCACACGAGCTCGTGACCACCTCACCGCTATCGGTCGCGGTCGAATCGGGCTTCGAGGCCTCGTACTTCATCATCTGGTGGCCGCCGCCGACGTTGACCCACTCGAGGCCGCCGAGCGTTCCGACCGCGGTCTCGTTGTCGATCACGCCATCGCAGTCATCGTCCTTGTTGTTGCAGGTCTCGGGCACCGCCGTCGCACCCATGTGCGTGTACGTGCAGATCGCCGGACCATCGGGATTCATCGAATCGCAGGTGAACGTGCCCGTGCTCTGGCACTCGCCCTTGCCGCCGTCTTCGCAGGCCTGCGTCAGGTTCGGCTGGTGGTCGTCGACGATGCCGTTGCAGTCGTTGTCCTTGCCGTCGCACGTGGTCTCCGGAACGATCACGCCGCCGACCTGCGAGACGGTCGGGCCGTAGTTGCACACCCAGCCGTTCCCGTGGTCGCACGTCACCGTCGAGCCGACCGCACACTCGCCGATCGTCGAACAGATCGCCGGCGCCGCGCCGAGATCCGGATCGTCTTGATCGACGAGCCCGTCGCAGTCGTTGTCCAGCCCGTCACACACCTCGACGCCCGACTTGAAGCATGCGTACTCGCACCCGTTGGTCGGGCTGCCGTCGAGGTCATTCCAACCGGCGAGACAGGTGTAGCCGCACGTGCCGACGTTCATCGCGTTCGGCGTGCAGGTCGCGACCGCATGTGCAGGCACCGGGCACACCACGTTGCAGTCGCCGCAGTTCGACGTGTCGGTCTGGGTGTGAAAATCCTCGTCGACCAGGCCGTCGCAATCGTTGTCCATGTGATCGCAGAGCTCGAACGACGGTGACGTGAACATCTGGCACTGCGGCGCGCCGCCCTGGCACGACAACGTCCCCTGATGACACAGGCCGACGTTCGCCAAGCACGTGCCACCACCGGTGCAATCGGTGCTGGTCTGGCACACGCTGCCGCGCTTCGTGCCGCCGACACATGTCTTGACGCCGCACGCGCCCATGTTCGTGAGGCCTTCATCGAAGCTGCCGTCGCAGTCGTTGTCCTTGCCATCGCAGAGCTCGGGATCCATCGTGTGATCGTCGAAGCCCTGACACTGGATGTGGCCGGCGACACAGTGGTTCGTGCCCGCGGTGCAATCGCCGACATCGGTGCCGCAGTGACTGCCGCCGCCCGGATCGCCTTCGTCGGTGAGCCCGTTGCAGTCGTTGTCGAGATCGTCGCAGATCTCGGGCGTCGGCATCCTCGAACACTTGAGGACGCCCATCACGCAGACCTTCACGCCGCCGGCGCACACACCCTTTTGGTTGTCGCACAGCGCGCCGGTATCGGTCGGGTTGTCGTCGACCAGGCCGTTGCAGTCGTTGTCCTTGCCGTCACAGATCTCCGGCCCGCTCGGAATGCACATCCCGCCATCGCCGTCGCCGCCATCGCCGGTCCCGCCATCGCCGTCGCCACCATCGTTACTGCCACCGCCGTCGTCGCCCTTGGCGCAGTTGAGGCAGTAGTCGTTGACGCTGCAGGCGGTGACCAGCGTGACGAGGACGAGGATCGCGATCCGCTTCACGAGCGCGCCCCTCGCCTGGGCCGTCGCCACAACAGCAGGCCGACGCCGAGCACGAACAGCGCGCTCGTCCCGTCGCCGGTCGTGTTGCAGCCGCCGCCACCGACGGTGACGTGGGTCTCGATCCCGGCGTCCGGCAAGAACGAGCTCGGGTCGTAACAGGTTCCGCCGCGGCATACCTGGCTCGGATCCGGACACGCCGTGCCGACGCACGGATCGTCTTCGCACACGCCGTCGTTCGGGTTGCACCACTGGCCCTTCTGGCAGTCGCGGAACGTGCACGGATCGTCGACGCACACCCCGCTCGCGTCGTTGCAGACCTTGCCGTACGGACAGCCGTGCGTACACGGATCGGTCTCGCACACGCCGAGCCGACAGCGCTTGCCGGCCGGGCAGTCGACGCCCGCACAACTGTTGATGCAGTTGCCGCTCTCGCAGTACTGGTCGGTCGGACACGTCACCCCCGTGCACCGGTTGCCGACGCACACGCCGGCGACGCAGTTCTCGGTCGCGCTACAGCGATCCGGATAGGTCGTGCAGTCATCCGGCAAGCACTCGCCGGTCGGCGGGAAGCACTTCAGCGGATCCGCGCACGTCGTGACCGTGCAGATGTCGACGCACGAACCGGTGTTGTTGCCGTTGTCCTTGCACGCTTGCTTCGAACCGTTGAGGTCGGGGCACGTGACGCCGAAGCACGGATCGTTGATGCAGTAGTTATCGGCGCTGCACTTCTTCGACAGCGGGCACGGGAACTCGCCCGGGTTGCAGCGGAACGCACACTGGCAGTTCACGCAATCGGCGCCGCCGCCGCACAGCGCGCCCTCGTCGATCCTGCCGTCGCAGTCGTCGTCGAGGCAGTTGCACGCCTCGGGGTCGATCGGCTGGGTCGTCGTGCACGTCGGCACGCCGTTGATGCACTCGGTCTTTTCGCACGTCGTGCCGGTGCCGCAGATGCAGCAGTTCGGTCCGGTGCAGCCGACGGAGCTATCGCAGACCCAGTCCTCGTCGAAGTTGCCGTCGCAATCGTCGTCGATGTGATCGCAAGTGTTGTCGGTCGTCGCCGGCATCGCATCGCACGTGATGTGACCGTTCGTGCACACGGTCATGCCGACGCCGCAGTTGCTCGAGCACGCGGTCGAAACGAAGTCTTCGTCGATCTTGTTGTCGCAATCGTTGTCGAGGCCGTCGCACAGATCGCAGTGCACGGTGCCGTCCTGGGCCGGATTGCACCCCTGGACCTCGCCGGAGCACGCGCTGAAGCTGTTGGTTCCGGCGCACGATTGCGGACAGCTCTTCTGGCCCGGATGGCAGATGTTCTGCGGGATCGGGCTGTTCGTCGGATCGCCGGGATTGTCGGTCGAGGGACCACCGGGCGTCTGGATATCCGAGCAGCCGAGCGTGAAGCCATCGCACACGCCGTCGCAGTCGTTGTCCTTGCCGTCGCAGATTCCGCAATCGGGACCGGTGCCAATGCACGCTTGCGGTGCGTTGCACGCGCCCCACGCGCCGTTCGCGGTATCGAAGCTACCGTCGCCGTTGGTATCGCCGCAGGTCTGCGTGCCGAGGCACGTCCCGGTGCCGCAGTTGCGGACCAGTGGCGCGCACACGCACGAGCCTGCACCACAATCCGCGCCGGTCTTGCACGTCGCGCCGCCGACCGAGCAGGTGCACGTTTGATCGGGATGCCCGTCGCAGTTGTCGTCGGCCGCGTTGCACAACTCGGCCTGTGGCGAGCACGTGCAGCCGGTCAGCCCTTCGTCGATCTTGCCGTCGCAGTCGTCATCGAGGCCGTTGCAGATTTCGGTTGCGGTGCCCTGGACCAGGAATGGATCGCAGACCGAGTTGCTGCACTTGCCGTCGACGGTCGCGTTCGCCGCGTTCGTCACCGTACATGCCGTGCCGTCGGGCTGCGTCGCGCAGTCCGGGTTGTCCACGGTGCCGGCGTCGCAGACGACGCCGGTGCCGTCATCGCGGCACTTGTTGTGCCCGGCGACGAGGCACACCCCCTTCTCGTTGTTCGTGCAGTCGGCGCCCTTGGTCGGGAAGTCTTCGTCGATCCGCGTGTCGCAATCGTCGTCGAGGTTGTTGCAGGTCTCCGACCGGACCGACTTCGCGATGATGTCGCTGATCGCGAGCTCGAGGCCCGCTTGATCGGCGGCGTAGTAGCCCTCGTTGACGAGCGGCACGTCGGGTGCGCCGCCGCCGTGCGCGATCGCCTCGATACCGGCATCGCCCGGCGAGACGCCGAAGCCGATCACCTTGGTCTGGATGTCGTAGTCATAGAGCAACGCCGCGTGCGACGCGGTGCTCGTGAGGGCGGTGGTGCCCGCCCCGTTCGTCCCGGTCTGCGCGTACGTGAACGTCGTCGCCGTCGCCGACAAGACGACGAACGTGCCGTTGAAGCCGGCAACACCGGCGATCACGACCGACTGTCCCGGTTGGAGGGTGTGCGTCGCCGCGGTCGTGACGGTGACGACGTTACTCGCGCGTACGATCGTCGAGATCACGATCGGATCGTTCTTCGCCGCGTACCCGCCGGTCGCTTGTGCGAGAGCCCCGCCGGTCTGCGTGTACGTGAACCGCGTGGTGCTCGTCGTGGTCGCGACCGTGAACGTGCCGTTGTATGCCGCGTTGCCCGTCACGCTACCGCGCACGCTACTCGCGATCACGACGCTGTCACCGACCGCGAGAAAGTGCCGGCTCGTCGTGTTGACCGTGACGACGTTCGCGGCGCTGCGCGTGATGTTGTTGATCTTGATCGCGTGGACGTTCGAGTAATTGAACATGCCGGCCGCGGCGGTCGGGGCATCACCGCCGCAGGTCTCTTGACCGTCGGTGAGGAGGATCGTGATGTACGGCCGGCACTGCGACGTGCAGCAGTTGGTCGTGCACGTCGCGCTCGGATCGCAGTTCGTCGGACCGACGAACACGCTATTCGTCGGATCGTTGAGGATCGGATCGAAGCCCGCACTCGTCGACGGCCAGATCGTCGTCGTGCCGTCGCTCGCTTGCAGACCTTCGTAGTAGCGCTGTGCGCCGAGCAGCGCTCCGCCGAGCGGCGTATTGCTCGGATCGTTCCAGATCTCAGGATCGGTGCCGCTGCCATCGCACGAGTTGCCCGTGAAGTTGACCCACGACGCCGCGGCCGAGTTGCCGCCGTCGACGAGCGAGCTCAGCAACTGGAATTGGTTATCCGCTGCGTTGCAGGCCGGTGGCGTCGCGGTGCAGCCGGCAGGAAATTCGCCGGAGACCGCGCCGCCGAGGTTTGCGCGATAGCGCGCGAGCGCGAACACGATGTCGCCGTAGCTGTTCGCGATGTTGTCGATCGCGCACTTCGCGTGGAAGAACTTGTGGTCGGCCGGGGCCACACAGGTCTCACTCGCAGGGCAATTTGCGGACGTCGTGCACAGCGTGTTGGTGTGGGTCGAACAATGCGCGCCGCAGGTCGGCGATCCGAAGCCGGTCGACTCATCCATCGATCCCGACGTGTCGAGGATCAGCGTGACGTACGGTTTGAGCGCCGTGCCGCTATCGGCGCTCGCGATCGAGCACACGAGTAACAACGTGGCTGCCCCCAGCCACGCACAAAGCTTGCGCATTCTCCCATCCTAGCGAGCGGCTGCTCGAATAGCGAGATCGCCTAGCGGCCGAGTAGCGATCGCCCGATGACCTTGAGCGCGAGGATCGGCTTCACGCCTTCGAAGATCGGCAGCACCTGGGCATCGGCCACGTACCGGCTGATCGGGTACTCCTCGGCATACCCCCAACCACCATGCAGCAACTGGCCGAGCTGGGTGACCTCGACGGCGACATCACACGAGAACAGCTTTGCCATCGCGGCGATAGGCGATGCCGCCCGCTCGTCGCCGTCCATCGCCCGCGCCGCCGCGTAGGTGATGGCGCGCGCCGCCACCAGCCGCGACGCCATCCGGCCGAGGTGGTAGCGGGTGAGCCCGAAGTCGCCGATCGGCTTGCCGAACTGCCGGCGCTCGGCCACGTAGCGGGCGGTGACCTCGAGGGCGGCGCTCGTCACGCCACAGGCCCGACCACCGGTCTGGAGCCGGCCTGCCGCGAACCCCGCCATCTGCAGCGCGAACCCCCGACCGAGCCCGCCGGCGCCGCCGACGAGCTGGCTGTCGGGCACGAACCAGCGATCGAACGACAGGCCGAACGAGTGCATGCCGCGATACCCGGGTGTGCGATCGGCCTTGCCGGTCAGCGTGCCGCCGGTCGGCTGGCTCGCGGCGAACTCGTGACCGAGGAAGCGCGGCTTGTCGACGATGAACAGCGACAACCCGCGCGCGCCTTGATCGCCGGTGCGTGCGAGTAGCGCGATCACGTCGGCGCGACCCGCGAACGTGCACCACGCCTTGGTCCCGTTGATCAGCCACCCGCCGTCGGTGCGCTCGGCGCGACACGACAGCGACGCGACGTCGGATCCGGTGTCGGGCTCGGTCACCGAGATCGCCGCCATGATCTCGCCCGAGGCGAGCTTCGGCAACCACGTGCGCTTTTGCTCGTCGGTGCCGCCGGCGAGCAGTGCCTTCGCGAGGATCTCCGGCCGCGTGATCAGCGAGCCCGCCGCCGCGAGCGACGCGCGCGACAGCTCCTCGGTCGTCAGGATCATGGCGAGGTTGCCGAGCTCGAAGCCGCCGTAGGTCTCCGGAATCGAGAGGCCGAAGTAGCCGAGCTTCGCCATCTCGGTGATGAAGCGCTCGGGCACGAGCTCGTCGTGATGATGGATGCGCTCCGCGTGCGGCAGGATCTCGCGCTCGGTGAACGCGCGGACGTTCGCGCGCACTTCGTCGAGCGTCTCGTCGAGCGGCCACGCGAGCCGGCCCGCGGTCGTGATCGCACGCTCGCCGAGCGCCATCGTCGGTTCGGGTGCGAGCGTCGCCGTGATCGCCGCGCGCGCGGCATCGTCGTAGCGCAGCTCGCCGAGCGAGAGTGCCGCCGCGACCGGCTCGAGGCGATGCAACACGCTCTGCGCGAGCTCCGCGGCGGCGACGCGCACTTCGTCGGCGAGCCCGGCCGGCACGGCGGCGAGCTCGGCGAGGACCTGCGCTTCGGTCGCGGCGTATGCGACGCGCTCGACGACGACCTGGTGATCATCGGTCGCTTCACCGTTGCGAGTAAGGCTGCGGGCGGCCTCGATGGCACGGCCGGCCAGCGAGCGCGCTGCGACGGTAATCACATCCAACATGCCCGTCACTTATACCCGCGCGACGCGCTACCATGTTCGGGTGAAGACACTTCTACTGCTGCTCCTC
The DNA here is from genome assembly GCA_039935615.1 of Kofleriaceae bacterium. GTDB lineage: Bacteria > Myxococcota_A > Polyangia > Haliangiales > Haliangiaceae > JABFXX01. The sequence goes on from JBDTJY010000140.1 coordinate 29,169, forward strand.
GTCCCGGCGATCGCCTTCGCGGATAAAGACTTCGCCAGCGAAAAGTCGGCGACCTGGGATTGCAGCAAGGACGCGACCGTCACGATCAATCACTCGAACGGCAAGTACACGTTCAAGGGCGCGTGCAAGGACATCACGATCAACGGTGGCCACAACACGCTGACCACCGAGGGGGTCACCACGTTGAACATCAACGGCGCGTCGAACGCGATCACCGCCGGCAGCGTCGACACGGTCGCGATCACCGGCTCGGACAACAAGGTCAGCTACAAGAAGTCCGGCGGCGCCGGCGGCAAGCCCGCGATGACCTCGCTCGGTCAGAACAACAAGGTCACCGCAGCAAAGTAGCGAGCAGGCTCGCGACGCGCGGCCCATAGCCGCCGCCGAACAAACAGGCGTGCGCGGCGAGTGGATAGAGTTGATGCAGCGCGATCCGATCGCGCCAGCCGAGCGCGAGCGGCACGACCTGCTCGTAGCTCTCGATGAACCCGTCGGGCAGCCCCCCGAACAGCGCGAGCATCGCGAGGTCGATCTCGCGGTGACCGCCGTAGACCGCGGGATCGAAGATCACCGTGGCGTCGCGCACCGCGCCGGTGTTGCCGGACCACAGATCGCCGTGGAGGCGCGCCGGTGGTTCGGGCGGACCGAACAGCTCGGGGCGGGCACGCAGCAGGTCGAGCTCGCGATCGACGCCGAGCTCCGCGCGGGTGCATAGCGGGCGCAGCCGGCGCTCGACGTAGAACGTCGGCCAATCGGGCTCGGGCGTGTTGTCCTGCGGCAGCGTCGCGAGGTAGTTCGGGCGATCGAGTCCGAAGCCCTTTGCACCGAGCTGGTGAAGTCGTGCGAGCTGGTGGCCGAAGCTCTTCGACGGAGCGCGGCCGAGGTCGAGCCACTCGAGCGCGATCCAGTGCTCGCCGTGCGCGAGCACGTTCGGAATCCGGATCGGTCCAGGCCGCAGCCACTCGAGCCCGGCGGCTTCGGCCTCGAACATCCCCGGCAGCTCGCGATCCTGCCACTTCACGAACACGGTCCTGCCCGAGACCAGCTCGACCTTGAACGCTTGGTTGATGTCGCCGCCGGAGACCTGCGCGACCTTGTAGATGCTCTCGCCGAGCGCGGCTTCGACTTCGGTGGTCCTCATTCGAGTAACGAGTTCGTATTGGTCTCTTTCATCCCGAGCATGATGATGAAACCGACCACGCCGTGAGCGAGGACGAAGTACGCCGGCGACACCGGATCGTGGAGATGCTTCGTCATCCAGGTCGCGAGCAAAGGAGCGATGCCGCCGGCCAGCGCGAGCGTGCCGCTATACGCGAGGCTCATCGACATCACGCGCGAGCGCAGCGGAAAGATCTCGACCAGCATCGCGCCCTGCAGGCCGAGCGCCATGCCGAGCGGAATCGCGAGCAGCAACTGTCCGCACGCGAACACCGCCGGCGAGCCGGTCATCATCAAGCGGGTCGCCGGATAGATCAGAGCCATCGCGACGACCTGGATCGTCATCATCAACCGGCGGCGCCCGAGCTTGTCGGACAGCCAGCCGCCGAACGGCTTCGACGCGAGCACGAGGAACAGCACGCACACGTTGACGAGCAAGAACGAGTCGGCGTCGGGCCGCGCCGGAAGCTCCGACGCGCGCTGCTCGGTCGCGAACGTGAACGTCAGGTAGTACGCCGCGTTCGTCATGCCGACGATCCCGAACGTCTGCACGATCGGGCGCCAATCGCGCGCGATCGACTTGAACCAGTGCGCGTGCTCCTCTTGCTCTTTCGCTTTGGCTTTCGCCGTCGTATCGGGCTCGACGATGCCGTGGCGCAGGAAGTAGCCCGCGATGCAGAACACGACGCTGATGATGAACGGCAGCCGCCAGCCCCAATCCGCGAGCGCGGCATCGTCCATGCTCTGCTTCACGCTGTAGACCACGCCCGAGCCGAGGATGAAGCCGAGCGACGTGCCCGCCGCCGTCGAGCTCGAGATCAAGCCGCGCAACATCGGCGACGCGAGCTCGGTCGTGTAGACCATCGAGCCGGTGAACTCGCCGCCGAGCGAGAAGCCCTGGATCACGCGCATCGCGATCAGCAGCAGCGGCGCGGCGACCCCGATCTGCGTGTAGCTCGGCAACAGGCCGATCGCGAGCGTCGAGCCACCCATCAAGCAGATCGAGAGCGTGAGCAGCGCGCGCCGGCCGATCCGATCGCCGACCCGACCCAGCACGATGCTCCCGAGTGGCCGTGCGACGAAGCCCAACGCGAACACCGCGAACGCGAGCTCCTTGCGCTCGTCCGCGTCGTAGCCGGTGAAGAACGTGTCGCCGATCTGCGTGTTGAGATAGCCGTAGACCGCGAAGTCGAACCACTCGAGCACGTTGCCGATCAGCCCGGCGAGCGCCGTTCGAATCGGTGACTGCGCCGTCTCGCTCACACGGCATCGTACAGCTTGCGCGGTAGAGGCGGTGGCCCGGCGACCAGCTCGCGACCCGGCTCGAGCAGGCCCCACGTCGGTGCGTCGCTCGGATCGCCGAGCCGCGCGAGGATCGTGCGCGCGGCATCGGGCACGAACGGCAAGAGCTCGCCGGCCGCGATCCGCGCAGCCTCGAGTGGCGCGTAGAGAGCGCGCGCCGCGGCGTCGCGATCGACGAGCTTCCACGGTGCGGTTTGTTCGAGCGCACGATTCGCCGCATCGACGAGCTCGCAGATCGCACCGGCCGCTTCGTCGACGAGAAACGCCTCGAGCGCGGCATCGACCCGCGCAGGCAACGCGTCCGCGACCGAGCGCAGCCCATCATCGCGTGGCGGCACGCGACCACCGCTGACCCTTGCCGCGAGGCCAATGCAGCGCTGCACCAGGTTGCCGAGGCGATCGGCGAGATCGAGATCGTAGGCGTTGCAGATCGCGCGCACGGTGACGTCGGAGTCGACGCGCGTGCGGCAGCGTCGCGCGAAGAACCAGCGCACCGCATCGACGCCACAGCGCTCGACGAACGGACCGACCTCGACGGGGTTGAGCGACTTCGAGATCTTCACGCCATCGACGGTGAGGTAGCCGTGCACCGCGATCCGATCGGGCACCGGCAAGCCCGCCGACAACAGGAACGCGAGCCAGTACACCGCGTGAAACCGCGTGATGCCCTTGCCGATCACGTGGACGCGCTCGTCACCGCGATGCCAGTAGCGCTCGAACAGCGCGGCATCGCCGCCGAGCCCGAGTTGCGAGACGTAGCTCGCGAGCGCATCGAACCAGACATAGATCACCTGGCTCGGATCGTCGGGCACCGACAAGCCCCAACCGCCCGAGCGCGCGGCGTCGCGCGACACGCTGAGATCGCGGACCTCGCCGTCGAGGAACGCCAGGGTCTCGGCTCGCGCGGAGTCCGGAACGATCTGCACGCGCCCCGACGTGATCAACTCCTTCACCGGCTCACGCCAGCGCGACAACCGGAAGAACCAGTTGTCCTCGCGGATCGATTCGGGCGTCGTACCGTGCTCCTCGCACACCGTGACGTAGTCGTCGACGAACGCTTCGCAGCCGGTGCAATACCGGCCCTCCCACGTCGTGCGATAGAGATCCGCCGCGCACGCGCGCCACAGGTGCTCGACTGCGATCGGATGGCGCGGATCGCGCGACGTCGCGATGAAGTCATCGGGCTCGACGTGCAACACGCCGCCGAGCGCGCGAAATGCCGCGCTGTTGCGATCGACGAGCTCGTGGGTCGGCACGCCCTCGCGCGCGGCGGCGAGGACATTCTTCAGGCTATTGTCGTCGGTGCCGGTCGAGAACCGGACGTCGCGGCCGCGTCGCCGGCGGTGACGAGCGAGGATGTCGGCGAGCACGAGCTCGTAGGCGAAGCCGACGTGAGGGCGAGCGTTGACGAACGGAATTGCGGTCGTGATGAAAGACGTGGTCATAGCGATCCTCCGGGTTTGCCGAAGGCCGCCCACGTGAAGTTGCGGCTGCCACGTAGGCAGCCAGCAGCGACTAGATCAGTGCGCGCGGATGCCCAATGTTCGATGCGCTCTCGACGGAGCACATCAGCATCTGCATTCGCGACGCGCGGTTCACGAGCCAACGCTAGCACGCTGCGCGCGGACGTGATCGAGCAATCCGGCGCACGCCCGCTCGCAGATCTCGAGCACCTCTTCGAAGCCGCGGGCGCCGCCGGAGTACGGGTCGGGGACGTCGGCGTCCGGGTCGGACGTCGGGTCGAACGAGCGCAACATCCGGATCGGGGGCACCGGCCCGGGGCACTGCTTCGCGAGCCGCGTGATCGCGTCGAGGTTCGAGCGATCCATCGCGACGATCAGATCGAAGTCGTGGAAGTCCTGGATGCCGAACTGGCGACCGCGCAGATCATCGAGCGCGTAGCCGCGTTGCTTCGCGGCGCGAATCGTCCGCGGGTCCGGTGGCTCGCCGACGTGCCAGTTGCCGGTGCCCGCGCTGTCGAGCGTAACGTCGACGCCGGCGCGCGCCGCCGCGTGCCGCATCACGCCCTCGGCGGTCGGCGATCGGCAGATGTTGCCGAGGCAGACAAAGACGATCCGCACTACGTGCCGGCGCCGTCGAGCTCGCCGGTCCAGTACAGGTAGTCGCGCCATGCCTCGGGGACCGAGCGCAACGAGATCCGGATCGCGACCGCGGGCACCCAGTTGGGTTGGGTCGGCGCGGCGAGCAACTTCATGCCCGCTTCGTGCGGCGTGCGCCCGCCCTTCTTGCGGTTGCACAGGTAGCAACACGACACGATGTTCGTCCACTCGGTCAGGCCGCCCTGCGAGCGCGGCCGCACGTGGTCGTACGTCAGGTCGTTGATCGGTGCCTTCTTGCCGCAGTACTGGCAGCGATAGTTGTCGCGCGCGTAGATGTTGACGCGGGAGAACTTCACCGGCCGCGCGTGCCGGCGGAACGCGCGGAGCAGCCGCACGACGGCCGGAATCTTGATGACCATCGTCACCGAGCGGATGTTGTGGTCGTACTCCTCCAGCACCTCGACCTTGCCGAGGAACATCAACGTGATTGCTCGCTGCCAGGAGATGACCTTGATCGGCTCGTACCCCTGGTTGAGCAATAGCGTCTGCGAAGACTCCATCCCTTGATCTCGAATGTAGCATTGGGAGGGTAGAACGCGACATTCCCCGCGAACGTGCGATCTCACGCACATAGCGAGCGCGTCCCGAAATTTGAGTTTGAAAACGATTTTCAGAAATGGTATCGGTGGGAATGCCGTCGACACTCGCCGAAATCGCCCTGGGGCGTTCGGCCAAGGTGCGATCGGTCGCCGGTCCGCGGGCGTTTCGTCGCCGGCTGCTCGAGATGGGCCTGGTCCCCGGGGTCGAGGTCCGGGTCGTGACGATCGCGCCGCTCGGTGATCCGTTGCGGATCGAAGTCCGTCACGGCCAGTGGTCGATCCGCAAAGCCGAGGCCGCGCAGATCGAGGTCGACACGTGAGCGAGGACCATTGTGGCCCGGGGGCAGCGGCCAAGCCGACCACCGGTCGCCTGCAGGTCGCGCTCGCCGGAAATCCGAACGTCGGCAAGACCACGCTGTTCAACGCCCTCACCGGGCTGTCCGCGAAGGTCTCGAACTATCCCGGCATCACGGTCGAGCGCCGCACCGGCGTCATCGCACTGCCGCACGCGCAGGCCGAGCTCCATGATCTGCCGGGCACGTACTCGCTCAACGCGCGCAGCGGCGAAGAACAGATCGCGTTCGACGCGCTGACCGGCCTCGGCGATACCGCCGCACCGGATGTCGTCGTCGTGTGCCTCGACGCGACTCAGCTCGCGCGCTCGGTCTACTTGCTGCTGCAGTGCCGCGAGCTCGGCGCGCGCTGCGTCGGCGCGCTGACGATGGTCGACGAAGCCGGCGCCGCCGCACCCGATGCGCGCGCCCTCGGCGACGTGGTCGGCTGTGAAGTCGTCGCGGTGACCGCACGCACCAAGCGCGGACTGACCGACCTGGTCGCTGCGATCGATCGCGCGGCGCACAAGGTTCGCGTCACGAGCTGGCGCTGGCATCCCTCGCCTGCCCTGCGCGCGCACCTCGATGCCGCCGCCGAGGCGCTGCCGCAGGGCTGGCGGTCGTCGGTGCGCTACGGCGTCGAGCTCGCGCACGCCGACGATGCGATCGCGCTGTGGGCGCTGACCTGCGTCGACAACAGCGAGCACGACGCCGACGAGCTCTCGATCCCGCTCGCGATCCGCGCGGCGGTCGGGGCGCGGCACTTCGATCTCGACGACGAGGCGATCCTCGCGCGCTGGACCTGGCTCGATCGCGAGATCAGCAAGCTCGTGGAGCGGCGCACCGATCGCTCGCTGACCGAGAAGATCGATCGCGTGCTCCTGCATCGCGCCGCCGGCTTCGCCGTGTTCGCCGGCGTGATGGCGGTGCTGTTCATGTCGCTGTTCGCGTGGGCTGCACCGATGATCGACGGCATCAGCGCCGGCTTCAAAGGCTTCGGCCACCTCATCCACGGCGTGCTCGGCGACGGCATCTTCACCGATTTTCTCGTCGACGGCGTGATCGGCGGCGTCGGCGCGGTGCTCGTGTTCCTGCCGCAGATCCTGATGCTGTTCCTGTTCCTCGGCTTCCTCGAGGATTGCGGCTACCTCGCGCGCGTCGCGTACCTGATGGATCGCGTGATGCGCTCGATGAACCTGCACGGCCGCGCGTTCGTGCCGATGCTGTTCGGCTTCGCGTGCGCCGTTCCCGCGGTGACCGCGACGCGCACGATGGAGCGCCGCCGCGACCGCCTGCTGACCATGATGGTCGTGCCGCTGATGACGTGTTCGGCGCGCCTGCCGGTCTACACGTTGATCATCGCCGCATTGATCCCGGGCTCGCGTGTGACCCAAGGCCTGTTGATGGTCGGGATGTACGCGTTCAGCGTGACGACCTCGCTGGTCGCGGCGTGGCTGATGTCGAAGACCGTCAAGCCGCTCAAGGCCAAGCGCCTGCCGTTCATCATCGAGCTGCCGCCGTATCGCTTCCCGCGCATGCGCGACGTGCTGCGCATGATGTGGTCGAAGTCGTCGATGTTCTTGCGCGAGGCCGGCACCGTGATCCTCGCGTGCTCGATCGCGCTGTGGGCGTTGCTGTATTTCCCGCGCCACCTGCCGGAGGGCTCGCCGGACTATCCGGCGCTGATCGCGCACGCACCGGACGGCGATGCGCGTGCCTCGCTCGCCGCGCGTGAACAAGCGGCGCACCTCGAGAACAGCTACGGCGGTCGGCTCGGTCACGGCATCGAGCCGGTGATCAAGCCGCTCGGCTTCGATTGGAAGATCGGCGTCGGCCTGGTCGGCGCGTTCGCCGCGCGCGAGGTGTTCATCTCGACGCTCGGCATCGTCTACGCGGTCGGCGATGACGTCGATGAACAATCCAAGCCGCTGCGGCAGGCGCTGCAGACCTCGAAGCGCTCCGACGGCCATCGCGCGTATACGCCGCTCGTCGGGTTGTCGCTGATGGTGTTCTTCGCGCTCGCGATGCAGTGCATGAGCACGCTCGCGGTGGTGCGCCGCGAGAGTGGCGGCCTGCGCTGGCCGATCTTCCTGTTCACGTACATGACGATCCTCGCGTGGATCGTCAGCTTCCTGGTCTATCAGGGCGGCAAGCTGCTCGGATTCGCCTGACGCGTCGCGCAGTTACGAAGCGTGTCGATCCGCGTGGCTCCCATTCGTCCAATAGGCGAAAAGGAAGCTCATGCAATACCTGTTGCTGATCTACGACGCCGAGAAAAATCTCGCCGCGATGCCCGAGACCGAGTACGCGCGGCTGATGTCCGACTACAACACGTTCAGCGGCGAGCTCGCGCGGTCCGGCAAGCTGGTCGGTGGCAACCGCCTGCATGACGTCGCGAAGGCGACGACCGTGCGCGTCCGCGAAGGCAAGCCGCAGCTCACCGACGGTCCGTTCGCGGAGACCCGCGAGCAGCTCGGCGGTTACTACCTGGTCGAAGCGAAGGATCTCGACGAGGCGTGTGCGATCGCCGCTCGCATCCCGAGCGCGAAGTTCGGCTCGATCGAAGTCCGCCCCGTCCACGGGATGTGAACCATGCAATATCTCCTGTTGATCTACGACGACGAAAAAGCGCGCTGGAACGCGTCGGCCGAGAAGCGCGCCGAGATCATGAACGCCTACAAGTCGCTGGTCGGCGAGCTCGCGCAAACCGAGATGTATCTCGGAGGCAATTCGCTCGACCAAACGACCAAGGCCTCGAGCGTGCGCGTGCGTGACGGCAAGCTCCAGATCACCGACGGTCCGTTCGCGGAGACCCGCGAACAGCTCGGCGGTTACTTCTTGATCGAAGCGCCCGATGTCGCGACCGCGCGTGCGATCGCCGCGCGGATGCCGGGCGCCGCGAACGGCACGGTCGAGGTCCGTCCGGTCGTTCCGATCCCAGCGTGATCGATGCAGCCCGCCGCCGCGATCGCCGACGTGTTTCGCGCCGAGCGCACCCGCGTGCTCGCGACGACGATTCGCGTCTGCAACGGTGACTTCGAGCTCGCTGAAGAAGCCGTGCAGGAGGCGTTCGCCGCGGCGCTCTTGCGGTGGCCGAGCGAAGGCACGCCGACCGAGCCGCGCGGCTGGCTCGTCACGGTCGCGCGTCACAAGGCGATCGATCAGATCCGGCGGCGCAGTAGACTCCGCGAGATCGTCGGCGCCGAGGCGTCGCCAGAGCTCTACGAACCGGAGCCGCAAGCCGTCCAAGACGATCGGTTGCGGCTGATCTTCACGTGCTGTCACCCGGCGCTCGCGCCGGAGGCTCAGGTCGCACTGACGCTGCGCACGCTCGGCGGGTTGACCACCGAAGAGATCGCGCGCGCGTTTCTGACCTCGCCGGTGACGATGGCGCAGCGCCTCGTGCGCGCGAAGACCAAGATCCGCGACGCCGGCATTCCGTACGCCGTGCCGGAAGCGAGCGAGCTCGCCGAGCGCACCGCCGCCGCGATGGCCGTGATCTACCTGATCTTCAATGAAGGTTACGCCGCGACCGCCGGCGACGAATGGCTGCGCAAGGATCTCTGCAACGAGGCGATCCGGCTCGGCCGCCTTGTGGTCGAGCTGCTCGGCGAGCTGCTCGACGCGAACGAACCGCGCGGGCTCCTCGCGCTGATGCTGCTCCATGATGCGCGGCGCGACACCCGCACCGACGACACGGGGGATGTCGTGCTGCTCGAAGATCAAGATCGCGCGCGGTGGGATCACGCCCAGATCGCCGAGGCGCTCGAGCTCGTGCCGCGTGCGCTGCGCAACGGCGCCGGTCCGTACGCGCTCGAAGCCGCGATCGCGGCGCTCCACTGCTCGGCCGCACG
>JBDTJY010000141.1:0-44082 GCA_039935615.1 Kofleriaceae bacterium
AAACGTGGCTGACGAGTTTCGATCGTACGTCCTCCCTGCTGCCGACAATCCGTTCGCGGAGCTGGTGGCATCGGTCCGGTTTGACGACGTGACGAACGGCCGGCGTGGAGCGGTCTTGGTCAAGCCAGACCCCGCCGGTGAAGTCCCGATCGTCCGCACCACGACTCGATACCGTGCTTCCGCACAGCGGTTTGGAGTCATTCACGAGCGCCTCGCGCAAGACATCCAGCGCCTCGCGACCCTCTCGTGCAACCTCAACAACGCGCTCGTCGAGCACTACACCAACGCGTACGCGACGATGAAGCGTCACTCGGACCAGGCCCTCGATCTGGCGGCCGGATCGTCGATCGCGATCTATTCCTGCTACCGGGATTCGCGAGCGCCGTCACGACGGTTGGTCGTGAAGGCCAAGGAGCCCGAGAGTGCCGCCTTCGAGGTTCCGTTAGCTCATGGCAGCGTCGTCGCCTTCACCGTCGACACCAATCGGCGGTTCACCCATACGATCGCGTTGTCGGCGAACGCTCCAGAGAACGACTGGCTCGGGATCACACTCCGAACCTCGAAGACGTTCGTGCGGGTTGTCGACGGACACGCACACCTCTCGAACGGTGCGCGCTTGACGATCGCCACCGACGAACAGCGCCGCGAGCTCTACCAACTGAAGCGTCGAGAGAACGACGAGACCGACTTCACGTACCCACCGCTGTCCTACACCCTCAGCGAGAGCGATCTGCGACCGCCGAGCTGAACGGGCAAGTCGGGCGCGCTGGCCTTCGAGGCCGGTGGCCAGGGCGGCAGCTGGAGGCGGCTTCTGTTTTCTCGAACGTCGTCGGGCGGCTGAACGTTAGCGAATTGCGCCACTTCCCGTCGCGCTGCCACTTCCCGTCGCGGCTCCCTTCGACGTCTCTCCACAGTCGCAGGGACCGAACTTGAGTCCGTCATCGTTGCAGCTCTGATACCCGGTTGTTCCGCCGCGGCAGGTGCAGGCCTGTTGCAGACCCGGGGTGCAACGCGCGTTCTTTCCACATTGCGAAAGAGCGACTCCGCCGGCGATCACGGCGGCAACGACCACCGCGATCCCGCCGATCCACGCCGCCTTCACTGTTGATTTCGCGCCGTGGTCGTCGCTGCGTAACGCGTCCGAAATCGCGTCGCCATCACGCTTGAGCTGAGTTGGCGGCGGTGGCGGTTTCGCGGGCGGCATCGCGGCGGATGCTGCTCGTTCGACCTGCTGCACCAAAAGCGTCTTCATGTACCGCTCCAGCGCCGCAACATCGATCTTGCCTCTTGCGTTCGCGGCATCGGCAGCTTCAAGCCCGGAGTAGTAGGGCGTCTTTTCGTCTGCGATGAAATCAGGCAGCGTCCTATCGCCTGGAAGGCGTTGACGCAGGCGGATGCACAGCACCAAGTACGCGATCGCTCGCGCAGTGCGGCCGTTGCCGTCGCTAAACGGGTGAATCCAGTTAACGCGCCAGAGCAGGTAAGCGGCGAGGTGGACGGCCGACCGATGCCAGTTCCGGGCGACGTACTCGCACATCTCGTCGACAAGTTCCGGCACGTCCTCCCAACGCGGAGGTAAGTGCTTCGACTTCCCGATCTCCATCGGCGTCTGCCGATATGCGCCCGGGTTGGCGATGATCTTCTCGACGGCGAGACGATTCAGCTCGATCAAGACTGAGGGCTTGACGGGGATCGGATTCCCTCCGTCGCGTATCTGGGCGAGGCTTTCCTCGACCATCTCCATCAGGCGATCGAACTGTCGCAGCGCGTTCGAAGCCTCGATAGGCGCGCGCTCTTCGTCGGTCAGTGGACGGTGCTCCGGTGTGTGGACCGGCTGGCTGTGGCGGTCAGTGTCCTTCGACATTCACTCGAGGCGACTAGTCGTCCTTCTTCGCCGGCGCCTCAAGTGCGTTGGCCGCGCTGTCCACCGTCGCGCGAGTAATCGCGTTGTTTTCGATCTTCGTCGTCCCGTAGACGAAGCTCCTGCGCTGCGCCTCTTTCTGCTCGGGAGTCATCTCGCGCGAGAGATTTGCTTTCAAGAGCGCCTCGAGATCCTTGGTCGACATTGATGCGCCTTTCTACCAGTATGACGTTGTCCCAGCATTCAGGGGATGCCAGCAGCGGGCAACAATGCGACCCTTCCGGGATCGCGCCTGGTATCCGAAGCGTGTGGATCCGTGATCGGTATATCGCCTACCTGTAAGGAACGGCCACGAGGCATGGTTGTCATTGACAGAGGCGCAGAACCCACGAGCAGGTCGTGCACACGCGTCCATCACCAAGAACGTCCACTCGTTCAACGGTGCAGCGGTTCCGTCGAGCGGCACCGCGATCGTTGTCTCGGCTAGCTACCTGAGCTGGATGTTGAGCGCCGCCGCGATCTGCTCGAGTACCCGGCCGATGTACCAGCCTTCGTGCGTGCCGACCACGACCCCGCAAACTCGCGCACTGGATCGCCATGTATCGATCCCGTGTTGGTCCTCCGGTCGGGGCCGTCACCGCGAGTTCGCGCATTTCGAATCGGACGCACCGCAGGAGCACCGGGAGTCTGCCATGGCTAACCTCAGCACGACCCTCTGACGTCGACGGAGCCCGAGAGGCCGCGACCGCAACGCCGATCCGACGGAGCCGACCGGTTGGCTCTCGCCGTGTTGCAGCGGCGCGGCCTCGGCGTTGAACATCGCGCGTGCGCCGTCGGTGGTGCCCGGATCTCTAGACGAGTTCCATCGTGCACCCTGCGAACAGCAGGATTTGGCACGATGAACCGAATCTCGCAGTGTCAGCGACGGACAGCTGGCGGACTGTTCTGCTTGAACACCACGAGGTACGCGTGAATTCGAGACTCGTAGACGCGTTCGAGAACGCCCACAGCAGTGGTGTAGTCGCCATGCTCTTCGGCTGCGATCTTCGCCAGCTTCACATGCATACCGGTGTCGTCGAGCATCGGCTTCTTCACCCGTAGGTACTCCGTGCCCATGTCATCCAGCCCGCGCATCGCGGCGACGTATCCCTGCTCGGGTACCGCGATCGCATGGACGATCTGAAGCCAGGCTCGTCCACGCGCAACGCGCTGTAGTGGAGAGCGACGTGCCTCGTCCACAGTCAGATCCTCGAGGACGATCGATCCAGTCGCTTCGTGCTCCGCAAACACGCGATGGACGGTGATCTCGATCGATTGATCGTCACGTGTGGTCAGCGTGCCGTCTTCCAGCGAGATTTCCTGCCCCGGCGTGATGCTTGGCTTCGCGGGCGCCGAGCACGACACCAACACCAGGAGAGTCGCTAGTCGAGTCACACGGCTACCGCTTCGTGTTGAGCGAGTACTTCTTCATCTTGTCTATGAGCGTCACGCGCGACACGCCGAGCCGGCGCGCGGCCTCGGACTGATTGCCGCCGGTCGCATCGAGCGCGCGACCGACCAGCCCGCGCTCGAACGCCTCGACTTGCTCTTTGAGCGACGGGCCATTGCGCGCATCGGGCGGCGGATCGGCGTCGGTCTGATCGCTCGCGGGTGACATCGAGTTCGCGCTCGACTCGGCTGCCTGGAAATCGGCGAGCCCGATCACGCCGCCACTCGAGAGGGCGGCGAGCCGCGCGATCGTGTTCTCGAGCTGGCGGACGTTGCCGGGCCAGTCGGTATGGACGAGCGCCTCGATCAGCGCGGGCTCGAGCGAGACGTTGCCGAGGCCGAACCGCTCGCCGTAGCGGCGCGAGAATTCCTCGGCGAGCGCGGGGATGTCTTCCTTGCGATCGCGCAGCGGCGGCACCACGAGCTCGACCACCGCGATCCGGTAGTACAGGTCCTCGCGGAACGAGCCGGTCTTGACGTCCGCCGCGAGATCGCGATTCGTCGACGCGACGACGCGCACATCGACCTTCTCGATCCGACCCGAGCCGACCGGTTGGATCTCGCCTTCCTGGAGCGCGCGCAGCAGCTTGGCCTGGATCGCACCGGGGAGCTCACCGATCTCGTCGAGGATCAGCGTGCCGCCGTCGGCCTGCGAGAAGTAGCCGGGGCGGGTCGCGGTGGCGCCGGTGAACGCACCGCGCACGTGACCGAACAGCTCGGCATCGGCGAGCTCGGCGGGCAGGGCGGCGCAGTTGAAGCGCACGAGCGGCTTCGAGTGCCGCGCGGATTGCGCGTGCAGGAGCTCGGCGACGAACTCTTTGCCGGTGCCGGTCTCGCCGCGCACGAGCACGGTGACGTCGCGGCCGGCGACGCGCTGGGTCGCTTCGAGCAGGCGGCGCATCGGGCGTGAATCACCGACGATCCGCCGGCCGAGCGTCTGCTCCGCGGTGAGCCGGCGATTATCGACGCGCAGCTTGCGCGCCTCGAGCGCGCGCTCGATCACGAGCGCGACCTCGTCGATATCGAACGGCTTGACCAGGTAGTCGTAGGCGCCTTGCTTCATCGCGGCGACCGCGACCTTCTCGGAGCCATGCGCGGTCAGCAGGATCACCGGCAGCGACGGATCGCGCGCCGCGATCTGCGTCATCAGCTCGAGGCCGTCCATCTTCGGCATCGACAGGTCGGTGAGGACCGCCTCGGCGTCCTCGAGCTTGGTCAGCGCTTCGACGCCGTTCTTCGCGGTGATCACCTTGTGGCCGCGCTCGAGCAGGAGCTCGGACAGCGTGAACAGGACACCCGGTTCGTCGTCGACGAGCAGCACGGAGCTCAAGCGCGTGCCTCGACGAGACCGGCGCGTCCACCGAGCTCGGGCGCGACCGTCGGGCTGCACGGCAGCCTGATCGTGGCGACGGTGCCGCGGCCGACCGTGCTCTTGTAGGCGAGCGTGCCGCCGTGTTGCGTGATCACCGATTGCGCGAGCACGACCCCGAGGCCGGTGCCGTTCGGGCGCGTCGTGAAGAACGAGGTGCCGAGCCGATCGAGATCCTCGGCGGAGATGCCGCGCCCGGTGTCTTCGACCTCGACCACCGCGTCCGCACCACCGTTGCGCACGCGCAGCGTGACCGCGCCGCCGTTCGACGTGGCCTCGATCGCGTTCGACACGAGGTTGATCAGCGCTTCCTTCAGGCGCCGCGGATCGCCCTCGACCTTGGTGCCGGCGCCCTCGAGCGCGAGCGACACGCCCGCTTGATCGGCGCGACCGGCGAGGACCTCGAGCACGTCGCGCGACAGCTCGGTGACGTCGAGCTTCTGCGGCTTGAGATCTTCGAGCGGCCGCGAGAACGACAGGTACTCGCCGAGGATCGTCTCCATCCGGCTGATCTCCGACGCGACGACCGCGAGGCGCTCCTGGGTGCGCTCGCTATCCGGCGTCCGGCTCACGAGCTGGCACAGGCCCTTGATCGCGGCGAGCGGGTTCTTGAGCTCGTGCGCGACCTTCGCACCGACCGATTGCAACCGGCGCAACTGCGCTTCGGCATCGCCGAGGCGCTCTTCGCGCAAGCAATCGAACTCCTCGCTGGTCTCGCTCGCGATCTGGCTGAGCTTGCCGACCAGGAGGTGGAGCATGAACAGGTTCCACGCGAGGTGGAGGATGATCGCGAGCGAGTAGTCGGCGCTCGGTAGCGCGGGCCCGACCACATCCTGCGGCAGCGATGCCATCGCGATGATGAACAGGCCGTTACCCAGCGCGATCCAGCGCGACACCGACTGCGGTCCGAAGAACAGCAGCGACACGATCGCGGGGATCAGCGTGCCCGGCAAGAACGGCGAGTGCACGCCACCGGTGAGGCCGGCGAGCCCGACGACGAACAACTGCGCCATCACGTTCATCTTGATGAACGCGTGCTCGACGCGGCCTTGCTCGCGCGTCGCTCCGATCACCAACCGGTGACCGAGCAGAAACCCCATGTAGACGCCGACCGCCGCGACGATCCGCCATGTCGGGTAATCGGCATGTGCAAGGATCGCCACCATCCCGACGAAGACCAGCACCCCGATGACCCCCATCCGCTTCGACGTCTTTCCTGCTTCCCGCATGAAAAACGCGTCACGGTGGTTTCGCCAGATGGCGTCGGTCGCGGGCACGGTTCTACCGTGTGCCATTCGCGTGCCAGCACCTCGGTCTTCCGCCTCCATCACGCAACTCTAGCTCGATCACCGAATTGCGCGCCGAATAGAGATCGAAACGTGACGTGGGTAGTCACGTTTCGTGACGGTCGCTGTATGGCCACCCGACAGCACCCATCGCGAAATCCCGGGTTTGGCCGCTGGACCCGTGGCACGCACAATGCTTTGGTGCCCGGCCATGAAGGCTCGACTCTCGTTAGTGCTCCTGATGGCCGCGGCCGGACCCACGTTCGCGCAGTCCGCGCCGAAGCAGGTCACGCCGGCCACGGCGATCGATGACCCGAATGCGTTCGAGAAGGATCTCGACGCGCTGTTCGCCACGAACGGCCTCACCGCCGATCAAGCCGCGTCGCGCGCGGCGGCGGTCTCGCCGACGGTGCAGCGCAAGGTCGCCGAGGTCGAGGCGCAGATCGCGACGGCCGAAGCGACCGAGCTGCTCCAGGTTCCACAGATCGGCGGCAAGCTGCAATACCAGCGCAACAGCACGGTGCCGCCGTTCACGATCAACTTCGGCGGGATGGACGTCGCGATTCCGTCGTCGCTCGCGAACAACTACGTCGCCGAAGCGAACGTCAACATCGCGCTGTCCGACTACATCTATCGCTATCCGAAGCTCGTCAAGGCGGCGAAGCTCGGCCTCGAGGTCGCGAAGCTCAGCCGCTCGTCGGCGATGGTCGACGCGGGGCAAGACGCCCGGCTCGCGTACTACGAGTGGTTGCGCTCGAAGCTCAGCGTCCTCGTCGCCCAGCGCCAGCTCGTCAACGTGCAGGCGACGGTCGGCCAGATTCGCGCGCAGGCCGAGGTCCAGCGCGTGTCGAAGGCCGACCTGTTGCGCGTCGAATCACAAGAGGCCGAAGCCGAGCAGACGCTCGATCAATTGAAGAACCTGTCGGAGCTGCGCGAGGAGCAATTGCGCCTGCTGATCGGCGCGGGCGCCGGCGAGCAACTCTCGCTCGGCGAGGACATCCGCAAGGACATGACCGCGCCGACCACGGCGAGCCTCGATGACTCGGTCAAGACCGCGGCGACGCAGCGCCTCGACATGCGCGTGCTCGTCGACGGCATCGCCGCGAAAGAGCGTCAGGCGCAGGCGGAAAATTCGGCGTACCTGCCGAAGCTGTCGGCGTTCGGCGTCGCCGACTACGCGCGTCCGAACCAGCGGATCTTCCCGGTCGTCGACGAGTTCAAGGGCACGTGGTCGGTCGGCGTGACGCTCAACTGGACGCTCAACGACACCTTGGTCGCGAGCACGAACCAGCATCGTATCGAGGCCGAGACCAACGAGCTGCGCGCCGACGCCGAGAACCTCCGTCGCGGGACGCGGATCGAGATCCTGTCGTCGCAGCAGGCGGTCAACATCGCGGTGCACGCCCTGACGACCTCGCAGAAAGGTCTCACCGCCTCGGAAGAGGGCTATCGCGTTCGCAAGGAGCTGCTCAACGCCGAGCGCGCGACTGCCGTCGAGCTCGTCGATGCGGAGACCGACCTCACCCGCGCCCGGATCAACGCGCTCAACGCGCGCGTCGATCTCCGCGTCGCCGTCGCGCAGCTCAACCACGCGCTCGGCGAAGACGCGAAGCAGCGTTGAGCCAAACAGCCGCATGGGTCGTGGCCGCTCGGGGCTGACCGACAGTTGTCGGGATCCCTTACACGACCGGACGGCCGAAACCGGCCAACCAGGCGTTCTGGGAGTGGACCGGATGGCAGGGTCCATGCAACGAACGGAGCGCCATGCGTGCCATCGTCGCCCTCTCCACGCTCCTGATCGTCGTCGGCTGCAAGAAGTCAGACGACTCCACTGCCACCACGGAAAAGACGCCGCCGCCGACCATCAAGGCTGCGACGGTGCTGGCCGCCGAGGCCCCGACGCCGGACGTGCTGACGCTCACCGGAACGGTGATCGCGGACCAGCGTTCCGACGTCACCGCGGACACCCAGGGCAAGGTGATCAACGTGATGGTCGAGCGCGGCCAGAAGGTGAAGCTCGGCCAAGCGGTGGTCCAGCTCGACGTCCGCACGGCGGCGTTATCGGCGCGCGAAGCGAACGCGGCGTTGCAATCGGCGCGGGTCTCGAAGCAGCTCGCCGATCAAGAGTGCGCGCGCACCAAGCAATTGCTCGACAAGGGCGCGATCACGCAGTCCGAGTTCGATCGTCAGAACACGCAGTGCTTGAACGCAGTGGAGCAGGTCGCGCAGGCGCAGGCGCGCAACGACATGATGTCGAAGTCGGTCGCGGACGGCATGGTCCGCGCGCCGTTCGACGGCACGGTAACGGAGAAAGACGTCTCCCCCGGTGAGTGGGTGCAACCGGGCAAGACGCTGTTCACGCTCGTCGACGACGACCCGCTGAAGATCGAGCTCTCGGTTCCGGAGAAGTCGGTGACCGACGTCAAGAAGGACCAGCGCGTCGAGGTCATCGCGGTGGCGCATCCCGACAAGAAGTTCGGTGCGACGATCTCGCGCCTCGGCGCCGAGATCGGCAAGAGCCGCGCGCTCACGGCCGAGGCGATCCTCGACAAGGACTCCGGCCTGGTCCCGGGCATGTTCGCCGAGGCGCACATCATCACCGGCGAGTCGCCGCGCGTGGTGCTGCCGAAGACGGCCGTCGTCCGTCGCGGCGACAACGACCACGTGTTCATCGTGAAGAACGGTATCGCCGAAGATCACGTCGTCCAGCTCGGCCCGGCGCCGTCCGACGACAAGGTCGCGATCATTCAGGGCGTATCCAAGGGTGACAAGGTCATCGCGAAGGTGACGGACCAGGTCGTCGACGGCGCGAAAGTCCAGGAGTAGGCCATGCAGTGGCTCGCAGATATCTGCATTCGAAGGCCGATCTTCGCCTTCGTTCTGATCCTCGCGCTCGTCGTCGTCGGTGTGGTCGGCTATCGCGGGCTCGGCGTCGACAAGTTCCCGAAGGTCGACTTTCCGCTCGTCACGATCGTCACGCCGTATCCCGGCGCCTCGCCGAGCGCGGTCGAGACCGACGTCACCGAAAAAGTCGAAGAAGCGGTCAACACCGTCAGCGGTCTCGACACGATCACCTCGACGTCGACCGAGGGCGTCTCGCTCGTGATCGCGCAGTTCGATCTCGAGATCGATCCCGACAAGGCAGCGAACGATATCAACGAGCACCTCGCGAGTGTGTTGCGCGATCTGCCGCCCGGCTCGCGTCCCGAGGTCCGCAAGGCCGATCCGGACGCCGCACCGATCATCGTGCTCGCGGTCAAGGGCCCGGGCGCCGTGCGCGACCTCACGCACTTCGCCGACAAGCAGGTCAAGAGCCGGATCGAGCGACTCGCCGGCGTCGGCCAGGTCGTGATCCTCGGTGGTCGCGATCGCCAGATCAACGTCAACCTCGATCCGATCCGGCTCGCCGCCGCGGGCGTCTCCGCGCTCGAGGTCAGCCGCGCGATCACGTCGGCGAACGTCAACATCCCGGGTGGTCAGATCGATACCGGCCCGACCCACAACACGCTGCGGATCGCCGGCCGCGTCACCGATCCGCAGGAGCTCTGCCGGATCGTCGTCCGCCAGGAGGGCAACAATCAGATCCGGGTCGCCGATGTCGTCCAGCCGCCGGCGAACGCGCGCCTCGGCGAATGCGTCGACGACTCGCAAGAAGATGCCGAGACCTCGGCCGTCCGCAACGGCACCGCGGCGATCGCGCTGCAAGTCCGCAAGCAGACCGGCACCAACACGGTCGCGGTCGTCGACTCGATCCTCAAGCAGGTGGCCGAGCTCAAGACCCAGTTGCCGGCCGGCTACTCGGTCGACGTCGTCCGCGATAACTCGCTGCAGATCCGGACCTCGGCCGACCAGGTGCTCGAGCACCTCAAGATGGGCGCCGTGCTGGCAGCTCTCGTCGTGCTGCTGTTCCTCGGCAGCGTGCGCTCGACGGTGATCGCGGCGCTCGCGATCCCCGTCTCGATCATCTCGACGTTCGGCCTGATGAAGCTGTTCGGCTTCACGCTCAACATGATGACGCTGTTGGCGCTCGCACTCGCGGTCGGCATCGTGATCGACGACGCGATCGTCGTGCTCGAGAACATCTATCGCTTCATCGACGAAAAGAAGATGAAGCCGTTCCCGGCCGCGGTGCACGCGACCAAGGAGATCGGGCTCGCCGTCTTGGCGACCACGCTGTCGCTGATGGCCGTGTTCCTCCCGGTCGCGTTCATGAGCGGCATCATCGGCAAGTTCATGTACTCGTTCGGCCTCACGATGGCGTTCGCCATCCTGGTGTCGATGGTCGTCGCATTCAGCCTCACGCCGATGCTCGCCGCGCGCATCCTGCCGCTGCCGCCGCTCGAGGGTGAGGAGCGCAAGCGCTCGATCATCGAGCGGTTCAGCGACGCGATCTATCACCCGATCGCCCGCGTGTATTCCGGCATCCTCGCGTTCTGTCTGCGCCATCGCTGGATCGTCGGCGTCGCGATCCTCGCGACGTTCCTCGTCACGATCCCGATGTGCAAGAAGCTCGGCGGTGACTTCCTGCCGCAGAACGACGAAGCGCAGTTCGAGATCTATCTGCAGGCTCCGGAAGGCACGTCGCTCGAGGCGAGCACGCTGATCGGCGAGCGCATCGCGCGCCAGGTCCGCCAGCTCCCCGAGGTCGACTCGACGCTCGTCACCGTCGCCGGCGGCGATCAGCGGCAGTCGAACGTCGGCAGCATCTACGTCCACATGACCGATCCGGGCACGCGCAAGCGCAGCCAGAACGAGGTCATGCAGGAGGTCCGCAAGGACATCCTGCCGTCGGTGCCCGAGGGCGTCCGCGTCGCGGCGCAGCCGGTCAACGACTTCTCGCTCGGCGGTCAGAACGCGATGGTGTCGTACGTCGTCTCGGGCCCCGATCTCGACAAGCTCGAGAAGTACGGCAAGCAGGTGATGCGCGAGATGAAGAAGGTGCCGGGCGTCGTCGACCTCGATTCGAGCCTCCTCGATCCGGTCAACGAGACCTCGGTTCGCCCCGATCTCGATCGCGCCGCGATGCTCGGCGTCGATCCGGCGGACATCACGAACACGCTCGCGGTGCTCGTCGGTGGCGTCGAAGCCTCGCAGTTCGAGGACAAGGGCGACCAGTACGTGGTGTGGCTGCGGGCCGCGCGGGCATTCCGCGACGATCCGGGCGCGCTCCAGCTGATCCGGGTTCCGTCCAAGACGCTCGGTCAGGTACCACTCAGCGACGTGATTCGCGTCAGGCCCGGGACCGCGATCTCGAAGATCACGCGCCAGGCTCGCGAGCGCGCCGTCACGATCACGATGAACGTCGCGCCGGGCTTCTCGCAGTCGTCCGTCGCGTCGGCGATGGAGGCCACGATCAAGAAGCTCGACATGCCGCCGGGCTACACCGCGGAGCCGTTCGGCCAGTCCAAGGAGTTCAAGAAGATGGCGAACGCGTTCTTGTTCGCCATCCTGCTCGCGGTCGTCTTCATGTACTTGACGCTCGCGGCGCAGTTCGAGTCGCTGCTGTACCCGCTCGTCATCATGCTGTCGCTGCCGCTGACCGTGCCGTTCGCCGTGATGTCGCTGACGATCACCGGCGGTAGCCTCAACATCTTCTCGATGCTCGGCATCATCGTGCTGTTCGCGATGGTCAAGAAGAACGCGATTCTGCAAGTCGACCATGCAAATGGCTTGCGCCGTCAAGGTCTGCCGCGCACCGAAGCCGTGATCGCCGCGAGCCGCGACCGATTGCGCCCGATTCTGATGACGACGTTCGCGTTCGTCGCGGGCATGGCGCCGCTCATCACGAGCAACGGCATCGGCTCCGGCATGTCGAAGGCGATGGCGCAGGTCGTCGTCGGTGGTCAGACCCTGTCGCTGCTGCTCACGTTGGTGGCCATCCCGGTCATCTATACGTGGTTCGATGATCTGGCCCGGTTGTGGCGAATCTACGGATCCTGGACGGGCTTTGGCATCGGGGTCGTCGTCGGAGTCGGGCTCGGCCTGTTGCAGATCGGCATCCTGCCCGGCATCGCGCTCGGCATCGCGCTGGGCCTCGTTCTCGGATTCGCGCTCGGCGCCATTTTCCCGAAGCTACGAAATGGCAACAACGAATCCGATCGCGGAGCAACCGAGCTCGGCATCGTCGACATGTACGCGTCGAATAAATAGCGCAGAGGCTATCGCGCTCCGGAGCGCTCACATAAAACCGAATCGGGGTTCCGATCCCGATCCGGTTTTGTTATGAAGCCACTCCCTCAGCACACCTCGTGCTCGTGACCATGACGAAGACAACTCGTAGCAATCGTACCAGCCGAGACCTTCGCAGCCTGTTGCACGTCCCGCAGCACGACCTCCAGAGCCAGGTGGCTACTCGGCTGGAGCGGCTCGGATTCCCGTCGCTTCGCGCCGCTCACATCCAACTGCTGTCGTCGATCGGCCCCGAGGGCTGTCGCCTCGCCGAGCTCGTGACCGCGGTGTCACTGCCGAAGCAGACGGTCGGCGATCTGATCGATGACCTCGAGACCATGAAGATGGTCGAGCGTTTCCCCGACCCAGATCACGGTGTGATCAAGCGCGTCCGCCTCGGCCCGAAGGGCAAAGTGTGGGCCGCCGAGGTCAAGCGCGTCGCGGTCGCGACCGAGGCCCGGTGGGCGACTCGCCTCGGCTCGAAGAAGATGAAGTCGCTCCGCGCGCTGCTCGAAGAGCTCGCGGCGACCGTCGAAGCGGCCCCGACCGAAGCTGCCGGTTCGAAGCAGAAGCTCCGCTAGCGGCTACGTCGTCGCAGGCGCGGCCTTGTGCCCCACGATCGAGTTAGTCCGTCTTGGGCGAGTTAGTCCGTCTTGGGAATCGCCCGCAGCCGGTACCCGAAGCGATGGCGACTCTCGATCAGATCGCCGATCTCGGATTTCATCAACGCGCGACGGACGCGACGGACCAACTGCTTGACGTGATTCTCGCTCGGCTCGCGCGTATCCCACGACAGGTCGGCGATCAACTCGGAGGACCTGACGAAGCCGCGCACGAGCTCGGGCTGATGCTCCTCGGCGGCCATCCGCCGGATCATCAGCGCCATCAATTCGAACTGCGTCGTCGTGAGCTGGACCTGTTTGCCGTCGACTTCGACCAGGCCGCCACCACCACCGGTGGGCTCGTGCATCTGGAACCGCATCGACGGAAGGCCGACGTTGGTGTTCTCTTCTTGGGCGAAGTCCGGCTTGTTCGCGATCGGCGGCAGGTCGATCGGAAGGTTCGGCGGCTTGATCGTGCTCGTCACGGTGCGGGTCGCGCGCGGCACCGGGAGTTTGTCGACGCTCGACAGGATGTAGAACGCGATGTGACCGAAGCGCACGCGATCACCGCTCGCGACCGGCACCGCGGTCTCGATCAGCTGGTCGTTGTGAAACGTGCCGTTCGCCGAACCGAGGTCGCGCAGCGTCCACACGCCGTTGTCGAGGGTGAGGTGCGCGTGGTGACGCGACACGCTCGGCTCGAGGATCGCGAGACCTTGGCTGTCGATCTGGCGACCCACGATCGTGCGCGCCTCGAGGCGATGCACGCGGCCCCACGGGTCGAGCAGCGCAGCGTCCGTCGGCCGGACGATGCGCAGGATGATCTGTTCCGGTGTGATCCGGATCGGGCTCGACAACTCGTCCCGGCACTCCTCACACAACACGCCCACCTCGGGGTCACGAACGCCGCAAACCGGGCACTTCATCCGCCTCCATCCTACCTCCAATCGGGCCTCCAGTCGGGCGCGCAACAAAACGCTAGAAAGCGGAAGCCGGACCACAGTTCCGAAGGATCATTCCCAGCTGGTGTACGCGTGACCTTGGGCTGGCTCTTCGTCCTTCGACGCGCTGACCGCGATCTTGAACGGAAACGACTGCGCCGAGGTGCCATCTTCGCCGGCGGTCATGACCTGAAAGTGCAGGTGTGGCGTTGACGAATAACCGGTGTTGCCCGACAGGGCGAGCTCGTCGCCGCGGTTGACCGGCGCGCCGGGCTGGACCTCGACCCCCGACGGTGCCAGGTGCATGTACTCGCCGAGCGTGCCGTCGTCGTGAAGCACGAGCACCCAGTTGACGCGCTTGTACTCGAGGAACTCCGGCGTCGTCCCGGCCGACTGCGCGGAGGCGTTGGTCGCGACCACGATCCCGGGGCGCGCCGCGAGGACGTGGGTCGCGACCGGGCAGTCGAAATCGACCGCGTACTCGTTCGAGCCGTGGTGCGAGAACGCGCCGTGGAAGCCCTGCAGCACCGCGTAGCGCTTGCCGCTGCGATACGGGATCCGGTAAGTGTACGGCGCCGGTCGCGCCTCCGGATCGCCGAACCGCGCGTGGAACTGCATCGCCCGGTGATACGACGCGCCGCGATCCATGATGCGCATCGTGGTCAACACGACCGCGGGGCCGGTGCCGTTCGGGGTCGGCGCGGCGGGCAGCGTCACGACACCGAGGCTCGGCTCGAGCGGCGACAAGTTGTCGAGGTTCTCGAGATGCCAGGCGATCACGAGCGGCGCCGCGTAGTGGTTGCGCGCAAGCTCGATCACGCGATCGTCGTCGCGGCGCATCTCGAACTCGATGCGGCCGCCGTCGAACGCGAAATCGTACGACCGCTGGATGCTGACGCCGGCCTGCGAGAGGTCGTAGCTCGACGGGCCATTGACCTGCGGCGGCTCGTACGTCGCCGGTCCGTAGGATTGCGTCGTCGTCTGCGGCGGTGGGCATGCCGCGAGCGCGACCACGGTAACAAGAGCCACCCGCACTTGCATCCAGCTCTATGGTAGCAGTGCGGGGGACTCGCGGCGCGGCACTCGGTAGCGCACTTGTGTGCCGGAGGCCCGGTCCCACAGCGCGCGCTTGCCGGGGACGCGCCAGGCCGCGAAGAACAACGCGAGGATCGTGAGCACGAACGCGATCAGCGTCACGATCGCGTCCATGTCGAACAGATGCTGGGTGAACGAGGCCGCGACGGTCGGACCAAACAAGGTGACTTCACGGACGAACGCTTGGGTCAGGCTCGGCTTGCCGCCGTCGGCGATCGACACGACCTGGAGCTCGAGCACCGCCTTGCCGATGGTCGTCCCCCAGCGAGCGATCAGCACGGTCCCGTAGGCGAGGATGAGGGCGTTGCCGATGTAACCGTCGAGGTCGCCACCGCCGCCGAACGGCGCCGCGACGAGCAACCCGACGAGGGTGACGATCAGAAAGTCGATCGCCGTCGCGATCGAGCGCGCCCAGGCACCGGCGGGTCGGGTATGGCGCGACGACACGAGATCGAGCTCGCGCAGGAGCTCGTCGTAGGTCTGGAACCGATCGGCGGGGTCGGGCGCCATCATCCGAGCGATCAGCGTGTCGATCGCCGTGATCTCGGTGCGCGCGTGGCCCTTGCGCGGGATGCCCGGGCGCAGCGCTGTCGCGTGCATCGACAGCAATTCGTCGACGGAATCGGCGACGAACGGCGGGTGACCCGAGACGAGATGAAACAGCGTCGCGCCGAGCGCGTAGATGTCGGCGCGCAGATCGATCGCCTGACCCTTGGCTTGCTCGGGCGCCATGTAGAGCGGCGTCCCGGCGAGCGAGGTCTGTTCGACGGGCCCGCTCGCGGCCTCGGGCATCGCGGCGACCAGGCCGAAGTCGAGCACCTTCACGATGCCGTGCGCGTCGGACATCAGATTCGACGGCTTGACGTCGCGGTGCGTGAAGCCGGAGCGCTGGGCCTCGCGCAGACCGAGCGCGGCGGAGCGGATCGCGGCGAGCGCGTCCTCGACGGAGAGCGGCCCGGCGGCCGCGCGTTCGGCGAGCGTCTTGCCGGCGAGGTGCTCCATCGCGAAGTACAAGCGACCCTGCTCCTCGCCGATGAAGTAGATGTGCGCGACGTTCGGATGCTGGATCCGCGCCTGCGCCCGCGCTTCGCGGATCAGCCGATCGCGCGCGGCACCCGACGTGACGCCTGACGGCAGGACCTTGATCGCGACCGGTCGATCGAGGGCGACATCGGTGGCGAGGTAGACCTCGCCCATGCCGCCGGCGCCGAGCTTCTTGTCGATCCGGAAATGGCCGAGGCGCAGGCCCTCCGGCAGCTCGGTACTCGGCGCGCGCGGAGTCGTTGGTGGGGCCGCCAGGGTCGCGGTGTTCGCGAGGGCGGTGTCGTCGATCTCGACGGGCACGAGCCGGAGCATAACCTTGACTCCAAGTCGCCATCGCTTACCTTCGACACAGGATGGCCGCGCCGGATCGTAGTTGGACGATCGCTCCAACTTTGTTCTGGTTCGGGGTGTTCTTGGTCGCGCTGTTGTGGAAGTTCGATGGCAACCTACAGGCGCTCGCGAACCGGTTGACCGTCAAGCGCGAGGACTCCACGACCAAGACCGCCGGGCCGGTGTTCGCGAAGCAACCCGAGGTCGCCGAGGTCGCCGACGAGCCGCCGCCGAAGTTGCCGCCACCGCCGGCGGGCAGTCACGATGTCGGTGCCTTGAGTGACACGTGCGTCCAACCGCTCGGCGCCGAGCCGGCCGCGTGCAAGGCGTACGCGATGGACGCGTACTACCACGCGGTCGCGAGCGGCAAGGCGAAGAAGCTGGGTCATGCGCTGCGCGTGAGCTGGTACGGCGATTCGGTCGTCGCCGATGATCAGATGCCGAATCGTCTGCGCGAGCGGCTCCAGACCGAGCTCGGCGATGGCGGACCGGGGTTTGTCTACGTGGTGCCGCCGCACAAATTCAACGAGAACAATTCGATCAAGCGGAGCCAAGGTGGCTCGTGGTTTCCCCACTCGATCTCGCTGCAGCAGGTGCCGGATGGGCTGTACGGCGTCGGTGGCAGCACGCAGGAGACCGACGGTGGGAGCTCGACGATCAAGCTCGCGAGCGGCAAGATCACGAACCTCGAGCTGTACTACCTCGCGATGCCGAAGGGCGGCACGGCGACGATCACCGCCGACGGTGCCGAGGTCGTGAAGGTCGACACCGCCGCGGATCAACGCGGCGCGGCGTGGGCGAGCGGCACGATCACGGCAGGCGCGGCGGCGGTCGAGATCAAGACCGACCATCGCGTGCGCGTGTTCGGGATCGATCTCGAGAACCTGACGGGTGCCGTCGTCGACAACCTCGGGGTGGTGAGCAGCAACGTCAAGAGCTTCGCGAACAACTCCGCCGACCACTGGGAGGCCGAGCTCGGCCATCGGGCGGCGGATCTGATCCTGATCATGATCGGCGCGAACGAGGCCGAGTGGCTCGGCCCCAAGGATCAGGACACCAAGGACTATCAAGCGCACTACGAGAAGGTGCTCGAGATGATCCGCAAGGGCCGCCCCGAGGGCTCGTGTGTCGTGGTGTCACCGACCGATCAAGCCGAGGCCAAGGACGATGGCTACGAGTCGCGACCGGTGATGCCGGTGCTGATCGCGGCGCAGGAGAAGGCGGCGCGCGCGCAGGGCTGCGCGTTTTACTCGACGTACGCGTGGATGGGGGGCAAAAACTCGGCGGCGAAGTGGTTCAAGCGGGGCTGGGTCTCGAGCGACTTTCAACACCTGTCGAAGAAGGGCGCCGAAAAGATGGCCGACGCGCTCTACGATTCGCTGGCCACGGGAGCCAAGACGTATGCGCATCCCTGAGCTCACGGCGGCCGCGTTGGTCGCGCTCGTCGGTTGCGGTAGCTGTGATGGCGATCGCGCGAAGAACGTGAAGGCGCCGATCGTCGTGACCGGCGATGGTGGTCCCGGCGCCGTCGCAGATCTGGGCTCGAACGGATCGGGCGCGCTGCCCTCGACGATCGGGTTTCTCGACGCACCGGGCGGCACGCTCGAGGGCCTGTACACCGGGCTCGCGACCGCGGATCGCGGCGATGCGGGCGGCCGGGTTGCCATGGAGTTCTTCGGCGACTCGCACACCGCGGGTGATTCGATGACATCGCGGCTGCGGATCACGTGGCAGGCGCGGTTCGGCGATGCCGGGCGCGGGCTCGTCGGCGCCGGCAAGGTCCCGACGCGGCACTACTACCAGCGCGATGTTCACTACGGCAAGCAAGGCGATTGGCACGCGATGGTCGGCGGGGCGCGCGGCGATACCGAGCCGTTCGGTATCGACGGCATGCGCGTGACCGGGAAGGGCAAGGGCGCGCAACTGTGGGTCGAGACCTGCGCGGAGTGCGGCGCCGGCAGGACCGTCGGGCAGTTCGAGATCCTGTACTACGCGGCGCCCGATCACGGCGTGTTGCGATATCGCGTCGACGAGCAGCCGTGGCAACAGGTCGCGACCAGGACCACGGCGATCGAGCCGCCGCACCCGGCGCGCCTGGTGATTCCCGTCGCGGACGGCGCGCACAAGTTGACGATGGAGCACGGCGGCGGCGGCGTGCTCGATCTGTTCGGCGTCGTGATGGAGCGAGCGAAGCCCGGCGTGATCGTCGATTCGCTCGGCGTCGTCGGGCGCCGGCTCGGCAGCCTGCGCTCGTGGGATTGGTCGATCATCGGCGACCAGCTCGCGACCCGCGATCCGCGGCTGGTCGTGCTGCAGTACGGCACCAACGAAGCCGACGACCCCGATCTCGTGCTCGACGATCTCGCGCGCTACTACGACGACACGATCGTCCGGATCCGCGCCGCGGCGCCGACCGCGTCGATCCTGATCCTCGGGCCGCCGGATATGGGCGTGCGCGAAGCCGGCAAGGGCTGCGATCACCTGAAGCCCAAGCCGGACCAGACGACGATTCCGGAATGCGAATGGCGCACCCCGGCGGTGCTTCCGGAGATCATCTCCGTCGAGCACGCGGCGGCGCTGCGCAACCACGTCGCGTTCTTCGACACGTTCGCCGCGATGGGCGGCGCCGATCACATGGCCGTGTGGGCCGAGGCCGATCCGAAGGTCGCGTACAAGGATCGGGTTCACTTCACCGACCTCGGCTACCAGCGCTGGGCCGACGCGTTGTCGGGCGCGTTGCTCGAGGGCTACGCTCGTTGGCGCGCGGTGCAGAACCTGCCCGCCGTGAAGGCGGTCACGCCACCACCAATGGTTCCGAGCGACGCGTTGCTCCCCGGTCCGGTCGCGCCCTAGATGCTGTTCTCGAACCCGGACTACCCGTTCTTCCTGATCGGGGTGTTCTTCCTGTACGCGCTGACCCGGTTCAGCGGTGCGACGGGACGCTGGGCGCGCATCGCCGTGATGGTGTTGCTCGGCGATCTGGTGTTCCTGCTCGTCGCGAAAGATCCGGGGCTGCTCTGGGATCCGCTCGGCAGCGTCGTCTATCAGCTCGCGGCGAACGGGGACGTCGGCCCGCATGTCGTGCAGTGGTTGATCGGCGCCGGCGTGCTCGCACTCGCGATCGTGACCGGCGTGCGCGGCGCGCCGTGGCTCGCGTCCGATCGCGGGCAGCGCTGGGTCGCGCGCGGCCTGGTCGTGGTCGTGCTGTGGATCGGCAGTGCGGTCGGGCTGTGCTCGTACCTCGGCACGCTGCCGGAGCTCAGCGCCGAGTTCGTCGCGCACGGTCATCTCTTGATGCTGTTCGTCCTCGGCGTTGGCATCGGCGCCGCGCAGGTCGAGTCGCATCGGACGCTCGGCCGCGTGATCGTGTTGTTCGTCGCGTCGAGCCTGTTCTACCAGGCGTGGGCGGTGTCGATGCCCGGGCCGTATCGCTACTTGCTCGCGCTGCTGCTGTTCACGATCGTCCTCGATTACTACCTGGGCATCTGGATCGAGAACAGCGAGGACCCGGCGTTCCGCAAGCTGCTCGTGATCGTGTCGCTGTGCTCGAACCTCGGCATCCTGTTCTTCTTCAAGTACGCGTTCTTCGCCGGCGTGTGGCCGCGCCAGCTGATCCTGCCGGCCGGGATCTCGTTCCACACGTTCCAGTCGCTGTCGTACACGATCGACGTCTATCGCAAGCAGTTGCGCGCGACGCGCTCGCCGATCCAGTTCGCGACGTTCGTGTTGTTCTTCCCGCAGCTCGTCGCCGGTCCGATCGTGCGCGCGCAGGATCTCCTGCCGCAGCTCTCGGATCTCCCGATGCTCGAGCTCGAGCGCGCGACCCGCGGACTGTTCCGGATCGTGATCGGCCTGTTCAAGAAGATCGCGCTCGCCGACACGCTGGCGATCGCGATCGTCGATCGCGTGTTCGACACGCCGGGCCACTTCACGACGCTCGAGGTGCTCGCGGGCGTCTACGGCTACGCGTTCCAGATCTATCTCGACTTCAGCGCGTACTCCGACATCGCGATCGGCTCGGCGCAGGTGCTCGGCATCGAGCTCCCCGAAAACTTTCGCACGCCGTATCGCAGCGCGAACCTCCAGGACTTCTGGCGGCGCTGGCACATCAGCCTGTCGACCTGGCTGCGCGACTACCTCTACATCTCGCTCGGCGGGAGCCGCGGGGCGGAGTGGCGCACGTACCTCAACCTGTCGCTGACCATGCTGCTCGGTGGCCTGTGGCACGGCGCGAACTGGACGTTCGTGGTGTGGGGTGGGCTCCACGGGTTCGGCCTCGCGATCACGCGGTTCTTCCAGCGCACGCGCGATCCGTGGACGATGCTCAAGTGGTGCGCCGGGCTCGCGACCGCCGGCCTCGCGCTCGAGTACGCGTTGCCCGGCGATGCGCTCGGCACGTGGGGCGCGCTCGCGCTCGGGTGGTCGACGCTGACCCCGCTGTGGGCGGTCGCGACGGCATGGCTGTCGAAGGTCGACTGGCCGAAAGTCCAAGCGAAGGGCAACGCGTTCGACGTCGAGGCGCTGCGCATCGGCTCGTGCATCGCGGCGGTCGTGATGATCGTGTCGTTGCAGTACGCCGAACCGATCACCTGGATCCCGCTGACCGCGCTCGCGTGGGGGCTCTCGATCGCCGCCGATCTGACGGCGCACGGCGCGCCGCCGATGTGGACGATCGTGCGGCGCGTGGTCGCCGGCCTGTTGACGTTCCACTACGTGTGCTTCGCGTGGATCTTCTTCCGCGCGCCCTCGTTCGACGCGGCGCTCGCCGTGTTGCGGCAGCTCGGCACCTGGACGCCGGGCCACGCGAACGTCACCCCGATGGTCCAGACCGCGCTCGCGGTCGGCCTCGTCGCGCACCTGTGGGCCGATGGCACGTTCCGCTGGTTGCGCGACCGGTTCTGCGCGCTGCCCCCGATCGCGCAGGGCGTGCTCCTCGCGGTGGTGACCTTGGTGTTGCGCGAATTGAGTCACGCGAAGCTCGTGAAGTTCATCTACTTCGAATTCTAGGGTCTCTCGACCGGCCACTCGACTAGCCAGGCTCGTCGCGATGCTGCGATCGCGCCAATGCCCACGAGCAGTTGCGGTGGCGTGAAGCTTGCTCGTGCGCGCGGCATCCCATGCGCACGTTTGCCCTCGTAGTTGTCCTCGTCGCTGGCTGCAGCGCTCATATGTCCGACGGCACCGGTACCGGCTCCGGTAGCGACACCACCTGCGAAGGCGGGTTGGTCGCCGACCCGTCGAGCGGCGAGTGCGTCGAGTGTCTCCCCGGGACCACCGGGGCGTGTGCGAGCGGACAGTACTGTCGCCCCGACAACGTGTGCGTGGCCGGCTGCTCGATCGACAATGACTGCGGCGTCAACGAGGGCTGTTGTAACCACGTCTGCCTCGACACCACGACGCTCGCGAACTGCGGCGCCTGTGGCAACACCTGCGCGCAGGGCGACTTCTGCGACGGCACGCACTGCAACGAGCCGACCTACCCGAACTTCTGCGCGAACACGACGGTGTACGTGATCCACGACGGCATCACCGCCGATCAGAACGCGGCCGACCTCATGGCCTCGACGATCACGGCGAACTGCCCGTCGACGGTGGTGGTTCACACCGCGAACCAGACCGACCCGACCTTGGTCGATCAGACGACCGGTCAGCCGCTCGCCGGTGCCGGGGTGACCTACGTGTTCGGCGGTGGCCCGTTCGCGAACAAGCCGATCAAGTGGCTCGAGCAGACCCAGGTCGCGACCAAGGTCTACTTCAGCGCGCCCGACGGCGTGAACTACGACTGGATGGTCCGCAACGTGGCGACGCCCGTCGCGTCGATGACCGCGGCGAGCTGCTCGACCCACGTCGACCAGTTCGTCACCGAGCTCGTCACCGATCCGATGAGCGGCACGCTGTCGCTCGTCGGCTACGGCGCGTGCACCGGCGGCCAGGGCACGCTCGCCGCCGCGTACTACTACGCGAACGTGATCCTGCCGAACAAGACGATGTATCCGGATAGCTGGTACGTGTTCAGCTGGAGCGACACCAACAACAACGCGACGCCCGACGCGGGCGACACGTTCACCATCCAGGCGCACGGTCTATAGAACGTCGGGTCGGTTCGGCGCGAGCCAACCGGCGAGCGTGGCCGACAGGCCGAGCACGAGCTCCGGCGCGCGCCGCGATGCCGCCGCAAACGTAGCCCGATCGATCACCACGACGTCCGCGCCGGTCTCGACCGCGACCACGGTCGCCGCACGCCGCGCATGGGTCAGTACGGCGAGCTCGCCGACCACCGCACCGGGCTCGATGCGACGGTCGGGTTCACCGTCGCGACGCGCGAGCAGCGCTCCGGCGGTGACGATGTACATCGTCTCGCCCGCGGCGCCGTGCTCGAACAGCGTGCCGGTGACGTGCTCGGTCGCCGAACGCGCCGCGAGCTCCGCGAGCGCGGGCCCAGCGATCGACGCGAACAGCGCGGGGCGGCGCAGCGCGACGAGCGCCGGCTCGACCTCCTCGAGCTCACCGGCGACGAGCCGCGCGAGCCACGCATCGTGGGGCGCGAGCGAAGGTAGCGTCGGACCGGGGCGGGGCGGCAGCAGCCAGCGCTCGATCGCCGCGAGCAATTTCGGGCGCGCCTGGAGCTCTTGCGCGACATCGAGCGCACGCTTCTTCTCGGCCTCGTTGCCGCTGATCAGCCGGCGCGCGGTCGCCGCGAGCGGCGCGGCATCGCGGCCGGCCGCCGCCGCCTCGACGGCAGATGCCCACAACGTCCGCGCGACGCAGCGGCGGGTCGCGATCTCGAGCTCGGCGCGCACGCACGGCGACCAGGACTCGGGCGCGGCGTCGCGCGCATCGAGGTGGGCGACGAGTGCGGCGCGGGCGGCATCGAACGCGGCGGTGATCCGATCGTGCGCGAGCGCGGTGCCGCCGCGCGCGAACGCGAGCGCCGTCCGCAGGGCGGCGTGCGCGACCTCCGGATCGCGATCGTCGACGAGCCGCGCGACCACCACGTTCCCGGCAGGTGCGCCGGCGAGCGCACGTGCCACCGTCGCGCGCGCGAGTGCCGACCACGCCGGTAGCGCGGCGTCGAGCGCGAGCAGGGTGTCGCCCTCGAGCTCGCCGATCGACGCGATCGCCGCGACCGCGGTGGGCTCGCCGGCCTCGAGCGCGGTCGCGAGCGCGGCGAGGCTCGCCGGCGGGCCGACGCGCACCGCGACGAGCTCCGCCCCCGCGCGCGCCGACGTGCGCAAGATCCGAGCGAGCGCGTCGTCGGAGATCTCGGCACGCCGCGCGCGCGCGACCGCGATCGCCCAGATCGGGTCGCGCTCGAGCAGGGTCGCGAGCTCCGCGTCGAGCGCATCGCTGTCCGCGGGTCTCAAGACCAGCGCCGCCGTGCGCGTGACATCGTCGAGCTCGCGCGACAGCCCGGCGCGCGCCTTGCCGCGCGCGAGCCCCGCGTCATCGCCGGCACGGGTCAGCGCCTGGATGCCGAGCGCGAGCGCGCGAGCGTCGTCCTCGATCGCCACCGCGGCGCGCAGCTCGCCGCGCAGCGCCGCGACCGGAGCGCGCACGAGTTGATCGAACAGCGCGGCGCGGACGTCGGCCTCGTCGTGGCGCAGATGATCGGCGAGGTCGGTCGCGTCGACGCGCGCGCGGGTCAGCGCGGCACGCGCGAGCGCGGCGGACCTCGGATCTCCCGAGCCGGCCGCATGCGTCCAGCGCTCGAGCACGGCGACATCGATCCGCCGCGGATCCTCGCGACGGACCTCTTTGATGCCGAGCGGCGCGGCGAGCGCGCTCTGGAAGCGCCGCGCCGCGATCCGCGCCGCGATGCCCCAGATCGCGGCGATCGTGATCGCGGCAGCGGCGACGTGCGTCGGTGACCGCAACACCGCCGGTCCCAACAGGAACAACACGTAGGCGGCGATCGCCGCGCCCGCCGGATAGATCAGCCCGCGCAGCAACACCTTCCAGCGCGCGCGCGGTCCCGGCGGCAGCGCCGACATCGCGAGCTCCTGCGACGTCCGCGAGGTCGCGAGCCGCAACACCTGATCGGTGGTGCGCGTCCCGGCGATCGCGACGAACCCGGGCGACGCCGCGAACCCGAGATACGACACGATCACGAGCGCCGGATGGATCGCCGCGGTGAACGGCAGGCTGCGGGTCACCAAGATCCGCGGCACCGCCGCGATCTGCAGCACGAACAGGATCGCGTTGGTTCCGCCGTAGAACAGCGCGAGGGCGACGGCGAGAGCATTGCCCGCGTAGTGCGACTTCACGTTCGCGATGAACTGCAGATCGATCACGGTCGTCACGATCGCTTCGAGCGCCGCGACGGTGATCAGCGCGGCGAGTAGCTGGTGCTGGATCGTGGTCATGCTCTGCGCGGGGGCGGCCGGCGCCGCGGCACCGGGCGTCCCACCGGCGACGAGCACGCGGTCCTGGGCGACGCACACGCCGATCACGATCGCGGTCGCGGCGGCCGCGGCGTACGGCAAGAACGAAAGGCCGAGGCGCGGGATCACGGCACCGGCGCCGAGACCGGCGATCGCACCGCCGAGGGTCACCGCGGCACCGGCGCGCGGCAGCATCCGTCGCGCCTCGCGACCCGCGACCGCGGCGGCGACGCGATTCCATAGCGCGAGGTTCGCGACCTGCGACGCCGCGGTCAGCGCGATCACGATCACGATCGGCGACGTGCCGTGATCGAGCAGGGCAGGCGAGCTCGCCGAGACCACGCCGAGCACGACCAACAGGCCGAGGTCGACGACGAGCGGATGCGCGAGCCGGGTCAGCCGGTCGTAGCCGAGCGTCGCGAGTGCGAACCCGATCGCGCTCGCGATCAACAACCACGGCGCTTGCCTCGCTCCGTAGGCCTCGAGAAACGTCGCCTCGGCGAACGAGCGCAGCGCGACCGCGACCAAGCTGGCGAGCAGCAGCATGACCGACCCGAGCACGAACGCGCGGCGGTTCACGCTGGAGCTCCGAGCAGGAGCGCTGCGAGCCGATCTGCGATCGCCACGAGCGCGGCCGGATCTTCTTCGAGCACGTCGCGGACGTCGTCGACCGCGAGCCCGACGAGCGTGCTCGGCACTTCGGCGACGACCTCGACCACCGGTGTCGCGGCGCGCACGACGCGGATCAAGCCGAGCGCGTTGCCGGCCACCGCCCTCGTGCCTTGCTTGCGCACCATGCTGGCGGTCGCCAGCGCATCGCCGGTCAGGATCTCGCGGACGGCCACCGCGAGAGACCCCGACGCGACGACCCACACGTCGTCGTCGGTCGTGCGGCGCTCGCCGCGCTCGAGCACGGCCGTCCGCGCGCGCTCGGCGAGTCGAATGATGACCGCCGGTGCGAGGCTCTCGAACAACGGGCACGCCGCGAGCGTGCGGGCGCGCTCGAGCAGATCCATCAGCTACTTCTTTGCGAGGATCTTCTTCTGGGTCGCGGCGATCTTCACCTGGTTCGCGACGATCTGCGCGAGCAACTTCTGGTTGCCCTGGATCGCTTTCTGGTTCGCGAGGATCGTCTTCTGGTTCGTCTGGATCGCCTTCTGATTGGCCTGGATCGTCTTCTGGCCCACGAGGATCTGCGTGAGCTGCTTCTGATTCCCCTGGATCGTCTTCTGACCCGCGAGGAGTTTCTCCTGGTTCGCCACGATCAGCGCGACCACCGCTTCACCGTCATCATGGTCATGATCGTGATCATGGTCGTGACCGTTGTGGTCGTGGTCGTGCGTGGTGTCCTCGTCCTCGTGGATAGCCATGGTCGCATCGTCAACTCGGGTCAAACGCCGTGCAAGCGGCTGGCTCGGGAATCGTTTACACTGGACCGGGTGTCTGTCGTTGGCTCGAGGATGTTAGGCGGCCGCTTTCAGCTCGTGCGCCGCCTCGGTGCGGGGGCGTTCGGCACGGTCTACGAAGCCGAGGACATCGACTACAAACAGCGCATCGCGGTGAAACAACTGAACGTCCTCGACGGCGATGCGCTGTATCGCTTCAAGCAGGAGTTCCGCAGCGCGCAAGACATCGTCCATCCCAACATCGTCGCGCTGAAGGAGCTGTTTTCGGCGGACGGCCATTGGTACATGACGATGGACTTCATCGACGGCGTCGATTTTCGCGCGTGGTTGCGGGGTGACGTGATGGCGATTCCGTTGGTGCCCGACGACCGCGAGGAGACCAAGCGGTGGAAATCGGATCACCCGCCCGACGTCATCACGAAGAGCTACTCCGCGGCCTACGACGAGCCGCGCCTGCGCGTGGCGCTCGTGCAGTTGATCGAGGCGGTGCACGCGCTGCATCGCCACAACGTGTTGCATCGTGATCTCAAGCCGTCGAACGTGATCATCAGCGCCGATGCGCGCCTGCGCGTGCTCGACTACGGGCTCGCGGCGCCGATGGGGCGCGAGGGCTTGCACACGACCATCGACGAGCTCGTCGTCGGCACGCCGGGCTACATGTCACCGGAGCAAGCCGAAGGCGCGGCGATCTCGACGCCCTCGGATTGGTACTCGGTCGGCGCGATGGTGTTCGAGGTCCTGACCGGCAAGTTGCCGTTCGAGGGCTCCGCGCGCGACGTGCTGTGGCGCAAGGTCCACGAGGACGGCCCCGACCCGCGCGTCCACGATCGCGAGTTGCCCCCGGATCTCTCGGAGCTGTGTCGTCGCTTGCTCGTGCGCGAGACCGGCGCGCGGCCGACCTACGACGAGCTCGCCGCGATGCTGGGCGGACAGCGCTCGGTCGCCGTGCCGGTGTTCGTCGGCGATACCGTGTTCGTCGGCCGCACCAGCGAGCTCGCGACGCTCAGGGATGCGGCGACGCGCGCGATCGAGCGCAGCGTCGTCGTCCACGTGCAGGGGCCGTCGGGCGTCGGCAAGAGTGCGCTCGTGCGGCGGTTCGTCGAGGACGTCGATGCGGTCGTGCTCGCGGGCCGCTGCTTCGAGCGCGAATCGGTGCCGTTCAAGGCGCTCGACAGCGTCGTCGATGCGCTGACCCAACACCTGCGTGGGTTGACCCGCGCCGAGGTCGAGAGCGTGGTGCCGGAGCACGCCGCGGCGCTCGCCCGCGTGTTCCCGGTGTTGTCGCGGATCGAGGCGTTCGCCGCTAGCCGCGCGGTCGATCGCGTTACCGATCCGAACGAGATCCGGCGGCGTGCCGCGACCGCCTTGCGCGAGCTGCTCGGCCGACTCGCGAAGCTGCGTCCGCTCGTCCTGTGGATCGACGATCTGCAGTGGGGCGATGCCGATAGCGCGGTGTTGTTTCGCGAGCTCGTCGCGCCGCCTGATCCGCCGCCGATGTTGCTCGTGCTCGGCTATCGCATCGAGGATGCCGCGGCCGACATGGTCGCCGCCGTGCGCGGCCGGCGCTCGGTCGATCACTGGATCGAGCTCGCGATCGAACCGCTCGACGCGCTCGAAGCCGAACAACTCGCCTCGACGCTGCTCGGCGTGCGCTCGTCGCAGGCGCGCCGCGTCGCGAGCGAATCGGGTGGCATCCCGTTCTTCGTTCACGAGCTCGCGCGCAACGTGACGAGCGGCAACTCGTTCGACAATCTCACGCTCGGCGAGGTCCTCGCGCAACGCATCGCCGCGTTGCCGGATAGCGCGCGGCGGCTGCTCGATGTCGTCGCGGCCGCGGGCGGTCCGATCAGCCAGCGCGTCGCGCGCGGCGCCGCGGGATCCGGGCTCGACGAGGTGATCCTCCTGCGGGCCTCGCGCTTCCTGCGCTCGCGCGGCAATGGCGATGACGATCTGGTCGAGTGCTTTCATGATCGCATCCGCGAGACCGCGCTCGAGCAACTCGCCGATCCGATCGCGATCCATCGCGCGATCGCGCAGGCGTACGAGCACGAGCCGGTCCCCGATCCCGAGGCGATCGTCGTGCAGTATCGCGCCGCCGGCGACGACGCGCAGACCTTGATCTACGCGGAACGGGCGGCCGAGCTCGCCGAGCACAAGCTCGCGTTCGATCGCGCGGCCGACCTGTACGCGCTCGCGAAGGGCCTCGCACCCGAGGATCGCCACCAGCACTTCGCGGTGCGCTACGCCGAGGCGCTCGCGAACGCCGGTCGCGGTGCCGCCGCGGCCGTTGCGTTCCGGATCGCCGCCGAGGGCACGACCGGCGACGCCTCGATGCGCTTGCGCACGCGCGCGGCCGAGCAGTTCTTGCGCTCGGGGCTCGTCGACGAAGGCATCGCGCAACTCCAGCCGGCGCTCGAGCACCTCGATCTGCGCCTCCCAGGCACGCCGCGGAGCGCGTTGGTGACGCTGCTCGCACGTCGCGTGCGCCTGAAGTTTCGCGGCCTCGAGTTCGAGGAGCGCGATGCCGCCGCGGTCGCGAAGCTGCCGACCGCC
This sequence comes from Kofleriaceae bacterium, assembly GCA_039935615.1. Taxonomy (GTDB): domain Bacteria; phylum Myxococcota_A; class Polyangia; order Haliangiales; family Haliangiaceae; genus JABFXX01. The sequence goes on from JBDTJY010000141.1 coordinate 28,525, forward strand.
GAGCTGCATCGGATCGATCTGTGTTGGTCGGTCGGCAACGGGCTCGGCGGCGTCGACATGGTGCGCGCCGCGACGTTTCAAGCGCAGCACCTGCTGCTCGCCCTCGATGCCGGCGAGCCATATCGCGTGTCGCGCGCGCTCGCCTGGGAATCGATCGTGCGCTCGATGGAGGGCGGACCGAAAAGTCGTCGCCGCGCCGCGCAGCTCGGTGCGAGCGCGAAGGCGATCGCCGATCGGATCGCGCATCCTCACGCGCGGGCCTGGGCGATGGCGACGCAGGCGATCGCCGCCGAGTGCGAAGGCCGCTGGCGCGACGCCCAGGCCCACTCGTTCGTCACGATCGCGCTGTTCCGCGAGGCGCAGACCGACGTCGCGTGGGAGGTCGGTTCGATGTTCGCGTGGTGGTTGTTGCCGGCGCTGTACATGGCCGGCGATCTCGCGGAGCTCGCCTATCGCGCGCCGTCCGCGGTCGGGGATGCCGATGCGGTCGGCGACTTCTACACGGCGACGTCGCTGCGGACGTACTTGATGCCGCACGTTCATCTCGTCGCCGGCCATCCCGGGCGCGCCGACGCCGAGCGCGCCGACGCGATCGGTGCCTGGTCGCGCGCCGGTTGGCATCTCCAGCATTGGTGCGACCTCAAGGCGCGCGCCGAGATCGCGCTGTACCGCGGGGATGGCGGCGCCGCCGTCGCCGCGTGGGATGCCGAGCGCGGCAAGCTGTCGGCGTCGCTGCTGATGCGCATGTACATGCTCGGGGTCCAGACCCGCTACTCGCTCGGCCGCGCGTTGGTGCTGGCGTCGGAGCGCGATCACTCGCCGGCGTTGTTGCGACGCGCCGCGAAGTGCGCCGCGCAGCTCGCGGACCTCGACACCGGCTGGGCCCAGCAGTTCGGTCAGACGATCGCGGCGGGGGTCGCGATGCGCCGCGGTGATCGCGAGCGCGCGGTCGCGATGCTCGCAGCCGCGGCAGACGGCTTTCGCGCGATCGACATGACGCTGCACGTCCACGCGTGCGAGCTCGTGCGTGGCCGCGTGATCGGCGGTGACAGTGGACGTCAGCTGGTCGCGGCGGCCGAGACCTGGATGAAGTCGCAAGACGTCGCTGATCCACTCGCGCTCGCGCGCTCGCTCGCGCCGGGCTTCACGGTCGAAAACTAGAACCAGACGCTACGCGTAGCGGGGAATCTTGACCGTGACTTGCGTCGACAGTGGGTGGCGGACCGCGAACATCACGAACGTCCTCGTGACCTCCGGCAGCGGTCGCAGGCGGATTCCCTTCGCGATCGACATCAGATCCCGCAAGTCCAACGCTGAGTGCACGTTAGCTGACTCGTCCAGGTTCGCGTGCCCCTGAGTTATGGGGCGGGTAGGGCTCGGGCGCCGTCGCTCGAACGTGCGCTAGCGACACGGAAATGTCTGATTCGCAGCGGATCTCGCGGGCCCGCGGATTGCTCATGTCGTGCGCGATGGCCAAGAAATCGAAGGCGACGACGCCCGAGGCGCCCTCCCACGGCGGTGAGCCACACCAGCGCTCGGCGACCCCGCTGACGTCCAACCAGGGCACCCCGATCGCCGACGATCAGAACACCCTGAAAGCGGGCGGCCGTGGACCCTCGCTGATCGAGGACTTTCACTTCCTCGAGAAGATCACTCACTTCGATCACGAGCGGATTCCGGAGCGCGTGGTCCACGCGCGTGGCTCGGCGGCCCACGGCACGTTCGTGGCGTACAAGGGCGCGGCGAAGTACACCCGCGCCGCGTTTCTTCACGACGGCGTCGCGACGCCGGTGTTCACGCGATTCTCGACGGTCGCCGGCGGCTCGGGCTCGGTCGATACGCCTCGCGACGTGCGCGGCTTTGCCGTGAAGTTCTACACGCAGGAAGGCGTGTTCGATCTCGTCGGCAACAACATGCCGGTGTTCTTCATCCAGGACGCGATCAAGTTCCCCGACTTCGTTCACTCCGTGAAGATGGAGCCCGATCGTGGGTTCCCGCAGGCGGCGTCCGCGCACGACACGTTCTGGGACTTCATCTCGCTCGCACCCGAGGCGCTGCACACCGTGATGTGGGCGATGTCGGATCGCGCGTTGCCGCGGTCGCTGCGGATGATGGAAGGCTTCGGCATCCACACGTTTCGCCTGCTCGATGCGAAGGGCGCTTCGACGTTCATCAAGTGGCACTGGCGACCGTCGCTCGGCATGCAATCGACGACGTGGGACGAGGCGGTCAAGCTCGCGGGCGCCGATCCGGACTTTCATCGCCGCGATCTGTGGGAAGCGATCACGACCGGCGCGGCGCCGTCGTGGGAGCTCCTGATCCAACCGATTCCCGCTGCCGATGTCGCGAAGCTGCCGTACGATATCCTCGATCCGACCAAGCTCGTTCCCGAGGAGGACTACCCGCTGATCGCGGTCGGCAAGATGACGCTCGATCGCTGGCCCGATGACTTCTTCGCCGAGACCGAGCAGGTCGCGTTTCATCCCGGGCACCTCGTGCCCGGCATCGATGTCTCGAGCGATCCGCTGCTGCAGGGCCGGTTGTTCTCGTACACCGACACCCAGTTGAAGCGGCTCGGCGGCCCCAATTTTCACGAGCTCGAGATCAACCGACCGAAGTGCCCGATGCACAACTTCCAGCGCGACGGCATGGCCCGGATGGCCGTCGATCGCGGTCGTACGAACTACGAGCCGAACAGCATCGAGCCCGCCGGGCCGCGCGAGACGCCGGACGGCTTCGCGTCGTACCCTGAGGAGCTCACCGGCACCAAGGTCCGGCAACGCTCGGCGACGTTCGCCGACCACCACACGCAAGCGCGATTGTTCTATCGCTCGCAGTCGACGATCGAGCAGCGCCATATCTCCAACGCGATCACGTTCGAGCTCTCGAAGGTCGAGACCGAAGCGATCCGCACTCGCGTGCTCGGTCACCTGGATCTGATCGATCCACAGCTCGGCGCGACGGTCGCCGAAAACCTCGGCATGGAGGGTAAGGCCGACTCGATCACACCGTCGCGGCAGCCGTTCGATATGGAGCCGTCGCCGGCGCTGTCGATCCTCGGCAAGGCGAAGCCGACGCTCGAGGGACGCAAGCTGGGCATCCTGATCGCCGACGGCTGCGATGCGGCGCTCGTCGACAAGTTGACCGCCGCCGCGAAGAAAGCCGGCGCCGCGGTGCAGTTGGTGGCGCCGAAGGTCGGCAAGACCGTGGCGGCGGGCGGGAAGCACCTCGCCGCGGATCACATGGTCTCCGGCGGGCCGTCCGTCATCTTCGACACCGTCGCGATCGTCGTCGGCGTAGATGGCATCGCGGGCCTGGTCGAGAATCCGGCCGCGGTGCAGTGGGCGAGCGATGCGTTTCACCACTGCAAGGTGATCGGCGTCGTCGCGGCGGCCAAGCCGTTGCTCGACGCCGCGGGTGTGAAGGCCGACGGCGGCGTGATCGATCTCGCGAAGGGGGTCGAGGGTTTCATCGCCGCGGCCAAGCGCGGCCGGATCTGGGCGCGTGAAGAACCAGCGCAGGCGCGGCGGCCGGCCGCTGCGAAGAAACGCAAGAAGTAGTGTTCGCGATGTCGACGTCGCGGGATCGTGCCAAACCGTGGCACCGTTCCAGCCACGATGAGCTTCTTTCCGAAGACGCCGGATTTCGCAGAGCGCGTGCGCGACAGCTTCGATCGGCAGCCCGTGATGAAGACCTGTGGCATCGAGCTGGTTTCGATCGCACCGGGCGAGATCGCGTTCGCGTTGCACAGCGCCCCAGAGCTCACGCAGCAGCACGGGTTCATCCACGCCGGCATCATGGCGACCGCGCTCGACAGCGCCTGCGGCTTCGCGGCGTTCTCGCTGATGCCGGCCGATGCCGGCGTGTTGACGATCGAGTTCAAGATCAACTTGCTCGCGCCGGCGCGCGGTGCGGTGTTCGACGTGCGCGGCCACGTCGTCAAAGCCGGCCGCACGATCACGGTGTGTGAGGCGAGCGCGACCGCGCGCGATACCGGTGGCCTCGTGTGCACGATGACGGCGACGGTAATGACGATCGTGGACCGCCCTGGGATTTCGGGCTAGGCGTCCACGAACCGGTTGCTGGCCAGCGCGGCGACGCGCTCGCGCAGCGGTCCGGCGACCGCAACGATCGTCAGCCCGGCGAGGGCGATCCACCGTGGGGCGACCTCGCCGATCACGATGATCGGTCCGCGATACCCGGCCCAGCGCGCGCTCAGGAGTGCTCCGAGCTGATCATCGGTGGCACTGCGCGCATCGATCACGGCGAGCTCGCACCGCGGATGCAGGCCTGCGCGGAGCCCGGTCTCGACGTGGCGGAACGACACCGCGCGTAGGGGCTCCACGTTCGCCGCGCGCAGCTCGCTCGCGATCCACGCCGCGAGCTCGGGCTCGGGAGCCCAGATGATCGCTTTGGGCCCCATCGACGCCAGCGTGCGGCGCATGCCGAGATGGCCACGTGGGTCCATCATCTTGAGGAGGCGTTGCGACGGCATTGACCGAGATATCGGCCCTCGGACGCGCTCGTCGAGAGTCACCGCGGCAGCAGCGTCGAGAACTCGGCGCCGGTGCTCGGGTCGACGAGCGTCGTCGCACCTTTGTACACGCGAGCGGTGCGATGCAGCGCGACCAGCGCGGCACCGAGCGACATCGATTGATAGCGCTCGGGCCAGCGCTCGCGAACCAGCTCGCGCAGGGCAGGGGCGCTGCGCGAGCTCATCGCCGGGAACAGATGATGCTCGACGTGAAAGCCGAACCCGAGCGTGATCCATTGGACGAAGCGCGAGGTCGTCACGGTCAGCCCGCTGACCAGCGGATCGTTGGTCTCGAGCCGCGGACTCAGGCTGTGGTTCGTCAGGATGAACGCCATCACGCAGACGTTCGCGACGAGCAACGGGATCACGTAGACGAACAGAAACGGCACGAACCCGGCGACGATCGCGACCGTTGCCCACACCGCGAGCCCGAGGCCGGCCTCGGCGTACGCGACCCGGCGCTGGGTGCGCGACAAGAACGACGCGCTCGTCAGTTGATTCGCGCTCTGCACGGTGAAGCCGAGGATCAGGCTGAGGCCTCCGCGCCAGCGCTCGCCGCCGAGCGAGAACGCATCGACCGAGAACCGCTTCGTCGCCGAGCTGCGATAGCCCTCGAGAGTCGGATAGCAGTCCGGATCAGCCGGCAAGTTCGTGTTGCCGTGATGCTCGGTGTTGTGCCAGGTCGTCCACAGTCGCGGCGCGATCAGAAACGGCATGAACGCGAACAACCCGACGACGTGCTGGAGGCGCTTGTTCGTCGTCATCCCTCCGTGGAGCGCCTCGTGGCCCACGAACGTGAGCAGCGCGAAGCACGCGCCGATCGCGAGCGAGACCGCCGGAACGATCGGCCACGGCACCCAATGGCGCGCGATCACGACGGTCGCAAACGCGATCAGTACGACGTAGAACGGCAACAGGATCAATCGCGAGCGCGCTGGCGCCATCATCTCGTCGGTGATCGCGGGTCGCAGCTCGTGGACGTACTTCGAACGCGGATAGATCGGCACGTCACCCAACAACTCGGTCGTGGCCATCCCTCACTGTGCGGCAGCGCGTGCTGGCACGGGTGAATGCCTCGGTCAGCGTGATGTCACGGTCGCGTCAGGGCCGAGACGCGCCGCGTTGCCCACTTGTCGGATGGTGCGCGTTATGAGCGCTCTGCAGCCAGCATGTCCCAGCGGTTGCCGCACAGATCCTGAAACACGACGACGCGGCCGTAGGGCTCGTCGCGCGGTTCGCCGACGAACGTGACGCCGGCGGCCCGCATGCGCGCGTAGTGCGCAGCGAAGTCGTCGACGCGAAGAAAGAACCCGACCCGCCCGGCCATCTGGTTGCCGACCGCGGCGAGTTGCGTCGCGTTGTCGGCGCGCGCGAGCAGGATCCCGGTCCGCGCGTTCGGCGGGCGCACCACGACCCAGCGTTTCGCCGCGCCGGTGTTCGTGCTGACCGAAGGTGAATCCTCGACCAGCTCGAAGCCGAGGAGGTCGACGAAGAACGCGATGGCCGGATCGTAGTCGGCCACGATGATCGTGACGAGCTCGAGGTGACTCACCACGTGGTTGTAGCTGCTAAGCGCGCGGTCCTGCCGCACTGCCGCGCAGGAAGTGAGCGACCAGGCTCACGATCGCGAGGATGAGAAGAATGTGAATCGCGGCGGAGGCCACGTGGAACACGGTGAAGCCAAAGACCCACGCGATTCCGAGGATGATTGCGAGTATCAGCAGCATACCGAGAGCTACTGCACGTGACCTGCCACGCCGCGCGGCGTTAACTCCAGCGCGGGTGATCTGCCCCGAGCGCTACGACGACCGCCAGGGTCTCGATCGGATGCGGCGTCGCGAAGTCGAGCCACGCCGGCTGGATCACCATCTTGCCCGCGCCGAGTGGGAATCCGTCGCGAGCGACCGCGCGCCCGGCGACGACCCCCGGAGTGACGCGTTCGTAGAGTGCGGCGAGCAGCGCCGCGCGATCGCCGGTGGTCTCGGCCAGCGCGTGATGCGCCGCGCAGCCGACCTGCCAGCCGGTCGGGCCGGCCTTCGCGAGCAGCGTGCGCGTGCGTTCGACATCACCGAGCGCGAGGCACGCGTCGAGCACGATCTCGAAGTACGCATACGGATGATAGGTCGCCGGTCCGAGCGCCTCGATCCATTCGTCGACGAGCGCGAGCGTGTCGGCGTCCGCGTGCGTCGCACAGCCGCGCAGCCAGCCCGCGTGATCGACCACGGGCCCGAGCTCGCGCAGCGTTGCGCGACCGCGCACGGGGTCGGCCTTCGCGAGTGCGAACGTGACGCCGTCGTCCCAGTCGCCGGGCGTGTCTTCGTCGTCGTACAGGGCATATGCCATGGCGGCATCGGTGCGCGCCGTCCGACAGATCGCGAGCGCTCGCCACGCGGCGCGATCTTCGTCGGTCGCGTCGATCGCTTGGAAGTCGCGCCAGCGCTCCTCGAGGCCGGGCACGGCCACGCCGGCGGCTTCGGCGAGCACCAGCGCGGTGCCGGCGAACGTCGGTTGCGCGCGCTCGACGACCCTCATGATCGCTTCCGGTGCGGAGGTCAGCAGCGCGCTCACGAGCTGGTGCGACGGCAACACCCGCCGCTCGCCGACGAGCTCCTTCGCCGCGAATCCAGCGATGGCCGCCGCGAAGTAGCCGACCTCGTCGGCCGCGATCTCCGGTGCATCGTGGATCGCCGCGATCACCTTCGCCGGATCGCGCGTGCTCGCCGCGAGCGCGAGGTCGAGGACGGCCTGGCGTTGCGGATACCGCATCGCCGGCACCGGCTGGTGCTCGCGACCGAGCAACAGCGCCGCGTCGATGAACGCGAACGCCCGCGCATCCATCGCTTGCTCGCGCACCGCTTCGAGGACGCCGCGTGCGACCGCGACGCCATCGGTCGAGCGTGGTCGACCGTCGTCGTCGGAGACCGGCTGGTTGAGCGTGAACACCGCGCCGGCGCTCTCGATCCGCTTCGAGCCATCGGCGAGGTACGAGATCTGGAATCCACCGGGCGGTACTCCGCCTTGCACCGGTTGCCGCGGGAGCTCCTCGTCCTCGTCGTCGATCGGATCGACCAGCTCGGGTTCCGGATCTGGCTCTGCATCGCGCGTATCGATCGCGGCGATCGCGCGATTGCGAACCGCCGCCGCTTCGTCACCGTCGAGGCTCGACAGCGTGCGCACCGCGAGCTCCGGCTCGCCTTCGTCGATGTGGCGTTGCGCGCGCGCGATGCGCTGCTCGGTCGTCTCGCGTTCCCCGAACAACTTGCTCCAGAGCCCCATGCGGCATCCTAACGTCTACCGGCGCCATCGAGAGGTGTCCCGCCGTCGATGTGCGGTGGCGCATCGTCGTGAAAAGCGGTGGGAATTCGTTGGCGATGCGACGTGGTCCGCGCGAGTGCTCGGCCAGCGGCTCGCGGGCACGTGGGTGCCGGGACGGAGCGCGATGACGAGCTCGTCGCCGCGCTGGCGCCGAGTGAGGTCGAGTCGTTCAATTGCGTGATGAGCTGGCGTGACATCTCCCCAGACGGCGATGTCTCGTTCCTGACCGCCGATGTTCGCGCCGGTCGCGTGATCGGCATCCAGTTCTCGGAGCATCGGCTCTGGCCGCGTATCGCCGCGATGTTCGGCAAGCCGGCTCTCGCCGGGCAGCCGGACGACGTCCAGTGGTGGATCTGGAGGCGCACGCCGGGCGTCATGCTCGGCCACTTCGCGAGCAGCGATCCGTACACGGTACCCAAGCCGTTCCCACCGACGAGGGCGAATTTTCCGACCAGGTCATTGTCGGCGAGTAGGTCGCCTCCAGCCGGACACGACGCCGAGCCCGTTGTTCGACCGCGGCTGTGTACCGACAGCAACGGGTGTGCGAACGAGCGGCGCGCTGGTCGCGAACGAGCTCCGGCGTGAACGTGTTCTCGAACCGGATGTTGCCCCACCAAGTGATCGCCATCGCGACGCATACCGAACGCCCGACCACCGCGATCAACGGCAATGTCGGGACCTGCCCGTGACGAGATGTACGAGTTCTTCACTACTCGCGTCCGACGCGCGTGTACCAAACGGTGCACGAGAGGCCGCATCAACGCGTTGGCTCGGCCCTCGACGATCGTGTACGATGGTGGAGGTGTCCCGGGTGCGTATCTGGCTGGTCATCGTGTTGTGCTGCGGATGCGGCCGGATCGGCTTCGAGCTCGGTGGCAGCGCAGGCATCGGAACGGATGCGAAGCCCGGCACCGTCGGCACGCTCGACTCCTCCAGCACCCTCGATGCCGCGCTCGGGATCGACGCGGCGATGGCGACCGGGTGGACGCAGCTCGCGACACAGCCGGGTGTCGCGAACGCGCTCTGGGGTGTCGAAGCCGGGTCGTCGACTGACTTGTTGGTCTCCGGAACGTCGGGCCTGCTCATGTCCTTCAACGGCACGACGTGGACGATGATCGCGAACCCCGCGACGACCACGCTGTTCTACTTCGCGCGCTTCGCGGCCAACGATATCTGGGTCGTGGGGCAGGGCTGCATGGCAGTGCATTTCGACGGCAGCATCTGGAGCTCGACCATCGTGACCGGATGCTCGAATCAGGATCTCTTCGCGGTCGGAGGCGCTGCATCGAACGACGTCTGGGCCGTCGGCACGTCGGGAACCATCGCGCGGTGGGGCGGTAGCGCGTGGGTCGGATCCACGCAGGGAACGGCCGACTTCTGGTCTCTCACGACCGCAGCCGCGAACGACGTCGACCTCGTCGGGGCCAGAGGCACGCTCCTCAACTGGAACGGCTCGACGTACACCTCGAACAACGCCGCACCGAACGCGATCATCGCGTCGATCTGGCAGGCCGGGGCCAGCGAGTACTGGGCCGTGGGCGCGACCGGAACGATCATGCACAGGGTCGGCGCGGCGTGGGCGCAGGTGACGAGCCCGACAGCGACGACGCTGTACGCGGTCGCCGGCAACAGCCCCACCGACATCTGGGCCGTAGGAAGTGGCGGCGTCATGATCCACTACGATGGCCTCGGCTGGTCGATGGCCACGAGCCCGACGACGAACACGCTACGCGGGATCGCGCGGATGCCGGGCGGCGGCCTGGTCGCCGTCGGCGACGGTGGCCTCGTGCTCGTCCATCCTTGATCGCGACGACGGCGCGACGACGGCGCGACGACGGCGCGACGCCACGCGACGCCACGCCACGCCACGCCACGCCACGCCACGCCACGACTACCTCGAACTCAACTCAGGCGATGCGCGCCATCGGCAACTGCTTCGCGTCGACCGCGCTGTTCAAATAGCTCTGGATGATCGCCATGCCGATGATCCCCGTGAGGAACACGAGCAGGAAGTTGATCGCCTGGCCTTGCTTGCCGTCGGTCACCTTCTCGACGCCGCCTGACCACTTCCACATCCAGTAGATGCTTGCGATGGGCACGATCATCAACCACGCGGTCGGAATGTCCGCGCCCTGGTTGACCATCTCGTTCTTGGTCTTGACGAACCAGACCAACCCGTAGATGCCGAACGTGATGCACGTGAGGATGATGACCGCAGCGATCGAGCGTCTTGTCATGGCGCTCAGTATCGCTCATCGGACACGGCCGAGGACGACACGTGGCGGGCGCGGAACCGAGAAGACCGAGCTAACCGACCGTAGATACTGGTGACCCCATTGGGACTTGAACCGCTCCGCGCAGCGAGAGACACCATAATACTCTCGCGTACCTGTAACGATCACACAACGTTGCGTGGACGGTTCATCCCACTTGGTACCGCCTTTTCGCTTCCAATCCCGCTCCGTCTGGCAGCCGCTGCCACGCGACTACGTCAGCGAACAGCGAAGGCGATCTCGTCGCACGCTGTGCGGCAGACCGACTCGAGAGCATCGCCCTGCGGCTGATCGACGCCTGCGATGACGCGCTCCGCAGTAGGAAGCGGCACGTACGCTTCTGGAAGGCCGTGCGCGTCCTCGCAGCGATCCCTAAAAGGACTTCAAGGCTCGACGTGCTCGTCGGTAACCAACGATTCTGCGCGGTCATTCGTCACGCCTGTACGGCTGCCCGGCTAGGGCTCGCGCCAGCTCCGAATTTTCGCAACGGCTGCCCGCGGTAGTGCCGCGAATGCGGCCGGGCAGAGACGTCGCGTTTCGCGTTCGGCCTCGAGCCTGCGCTCTCGCTCGGCAAAGATCGCGGCCCTCGCGCCGCGCGGACGAAGAACATGGTGACCGTGATCTCCTCCGGAGAAAGGAGACCGGAAGCGCGAGATTCTCGAGCGCCGCGGCTCGTACCGTCGGTCTCGTCGCGAATGCGCGATCGATCGCGCTCGCGTCGAACGAGATCGTTGCACGGTCGATCGCGCTCCAGTCGTGCTCGTTGGTGTGGAGCAAGAACGCAATCGACTCGTCATGCTCGGAGGTCGCGGCAGCTGTCGATGTGTCGAGACCATCGAGGGCGAGCACCCGCCGATAGGCGTGCTCGCAACGTCTCGCCGACCGCGCAGCAGTGTTGCTACAGCTACGGCGCCAGCACCGTGATCACGTTCCTGCGCGCCTCACCGGCCGCGACGATCGTGCGTACCCGCAACTCGTCGGGCGCAGCTTGCAAAGCCTCCGACGGCGTGTCGACATGCGACGCCGCCACCTGCTACTTCGAGCCCAATTCGTACGCTTGCGCGATCGTGCAACCCGGTATGGCAACCACCGTCATCTACGCCTCAGGTGGTCTCTGCTACAGCGATTTGTGGGGCAGCAGCCATACGAAGAGCTTTTCCAACATCAACGGGACGTTCCCGCTCTACCAGACCTGCCGGGCGGTGCCCGCGGCGCCGGCGACTGGGACTACTAAGAAGCTAATCGCTGCGCGGTCTCGACCGCGCAGCCGTCTGATCGTCTTGGGTTTGTCACGATGCAACTCACTGTAGAAGCTCTCGATCATCTTGTAAGGATAGGCGAGTCTATGCGGGTTTTCGCGCCACGACCGTCGGAGGCGCGAGATCTAGCGTCCGGCCTTCGGCCACGACGTCCGGCGCTCGGACATCGCGATCGGTAACCGCACGAATTCCCGAACACGTTCGTTGGCATCGAGTGCGCATCGCACGCCCAGGTGCCGTCACGCCATGCGTCCGATCATTTGTTCGAACGAACGCCTGGCGCCGCAACGCGGCCGCTGCCACGTGGCTATCAGCCTCGGCGGGACCGGCAATCACGGCGCGGTGGACTGGAACATCAGCGTGCTGCCCGGCGACATGGGCAACTCCGGCAACGTCTCGACTTGCGCGGGGCAGGCCAACACCAACCACATCAACGTAACGGAAGATCCGGTCCGAGCGGCGCAGACGAACGACCAGGGCATCCACCCCTACTGCCTGCTGCGAGAGGGCCAGACGTACTACGTCAACTTCATGAGCCACGGCGTACTGGGCAACGCCGACTGCACGGCCGACACCTGCACGATGGGCGGCTTCGCGATCTACTCGTACATGGGAAGCGACGGGGCGTCTTCGCCGACGATCGAGGTGCCGTGCCCATGACCGACCAACGCGATGTCGGATCGTTCGCAGCTTACGGCACCGCTCGACGGCGCGCTCGTGCAGTGGATCGTCAGCACCGAACGAACGCCCGCTTGGCAGCTCGACCTCGCGGCCATCGATCGAACGAGCGCGCGGACGCTGGACCTGTACACGGCGCCCGCCGAGCACCAGCTCACCAGGCGCGAATCCCGCGCGGTGCGCCTCGCGCCCAGCGAGGTGCGCGTACCGCGGCCCTACGAGCAGTGTGCGCTCGTGCTCCAGCACCGCGCCGATCGCGGCCGTGCCGGCGGCGATCACGAACTCACGGAGGTCAGCACGGATCACGTCGGCGACCGTGAGCTGCACGACCGGTTCTACTTCCTTGAGCTTCTTCTTCCTGGCAGTGTTCTTCATGACGGTCTCTCCGGTTAAGCGCCCCGAGAATCCTCTCTGGGTCGGTTTGACCGCCACTTCAATTTTCAACAGGGATCGGGACTACGCCGGAAGACGAGGCGTGTTCCCCGAACGTTGGGGCGGCTCCGGTTCTGCAATCTCCAGGACCTTCAGCCTACGAGCTTCGTTGTGTCGGCCCCTGTCCTTGGGATAGGTGCTGCGCGATCAGGTTCTCCTCCACGCGTTTTCGAGCATGTCGGTCCCTAGTTGCTGTGGGGAGCGGTCGCCGGTACGCTTGGGCCATGGGAACACCCATGCGCCGAGACGACCTGCTCGAGCAGATCCGCGCGCTTCCGCTCGAAGACCGCGACTACATCGAGGCCGCACTCCTGCGTGAAGCCTACGAGCAGGGCCGCAGCACCGAGACTCCGCTGGAGCTCGACGAGATCAAGCAGCGTGCGGTTGATGCGCTCGGCGGCCGCAATCCCAGCTACTCGCGTGAGGACTCGGTTGCCCGCGCCCGTGCCGCTGTCGAAACGATTCGTTCACGGAACCCGTGAAGGACTTCCGCGTCGAAGCAATCGCGCAGACCGAATTCGAAGAAGTTGCGGGTTGGTACGAGACCCAGCGTGAAGGCCTCGGGTTCGAGTTCATCGCCGAGATCGATCGCGTGCTGGAGCGCATCGCGCACCAGGAAACTTTCCCGACTGCGCCAATCGCTACGGTTGAGGGCGGCGTCGTGCGTCGTGAGTTTGTCGAGCGCTTCCCCTACGTGGTCGTGTTCGTCGAAACGAGCAATGACCGCAGAGTGATCATGATCCGACGAGGGAACTCGGATCCTGCGCGGTGGCGAGGACGGCTCGAAAGATGAGCTGGCTCGACGAACTGCACGCACGCTGACTCGGCGCCCCGTGCGACTTCGAAGCCATGACTTCGTCCGCGAAGCTGATGCCGTGAACAGCTCGCCTACTTCGCGCGCGTGCCGGTGACGTTCCACGCCTACATGCAATGCGGCTTGTTCGTGTCCTGACGGATGTACTGCGCGGTGAGCACGAGCTCGAGCGCGCCGCCGGTGGCGTGACCGACGACCGAGTAGCGCGCGGACAATCCGCCGACCGACGTGCCGATCAACTTCGTCGTCTTCGCCGTGATCTGGCCGTCCTTGGTCGCCGTTCCGACCATCTTGTACATGGTCGCAAACTTCACGGTCAGCTCGCCTTTGGCCGACGATAACTGAACCTTGGTCTTGCCGAGCGCTTCGGGCTTCGGGTCGCACGTGCTCGCGGTTTCGTCGAGCTTCACGTCGTAGCTCCCGGCGACGGTTTCGTCTGCACGAGCCGGTGCGCTGGCGAGCGTAGCGGTGACGACGCTAAGGAGGACGAGTGCACGCATGCGGCAGTCTTACCGCAACGACCGGGGTGTCGGGGCGGGCTAGAATCCCGTGCCGTACTGGACGACGAACGGCTGGTGCTGCGGATCGGCGATGTAGCCTGCAGTGCTGAGCAAGAAGTCGTACCAGAAGTGCATCGCGACGTCCCGTACTCGACACGATCTGGACCGTGTTGCAGACCGGGAACTTGATCCTCGCAGCCTCGAAGAGCGATCAGGGCTGGAGCGATACGTTCAACGGCAATCCGCCGTTCTCGCGCTCGACCGCGATTCCCCTGTACGCCGTGGTAGCCGCGCTCGGCGGCGCCGGCATGTACTTCGGCTTCACGCGGACGAGCGCGTGCCGCGAGGCGAAAGCCGAATCGCGAGCGACTGTGGCGACGTACCCTAGAGATGAATTTCCCGAAGTTCGTGATTCGCGGCAGCCATCGCTCATGCGCCAAGGATGCCGTGCTGCTTCGCTTCCTCGAGACGCGCCTCGACGTAGTCCCATAGCGCGGGGCAGCCATCTCGGATCGGAGCCGCGATGCGGCTGACGACCCGCGCGTGCGTGATGCCGTTCTCACGCCAGCTCTGACCGTGGTTCGCGAGATTCAGAAGCACCGGCATCGCACGGTCGGCGGCATTCGCGAAGCGAGCCTCTTCGGTCGTGCCGGCTTCGAATTCGAGCCAGAGCTCCAAGAACAGCATAGCCTGCGCATCGGGGAGCAGGCCGAAGATACGGCGCACCGCGGCCTGCTCGGCGGCCTTCCGCTCGGCCAGACCCTGCTCTTCGTAGAAGAGCGTATCGCCCGTGTCGATCTCGCCGATATCGTGGACGAGGAGCATGCGGATCACGCGGTCGATGTCGATCGCCGACGTGGCGTATGGTTCCAGCGAAACGGCGAGCAACGCGATCTGCCAGCTGTGCTCGGCGGAGTTCTCGTAGCGGTCGAGCCCGAGTGGCCTGGTCTTTCGCGTGACACCCTTGAGCTTGTCGAGCTCGAGCACGAAGTCGATGACGCGCTTCATGGACTGGGTCACGCTCGGATCCTCGCGGGTTGACGTGTCGACGCCGGGAGCTGACGTTTCGCGCGTGGTCGCTTGTAAACGGGAGCCACCATGACCGTGCGTCCGACCAATCGCACCGTGTGCTCCGAGACCGGCCCCAGTCGACCGTCACGGCCGCGACCGACGACGATCAGATCGGCTCGGACCTCCTCGGCAATGGCCGCGACGAGAGGGGCCGGCGTCCCGGCGCGCACGATGATGCGCGTGTCGGTCATACGAATCGCCGCCTGTTCGAGCTGGGTGCGCACCTGGCGCTCGGCGGTCGAGAGCTGGCGAGTGACGACCGCGCGGTAGTTCGCGAGGTCGGCGCGAAACGAGGGTCCGGGGAACGGACGTAGCGTCTCCGGCATGTCGACGACGTGAACTGCGATGATCGAAGCACCGGAACGGTGATGGCTAAGAAGGTGCCGCTCGGTGTCCTGCAGAAACTGATGGGCCATGCCGACGCCGCGACGACCTTGCGCGATGTCGACATCAGCGAGGATGACAAGCGCGATGCGATCGCGCTGGTTTTTGGTGGTGGTGTGGCAGCCACGTGGCAGCAAGGTCGGCGAAAGCAGCGCAACCTCGCGTAGATACTAGTGACCCCATTGGGACTTGAACCCAAGTTTTCGCCGTGAGAGGGCGACGTCCTAACCGCTAGACTATGGGGCCTGATTTTCAGAGTGCCGAAGCCGGTTCTTTACCGCACTTCTTCGTTCGGGGA
>JBDTJY010000142.1:0-89492 GCA_039935615.1 Kofleriaceae bacterium
CGTCCAGGGGTATACGACGGCAAGAGGGCTTGGTTACAGGGCCAGATCGCGTGTATAGACGCGCCCCATGGGACGCCGTACGAAGTCTTCACTGAAGAGCCGCCCTAAGTTCAAGCAGAAGCGCCGCCTCAAGGATCGCAAGATGAAGGCGAAAAAGAGCGCGTGGCACAAGCGCGGGCTCGCCCGCGGCAAAGCCAAGCGTGCGAAGCGCGGCAAGCGCGCTCGCAAGTAGCTACCTGAGCAGGGACCAGGCGATCAGGAGCTGCGCGCCGTAATACACGGGCAGCCCCCAAACGCGATTTGCAAAGCCTTTCGCGACGAACTTGTCGCGTGCAACGGCTAGATCGCTGATGAAGAACAGCACCGCGCCGACGGCGAACAGCTCGCGGCGGTTGCGGTGCATGTCGAACACATCGGTGCGCAGTAATGCGATCGCCGAGATCACCATCGTGATGATCACGAGCACGTAGAAGATCACCGGCACGCGCAGCTTGCCGAGCTTGGGCCACAGGTACGCGAGCGCCACGAGCCCGATGATCGCAGGAATCGCCGCGTACGGTCCGGTCGCGGCGAGCCACGCCCGCACGGGCAGATAGGTCCCGACCGCGACGACGTAGGCGAGGTGGCCGAGCAAGAACGATCCGAGCCCGGCGAGAAAGCCGTGCTCGGAGAGCAGCGCGACATCGCCGAGCGCGCCCAGCACGAGGCCGACGAGCGTCGCGATCTCGAATTCTTCGATCGACGAATCGTGCGAGAGCGCGAACACGCCGACGAGGACGAAGGCGAGCGACGCGAGCGGTTTCGCGGTGAAGCGAAGCCGATCGTTGTCGAGGTACTCGCCGAGCACGAGCACGGCGAGCGCGAACCCGCACAACAACGTCATCGGGATCATGGGTGCCAGCCGGCGGCGAACCGCATCACGAGGTCGAGGCGATCTTGGCCCCACACGAGGTTGCCGTCGACGACAAACGTCGGAACGCCGAAGCAGCCGGCCTGCTTCGCCGCGGTGGTCTCGCGCACGAGCTCGGCCTTGACCTCGGGCTCGGCGGTGCGCTCGACCCACTCGCGCGGCAGGCCGACCTCGTCGAGGATCTGGCGCAGGGTGGCGACGTCCTCGAGGTCGCGTTGCTCGGCCCACATCGCGCGGCCGAGTGCGATCGCGAGCCGCAGCCGGGCGTCGGGCGGCGCGATCACGCACAGGCGCTGCGCGGTGATCGTGCGCTGCGGAAACTTCCGCGGCATGTCGAACGGCACGCCCCACCAGTGGCTCCAGCGGCCGAGCTCCTGGATCGTGTAGCGCCGCTTCGCATCGCTCATCACGAGCAGCGGCGCGTCGGCCTGGCCGATGTCGCGGAACAGGCCGCCGAGCAGGATCGGATGGAGCACCGGCGTGGTGCCGGTGACGCGCGCGAGCTCGGGCACCTGGGTCAGCGCGAACGTCGCGAACGGGCTCGAGACATCGAAGTAGACGTCGATCACCTTCTCCGAGCGAAAGGGCTGGACGTCGCGGCCGAACGGTCGCGGTCCGCCCGGCGGCGGGCTCGCGAGGTCCCAGCCGGCGAGGGCGGCTTCGACCCACGCGAGGCGATCCTGGCCCCAGATCAGGACCGGCGGATCGCGGCGCAGGATCCACGCGGGCGCGCCGAAAATGCCGAGGCTGATCGCTTCGTCGGTGCGCTGCCTGAGCTCGGCCTTGATGACGTCGGTGTCGGCCGCGGTGAGTGCGGCGACGATCTCGGTCTCGGGTACGCCGGCGCCCCGGAGTGCCGCTGCGATGACCTCGTCCCGCGTGATGTCCTCGGCGCGCTGCCAGTACGCTGCGTAGATTCCCGCGATCGCCGCCGGCCACCGGGAGTGCGGTAGGCCGAGCAGCGTTCGTAGCGCGCGGACCGTCCGCATCGGGTGCGCGGCCGGCATCTGAAACGGCACGCCGAAAACGTCGGCCCATCGCCGCATGTCGAGCAGGTTATGTGCCGCCTTGGCCGCCCCGAGCGTCGCCATCGGCCCATCGCCGGCACCGATCCCCCTGAACACCCCACCCAGGAGCATCGGCTTCCACACCAGCTCGCACCCGGCCGCGCGGGCTATCCCAGGTGCTTTCTGCGACGCGAGGTAGGCATACGGGCACGAAAAGTCGAACCACAGCTCCAACCGATCCTCATGATCCGAGCGCACCTCGACAGCCTATCCGACCCGGGAAGGGCTTTCACGTAGATGGCCCAGCGGCTAAACTCCGGGGGTTCTAAATGGCTAAGTTGGTGGACGGGTTCAAAGACGGGAAGCCCGAGCTCGGGCGACGAACATTTCTCGTGCCCGAAAATCACTCGGAGGTGCTGGCGCTGCTCTATCACGAGCAGACCGGCATCGTCGGCGGCCTCCCAGTGGGCCCCGTGACGACCGACCCGTTCGGCGCTCATGGGATCCGCATGTATCCCGATCAGGATCCGGTCGTGCTAGAAGAGACTCGTCGCTACTTCGAGAAGCTCGCGGAGCGATTCTCGAATGATCTCCCGAAGGCGTAGTGGTGTGGCGGCAATCGCCGCGATGGCGGCGGCGGCGAGTTGTTCGGGACCGCAGAAGTCGGACGGCGGCGGCTGCACCAAGGACGTCGACTGTCGCTCGCCCCGCATCTGCGAAGCGAATGTCTGTGTCGATCCTCATGCCGCCGTTCCCGGCCACGTCTCCGTGACCCCACCCTCGATTCCCGTCAAAGGCCCACCGCCGTTCGCGATGTTCGGCGGCGATGCCCGCCACACGGGCAAGCGCGCTGGCGCCGCACCCGCGCAGATGCCGAAGCAGCTGTGGACGACCGACGTCAAGGGCGTGGTCGCGGGCTCGCCGACGATCGGCCCCGACGGCACGATCTACGTGACGTCGCACGAAGGCTCGCTGTTCGCGATCGATGCGACCGGCAAGATCGAGTGGTCGTTCAAGACCGGCGATCGATCGTGGTCGACGCCGGCGGTCGCGCAGGACGGCACGGTCTACATCGGCTCCGACGACGATTTTCTGTACGCGGTGAAGTCCGACGGCACGTTGAAGTGGAAGCTCCACCTCGGCGATTGCGATCCGAAAGGCTTTGGCCCGGAGTCGTCGCGCTGCGATGTCGACGGCGGCCCGACGATCGGCCCCGACGGCACGATCTACGTCGGCGGTGACGGCATTCACGCGGTGTGGCCCGATGGCACGTTGCGCTGGAAGATCGCGACCGCCGAGCACGTGGCCTCGACGCCCGCGCTCGCGCCCGACGGCACGGTCTATGCGGGCTCGCAAGACGATGCGCTCTACGCGATAGCACCCGACGGCACCAAGAAGTGGGAAGTTCGGACCGGTGGTGACATCGATGCCGCGCCCGCGATCGGAGCCGATGGAACGATCTATGTCGGCAGCGACGACAAGAACCTCTACGCGATCACGCCGGCGGGCCAGATCGCGTGGAAAGTCGTGACCGGCGGGGACGTGCGCGGAGGTGCCGCGATCGGCGCCGACGGCACGATCTACGTCGGCTCGCACGACGCCAACCTCTATGCCATCGCGCCAACCGGCCAAGTTCGATGGAAGCTCGCCGCGGCCGATAAGATTCAGGGCACACCCGCGATCGCGACCGACGGAACCATTCTCGTCGGCGCGGAAGACGAACACGTCTATGCGGTCGCGCCCGACGGCACGCTGCGCTGGCATCTCCAGCTCGACGGCGATGTCGACACCACGCCCGCACTCGGCTCCGACGGTACGTTGTACGTCGCCGGCGATGACGGGCATCTCCATGCATTTCGTTAGAGAAAGAAAGTCACATGTCTAGTTTCGATCGGCAGGCGATCCTCGATTGTCTGTCCAAAATTGTTACCCCCGGCATCAAGCTCACGGCACTCGCCGACGAGCTCGGCCTGCGCAAGCACGAGTACGCTGAATTGCGCGAAGAGATCTTCGACCTCGTCGAGGACGGCACCATCGTCGTGTTGACGGGCGGCGCCTTCGCGCTCGCGCCGAGCGGGCGCGCGGCCGATCCGCACGCGAAGCCACCGCCGGCCGAGCCCCGACCGACCGGCCGGATGACGAAGCCGATGAAGAAGCCCGCGGCGTTGCCGCCGAAGAAGAAGGCCGTCGCGCCGACGGTCGCACCGAAGCGCGCGCTGCCGTGGAAGGCGCCGGTCGCGATCGCCCCGAAGACCCCGACCGAGGAATACGATCCGGAGACCGGTGAGGTTCGGCTGGTCGGCCCGGCGCCCGCACCGGCGAAGGTCGCTGCATCGGCGTCGGCCCCGGCGGCCGCGACCGACCCGCGGTTCACCGGGCGGATCACCGTCCACCCCGCGGGCTACGGCTTCGTCAACACCGACGACGGCGAGACCGTGTTCGTGCCGGCGAAGTACCGCAACCACTCGCTCGACGGCGACCGCGTCATCGTCGACACGTGGCCGGGCGTGCGCGGCACCGAGGGTCGCGTCAAGCAGGTCCTGACGCGCGGCCGCGCGCGGTTGACCGGCATCCTGCGCCGGGTCGGGCGCGCCGTGTATCTCGAGCCCGATGATCCGCGAATCGCGGCGGACTACGGCCGCGTCCATCTCGACGACGCGCCGACCGGTCGCGATGGCGATGCGATCGTCGTCGAGATCACGCGCTATCCCGACGCCGCGCGCAAAGAGATCGCGGCGAAGCTGTTGAAGGTGCTCGGCGACCCGGAAGATCCGCGGACAGAGATCGAGAAGATCCTCGCGGTCTCGATGATCCCGCTCGAGTTCCCCGACGAGGCGACCGAGCAAGCGGAGCACACGCCCGCGGAGCTCGGGCCGCCGGACTTCGCGGATCGCATCGATCTGCGCAGCCGCCGGTTCGCGACGATCGATCCCGAGACCGCGCGCGACTTCGACGATGCGCTGTGCATCGAGGATGGTCCGCACGGTGGCCCACGCGTGTGGGTCGCGGTCGCCGATGTCTCGCACTACGTGCGCTGGAACGACGCGCTCGATCGCGAAGCCGCGGTCCGCGGCGTGTCGGTGTACCTGCCGGATCGGGTGATCCCGATGCTGCCGCACCAGCTGTCGTCGAACATCTGCTCGCTGCTGCCGAACGTCGATCGCTGCGCGATGGTCGTGCGGCTCGACTACACCGCCGACGGCGACATCGTCGACACCGCCTACATGGCGGCGGTGATCCGCTCGAAGGGGCGGCTCGATTATCCCGGCGTCGCCGCGGCGCTCGAGGGTGACTTCCGTGGCCGGCGCGAGCAATACCGGGCGTGGCGCGACGAGCTCGCGAAGCTCGACACGCTCGCGAAGGTATTGCGCGCACGCCGCATGGAGCGCGGCTCGCTCGATCTCGAGATCGCGGAGCCGAAGGTCGTGCTCGACGCGGACGATCCGCGGCTCGTGCGCGACGTCGTGAAGGCGAAGGGCGATCCGGCCGTCAAGGGCGCGTATCAGCTCGTCGAAGAATTCATGATCGCCGCGAACGAAGCGGTCGGCGCGTTCTTCCGCAAGCGCAACGCGACCACCGTGTGGCGCGTCCATGCGCCGCCGGCGAAGGACCGGGTCACGCAGCTCGCGGAGCTGCTCGGCGCGTACGGCATCATCGTCGACATCGACGCCGCGACGACGCCGCGCGGCATGAAGGACGTGCTCGATCAGATCTCGCAGAAGCCCGGCGCGCAGGCGCTGTCGTTCCTGCTGCTGCGCACGCTGACCCAGGCCGTGTGGGACACGGTCGGCATCGGTCACTTCGGCCTCGCGAGCGCGGACTATCTCCACTTCACGTCGCCGATCCGGCGCTATCCGGATCTGCTCGTGCACCGCTTGATGAAGCACTACCTCCACAAGGACGGCAATGCGTCCGGTGGTGGCTACGCGAAAGCGCCACCGCCGATCGAGACGCTCGCGCAGCTCGCGACGGCGTCATCGGGCAACGAGCGGCGCGCGATGGAAGCGGAGCGCGAGGCGGTCGCGATGTACCGCACGTTCCTGATGCGCGATCAGGTCGGCGAGAAGTTCCCGGGTACGGTCTCGGCCGTGACCAGCTTCGGTGCGTTCGTCGAGATCGACGAGCCGTTCGTCGAGGGGCTGATCAAGCTCGACTCGCTTGGCGAGCACTTCGACTACGACGCCGTCCACATGCGGCTCTCGGCGACCCGCTCGGGTCGTGCGATCGAGCTCGGTGACAAGGTCACCGTCGAGATCGCGAACGTGTCGGTGCTCCGTCGCCGGATCGACTTCACGTTGATCGAGGGTCAGAAGCACGCGCCGCTTCCACCTTCGACAGCGCGGCTCGAGACCGCGCCGCGGGCCACGGTGAAGCAGAAGAAGAAGACCGGCCGCGAGGTCGATCGCGCTCAACTGCAACAGACGGAGCGCGGGACCAAGCCGCGCAAGTCCGGCGACGGCAAGGTCAGGATGGGCGTCTCGCATCGTGGGATGCGCGACTCCGGCGGCGGCAAGCACAAGAAGCGGTAGCGGCGATGCCGGCCCGTGATCGCCCGAAGTCTGTGACGCGCGCTAGAGGATGACGGTCGAGCAGCCGAGCGTGACGTCGACCTCGCCGCTCATGTCGCCTTCGACGGCCGTACAGGTCGTCGGGCACAGGATGATCTGCGTCGGGTTCGCGGGGTCGTTGTAGTACCAACCGTTGCCGGTGGCCGGGCAGCTCGCCAGGTTCATCACGTTCGGAAACGTCTCGGCGGCGCCACCGCCACCAGGTTGGTACACGACGTTCACCTCGTCGAAGTTCGGGTTGCCGTTGACCGGGGTCGGGATCAGGTACTGGCAGCCGAGCGCCGCGTGACGGATCGCGTTCATCGCGTCGAGGAACTGTTGATTGACGTTGCCGCCGGTGTCGACGAGGAACGCCGAGGTCGTTCCGCCCGCCGCGGCGATCCCGTTGAGGTTCGCCAGCGATGAACCGACGCCGATCACGAACGTCATGACCGACGGGGTGCCCGCGAAGGCGGTCGAGGCGATCGCATCGATGTCCGCCAGGCTCTCGTCGCAGCCGCTCGGATCGCCGTCGGTCGCGAGCACCGCGACGACCGCATCGCCGGCGTGCGCTTGGGCCCAGGCTTTGGAGTGATCGACCGCGCCCTGAAGTGCGGCGGACGTCGGCGTCCCCGTGGTCGGCGAGTGCATGCCGATCGACGACACGAGCGCGGCGGCGGCGCCGGGCAGGGGCGCGATCTCGACGGCGGGCGTCGCGTAGTCGGTCGCGGCGCACGAATCGCCGCCGATGCTGCCGAAGTATCCGAGGCAGACGCCGACCACGCACGGACCACACGCCGCCGCGCCGCAATCGGCGTTGACGGTGCAGGCTGCCACCGAGCACGTCGAGTTCGCGCTCGGCGGAACCCCGAAGTACTGGATGCCGACCGAGACACCGTCGAGGCCGGGCTGCTGGACGAACGTGTCGAGCGCCGAGGTCACGCTGCTCCACTTCGTGCCGCCGCCCGAGACCGTGTCGCTCATCGAGCCCGACTGATCGAGCATGATGAACAGGTCGAGCGGAATCTTGTCGGCCTTGACCACCGAGGTCGCGCACGCGGGCGCATCACCACCGCCGGTGTTGCCATCGCCGTGCGTATCGTCGTCGCCGTTGCCGTTGCGCGTGGCTGGGCCGCACGCGGCGAATACGATCAGGATCGCGAACGTAGAAAATTTCGCCATGGCGCCCTCCAGCGGTAGGCGCACCGTACGGTGGTGGGGCGAACCAAGACAAGTTCAATCTGCGACGACGACCCGCATTCGCGCGAGTGTACGAACGTTGCACGCCGCGGAAGTGTACGCGCGTGCGCTAGTTGCGCGCGATCTCGGCGAAGTACCCGCGGACGTGCGAGAGCTGGCGCCGAACCTTCTGCTCGCGCTGCTCGCGCACGGTCGCATCGCTGACCACGAGCGACGCGACGCCCTGGACGTCGGCGAACAGCCGGATGTGGAGCTTGGTCGTGTGCTCGGTGTCGCCCGGCAGGAACACGATCTCGGCCCACACCTCGGCGTGACGGTTGCCGGTGTCCTCGAAGTAGATCATCCGCGCCGCCGGTTGGTTGCGAACATGGAGGTTGTCGCGATGGCCCTCGGGCGCCACCAGCGTGACGTTCGCCTCGACGCCGTGTTGCCGCGTGACCTCCACCTTCGCGACGTCGGGGAAGATCACGTTCCATTTGGTGTAGTCGAGGCACGTCGCGTAGAGCGCCGTGGGATCGCCGGCGAGCGTGGTCTCGCCCTCGGTGATCGCCGGCGACTCCCGGTTCTGCCAGACCTTCACTCCTGAATCGGCGCCGGCGGATCCGGCGAGCATCATCAGGATGACGAGCGACCTCACACCGTAGGACTAGCAGGGGCTTGGCGACTCGCCAGTGCTCAACGCGTGGCGAGCGCTTCCAGCAACTTACGGCGCGTGATCGGCTTCGCGACGAGCGCACGCACGCCGAGGTCCTTCGCGCGCCGGCGATGTTCGGGGTTCGCGCGCGACGTGATGATCACGATCGGCGTGGTCTTGAATCGCTCGTCTTCGCGCAGCCGTTGGATCAGATCGAAGCCGTTGAGCTCCGGCATCTCGAGGTCGGTGACGACCAGGTCGTAGCGCAACTGCCGCGTCATCTGGAGCGCGCGTGCGCCGTCCTCGGCGACGTCCACGATCCAGCCCTCGCGCCCGAGCATCGAGGTCATCGCCTCGCGGATCGCACGCGAATCGTCGACGACCAGCGCGCGGCCGGCGAGCACCATCGGCGACGACGCGAGCTCGCCCATCGCCTCGGGCGCATCGGGGTGCGCGCGGCGCACGAGCTGCGCGGGATCCAGGATCAGCTGGACCTTGCCCGAGCCGCTGATCGTGGCCGCGGCGTAGAGCGTGAGCGGCGCGAGCAGCGGGCCGAGCGGCTTGATGATGATCTCGCGCGGTCCGACGATCTTGTCGACGGTACCGACGAAGCCCTTGCCCGCGAACGTCACGACGACGCCGGGACGGCGTTCGTTCGTCACGCCGTGACCGAGCAGGCCTTCGAGGCGGAGCACCGGGAGCTGCTCGTGGCGCACGGTCGTGGTCGTGGCGCCGGGCTCGACCAGCGTGGTGTCGACGACGTGGACCGCCGGAATCGCGTAGACCTGACCGCCGACCTTGAACAGCATCGCTTGCGCGAGCGAGGTCGACAGCGGCAGGCGCAGGCTGAACGTGGTGCCGCGGCCGGCCACCGAGCTGACCTTGACCTCACCGCCGAGGCGCGCGACGGTCTGGCGCACGACGTCGAGGCCGATGCCGCGCCCGGCGAGCTCGTCGGCATCGCCGCGGACCGAGACGCCGGTGCCGAGCGCGTCGAGCACGTCGGCATCGGTCGCGAGTTGGGCGCGCGCGACCGACCAGCGATTCGTCGAGACCAAGCGGTCGCGCAACACGATCACGTCGACGCCGCGGCCGTCGTCGGACAGCTCGAGTACCAGGAGGTTGCCGTCCTGCCGCGCGCGGATCGTGATCGTCGCCGTCGGCGGCTTGCCCTGCGCCGCGCGCTCCTCGGGCGGCTCGATGCCGTGGGCGACCGCGTTGCGCAACAACTGCGTGATCGGATCGACGAGCTGTTCGGCGACCGCCTTGTCGAACTCGGTGTCCTCGCCGAGCGTGCGCAGCTCGACGACGACGCCGGTCGCCCGCCGCAACGCGCGCAGCGTGCGAGCGGCGTGCAAAAATAGATTCCGCGCGGTGTCCATGCGGATCCGCGTGAGGCCGCGCTGGAGCTCGCCGATCGTGCGGCGCAGCGCCTCGATCTCGTCGAGCAGCGCGGCGGTGGTCTGAGACAGCAGGGCGGCCTGACCGGCGAGCTCGCTCTCGGCCTCGACGAGCCCGCGGTTCGCGGCGTGGCTCGGGCCGATCGCATCGCGCAGGTTCTGCCGCGTGCGAGCGAGGTCGCGCGCGAGCGTGCGCAGCAGTTGCACGCGGCGCTCGATGCGCGTGCGATCGAACAGCAGCTCGCCGGCCGAGGACATCAGGCTATCGATGCGCTCGGGCTCGACGCGAAGATGTCGCGCCTCGGCGTTCGGCGCGGTCAGCGTGCCGGGCGGTGGCGTGTGCGTGCGCGGCTCGACGAGCACGCCCTCCGACGGCAGGTCGTTGATCGGCTCGGGCTCGCCGGCGACGACGATCGTCGGAATCACCATCGACTCGCTCGGCGAGTACCGCGGGAACGACGGCCGCTCGGGCGCCGGTGGCTCGGTGTTGGTGAGGTTGCTGATCTGGGTGCGGAGCAGCGCCGCGGTGTGGATCGCGCCGGCCGGCTCGGCGACCAGCTGGTCGAGGTAGCCGCGCATGCCGTCGGTGATCTCGACGAGCAGGTCCGCGGTGCCCGCGTTCCACACGCCCGGATCGCGCCCGATCACCGCGAAGGCACTCTCGAGCCGGTGCGCCAGATCGACCACCGCATTGAGGCCGACCGTGCCGGCGCTGCCCTTGATCGTGTGGGTCACGCGCATCATCTCGCCGAGCGCTTCGCTCGTCGGCCGCGCGGTCCCGCTCGACAGCACGCGCGAGGTCACGACCTCGAGCGCGTCGTGAGCCTCGGACCGGAACAACTGGCGCAGCATCGCCAGCTCGTCCGCATCGAAGTCGAGGTCGCTATCGCTCATGTCATGACGCTCATGTAATGGCGCTCATGTCTCGATCGCGATCAGCTCGAGGGCGCGGCGCGCCAAGCGCACCGGATCGAGCAACGTGAGGGGGCGCCCGGTGGCGTCGACCACCGAGCCCTCGGTCTCGAACAGCGACGCGACGTGGTCGACCTGGTCGACCCGGAGGGCGCACACCGTGTTCTCCGCCTCGAGGACGAGCGCTCCGTCGCCCTGGCGTGCCGGTGGTCCGGCCGGTAGCCCGAGCAACGTGGCCACGTCGAGCACCGGCAGGATCGCCCCGTGGAGATTGCACAGGCCACCGAGCACCGGCGGTGCGGTCGGAACGCCGGTTACGAAGCCGAGCGTCACGACTTCTCGCACCCACCGCAGCTCGATCGCGTAACGCGCGGCACCGATCGCGAACACGATGACGTTGCGCAGCTCCGGCACGGCCGCAGTATACGCCTGCGTGGCGGCGGTCACGGGGGCCCGGCGAAAACGCCACTACCGGCTTGGACAGTGCTTATACTGGCCACCATGAGATTAGCCTTGGCATTCGGCGCTATCTCCATCTTGGTCGCCGGATGCCACAAGGCAGACGATCCGGGCGCCGACATCGATGGCTCGATCGGCAGCGGCGGCGGCAGTGATGCCGCGGTGGCCGGCTTCACGATGTTGATCTCTCGGAGCTGGACGGTCCCGTCGAACACCGAAGCGTACAAATGCGTGCGCGTGCAGATTCCGAACGACACGTGGATCAGCGCGTTCCGCTCGTTGTCGCCGGTCGGCACCCATCACTCGGTGCTCACGATCTCGACGAACAACGCGGCGCTCGGCGAATACGACTGCAACGCAAGTTCGAGCTTGCTGGATCCTCAGATGCTGTACGCCGCAGGAATCAATACCGACGATAACGATTTGCCGGACGGAGTCGCGATCCACGTCGCCGCGGGAACAGTCCTGAATCTCAACCTTCACCTGTTCAACACGACCGACAACCCGATCACCGATACCTCGGGTGTGTTGGTCAAGACGATGGCAGCGGCCGATGTTACGAACGAAGCCGACATGCAGTTCTCCGGCAGGATGTACATGGGAGGCACGCAGCCGTTCCAGATTCCCGCGAATGCAACAGGCGATTCGACGACGGTGACACCGATCAAGGGTGGGTGCCAGGTCGCGCACGACTTCCACCTGTTCACGCTGTGGCCACACATGCACCAGATCGCGGTGCACCAAACATTCTCGATCACCGGCGCGACGTGGGGCGCCGGCGGTGGGCAAGGCACGACGACGTTACTCGATACCGACTACACCTTCACCGACCAGAAGAACTACCCGATGATCGACACCGTGATCCACGCGGGCGATCAGATCAACACGACGTGCGACTACATCAACACGACGGGCTCGATGGTCACGTTTGGTGAGAGCTCGAACAACGAGATGTGCTTCACGGGGATGTATCGCTATCCGGCGGCGAACAACCTGCTCGCCTGTGCACTCGGCCAGTCGATCTAGCAGCCAGCCAAGCCAGCCGCCTCAGCTAGCGGCTTTGGACTCGAGGACGAGCTCGGGACGAGCCCGGTCCTCGACGACCTCGCGGGTGACGACGCACTCCTTGACGCCCGAGAGCGAAGGAATCTCGTACATCACGTCGAGCATCACCTCCTCGAGGATCGCGCGCAGGCCGCGAGCACCGGAGTTGCGACGGGCCGCTTCCTCGGCGATCGCGCGCAGCGCATCGGGGCGGAAGTTGAGCTTCACGCCCTCGAGCTCGAACAGGCGGTGATACTGCTTCGCGAGCGCGTTCTTCGGCTTCCACAGCACTTCGGTGAGTGCGTCGACATCGAGCTGATCGCACGAGACGATCACGGGCAAGCGGCCCATGAACTCCGGGATCATGCCGAACTTGATCAGGTCCTCGGTGCCGGCCTGCCGGCGCAGCGCGTCCTTGTCGTCCTCGGCGGTCGAGACCTGCGCGCCGAAACCGAGCCCGCGCTGACCGGTGCGCCGGCGCACGATGTCCTCGAGCCCGTTGAAGGCACCGCAGCAGATGAACAGGATGTCCGTGGTGTCGATCTGGATGAGCTCTTGCTGCGGCCGATTGCGCGCGCCATCCGGCGTGATCGTCGCGGTCTTGCCCTCGAGGATCTTGAGCAGCGCTTGCTGCACGCCTTCGCCGGAGACATCGCGCGTCGGGGACGGTGAGCCGCCCTTGCGCGCGATCTTGTCGATCTCGTCGATGCAGATGATGCCGCGGGCGGTCTTCTCGACGTCGCCACCGGCGGCGCGGAACAGCGCCTTGACGACGCTCTCGACGTCCTCGCCGACGTAGCCAGCCTCGGTCAGCGTGGTCGCGTCCGCGATCGCGAACGGCACGTCGAGCTTCTTCGCGAGGGTCTGCGCGAGCAACGTCTTGCCCGAGCCGGTCGGTCCGACGAGGAGGATGTTGCCCTTCTGGAGCTCGACATCGCTCTGCTTGCCGCGCTGGCCGATCCGCTTGTAGTGGTTGTAGACCGCGACCGAGAGCGCCCGCTTGGCGGCTTTTTGACCGACCACGTAGCGATCGAGCTCGTCGACGATCGCGCGCGGGGGCGGGTACTTCGGCCGTTCCGACGCCTCCTCTTTCGCGAGGATGTCGTTACACAGCGTCACGCATTGGTCGCAGATGAAGACGCGCGGGCCCGAGATCAGCTTGCGAACCTCTCGCCGCTGCTTTCCACAGAAGGAGCAGTGGAACTCTTCCATCCAGCTCCAATTCTTACATGTTCCGAGGGAGGGGCAATAGGCCGGATCACAGTTCCGAACCGGCAAAAAAGCCCGACCTCCCGTCGCGATGTCGTCGGACGACTTGACGCGGCATTCCATCAACAGGGATCACTCGCGATGTGCGTACGGTCGTGATCTGTGCGGATCCGGAGCGAGCGGCCCGTGAACCCGGGTCGGTCGTGACGTGCCTCATGGAGCTTGGTGGGCGGGTGTCGGTAGGACGGTTCGACCTGGGCGGGCTCGACGTGGCGGCGCTCGCGCTCCAGCCCCCGCAGTGCATCGTCGTCGAGGCCGGGGACGAGATGGCCCGCGCCTACAAGGCGATCCAGAAGCTCTGCGACGACGGCCCGCTGGTCGAGGTCCCGGTGTTGATCGCACTGCCCGTGGCCCGGCTCCCCGCGCTCGATTTTTCGATCGGGTTTGACGACTTCGTCCTCATGCCGATCGTCCCAGCCGAGCTCTACGAAAGGCTCCGTCAGCTCGACTGGAAGGCGGCGACGTTCGGGTCGGACGAGGTGATCAAGATCGACGACCTCGTGATCGACATCGCGGGCTACGAAGCAAAGATCAGCGGCCGGCGGATCGATCTGACGCACCAGGAGTTCGAGCTCCTGCGCTATCTCGCCCAACATCGCGGCCGCGTGTTCACGCGCCAGGCGCTGCTCGAGCGCGCGTGGGGCTATCAGTATGCAGGTGGAACACGCACCGTCGACATCCACGTCCGCCGTCTGCGCTCCAAGCTCGGGGCATCCGGCGAGCTGATCGAAACCGTTCGCAACGTCGGTTACAAGTTGCGCGGCTAACAACCAATTCGCGACACGCCACGTGTATCCTCGATCCGTGGCAGGTCGCGCCTCGATCGTTGGAGCCGCCGAGACCAGCGTTGGTAAGGTCCGCGAGCACAACGAGGACGCGCACTTTATCGACCCGGATCTCGGCATCTTCGCCGTGTGCGACGGCATGGGTGGCCACGCGGCGGGCGAGGTCGCCAGTAGCATCGCGATCCAGGTCGTCCGCGAGAACTGGGCCAGCGAGCTGACGATGAAGGCCGCCGACGTGTGGCTCGAGAGGGGCACGATCGAGGCGAAGAAGGCGCTGCTCGCCGTGATCAACGCGGGCGTGTGCGCCGCGCACGACGCGATCGTGGCCGAGGCCACGCGCGATCGGACCAAGGGCGGGATGGGCACGACGATCGTCGGCGCGCTCGTGATCGGCGGCGACATCGTGTTCGCGCAGAGCGGCGATTCACGCGCCTACATGGTCCGCGATGGCATCGCGATGCAGCTCACCGAGGACCACACGCTGCTCGCGCGCTTGCTCGCGGCGGGCGTCGACGTCGATCCCTCGAACGAGGGCTCGCGGTTCAAGAGCATGCTGACCAACGCGCTCGGCATCGGGACCGAGTGCAAGACCGCGACGTTCGTGGTGCCGCTCGCCGACGGTGATCGATTCCTGCTGTGCAGCGACGGCATCACCGAGTACGTGCAGGAAGCCGAGATCGGTGAAGTGCTCACCGGTCAGCCTTCGCCGGCACGTGCCGCGCAGAAGTTGGTCGAGCTCGCACTCCAGCGCGGCGGCGGTGACAACGCGACGGCGCTCGTCATCCGCGTCCTCGAGGCCGGCGAGACGGCGCGCCCGGCGGAGCAACTGCATCGCGAGAACAAGGCGATCAACGCGTGCCCGCTGTGGGCGAAGGTCACGCCGCAGGGCAGGTTGCGCGCGCTGCGGATCGCGTTGCCGCGCGATCACGCGGCCGAGACGAAGCTCCCGGCGCAGACGCTCAACGATCGCGTCGCGTGGATCATCGTCGACGGTGAAGTCGAGCAAGATGGCGTGCTCCGCGGCCCCGGATCGTTGCTGTATCCGGAGGCGCTGTTGAAAGAGGCGCAGTTGCCCGACAAGGACGGGCTCGCGATCGCGCAGAGCGAGGTCCGCGCGCTCGCGCTGCGCTGCGACGACTTTCACGAGGTGTGCGAGGACGACGCCGAGCTCGGCGAGATCCTGCTCGCGGCGCTCGCCGCGGAGATCGCGACGCGCAAGACGCGACCGCCGATCATCGCGCCGCGCATGGTGATCGGGGAAGCCTCGGCGGGGCTCGAGAACGCGCCGACCGATCCGAACATGAAGGCCGTGATGCCGGTGCGGAGGACCGAGCCGTCGCATCCGCCGAGCCTCGCGGCGGTCTTGCCGTCGGTGCCCAAGGTGCAGTCGCCGGGCCTCATGCGCAAGGTCACGCCGGCGAGCGGCAAGCCGACGCAACCGATGGGCGTCGGCGGATTCGCGACGAGCCCGACGCTTCCACCTCCCACGGCGAGGGACACGGCGCCGTTGGGCAGCAGCGGGCTCGCGATCACCGGGCGTGAGGTCACGCAGCCGCCGCCGAGCGTCGACCTCGCGACCGCGCGAGCGGACACGATTCCCGACGCCGATCTCCCCGCGGCGCTGTCGCCGCGAACCTCGACCAAGGATGGGCCGACGATCGCACCGCGCGCGCCGATTCGCGGTGGCGCGGCCGCGGAGCGCCTGCTCGTCTCGAGCGAAGGGGCGACCGCCGTGTCCGCGCAACTCGATCGCGCGATCGACGGACTCGACGGACTGTCCGACGAGCCGCGCGATACGTCGAAGGGCATGCGTCCGTTGGCGCGGAGCCCGGCGCCGCTGCCGCTGCCGGCCCCGACCGAGGACGAGCACGATAGCGAGGTCGTGATCGAAGCCGATGAACCGCCGGAGCGCAGCGGGCTGCGGTCGTCGGTCGCGGTCAAGAAAGCGCGCGGGCTCGGAGACAACAGCGAGCCCGAGATCTCGATCGAACGGTTCGTCGAGCTCGAGGTCGAACAGCCGATGAACGAGGATCGCAACGATCAGTCGGCGCCCGAGATCATGATCCTCACGCCGGGGCGCGCGATCACCGCCGACGACACCCACCTCGTCGCCGGTTCGATAGATACGAACACCAGGCGCAGCACCACGAAGCGCGGCGATAGCCAAGAAGACACCCAGGACGGCGAGACCAAGAAGGGTCGCTAGGGCCGGCCGTACTCGGTCAGATCCATCTCGACATCGCCGAGCTCGGTGTGCGCCGACATCTTGAGCGGCACGTGGTCGGCGTCGTCGGAGACCCACACGTCGAACGTGCGCGTCGGCTTGGCACCGTCGAGCGAGAGGTTTGGCTTGGCCTTGTACGCGAGCCCGGACATGTGGACCGCGCGGCGATTGCCGACCGGCGAGCCGATGGTCTCGATGCCGACATACGTCATGTCGACGCGCCACATCCGGCGCCCACCGACGACGTAGACCTGCTTCGCGGCGCCGGGCGTCGCATGCCAGCCGCGCAACTGCGCCATCGCGGAGTGCGAGTCGTGGACGGTGACCTTGCCGAAATCAACGCGGTACGAGTGCGGCGCCGGATCGCCATCCTTGGTGTACGTGACGTTCGCGATCGAGCCGGTGAACTTGGCCTGCGCGGTCGTCGCCTTGTCGTTCATCACGACGCTCGTGTCGAGCTTCAGTGGTCGGCCGGTGTCGACGTCGATGGTGGTCGTCGCTTCATCGACGATGTTCTTCACGAGCTTCGCGGCACCGGCGGTCGACGCGCGCGACTTCACCACCACCGCGCGGTGGCCGTCGACCTCGCCGATCTCACCGACCGCGAGCTCCGCTTCGCCGGCGAGCATGCCGCTCAGGTGCACCTCGAACGCCATGGTCTCGCCGGGGACGTAGCCGAACTCGGCCTTGGCCTCCGCGGCGCTGCCGGGCGTCGCGGCAGGCTGGGGCGGCAGCGTCATCGCTTCCGCACCGGCACAGCCGGTCAGCGCGACAAGTACGAGCGCCCTCATCCCTCTAGGATGGACGAACGCACAGAAGGAGCAAGTGGTAGCTTGAAGACGTGAAGAGCGTCGCGACCCTCGGCATCACGCTCGGCGATCCGGCCGGCATCGGACCCGAGATCACGGTCGCGACCCTCGCGGCGCTGGCCCCTCCGCAGCTCGTACGCTGCATCGTGTACGGCGATCGCGCACCACTCGAGCGCGCCGCGCATGCCCTCGGGGTCACGTTGCCCGAGGTCGAGATCCGGGGCGAGGGTGTCGGCGACGCGGCGGTCCTGGGGGCTCCCGACGAGCGTACCGGCGCCGCCCAGGTCGGCTACCTCGAAGCGGCGGTCGCCGCCGCGAAGCGCGGGGAGCATGCCGCGCTCGTCACCGCCCCGATCTCCAAGACGTGGGCGCGCCGCGGCGGCTTTCAGTTCCTCGGCCACACCGAGATGCTGGCGGCTCGGCTCGGTGCGACCGACGTCGCGATGTTCTTCGTCGGGCCCAAGCTCAAGATCGCGCTCGCGACCGTGCATCGTCCGCTCGTCGAGGTCGTGCTCGAGCTGACGACCGAGCGCGTTCGCACCGTGACCGAGTTGTTGGCCGCGGCGCTCGCGCGCGACTTCGGTCTCACCGCGCCGCGGATCGGTGTCGTCGGGCTCAACCCGCACGCCGGCGAAGATGGCCTGCTCGGCGACGAGGACGCCGACATCATCGCGCCGGCGCTGGTCAAGCCGATCGGTTCGGCGATCCTGAGTGGGCCGCTGGTCCCGGACGCGGCGTTCCGCGATCACCTGTACGGGCGCTACGACGCGTTGGTCGCGATGTATCACGATCAGGGCTTGATCCCGGTCAAGCTGATCGACTTCGAGGAGAGTGTGAACGTGACGCTCGGCTTGCCGATCATCCGCACGTCGCCGGATCACGGGACGGCGTACGACATCGCGGGCAAGGGCATCGCGCGCCCGATCTCGATGCAGCGCGCTCTCGCGCTCGCGTTCGAGATGCTCGAGCGCCGCTGCTAGAACAGCGCGCGCAGCGCTTCGGAGTTGCTGATGATCACCTTGCGACCCTCGGTCGCGATCATCTGCTTGCGCTTGAACTGGGAGAGCGTGAGCGACACGGTCTCGCGCGTCGACCCGATCAGGTTCGCGAGCTCTTGATGCGTGATCTTCAGCGCGACCAGCGTGCCGCGCGCATCGTCGACGCCGTATTCGGCCGCGAGCTTGACGAGGAGCTCGGCGAGCTTCGACGAGACATCGCGGAACACGAGCGCTTCGACTTTGTTCTCGAGCTCGCGGCGACGCACGATCATCAGGCGCGTCATCGCGAGGCCGAGCTGCGGATGCGAGTGCATCAGCTCCTCGTAGTGGATCCGATCGATCTCGGACAGCAACGCGTTCTCGACGGCTTCGGCCATCTCGGTGCGCGGGCCACCATCGAGGAGGCAACTATCTCCGAACAATTCGCCGGGCCCGTGATACGCGAGCGTCAGCGATTTCCCGTCGCGCGTGACCTTCGAGACTTTGATACGGCCGCCGTGGACGAGGAACAGCGAGCGGCCGGGGTCACCAGGTAGATAGATGACGTCGCGGCGCCGCGCTTCGCGGAGCTCGACGCGTTCCGACATCCGGGCGATCGCATCCGGACCGAGGTCGGCCAGCAGCGGAACCTTGCGCAAATACCAGAGCACGCGCTTGGGGTCGGTCACCGGGGAATTGTAGCAACGCTCAAAGTTTCGTGGGCGTTGGTCGGGGTGCTTACGAATGTCACAGATAGCAATTCCAGCTAGTTACCGTTCGAAATGAGATCGGCCACACCGCGTTAGATGACGATGTCACCGGGCTCACCGGCGCTCACGATGCGAACGCGGACGTCGCGCCAAGTCGGATCCTTGGCCATCCGTTCGGCAAGCGGCGCCACGATCAAATCCTCGATCGTGCGGCGCAGCGGGCGCGCGCCGAGCTTCGCGTCGTGGCCGAGCTCGGCCAACCGAGTGCGCGCACGCGCGGTCAGCGAGAGCTCGAGGTTGCGCGCGATGATGCCGGGACGCAGCCGGAGCTTCGCGAGCTCGAGCTCGACGATCGCTTCGAGCGCGGGCGGTGGCAGCGGTCGAAATGGGATCACGGCATCGAGCCGGCCGAGCAGCTCCGGACGAAAAAAGTTTTTGATCGCGTTGCCCGGATCGGGTGCGGAGTCCGGATCGGCGGAGAACCCGGCGGGGCGCGGATCGTTCGCGCCGAGGTTCGTCGTCATCACGATCACCGACATCCGAAAATCGACGAGCCGGCCGAACACATCGGTGAGCCGGCCCTCGCCGAGCACCCCGAGCAGGAGATCGAACGCGGCGTCATCGGCCTTCTCGATCTCGTCGAACAGCACGACGCTGAGCGGTTGGCGGCGGATCCGATCCGCGAGGGAGGTGCCGGCGGGCGAGGGCGTGATCAAGCGCGCGATCGCCGCGGGCGTCGTGATCTCGCTCATGTCGACGCGCACGAGCCGCTCGGCATCGCCGAACAAGTAGCGCGCGAGTTGCTTCGCGAGCTCGGTCTTGCCGACGCCGGTCGGGCCCGCGAACAGCAACGCACCGACCGGGCGCTGCGGATCGTCGAGGCCGGCCTTGAGACGCGCGATCACGCGCCCCGCGACCGCGCACGCATGGTCCTGACCGATCACGCCCTTCTGGAGCTCGACGGCGATCGCGGCGGTGTCGAGGCCACGCTCGGGCGACAGCAGATCGACCGGCAAGCCCGACCACGCCGCGAACGCCGGCGTGAGCTCGGCGAGCGAGAGGTCGGTCCTCTTGTGCAGCGAGCAGTAGTCGACGAACGCGACCGCCTTGCCGGGGAACGCGGTGTCGCGACGGAACGCGGCGAGCAATTCGACGAGCCGGCGCGCGGCATCGATCGCGAGCTTGACCGGCGGGTCGAGGCGTTGCCCGTACGGCTCGAGCAGCGCGACGACCTGCGCCGGCACCGCCTCCGGCACGCGGATCACGCGCAGGGCCTCGACGAGCGCGGGGTTGCGCTGGCGCGCACGCACGAGCTCGGTCTCGTCGCACTCGGCGTAGAGCGTGAGCTCGCCACCGATGATCGCGGGCGACATCAGGTCGGCGAGCGACGCGCCGTCGGACATCGGCGCCATGAAGTCGGAGAGTCGATCGACGAACAGCACGTCGGCGCCGCCCTCGAGCTCCTTCACCATCTGCAGGCAGCGCTGCTGCCACATGCCGAGGTAGACCATGCCGGCGACGATCCGATCGGAGCTCGTCGCCCACAACCGGCGCCGCACGCCGGACTTGCCGCGCCCGCGATCGAGTAGGCCGCGCGCGATCCGGCGCACGAGGGCGGTCTTGCCCGAGCCGCGTGGGCCGACGAACAGGAAGCTCGGCAGCTGCTTGTCATCGAGCGTCGGTGCGAGTTGATCGAACGTCGGATCGGTGCCGACCGTCGGGGCCAGGCGACCGGCGCGGGCGACCGCGACCCAATCCTCGGCGACCGCTTCGAGCGTCGGCGCCGGATCGGGCTGTTCGCCGGATTTCTTCGACGTGCGCACGGGCGCTTCGATCGGGCTCCACTCGATCACCTCCTCGGAGATCTCGCGGCGCAGATCGTAGAGCGCCGCGGTGGCATCGCCGATCAGCGTGGTGAACACGAGCGCGTGGATCGTCTCGGGCACCGACGCGAGATCCTCGGCGACGAACGACCAGTCGAACCGCGGCACGATCACGCGGTAGAGCTGCGCGTCGTTCGCCCCCCCAGCCTGCGAGGTCGGGCTCGTGACGATCTTCGCCGCCGCATAGCCCAGGCGCAGCGGCACCGTGGCCTTCGCGATCACGTAGCCGCGCGGATCGGGGCGGCCGGGATGAATCTCGACCTCGATGCGGCGGAGCTCGAGCTCCTCGGTCCACAGGTAGCGCTCGGCCTCGTCGTCGTCGACCAGCAGCGCCGCTTGCGGGGCGAGCCGCGCGAGCGCGTCGTCGAGCTCGTCGGCCATCGCGGCCGGCGGCGGACCATCGAACATCTGGCGGTAGCGGCGCAGCAGCACGACCGAGGTCAGCCCACCGTGGTGCTTCGTGACGAACACGCGGAACGAGCGCTTCGCGGTCATCGCGTCCGGCTCCACGCGAGGTGCCACGCGCGGCGCACCGCGTGCGGGATGTCCTTGACGCTGCCGCGATCGACCCAGCCGGTCGCGAAGTCCTCGAGCTCGATCTGGAAGGCATCGCCGGGGCGCAGCGGCGCGCGATAGTTGATCGTGCGGGTCACGGGCAGCAGCACGTCGGGGTTCGGCGGGAGGGCGCCGCCGTGCTCGAGCACGCGTTCGAGCTCGCGGCGAGCGGTGAGGTGGGTCTCGAGCGTGGCGACGGCATTGTTGGCACCGGCGACGACCTCGACGCGCACGATATCGGGCTCGGCCGCCGACGCGCGCAGCATCCACGTGCCGTGATCGGTGGCGAGCGCCTCGCGCACGAACAGGCCGCGCACGACGAGGACGACATCGCGCACGGTCGGCGTCAGCTCCGCGAGCCCGTTCGGCATCGGCTTGATCTTGCCGCTGCGATCGTCGACGAACGCAGCCTCGTCGAGCCACGCCGGCTGCGCGATCGTGTGGACCACCGCGAAGATACCGCCGGCTTCGGTCGAGGCACCGATCCGCGAGATCGTGATGGTGGCGGCGTGCGCGGTGGGATCGAGGATCGCCGGTAGCGCGCGAGAGATCAGCAGCGCCTCGGCGATGCCGGCGATCAACATCTCGCGACTCGCCGGCGTGCGCACGATCTTCTTCTTGGCCGGACGCTGCACGGGCAGGTTGCGAAGGTCGTCGTCGCTGTCGTAGTCGTAGTCCGTGTCGGTCGGATCGGGCTCGCGCTTCGGGACGATGCCGAACAGTTGGTCCAGCGCGTCCAGCCGCTGCGCGAGATCGTCGACGTAGAACCGCAGCTCGCCGGTGGCTTCGCGCCGCGCTCGCGCGAGGAGCTCCGAATCGCGCACGAACGCGACCGCCGCCGCGGCGCGGGCGATCGCGAACTCGAGGCCCGCGGTCGCGAGATCGAGCGCCCCTTCGAGGACGAAGGTGCCGGCGAGCGCCTCGCGCTCGAGCATCGGCTCGAGCGACGCCTGGATCTTGCCGCCGTCCTCGGCGAGCCGAACGATCCGCAGCCGGGCCGGTGATGCGCTCGCGAGCAGATCGGTCAGCGCGCCGCCGATCTTGTCCTCGAGCCAGCGCTTGACCGTGCGCGCGCCGTAGCGCGGGTCGAACGCGTCGGTGACCGCGCGGCGGCGCACCGCACTGCCGGCATAGACGAACGTGTTGCGCTCGCGCAGCCCGCGGCGTGCGAGCAGCTTGCCGAGCTCCTTGTCGACGACCTTCGCCGCGACCTCGGGCGTGAGTGGCTCGAACGGCACGATCTGATCGATGCGGTTGAACAGCTCGACGGGAAAGAACTCGCGGACGGCCTTCGCGACATCGGCGAGGATCCGATCGCGGACATCGCCGAAGCCGATCGGCTGCGCGTTTCGCGAGCCGAGGTTCGACGTCATGATCACGACCGCACTCGCGAAGCTCGCGACCTCGCCGGCCGCGTCGGTGAGCCGGCCCTCGTCGAACAATTGCAAGAGGAGGTGGAGCGCCCGCGGATGCGCCTTCTCGATCTCGTCGAGCAACACGACGCAGAACGGCTGGCTGCGGACGCGCGAGGTCAGCAGGCCTTCGGGGTTCCAGGGATCGCCGATCAACCGCGCGACCGCATCGGGGCCCGACATCTCGCCCATGTCGACGCGGACGAGCCGCGATTGATCGCCGTAGAGGTACTCCGCGATCGCGGTGGCGAGCTCGGTCTTGCCGGTGCCGGTCGGGCCGGTGAACAACATCACCGAGACCGGGCGATTCGGATCGGCGAGCCCGGCGCGGACCTTGAGGATCACGTCGGCGGCCGCGCGCGTCGCCGCGGGCTGGCCGATCACGCGCTCGGCGAACCGGGTCTCGACCTCGACGGCATCGAGCGGCTGGTCGAGCGTGATGAGGTTCGCGGCGAGGCCGGTCGTGCGCGCGAGATACTCGAGCACGTGGTTCGGCGTGACGCTCTCGATGCCGCGGGCGGCGGCATCGACGGCGACGCGGCGCACGATCTCGATCGCGACGCCGGGACGCGCTCGCCACGGGAACAGCGCGGTGCCGAGCTCGAGCGCGGTGCGCGGCGTGAACGGATGCAGCGCCACGGTCTGATGCTCGACCTCGAGCGCACGGATCTCGTGCAGCATGAGGTGCGCGGTCTCGTTCGCCGAGGCCGCGGGGACCGCGACCAGCGCGAGCGCCTCGGCAAGGCCGGGGGCATCGCGCTCGAGCCGCGCGCGTTGCTCGGTCGTCATCTCCGCGATGATCGCGAGGTCGCCGCGCCGGACCGGACCGCGGAAGAAATCGGCGAAGCTGCGCTCGCTCTGGCGTGACTGGCCGAGCCGGCCGAACAGATGCAGATCCTCGAGCCACAGGATGCCGCGGCGCTTCTTCGCATCGTCGAGGACGGCGAGGCAGCGCTCTTCCCACTCGCCGAGGTGCGACATGCCCGCGATCAGCCGCTTGCCGCTCAACCGCCAGACGTGGAAGCACTTGTCGAGGTTCTTGTGGATGAAGTAGCCGTCCTCGGCGAGCCGCTCCTTGATCCACTGGTGGATCAACAGCGTCTTGCCGCTGCCCGGCGGGCCGATCACCATCACCGAGCGCGGGCGCTTGCCCCCGAGCAGGTACGACAGCCGCTCGCGATAGGGCGAGCGCGGCACGCCGAGGCGAAGCTGGCCGTTCGAGGCGCGCTGCGTCTCGTCGACGCCGAGCTGCTGCAGGATCCGATCGTTGCGCGGCGTCGAGGCGCCCGCACGGCCGTCCTTCTTCTTCGGCAGCAGATCGAGGAGCGACTGCGGCTCGGCCGAAAACGCGAGCGTCGTGATCCGCTCCTTGCCGTTCGACAGCAGTGCTTCGATCTCGTCGTCGTCGTCGATGTCGGCCCAGTGATGGCGGACGAGTGCGAGCGCGAGTTGCGGGAGGTCCTCGCGGTTCGCGGCGGTGAACCACTGATCGCGGCGCAACGGGTGATAGCAAAACAAGTGCTGGCCGTGCTCGCTCGTCCAGCGCGGCTCGACGATGAGTGGCACCTGGCCGTGGACCTTGCCGGTCTCGGCGCGCAGGTCGATCTGAATTCGCGCGAGCTCGGTGCCGAGCGGAAATTGCAGGAGCTCCTGATCGACGGGGCGCACGCGCTTCACGACGTCGCGCAGCCGGTCGATCAGGCGCTCGCGGAGGCGCGCTTCGCTGCCGACCCCCGAGACGTAGGCCGCATAGCGCGCCGGCACGAGCGCGGTCCATTCGTCCTCGCCGTCGCGCTTGTCCTGGAACACGCCGACCGTGAAGTTGACCCTCATTTGACCGCGCTCGGTTGGACGAGGGCGGCGAGCGGATTGACGTACCGCCACATCGTCTCGAGGTCGTACGCGCAGTTGTGGCCGGCGTGCTGGTGCGCGGTGAGCAGGCGCGCGCAGGCGGCTTCGGCCAGCCGGAGCGGCAGCTCGGTGTACGGCGGCTCGATCTCGTCGCCATCGACGGAGACTCGGTCGTTCGCGATCGCGTGATCGCGGAACACGTGGCCGCGCGCGGCACGCGGCGTGGGCGGCGTCGGCAGCGCATCCCACTCGAGGTCGGTGAATTCGGTCTTCGGCTCGAGCAGCTCGACCCACACGTGACACGGTTCACCGGCGAGACCGACGAAGCGCTGGAGGCCAGCCTCGAGGCCGAATAACAGATCCGAACCGGTGCCGGAGATCCGGACCAGCGCCGACGAAGCGCCGACGTTCGCCATCCGATCATCGGCCCAGAACCGATCGTGCGGCGGGCCCCAGGCGTGCTTCCAGTTCGCCGCCTCTTCGCCGTAGACGTGCACGCTCGCGCGCCACCCGTGGTGCGCCGCCGCGTGCAGCACGAGCTTGGTCCACGCCGTGACCGCGGCGCGCGCATCGGGCGAGTGCACGAGCAGCGTGATGCCGGGACGCTGTGGCCGCGTCGCGACGAGCAGCCAGAACAGATCGCGACGGAACTTGTGGCGCTGCGTGATCGCGGCGTCGATCAGGTCGACCGCATCGATGTCCTTTGCGAGCGCTTCGAGGCACAGCTCCTCGGCGGTGCGCAGCTCGCCCTGCGCGGCGGCGGCCGTCACCCACAAGCCGGTCAACCGCGCGTGCTCGGCGGTCAGCCGCGCGATCTCGGAGCCCGGCAGCGCGGTGCGGCCGTGCTCGTTCTTGCGGCCAGCGGTCGCGATCGTGCCTTCGAGCTCGCTGATCTTGTCGCGCACGGCGACCGCAGCGCCCAGCGCGAGCTCGCGATCGGTATCGCGGCGGAGCTCGCCGAGTGCGAGCGCGCTGCGCACCATACGGCGTCCCGTCGAGGCGGCTCGTCGCCACAGCTCGATCGTGACATCGCCGAGGCTCTCGCCGATCCGCGAGCCCGGCGGTCGCGTGCTCGCCGGTTCGTCCGGCGCCCGGACCGTCAACGTCCCGCCATGGCCATCGGCGCCGGCCTTCGCGAGCAGGCGCGCGGCCGGTGCGATCACGGCCGCGTCGAGGTGCCGGCGCAGTGCGCGCGCGCCGAGCTCGGCGGAGAACCCGTGCTCCGCGAGGCGCGCCGTCGCGAGCTTCGAGATCTCGAGCAACACGCCGCTCTGGGTGAGGCCGCGCCGCTCCGACAACCGGCTGATCCCGATCTCCGCGATCTGTGCGATCTCGTCGGGAACCAGCGGGTGAAACACCACGATCTGATCGAGCCGGTTGACGAGCTCGGGCCGGAACGCCGCGAGCACCGCATCGCGATAGCGGCGCTCCTCGCGCTCGGAGGCGGCTTCGTGAGGCGCGATGCCGAGCGTGCCCTTCGCGCTGCGCGTGCCGAGGTTCGACGTCATCACGATGATCGCATTGTGAAAAAACGTCGTGCGGCCGCGGCCGTCGGTGAGCCGCGCTTCGCCGAGCACCTGCAACAACAGATCGAACACCGAGGGGTGCGCCTTCTCGATCTCGTCGAGCAGCACCACGCCGAACGGCTGGCTGCGCACCGCCGACGTCAGCCGTCCTTGGTCGGCGCTACCAGAGCCGCCGGCGCTCCCGGCACCACCGAACAAGCGCTCGGCCGCCCACGGATCGGTGTACTCGCTCATGTCGAGCCGCACCATCCGCTCGGTCGCGCCGAACAGATACGCGGCGACCGACCGCGCGAGCTCGGTCTTGCCGGTGCCGGTCGGTCCGACGAACAACAGGCTCGCGAGCGGCTTGTCGGCCGGTTGCAAGCGGGCCTTCGCGACGCAGATCGCCTCGGCGACGCGGCGCACGGCGGCGTCCTGGCCGATCATGCGCCGGCGCAGCTGCTTGATCACGTCGTCGGCGGATAGCGAGCGCGAATCGTCGACGAGCGCGAGCGGAATTCCGGTCGCCCACGAGAACGAGGCATAGAGCTCGGGATCGCCGAGGCGGCGGCCGTGACCTTCGGCATCGCGTTCGGTGTCGTGCGCGACTCGAAGCTCTTCGAGCAGCCGGATCACTTTGCCGGGGAACGCGCGATAGGGCAGGTAGCGCCGCGCGAGATCGACCGCGGTCGCGACCATCTCGGGCGCGATCTGCGGCCGGCTCGGTTGGGTGCGTGCCCAGTACGCGGCCCACGCTCGACCGGCGGCGATCGTGGTGTCCGGATCGGTCGGCGGCACGTGGACGCGCGACATCGCGCCGATCAGCGACGCGTCGTGACGCTCGGCGCGATCGAGTGCGACCGCGGTGAGCTCGCCGATCACGCGCACGCGGCCATCGGCGACATGCCGGCGCAGTGCGGCGCCGAGCTCGATGCCACCCTCGGCGGGCCGGTCCGCGAACAGCGCGCCGAAGTCGTCGAAGTACAGGATCGCATCGAGCGTCTCGGTCGCGGCGAGCACCAGCGCGACGCGCTCTTGCCACTCGCCGAGCCCGCTCGCGCCGGCGATCAGCTCGCTCGCCGAGGTCGCCCAGATCTCGCGACCTTCATGCGCGGCGAGCCACGCCTCGACGAGCGCGGACTTGCCCGCCGCTTCGTCGCCGACGAGTAGCACGCTGCGGCGCTTGCGCTGCCCGGCCCCGGTGTTGACGAGCACGCGCGCGAGCTCGGCGAGCAACAGCTCGCGCCCGACGCAGGGATGTGGCGGCGAGGCGATCGTGAAGCGACGGCCCGCGGCGTCGAGCGTCGCGTACGCCTGCCGTTTGCGCTCGGCGTCGGCGAGCGCCTTGCGGCCCTTCGCGGCGGCGAGCGGTGTCGTCGACAGCTCGAGCTCGAGCGGCTCGAGGCTCGGATCGGCCCACGTCGCGAGGCGCTTCCAGCCATCGAGATCGAGCGCGAGTGCGGCGGGCAACACGGCGAGCTCCTCGCGCACGCGCACGTCGACCTGCTGCTTGCGATCGACGTAGCACGCGTGATCGATCACCGGGATGAACACCCACGATCCGGACAGCTCCGTCGAGACCACGCCCTGCTCGACCCGGGGCTCGGGCACGACGACGACCGAGATCGTGATCTCGACCGGCCGCGCGAGCCGATCGGGGATGCCGCTGCGCGCGAGCTCGACCTCGACGTGCTCGATCCGCACGCCGTCGGGCAACTGGAGTCGCGCGACGCTCGCCGGGCGATGCTCGTCGGCGAGCTCCGACAGCGCGAGCCCGAGCTCGACGCGCGTACGATCCTCCTCGCCGTACGTGCTGATCGCGGACGCGGTGACCGGTGCGAGCTGGTGATACTCCGAGGCCATCACGCGGCGCAGCGCGATCGTCGCGAGCTTGAGGCGCGCTTGTTTGTCGTCGCTCATGCTTCGCGCCCCGCGAGCAGCACGCCACCGACCATCAGCGCGCCGGCGCCGACCAGCGCTCCATTCGCGTGCCGGGTCAGCAGCGTCGTGACGCCCGGTAACTCGACGCGCGCGAGCACGAGCACGATCGCGTTGTTGAGAGCGTGCGTGATCATGCCGGGCACGATCGAGTGCGAGCGCACGGCCAACACGCCGAGCGCGAGGCCGAGCGGGAACGTGCCGGCGATCTGCGGTGGATCCAGGTGATACGCCGAGAATACGACCGCAGACAAGACGATCGCGAGGATGACACTTCGCGCCGCGATCGCGCGCGCTAGCACGCCGCGAAACACGAGCTCTTCGCCGATCGCGGGCAACAGCGCGAGCCCGATCAGACTGGCCGACAGCGGCGACACCGCGACGATGTGCTCGAGGCTCTCGGGCTCGCCGTGGAGCTCCAGCCGCTCGACGATGCGCAGATCGACGTACCAGGCAGCGATGCCGATCATCACGGCGGCGACCCAGAACCGTACGACGACCGGGCGGATGCCGAGTCCGAACCCGCGCCGACGCGCTAGCGCGATCATCAGCGCGATCACGGCGAGATAGCCGAGCGCGGCGGCGAAGAGCCCACCCAGGAGGGGCAGGAGGGCGATCTGGACGGCGTAGATCGCGAGGATGCCGGCTCCGGTGATCCATGCTGCAGCGGCCACGCGTGGAGGCGCGTGATACAACTCGTGGTGCGTGCGTGGGTCGCTCGGTTTCGGGCTCGTCATCGGCCTCGTGGTCGGGTCCGGAGGAATGTATCTCGCGCTCCGGCCACCGTGGGGTCACGGCGGCAGATCTCCGCCGTCGGATGCGGGCGTGATCGCGATGGCGCCGGCCGACGCGGGGGTGGCGAAGCCGAAGAAGAAGCGGTCGCATCACCACACGAGCGGCAACCCGGGCAACCCGGGCAACGCGACCTCGGGCGACGAGCAGGGCTGGGGCAGCGCCGATTACGTCGAGGAGAC
The DNA here is from genome assembly GCA_039935615.1 of Kofleriaceae bacterium. Lineage (GTDB taxonomy): Bacteria > Myxococcota_A > Polyangia > Haliangiales > Haliangiaceae > JABFXX01. The sequence continues at coordinate 29,006 of JBDTJY010000142.1, forward strand.
CGAGCCGCAGCTCGTCCAGCTCACCGCCGCCGATCGCGCGATGGAGTGGCGCGGCGATGACACGACGCGCCCGACCCAGAAGATCGACATGGGCGGCGGTGCGGAGTCGCGCTCGCTCGATGACGGCGAGATTCGCTCGACGATCGACAGCCAGTCAGGTCCCGCGCAGCAGTGCGTGGTCACCGCCGCGACCAACACCAACCTCGCGGGCCAGATCAGCGTCAAGCTCGTCGTCGACGGCAACGGCCACGTGATCAAGTCCAAGGTCCAGGCGTTTCACTACATGTTCGAGCACGGCCTGCTCGGCTGCGTGCAGCACGCCGTCGGCAGGATGAAGTTCGCGGCGACCGGCGCGTCGACGCTGGTCACGATGCCGATCAACTTTACGTAACCGATCAGCGTCGACCGAGCCCGGATCTCCGGATTCCGGATCCGAGATCGGTGCGCTCGGATCGGAAGTTCGGGCTCGGGCTCGGATCTACTCACGCGATCTTTGGATTAGTCCGACAGCGCGGCGTTGTAGTACGCGTCCTCGAGGCTCGACAGATAGATCTCGTACGACGAGAGGTCCAACTGGCCGGGCAGCGGGAGGTCGACGCGGAACGTGCCATCGGCCGCGGTCTTCGGCGAGCCGATCTGGATCGGGTGCGAGCCGTTGGTCCCCGCGGGCGACAAGAACACGTAGACGACGTGATCACCGACCGGCCTGCCGTCGGCGCGCACGATGCCCTCGATGTGGATCAGGTCACCGCGATAGGCGCTGGTCGAGGCCTGCGTGACGAGCAGCTTCGGCGTCGGCTTCTTGGGATCCTGCGTGACCGCAGGCAGGGACGGATCCGGCGTGATCCGATCGGGCATCAGCGGCGCGCCGGAGCCCGCCGCCGCATTCGCTTGGGCCGCCGAGGCGCTGGTCGCTCCACCGTTCGCGCCGGTCGCACCGCTCGGCGGAGCTTCGTCGAGCGACTTCTTCTTCTCGGCGATCTGTTGATCGGAGAGGCCTTTGATGTCGCCCTCGAGCTGCGTGTAGTTCTGGCGATACTCGGGCGGCTTGACGAACGGATCCTCGCTGCGCGGGCGATGCAGCGTCTTGTTGTTCGCACCGGCGACATCCATCTTGAGCGCCGCGCCGCCGAGGTCGATGCGCTGCCAGTTGCGCTCGGGGAACCAGACCTCGACGAACGCGTGGGCTTCATTGGTGACGAGCCGCGTGGGAATGCCGAGCGCGTTCGCCGTGATCATGAACGCGAACGAACGATGGCGGCAGACGCCGGCCTTCGAGTCGCACAGGTCGCGATACGTGTCGCCCGTCGGGTGGGGAATGTCGCCGGCCTTGAAGCCGCGGAAGTACTCGACCAGGGTATTGAACGCGACGCCGAGATCCATCGCCGGATCAACGCCGAGCTTCCGCATCGTGATCTCGGCGTCGGCGCGCACGTTGTCCGGCAACGGCTGCTTGAGCTCGGGCGGTGCGCGATTCGCGACGTCGCGAACCTTGAGCCGGCGCACGGGCAGTGACGGCGCGAAGTAGCCGGCGTCGGCGTCGGCGTAGAACACGAGGCGCACCGTGCCCGCGACACTCGGCTCGTCGCTGCGCACGTAGAAGTTGTCGGCGCCGTCCTTCGAGAACTTCAACCGCGCCGCCGGCTTCGCCTCGTACGACAGGATCCGCATGTCGGGCGCCACCGACGGCAGCGGGACATCGGTGCCCGGCTCGAGCTTGACCAACACGTCGCCCCAGAACCGATCGCGCGTCTTCGGATCGGTCGTGCCGCCGACCGGGACCTCCGTCAAGACGCCGCGATTGACGTGCAGCGTGAACGCCTCGTCGACCGAGTCGAAGGTGCTCATCCGCTTGAACGGCAACACGTCGGGGTTGAACACGCTGACGTAGTGGAGCGTGCCATCGCTGCCCGTGTGCTCGTCGGGCTTCATCGACGTGTCGCGATCGGCGCCGAAGTCCTTGGTGCCGAGGACGGGCTCGGCGGCACTGCCGGCGGTCGGCGAGGTCGGCTTGTCGAGCGGCGGCTTCGGCAGGACCTTGCTGCCGGCGACGACGGTCTGCGGGTTGCCGTCCTTCTTCTGCGCGCCACCGATCGTCGGCTGCGGGCGGTCCGGGTTGAGATCCGGAATCGGCTCGTGGAGGATCGGCCGTTGCGCCGGCGGCGCTTGCGCGATCACGAGGCCGGCGGTCGCCAGGCCAAGCGCCAGGGCCAGGCCACCAATCGCTCGGGGACGCATCGCGTCGATCATGACACGGCGTCGCCGCGCTGGTAGCGCGGGTTGCGACGCTATAATCGCGACATGGCCGACGCCGCGGTGAGGGCGGGTGGAGTCGCGCTGTTACGGCCCGACGAGCACGCGTTGGTCGTTTCGGCCGGCGGCGTGTTCGCGCTCGCGAGCGCCGGTGCGGCGATGGCGGCGGCCGCGGCGGACGCCCTGTTCCTCGCCGAGATCGGCCGTGACACGCTCGGCATCGCGCTCGCGATCTCGAGCGCGATGCTCGCGGTCGTGCTCGCCGTCGTCGGCGGGCTCGCCGATCGGCTCGAGCGCCGCCGCGTGCTCGGCACGCTCGCGCTGGTCTCGGCCGTGGTGCTCGCGGGCCTCGCGGCGCTCGTCGCGATCGCGCCGGCCGGCGTCGCGTGGACGACCTACATCGGCGGCAAGCAGCTCGCCGCGGCGACCGACCTCGCGTTCTGGGTCGCGATCGCGGAGCGCGTCGATGCGCGCCGATCGCAGCGCCTGGTGCCGGTGCTCGCGGCCACCGGCGGGGCAGGGGCGGCCGTCGGCGCGCTGCTCGTGATTCCGATCGCGGCGGCGACCGGGCCGCGCGGCGTGTTGGTCGTCGCCGCAGGGCTGCTCGTGCTCGCCGGGCTCGGCACCGCGCGGTTGCCGGCGAGCCGGCGCGTGGCCGCCGTCCCGGCGAATCTGCGCGCGCTGGTCGCACGCTCGTGGACCGACGGTGCGCGCGCGGTGCGGCGCTATCCGCTCGCACTGCATCTCGCGATCGTCGTCGGAATCGCGGGCGTGTTCGGTTCGCTCGCGTATACCGCGCTCGGCTTCGCGGTCGCCGAGCGCGGTGGTTCGGCGAGCTCGTTCGCCTCGCTACTCGGCGGCGTGCGCGGCGCCGGCCAGTTGGTCACGCTCGCGGTTCAGATCTTCATCGCGCCGCGCCTGCTCGGGCGGATCGGCACCGGACGCGCGCTGCTGCTGGCACCGCTGGTCGGCCTGGCCGCCGCGACCGGGCTCGTGATCGCGCCGATCCTCGCGATGGCGATCGCGACGCAGATGTCGGCGCGCGTGCTCGACGCGAGCATCGAGACTCCGACCGAGAAGCTCGCGCAGACGCTGCTGCCGACCGTCGTGCGTGGCCGCGTCGCGGGTTTCCTCGACGGGACGGCGAAGCGCGCGGGCGCGGTCGTCGGAGGCGTGCTCGCGGCGGTGCTGGTCGGTGCGCCGTTCGTGTTTTATACGACCGCCGCGCTCGTCGCGTTCGCCTGGGTGATCGCGGCGGCTCGGATCTCGCGCGAGCTTCCGGGGCTCGCGATCGAGCACGTCACCGGCGAGCGCGCCGATCGCGATGACGATGCGCTCGGCGTGATGCTCGACGACCGCGCCCTCGCGGCGCTCTACGCCGAGCTCGCGAGTGAACGTCCGGAGCGCGCCGCCGATGTCCTCGCGAGGCTTCACGCACAGCAGCGCGTCGACGCGCGGGCGCCGCTCGTCGAGGCCGCGGTGCGCGACGCGAATCCGGCGGTGTGGCGCGCGCTGATCACCGTCCTCGACGCGCCCGCCGAGCTCCACGGTCCGGTGCTGCTCGAGGCGGCGCAGGCGGCGACCACCCGCGTGCGAGCACTCGCGGTGCGCGCGGTCGGGCTCGCGGGCGGCGTGCCGGTCGAGGCGGTCGCACAGTGGCGAGGTGCTGCCGACGCCGACGTCGCGCTCGCCGCGGAGGTCGCCGCCCATCGCCTCGCCGGTGATCACGCCGCCGTCCTCGCCGAGCTCGCCGGTGCGACGTCGCGCGCGGCCGTCGAGGACTTGGTCGCCGAGCTCGCGTGCGCGCTTGCCGCGACCGCCGACGAGCGCGTGCTCGATGCGAGTCGCCACCTCGCGCGTGCGATCCGTCGCCAGCGCGGCGATGCGGGAAGCCGCGCCGCCGGACTCGCGATGCTGGCGGCCCTCGGCCACGCGAAGGTCGGCGACGGGCTCGTGGGCGAGCTCGCGCTACTGCGCAGCGATCTGCTCGAGCTCGCGCGCGAGTGCGTCGATCACGGCGCGAGTCAGCCCGCGCCCGAGACCGCGCTGGTCTCGCTGATGCGCCCCGCGCGGACCGGCAACGACACTGGGGACGACACTGGGGCCGATACTGCGGCCGATGCCGCGGAGGTCGCCGCGGCCCTCCGGCTCTACGGCGCGCTGCTCGCGAACGCCACGACCGTCGACGCCGATGACCTCCGCCGGATCGCCCGTGCGCTCGGCGAGCCCGACGACGATGTGCGCGTCGCCGCCGAGGACGTCCTGGCTCGGCTCGGGCCGGTCGCCGCCGGCGAGCTGATCGCGACCGCGGCGTGGGGCCGGCGGCGGGCGCGCGATCGTGCCGCCGCGCTGCTCGCCGATCTGCCGGTCACCGCGACCGCGCTCGATCGCCTCGTCGACGCCGAGCTCGATGCGCTCGAGCAAACGGCGCTCGCGCTCGCCGTGCTGCGCGATCCGGGCGACGAGCTCGTCGCGCATCGCCTCGACGAGCGGCTGCGCGAGATCGCGCATACCGTGCTGCTCCTCGTCGCCGCGCGCCGCCGGTCGCGACCGATCTCGAAGGCCGCGGTGGCCTGGCGCCACGCTCGCGGCGCCCACGAGCGCGCGCGCACGCTCGCCGTGATCGAGACCGCGCTGCCGCGTGCGCTCGTGCGCCGCCTCGTCGAGGCCGTCGACGATCACACCGCCGCGGATCGCGCCGCCACGTTCGTGCGCGCCGGTATCGCGCTGCCCGCCCGCGAGAGCGTCGTCCGCACCGAGCTCGCCGGTCGCGACCGGTTGTCGCGCGCGCTGATCCTCCACGCGCTCGATCGGTCGGGCCGCAGCGCCTATCGCGACACGATCGGCGAGGCCGCGCGCGCCGAAGCTCTCACCGCCAATCCCGCGGCCCTGCTGCGCCGCCTCGCCGAATCCGACGACCTCGAAGAAGGAGCCAACGACATGCCCAGCCGCGTCGAAACCCTGATCGCTCTCGGCAAGGTGCCGCTGCTCGCCGCGCTGACGACCCGCCAGCTCGCGGATGTCGCCGAGCGTGCGCGCTGGGTCACGGTGAAGGCCGATGACGTCGTGGTCAGCGTCGGCGATCCGATCGACGCGCTGATCGTCGTCGACGACGGCGAGCTCGGGTTCGGCGAGCGCCGGATCTGCAAGGGCGACGTCGTCGACGAGCTCGCGTGCGTCGCGCCGAAATCGGCGGCCGCCGACCTCGTCGCGATCTCCGGCGTGCGGATGATCCGGCTCGAGCGGGTCGATTTCGAGGAGCTCGTCGATGACGTTCCGGGACTCGCCACGTCGGTGTGCCGCGCGCTCGGCGAGCGTGCGCGCAAGGCCGAGGACTCGGGGTACACGTCGCCGCTCGTCAGCCGGCTTTAGTCGGGAACTTCTTCTCGCACGCGTGGAGGTCGGCCTCGAGCTTGGCCTGCGCGAAGCACCTCTGCGCATCGGGCGTCCAGTTCTGCGTCGTGCACGCCTCCGCGGTCGCGCGCACGATCCGGTCTCGCGCGGTCTCGTAGCTCGACTTCAGCGAGTCGTCGGTCTGACTCGTGATCAGCACGTCGGCGATGTGGGTCGCGGTCTGCAGACACGCATCGGTCACCGCGATCAGCGTGGCATCGGGCCGGCCGATGCCCGCATCCGGGACCACCGGGACCATCGGGACCACCGGGACCGCCGCATCTGCGGGTCTCTCGATGACGGGCGGCGCCGGCGGTGGCGCCGGTTGGAAGTCGCACGCCGCGACGAGCAGCAAGACGAGGGACTTCATCACTGCCCCACGTACGGACGCGCCTGCACGATCCACACGTCTTCTCCCTCGAGCACCCACTCGACGTCGAGCGGATGACCGTGGTCGAACAGCGGCACGAACTTCTGCACCATCGTGCACAGCTTCTTCGCCCGCTCCTCGTTGAGGATCACCCCGGCGCCGGGCGGCACCGGCAGCTCCTTGATCCCGCCGTGCTCGTCGAACCGCAGCATCACCGGATCATCGGTGCGCGAGATGATCTTCGTTCCATCGTTGGTCGGATCGAAGATGATCTGCTCGGGCACCTTCTGGCCCTCGACGACGCGCATCCCGAGGCCGTACTTCGCGTTGATCGTGAAGCCATTCTCGTCGGTGGTGTCCCACAGGTTCTTCGTCACGAGCACGCCGGCTGCCGTCGCGTTGACGCCGATCTGCACGAGCACGCCGAAGTACACCTGATGGTGATCGATGCCGAACGCCTCGCGCTCGTCGACCGCGCGCAGGTTCCACAGCGACGCCCAATCGTCCCTCAACGCCTGCGCGAGTGCCTTCTTGCCGACGACGTTCGGCTGGGTGTCGTACAACCCCGCGCCGTTGAAGCCGGGCAAGTCCTCGCTGTTCGTCGAGCTCCGCACGAACACGCCCTTGCCGCCGAGCTTCAACCGCACGCGCTTGTAGATCATGTCGAGCGACGCCTGATCGATCGGCGCGGCACTGATCGCCTTGCGCAGCTCCTCGAGCCTGGTCTTGCGCCACACCGGATCCTTCTGGAACCGCGCGTCCGCGAGCATCGCGTCGACCTTCGCGTCGAGATGGTTCTGCTTCATGTGCTGCTGGTAGTAGTAGAAGCCGACGCCGAACCCCATCGGCACGCGGACGCCGTCGAGGTGCGCGGTCACGATCTCGCCGAGGTTCGCGGCCTTGGTCCCGTAGATCACGACGTCCTTCGCGCGCATCCGCGTCAGCATCGCGAGCCGGCGATTGGTGATGTCGGCGACCGGTAGGTCGACGTGCTTCGCGCTCGCGATCCGTCCCTCGAGCTCCTTGACCTCGTCGGGCCGCGCCGGCCGCAGCGTCATGCCGGTGTCGGTGACCTCGTAGTAGACGACCGTGCCGTCGTACTTGCCGTACTTCTCCCGCGCCTTCTTGTCGCCCGCGTTCGGAATCCCCCACGCGCCCGCGCGCAGGTTCACGTGCGACAGCGGGGTCGAGAACTGCGTCGCGAGGATCCCCGCGACCGGCGTGATGTCGGGATAGCTCTCTTGCAACAGTACGATGTCGGTGCGGCCGTAGTTGAGCGACTCGTACGGCGTCCCGAGCGGCACCACGTGCAACTTGCCGACGGTGCGGCCCTTCGTGAACGCCTGAAACTCGGCCGCCTTGTAGACCTCGTCGTTCGTGATGATCTTGAGGCCCTTGTTCTGGACCTCGGTCGCGACCTTCTGCTGCATCGGCGAGTCCGGCCGGAACGGCAGGTTCTTCTGGAAGAACGTGGCGTCGAGCTTGGTCTTGGTCCGGATCACGTCGTCGGCGCCGATCTTGTCGCCCTCCCAGAACGAGAAGCTCCACTTGTCGATCTTCAGGTGGTGCGTGAGATAGCAGAGGATGAACTTCGGCTTGTCGCGCTCGTAGTTCTTGTTGTATTCGATGATGTTGTCGCGGGTCCACGCTTGCTTGAGCAGCACGCCGAGGACGAAGTCCGCGTGGATGTTGAACAGGTTGACGTCGAAGAAGTAGATGTCTCCCGACTTCACGTCGATGATGCACTTGCCGAGCTCGTCGGAGCCAACCGTCTTCGAGTACGCCTTCCAGGTCGCCGCATCGGGGACGTCCTTGACCCACGCGCGCTGTTCCTTCGCGTGGGCGGCCGACGCAAGCGCGGCCACCACAGCTAGAACCACCCAGTGCTTCATGCCTACCGTTATATCACCGCAATTCGTATAGTCCGCGCGTGGTCTCGATCTCGGCTGCAACCCGCAAGGCTGCAACGATCGCCGTCATCGTCGCGGCGCTCGGCTATTTCGTCGATATCTACGACCTGATCCTGTTCGGCATGGTCCGCAAGACCAGCCTGCTCGACATCGGCGTGTGCACCGGCCTCGACAAGGACGCGTGCACGAACGCGCTCACCGACCAGGGCTTTCACCTGATCAACTACCAGATGGGCGGCATGCTGCTCGGCGGCATCCTGTGGGGCATGCTGGGCGACAAGCGCGGCCGGCTGAGCGTGATGTTCGGATCGATCACGCTGTACTCGATCGCGAACATCGCGAACGGCATGGTTCACACCGTCGACGGCTATACGGCCTGGCGGTTCATCGCCGGGCTCGGGCTCGCCGGCGAGCTCGGCGCGGGCATCACGCTGGTCTCGGAGCTCATGGGCGCGGAGCGCCGCGGGTTCGGCACGACACTCGTCGCCGCACTCGGTGTCTCCGGCGGGATCGTCGCCGGCCTGATCGGCGGCGCGTTCCCGGGGCTCGATCATCCGACCTGGCGCCAGGCGTACTTCATCGGCGGCGGCCTCGGGCTCGCGCTGCTCGTGCTGCGGATCGGCGTCGTCGAGTCCGGCATGTTCCACGCGGCCGCGAGGAGAGCGGACGTCGAGCGCGGCAACTTCTTCGCGCTGTTCAGGAGCTTCGCTCGGTTCAAGCGCTATCTCGCGATCATCTGCGTTGGCTTGCCGGTCTGGTACGTGATCGGCCTCGCGTTCTCGTTCTCGGATCGGATCGGGGGTGCGCTCGGTCTCGACCCCGCGCCGAATCCTGCGACGACGCTGTTCTTCTGCTACGGCTCGTGCACGATCGGCGGCTTCGCGTGCGGTCTGCTCAGTCAGTACCTGCGCTCGCGCAAGCAAGCGCTCGGCATCTTCCTCGGCCTCACCACGGTCGCGCTGACGCTGTACTTCACGATCGGCGGGATGTCGCTGACGGTGTTCTACGCGCTGGCCGCGTTCGGTGGTGCCGCGAGTGGCTACTGGGCGGTGTTCGTCGCGACCGCCGCCGAGCTGTTCGGCACCAACCTGCGCGCGACGGTCACCACCACCGTGCCGAACTTCGTGCGCGGCGCGGTGCCCCTCCTCACGCTGTCGTTTCAGGCGCTGGTGCCGAGCCTGCACGTGCTCGGTGCGGCGATCGCCGTCGGTGCGGGTACGCTCGTGCTCGCGGCGATCGGCCTGGTCTCGCTCGACGAGACGTTCGGCGTCGATCTCGACTTTACGGAGTAACCGGCAGCGTGAAGTTCGGGATCCGACCCTTCGAGTTCACGCCGTCGCCGTTCGGAATGTACGACTGCGCGGTCGCGCCGTTCGAGCCGGTGTAGCGGAACACGAGCTTGTCGCCGGCTTGAAACTCGATCGCCGGAGCGACCTCGTCGTACTCGAACGGCTGCGCGTCGAAGTCGCCGCCGCCGATCGGTTCGTAGTGCTCGTTCCACGCGGCGAGCGGCATGTCGGTCGTGCCGCGCCGCCAGACCAGATCGAACTGAACGTCGACGGAGCTGATGATCACCGCATCGAGGACACAGTGATACGACCCGGCGGGAACGCCGGCACGCAGTGCGAATTCAGCTTCTTGGGAACCACCGGTTCCCACGCCCGGTGCTCAATAGGGGCGCGGTTCGCTGTCTTGCAACAAGACATGCGTCTCGTCGCCGTTCGCGTTCATCCACAACACCGGTGGATTCGCGTCGGGCTCCGCCGGAGGACCACACGCGATCAGCGCGAGAAAGAAGGGGACGGTCTTCATGGTTACTTGCCCTTCGGCGCATCACCGGCAATCCCACCGGCGACGAACACCGCGATGAAGTGAGTCGCGACCGGGTTCGACTCGGACTTTAGCACCAGCCCCGCCTTCTTGGCCGCCGCCATCGATTGGGCCCGGTGGTACACGCGGTTCGAGATCACGATCCGTCCGCCGGGCTTCAACGCCGCGGTCGCCTCGCGCAGCCACTCCGCGGGGTCGGTGAAATAATGATCGACCTCGGCGAGGAGGATCGCGTCATACGCACCCTCCTCGAGCTCGGGCTTGTCCGCACCGACGACCCGGCGCTCGACCACTTGTGACAACCCGGCCGCCTTGAGGCGTTGTGCGAGGAGATCGAGGACGGCGCCATCGATATCGGTCGCGATCACTTTGCCGTTCGGTGCCACGGCGCGTGCGAGATGCACGGTGAGTAAGCCCGAGCCGGCACCGATATCGGCGACCCGAGAGCCCGGCCCGATGCCGAGCGCCTCGACCACCTTCTCGGGCCGGCGCTCCGAATCGAACCGCGCTTGCTCGCGGTTGTCGTCGCTGACCGCCGAGCCGCTACCGGAGCCGGTCTGCGGCGAATCGCTCGACGTGCCCCCGCGACTGCACGCCATCGCGAGCGCGATGACGAGAAGGATAGCGAGGCGCATCTGATCGGAACATAGCCGAAAAACAAAACGAGCGCCGCTTTGCAGCGACGCTCGTCGGTTCAGTTGTCGAGAGGCTTACAGCTGGACCGGGACGCCGAACGAACCACCGATGGTGATGCCGTTCGCGAACGGCGAGATGGCACGTTCATCACCCTTGGCAATCGCGTAGGCGATCGAGGCCAAGGCGTACTTCGCCGTCGCCGCGGCGGTGAAGGCCGCCGGATTTGCAGCCCCGTCGTATCCCATGACGGCGCCGGCGCGATCGATGCTGCCGAACCAACCCGTCTTGAGGAAGCCTGCGCCGTAGACGAACACCTGGTTCGCGCCCTTCGGCGAACCGTCACCCCAGTTGCCGCCACCGTGGGTGATGTCTTTGGTGGTGTCACCACTGAACGTGATGACGGTGTTGTCCGACAGCACCTCGTTGGTGACGCTATCCGTCGTGCCTTGGAGGTCGGTCATGAACGCATCCATGATCGTCTTGAGCTGCGCCGGAATCGTCATCACGCGACCGTCGGCGTAGGCGCCGTGCGGATCGTCGTTCATGCAGGGCATGACGATCGAGTTCGTGAGTCCCATCGTGAACGCTTTGACCGCGACGATCAGGCCGTTCGCGACGGCCTTGACGTTGTTCGGCGTGGCGCCCGTGATGCCGTAGCGCGTCAGGTCGGCGGGCTGAATCGCCAGCTTCGCGGCGAGGTTCGTACCGAGGAGGCCGGCCGCGCCGACCGCCGTGTTGTAGCTGATCTTCGTCGTCGAGCGGTTCGCCGCGCGGTTGAGCTGCGCGAACGCCGCGTACTGAACCGCATACGTCGTCGCATCTTGCGATTTGACGAGCAAGCCGCCGGCACGAGACGCCGCCGAGTTGAACAGGCCTACGACCTGCGTCGCATCACCAACGGCCGTCGCCTGCGAAGCACCCGGAGCGGTGCCGATCGTGAGGCCGTTGATCGTGATGGTCGGGATGACCGAGGGCACCGAGGACTGCAACGCCGACGCGAATGCGAAGATGTTGTTGTTGTTGAGCACCGCGACCGTGGTCTGCGGGTCGTTGGTGTGCGCCTGGGTCTGGCCGCAGACGAAGCCGGTGAACTGCTTCGTCGGAGCGTTGTTCGCCCACGGAGAGTCCGGGCCGGTGAAGTACGGACGGTCCGTACCGTTCACCTTCGTGAACATACCGGGGTGCTGGTAGCTCAGGTTCGGGTCGTTCGCCTGGATGATGTCGACCTGCGGGAACAACTGCGTGATCCACGACAGACCACCGTTACCGGGGACGATGTGAACCGAGCGGTTGACCTTGTTCGTCGCGGCCAGGAAGGCAGTTTCTTTGCCGGCAGTCTTCTCGAGGATCTCGATAATCTTGCCGCGGGAAACGCCGAGGGCAGCGCCAGCCGCAACGGTCCACTTGATGAGTGCGCGGCGCGTGACTTCACGCTCGTCTTCGCGCTTTGCCATTGGAGTTTTCGCCATTGGTTTGGTCTCCTCTACTCGCAGGTGTAGGCGGCGGCCAGGATGGCGGCGACTGCGAGCTTTTGGCCCGTCGCAACATCCGAAGCACTGCTCACGGTTAGGTTACAGAATTGAACGTGGTCGGTGGTGGCAGGTGATCCGATGAGGCAGGTGATGCCTTCGGGTTGGCAAGCGCCACCCGCATCGAACAACTTGACGCCCGGACAACGCGCAATCGAGTTGGCGGTGAATGCAGCGAGCACTTCGGGTGCGCCAGCCGCGAAGATGTCGAACTCACGAGACGCGCCGGAGGTCGTGATCGACACGTTCTCGCGGATGCGGTTCGGGTAGTTCGCACCACCGAGGGCTGCGAAGCCGTTCGTGTACAAGTCGCCGGCGGAGACGGCCGTCGTGTTGGCGGCGTTGATTCCAACACCGGTCAGCACGTTGCCGAGCGTCGCGTACTTGACCTTCGGGCAGGAGTGCATGTGCGACGTGAAGGCGGGCGGACCTTCCTTGGTCAGACGGTCGAGGAGCTCCCACGGCGAGATCGTGTTCGTGTCGTCGTGGTCGAACGTGTTGCCTGCGCCGCCCGAGGTCGAGCCCGGGGTTTGTGGATCCGTGGGTGGCAGGTCATCTGTACAGGCCGAGAAGGCCAAGACCGACGAGGCCAGGAGTGCGAATGAAATTCCAAAGCGCTTCATGGTGTGTTTGCCTCCTTTCTTTAGAACTTCACGAAATCATCGGCGGTGTAGACCGCGCGAATGAGCGTCTTGATTTTGTAACCCGACGCCGTGAAGGCATCGATTTGCGTCTGGATCGTCGCGTTCGGGACCTGCTGTAGGGTGTCGACGATGTCCGTCTTGCCGAGTGCCCAGTTCCAGACGCGAGCGACACCGCAGGCCGCGACCTGGGGGTCGTTCGCCATGGCCGCACCGAGGGACGTGAGATCGGTGATCGGGACGTCGTGACGCCACCCGAAGCCTTCACCCGCGGGGAGGTAATCGCTCAGCTTCGCGAGCGGCGCGCCGTCGAGCGGCGTCGTCACTGCGATCGCCGTCTGGTACATGCCGTTGACGTCGTAGTTCGCGAACAGCGGCGCGATGTGGTTGATGTTCACGTGGCAGTTGGCGCAGACCGTTGCCGACGTGTCGTGAAAGTCGATGCGGCCACCGTTGTCGAGGCCCGCGATCGACGCGAACGGGAACATGCCGGTGAAGGCCGCCTGAGATGCGCCCTCCGGGGTCGGCGTCGCCGACACTTCCGCCGGGAACGCCGTGCAGACGAAGGTCTCTTGGACCCAACGGGTCCGGCGGAACGCGAAGTTCGAGTAGAACTGCGCCATCACGCCCGGGTCGGTGAGCACGCCGGCCTTGGGGCCGCCGTTCGCACATTCACCCGGAGTGAACGTCGTCACGCCGTCGTAGGTCGGGCAATTGCCCGACGCGGCCGTGAACAGCTGGCGGTAGTCACCGTCGGCCAACGTCAACTGCGCGGCGACCGCCGGTGCCGTGTCGAGGATCGCCGTGCCACCCTGTTTGAAGGTGTCGCGCCAGTAGCCCATGATCTGGCTCGTGAACGCCGGCGTGGCCATGTAGGTGTCGATCAGCGACTCGTACGCGGCCTTCTTGGCAGCGTCGGTCGGCGCGTTCGCGATCGAGTTGATGTCGGCCATCGACGGCAGCGCGCCCGTCAACCGCATCGAGGCGATGCGAAGGGCAGCGTTGTAGTCGACCACGCGACTGTTCAACGTTTGGTCCCACTGATCACCAGCCTGCGTGCAGTCCGCAGGACACGATGCTTCAGATTCACCAGAGTCACACACGCCGTTTCCGCAGGTAGCGGAGACATCATCTCCGCCGCTGCTTCCACCGGTCGTGCAAGCGGGAGCCGCAAGAGCGGCAGCAAAAAGTAGTACTGAGATCCTCTGCATGGGGCTCCTTATTGTTCGCTCGCTTCAACCGTAATCCACGTATTGAGAGCTGATTGGAAATTGGCAATCGTCGGGGTCGACGCGGTGCTGAGCTTGAAGGGGTGTGCCGCGTCCGCGCTGCCGGGCTGAGGCGCCAGCAGCACGCCGCTCTGCGCGACGGTCTGGAAGTTCACGTGCGAGCGCACCTGCAAGCAGGTGGTGTTGTCGGTCGTCGACGCGAGGCCCGACATGTCGAGCGCGTTCTTGGCGCCTGCGTTGGTGCCGCCGTGACACATCGCCTGGCAGGTCGTGAGGGCCGGCTTCACGTTCGTGAGGAACGAGGCAAACCCCATCGTACCGCAACCGCTCGATGCCGGGGGAGGTGTCGAATCGACATGGTAGACGTCGAGCACCTTGAACGTGATCGAGAGCTGGTTTTGCGGAGGGAAGCCGACGAACGCCGCGGCGCCCGCACCGATGTGATCGCAGCTCGGACCCGGGCAGATCGGAGTGGTCGTCGTCGCGGCGAGGTTCATCTTCACGGCGAAGAAGCGGTCGATCGTATCGGGAATCGCATTGCCCTGCGCGGGCCACGACACGAACAGCGGGTGTTCGGTGTAGACGCCATCGGTCGACGCCTTGAGGTAGAGGTCCGAGACGTAGAGGTCGCTCGAGAGCGGCTGCGCGACGAAGTCGATCTCCGCGCCGACGATGCCGGCGCTGTCGAGCTTGACGATGTTGACCGGGCAGCAGTGGGTGGGGTCACCCGTGGTGCAGCCGACGACATCACCGGCGACGCCGCCGGTGCAGAGGAGCGGGTTGAACTTGTCGGTCGTGATCTCGGCCGTCGTCGTGGTCGAGCCAACCGCGTCTTTCTCGGCCTGAATCCAACCGAGGAGCGCGGAGGTCTGGGTCGCATCGAGACCCGGACCCTCGTGCGCACCCTTGACGAGGATGCGGCTGGACGCGGGAGCCTCGGTGTTGACGACTTGCGGGTCCCAGCCGAGCAGCCGGGTGCGCATGGTCTCGATCGAGGTCGACTGGACGAACGCGATGGTCTGATCGGTACCGCCGTGGCAGGCCGCACAGATCTGGCTGAAGATCGGATAGGCGTCGGTCTTGAACTTGTTCGCCGCGACCTGCTGCTCTGGGGTGAGGCTCCCCCCCCCACCCGCGGGGTCACCCGAGATGAGTCCGGTACAGCCAAGGAGGAGCGCAGCCGTAGCGGCAGCGGACAGGCGGACCATGTCCAGGTGCCGCATGAGCGTGTCCAACATGGCCCGACGCGACTTGAGCGTCTTCATTTGGGGCTTCACGAGTGCGGGACCACCGAGCATCGACCTGGACAAGAGCAACGGTTGTGCCGTTGGGGATCTATTTCTAATAGACGGCTAACTAGCTGAAATATAATGGGTGTAGCCCCAGGTGTACAACCTGGGGCCTGAGACCTGTCACCCCAAGTGAGGTCAACGCTTCCCATCACGTAACTACCTGAAAACACGAGTCCAAGATGTGCAGGAACAATAGGTTGGATGTGTGCGAGCACAGTCGTCCCCGGCGCCTTCATTAGCTGGGTCTGCTAGCCCGCGGTCTCGGTTGCGCAACTCGTTTGAGCTCAAACGATTAATCGAGTGGGCGGTCGGTGGGAACCGCGGACCCCGATTTCCCGAACAGCGCCCGCAACTGCGTGGCGGTCTGGGAGGAGCCATCGTGACTCCACCCCGGCGGCGCGAAGATGTAGCCGAGCTTCGCGCGCAACGTCGGTGCGCGACGTACGTCTCTCGCGATCGCTCCGACCTCGTGAAAGCCAACCTTGCCGAGACGGAACGTATGGATGTTCTTCGTCAGGCCATACACGACGCGATCTGCTTCGCGCTCGTACGTGCCGAAGAAGCGATCCCACAGGATGAAGATGCCGGCGTGATTGCGATCGAGATACTCGACGTTCGCGCCGTGATGCACGCGGTGATGCGATGGCGTGTTCATGATCCACTCGAGCGGGCCGAGGCGTTCGATCACTTCGGTGTGGATCCAGAACTGATAGATCAACGACCACGCCTGGGCGGTGAGGATCATCGCCGGGGAGAATCCGACGAGCGCGAGCGGCGCCCAGAAGATCGGTCCGGTCAGCGGCGTGAGCAGCGGTTGGCGCAGCGCCGTCGACAGATTGAAGTGCTCGCTCGAGTGGTGGACGACATGTGCGCTCCACAGGAACCGCACCTCGTGGTGCGAGCGATGGAACCAGTAGTAGCAAAGGTCCTCGGCGAACAAGAGGACGAGCCAGGACCACAGTTGGTCGGGATGACCGATGTCGGCGAAGCGATGCTGGTAGAGCCACGCGTAGAACGGGATCTGGATGAACTTCGTGCCGCCGTTGATGACGACATTGAAGATGCCCATCGCGAGGCTGGTCCGCGTGTCGCGGAGCTCGTAGCCGAGGACGCGTGGCGTCAGGTGCTTCCGCGTGTAAGCGAATTCCAGCGTCATCAGGACGATGAATGCAGGAATCGAAAACAGAACGAGGTTCGACACCGTGGGCCCCTTCCTAACGGTAGCACGCCGAGCGAGAGTACCCGCCATGCCTCAACACGGCCCTCAGCATGGCCCTCAGCATGGCGGCGACATCATCGCCGATGTTCTCGTGCGCCACGGCGTGGGTCATCTATTCACGCTGTGCGGTGGTCACATCAGTCCGATTCTGACCGGGTGTGACGCGCGCGGGATTCGCGTCGTCGACGTTCGCGATGAAGGCAACGCGGTGTTCGCCGCCGATGCGGTCGCGCGGATGACCGGCACGATCGGGGTCGCGGCGGTGACGGCGGGGCCCGGTGTTACAAATACGATCACCGCGATCAAGAACGCGCAGATGGCGCAGACGCCGCTGCTGTTGTTCGGCGGTGCGACCGCGACGCTGCTCAAGGGCCGCGGCGCGCTGCAGGACATCGATCAGATGGCGATGATGAAGCCGCTCGTGAAGTGGGCGGTCACCGTCAAGACCGTGCCGGCGCTCGCGGCGACGGTCGAGCGCGCGATCGCGATCGCGAACGAAGGCGTGCCGGGGCCGGTGTTCGTCGAGGTTCCCGTCGACGTGCTGTATCCGGAGTCGATCGTGCGCATGTGGTACGAGAAAGAAGTCGGCGTCGGCAAGGCCAAGGGCATCGGCGCGAAGGCGCTCGAGCTCTACATCAAGGGCCACCTCTACCGGCAGTTCCACGCGCCGCAGCTCCCGGAGCTCAACCTGCCGTTGAAGCTGCCGCAGTTGCGCGGTGACCATTCGCTCGACAAAGCCGCCGAGGCGCTGCGCGGTGCGAAGCAGCCCGTGATCGTGATCGGCAGTCAGGCGCTCGTCGGCGTGAAGGATCCGGGGCGACTCGCGCGCGCGATCGGCACGCTCGGCGCACCGGTGTTCCTCGGCGGCATGGCGCGCGGCCTGCTCGGACGGACCCACGAGCTGCAGTTGCGCCACAACCGCGGCGCCGCGCTCAAGGAAGCCGATGTCGTGATCATCTGCGGCTTCCCCTTCGACTTCCGGCTCGGCTACGGCCGCGGCATCAACAAGAACGCGACCCTGATCAGCGCGAACCTGTCGTCGACGGAGCTGCGCAAGAATCGCCGGCCCGACATCGCGCTCGAGATGCACGCGGGAGAGTTCCTCGTCGCGCTCGCCGAACGCGCGCAGGGCAGTTGGCCGGGGTGGACCAAGACGCTGCACGAGCGCGAGGCCAAGCGCGACCAGGAGATCAAGAGCAAGGCGGCGCCGCAGGGCGAGCTCGTCGATCCGTTGCACTTCTTCCTGCGCATGGAAGAGGCGATGGCCGACGATGCGGTGCTCGTCGTCGACGGCGGTGACTTCGTCGCGACCGGGAGTTACATCGTGCGGCCGCGGGCGCCGCTGTCGTGGCTCGATCCGGGAGTGTTCGGCACGCTCGGCGTCGGTGGTGGCTTCGCGCTCGGCGCGAGCCTCGTCAAGCCGGGCCGGGAGGTCTGGCTGATCTGGGGCGACGGCTCGAGCGCGTACACGCTCGCCGAGTTCGATTCCTACGTGCGCCACGGGCTCGCACCGATCGCGGTGATCGGCAACGACGCATCGTGGATGCAGATCGCGCGCGAGCAGGTCGAGATCCTGGGCACGTCGCTCGGCACCGATCTGCGCCGGACGGACTATCACAAGGTGGCCGAGGGCTATGGTGGGGTGGGGCTCGTGTTGACCGATCCGGCGCGCGTCGACGCGACGCTGGCCGAGGCCAAGGCGATCGCGAAGAGCGGCCGGCCGGTGTGCGTCAACATTCACTTGCGGCGCACGGATTTTCGCAAAGGATCGATCTCGATTTAACGAGGCAGGGCTGATGAAACCCGCGTTCGCTCTGCTCCTGGTGTCGGCGACCGCGGCCGCAGAGCCCCGGTCGTTCACCGAGACCTACGAATATCCGACGCTGCCCGAGGGCGAGGCCGAGGTCGCGCTGTGGCACGCGCAGGCACAGACCGCATGGCACGTGCGGAACGTGCAGCGGCTCGCGGAGCAGTTGCAGATCAACTACGGCGTGACCGATCGGTTCGAAGCGGCGCTGTTCACCGTGTTCACGCAGACGACCGATCAAGCATTCGCGTTCGAGGCGCTGCGCGCCGAAGGGCGCTATCGCTTCGTCGATCGCGGCGAGTGGCCCGTCGATGTCGCGCTCCATGGCGAAGCGGCGAAGGAGTTCGGGCGCACCATCTACGATCTGACGGGGCGGCTCGAGCTCGCGCGCGACTTCGATCGCGTGACCACGGCGGGCAATCTGATCGTGACGCGCGCTCTCGGGCGCGATGCCACCGGCGCACAGCTCGAGCTCGGCTGGGCCGCCGGCGTGACCTACGAGGTCGTGCCGAAGCTCCACGTCGGCGCCGAGACCTGGGGCGGCCATCGCGATGGCCTGACACGCACCGAGGTCGGGCCCGCGATCGGCATCGCGCCATCGCCGCGGTTGTGGCTCGCGGTGACCGCCGGGTTCGGCGTTAACGACGCTTCGGATGCCTTCAGCGGGCAGTTGATCGTAGGGTTACGGCGATGACGAAGTGGCTCTCCCTGGTCCTGCTCGCGGCGTGCACGCCCGGCATCCCGCCACCCGCGACCCAGCAAGATGCCATCCGGGCCAACCTCGACCTCGCGCAGTTGAACCAGGGCCGCGAGCTCCTGCTCCACTACTGCGGCAAGTGTCACGACGTGCCGGTGCCGGGGCAACGCGACGCGAAGGACTGGCCGGCGCAGGTCACGCTGATGGCGCCCAAGGCGGGGATCGATGCCTCACAGAAGGCGCTGATCGAGCAGTATCTCGTGACGATGGCCGCGAAGTGATACACGAAGAGGCGTGAGGCTCCTCGCGCTCGTCGTGATCCTCGTCAGCGGGGCCTGCGGCGAGACCGCGTCGGTGCCGAAGGCCGTGCAGCCGCCGGGGCCGATCACGAGCAACGTGCTGCGCGCCGATTACATCGGCAGCGGCGCCTGCGCGGACTGCCACTCCGACATCTACAAAGCGTGGGCGGCCTCGCCGATGCGCAACATGACGCGCGACGCGGCGACCGCGCAGATCCGCGCACCGTTCGATGGCGCGACGCTGCATGTCGGCAGCGACACCTGCACGATGACGATGGACGGTGCGAACCGCGTGATGCGCGTGAGCTCGCCGAGAGGCGATCATACGTTTCACGTCACCAAGGTGATCGGCGGGCGCTATCGCGAAGACTTCGTCGGTGTCGAGGACGGCAGTCCGACCGAGCGCGTGTTACCGGCGACGTACGTGTTCTCGACCAAGACCTGGCGCTACAAGGGCTACTCGGTGATGGTGAAGGAGCGCCCGCTGATGTCGTGGCAGGGCGAGTGGTCGAAGGAGTGCATCGGCTGCCACAACACGTTGCCCGCCGCGACGATGCTGTACGACGAGCTCTACGGCCCGGGCCTGCCGGCGTATCAGGGCAAGCTCAGCGATCGCGTGTTGCCGCGGAACAAGAATTGGCCGACGTACACGCGCAACTCCGACGGGCTGAACCAGGCGCTCGACGACGAGATCGCGTTTCTCGGCGCGGCGCCGGTCGTCGGAGATGCGCGCGTCAAGTTGCCGGCCGCGGCAGCCGCGATGGAGACGAAGCTCGACGGCAAGCACCTCGTCGAGCTCGGCGTAGGTTGCGAGGCCTGCCACAACGGTGCGCGCGTGCACGCCGCCGAGCCCGCGGTCGTGCCGACCTTCGAACAGCGCACGCCGCTGTTCGCGGTCGATCCGCCGAAGGGCCAGACCGGCACGCGCGCGCAGTGGATCAACCACACCTGCGCGAAGTGCCACACGGTGCTGTTCACGCGCTACCCGTTCACGTGGGAAGGCGGGCTGCGCCTGAAGAACCCGGGCGGCAGCTCGATCAGCTCCGGCGAGGGCCGCGACTACCAGCTCGGCGGCTGCTCGTCGGCGATGGCGTGCACGACGTGTCACGACCCGCATGTCGAGGACCCCAAGGCCAAGCTCGATGCGATGGCGACGCCCGCCGGCAATCATCTGTGCACGACGTGCCACGCACCGTACGCGACCGACGCGGCGGTCGAGAAGCACACGCACCACAAGCTCGGCGGCGCCGGCACCGCGTGCATCGCGTGCCACATGGCGAAGAAGAACATGGGGCTCGACTACGTGTTGAACCGCTACCACCGGATCGGCTCGCCGACCGATCCGCGCCGCGTCGAGAAGGATCGCCCGCTCGAGTGCGCGCTGTGCCACGCGGACAAGTCGGTCGACGCGCTCGTGACGACGATGGAGCAGTGGTACGGCAAGCACTACGATCGCGACGCGCTCCACGTGCTCTACGGCGACGACCTCTCGGTCAACGTGATGCGAGCGACGCTGTCGCGCGGCAAGCCGCACGAGCAGGCGGTGGCGATCGCGACGTTCGGCGAGCTCGGCGACAAGTCGGCGGTCGCGGCGATGGTCCCTTTGCTCGCGCACGAATACCCGCTGGTCCGCTACTTCGTCCAGCGCGCGCTCCAGCGGATCACCGGCGACCCCGTCGCGATCGACCTCGGCGCACCCGCGGCCACCGTGCGCCGCGCCGCCGACGCCTGGCTCGCCGCACATCCGTAGTCAGAGTAGCGGCAGCGTGCCGGTGATCGCGTCGACGTCGTCGGCCCACGCCGGACCGACCGCGCAGCACGTCTTCGTCGCGACGCCGTGAAACTCGGTCTTGCCGGCGTCGACGATCAACGCGCATGGCACGCCGGCGGCCTTCGCGCGCGCGACCACGTCGTCGAGCGCGGCTTCCGAGTCGACCGAGACGCAGACCTTCGTGAACCGGCCGCTGACCAGCCACTGGTGCGTCGGCGGGTCGAGCGGAATGACGATCTCGGTCTCGCTCGCGCGCGCGTGCTCGAGCAGCACCGCCATCGCCGCGTGCGCGCCCTGCGCGATCATCTTGCCCTTCCTCATACCGAGGTCTTTCCGCATGACGATGACTTGCTTCGCTACTCGTTCGGTCACGGCGATCTTCCTATCCCATGAATCGCGCATGGGTTTGCACAACGTGCGCGTACGACGTTGTCGCCGGTTGGCGCACATCTTGAGTAGACACTCGATCACATGCGCACCTCACGATGTTTTGTACGAGGGTTCGCCGGGTTGGCTCGCATGATCGGCCCCGTGTTGGGGGTTGCGATGGGGCTCGCCACCTCAGCCTGCATCGATCCCCTGACGAGCGAAGTCGACCAAGACGTCACCGCGCAGCGCGCCGTGACGACGTTGGATCCGCTCCGCGACAACGAGCTCCAGACCGGCGCCGTGTGCGGTGGCGGAGCCCGGCGCTGCTTCGCGCACGTCCAGGCGACGCCGGAGGGCTTCGTCCACGCGGTCGCCGTGCCGGCCGCGGCACCGGCCGGGTTCGGCGCGACCGATCTGCAAGCCGCCTACAAGATTCCGACGACGATCACCGGGACGCCGACGATCGCGATCGTCGACGCGTACGGCTACTCGACGCTCGAGTCGGATCTCGCGACGTACCGCACGCAGTACGGCTTGCCCGCGTGCACGACCGCGAACGGCTGCTTGAAGATCGTCAACCAGAGCGGCGCCGCGACGCCGCTGCCGGCACAACCGCCGACCACCGACGACTGGACGATCGAGACCGCGCTCGACGTCGACATGGCGAGCGCCGGCTGCCCGTCGTGCAAGATCCTCGTCGTCCAAGCGCAGGACGACGCCGGCAATGGCCTCGACGTCAGCCAGAACGCGGCGGCGACCCTCGGCGCGGCCGTGATCAGCAATAGCTGGGGCGGTCCCGAGCAAACCGGCCAATCGCTCGCCGGTGAAGAGGTCTACTTCAACCATCCGAACATCGCCGTCTTCGTCTCGGCCGGGGACAACGGCTACGACGATGCGGGGCAGGGCCCCGACTATCCGGCGACGTCGTCGTACGTGATCGCGGTCGGCGGCACGCACCTCGTCAAGGACGCGAGCACGCGCGGTTGGACCGAGACCGCGTGGACCAGCGGCGGCAGCGCGTGCAGCTTGTCGATCACGAAGCCGGCGTATCAAACGAACAGCGGTTGCCAGTTCAAGGCGACGACCGACATCGCGGCCGTCGGCGATCCGCAGACCGGCGTCGCCGTCTACAACACGCGCAACGGCGGCTGGACCGTCGTCGGTGGCACGAGCGCATCGTCGCCGCTGATCGCGGCGATCTTCGCGGCGACCGGCAACGGCAACCAGACCTCGGGCCAGTTCGTGAAGGACAACGCCGCGAAGCTCTACGACGTGACGAGCGGGACGAACGGCACGTGCACGAACGCGATCCTCTGCCACGCCGGGGTCGGCTGGGATGGTCCGACGGGCTACGGCACGCCGAACGCGACCGCGCTCGTCACGAACGTGACCGGCACCGGCTCGGGCAGCGGCACCGGTAGCGATACTTCCGGCGGCACGAACATCGACGGCGGCGGCACCTCGACACCAGGCGCCGACGGATCGGCGAGCGACGAGGTCACCGGCGGTTGCTCGACGACGCACGGCAGCTCCGCGTTCGCGAGCATCTTGATGATCGGCCTCGTGCTCAGGCGTCGCGCGCGCGCTCGTGGATGACCGCCGCGAGGAATTGTCCCGCGCCGTGCACGATCGCGAGCTTCGAGAGCGGTAGCCCGGCGAAGTCCTGGACGCCGACGCGAAACAGCGCCGTCAACGCCGGCATCATGCGCTCGACGCTGTCGCGGCGCTGGCCGTAGAACGCGCGATAGCAGAGGTGGCGAATCCGCAGCGCCCAGCCGATGTGGTGGCCATCGACGTAGCGCCGCCAGCTCGCGAACCCGAGGTCGTCGCGCTCGATCGCGCGCGCGAGATAGGGTGCGGCGGTCGCGCCGTATTCGATCGCCTGCGCGATGCCTTCACCGGTCGCGATGTCGATGCCGGCCGCTTCGCCGACGAGCAACACCCGCGGGCCCGCGATCGGCGAGCCGGGTTGAAAGCCGCGCTCGGCGTATTGCTTCAAGCGATAGCGCCCGAGCTCGAGGCCGCGCGCCGTGAGATACGCGTCGAGGTGGGGGCGCGGGGCGTCGCGCGAGAGGTTGTGGATCACGTACGCGCCGCGGCACATCATCGGCGCGCCGGCGACCTGGGTCGGAAAATCCCAGGTGTAACCGGCGAGCTCGCGACGACTCATGTCGAACACCACCGTGTCGCGCGGCAGATCGAGCGGCGAGCCTTCGGTGTCGAGCTCGCAGACCTGCGCGCGCAGGTCGTGGCGCGCAAAGCCGGTCGCACGCCGCACGATGCCGCCGACGCCGTCGGCGCCGATCACCGCCCGCGCGCGATACGTCTCGGAGCCGGTCGTCACCAGGACGTGATCGTCGCGGACGTCGATCGCGGTGACCGGGCACGCGTCGCGGACGTCCAAGCCCCGCGCGGTCGCCGCCTTCGCGAGCGCGTGATCGAATTCGACGCGGCGCACGACGACGCCGCAACCGGGCACGCGCGTGACGATCGTCCCGGTCGCGAGCTTCACCGCGACCGCCTCGAGCGCCACCATCGGCACGTCGAGGGCGACGCCGATCCGCTCGAGCGCGTGCAGGCCGCGCGCGCCGATGCCACCCGCGCAGATCTTCTCGCGTGGATACGCCTCGGCCTCGAGCACGATCGTCCGCTCGGCGAGGCGCGGCGCGACCGCGTGGAGATGGAGCAGCGTCGACAGGCCGGCCGGACCCCCGCCGACGATCACGAGCTGTTTCTCGATCGGCACGGCTAGATCTCGACGTGGAGCCGGGCCGAACCGACGATCGCGGGACCGCGGTCGGTGTTGTAACCGGGGTTGTCGACGAGCTGAACGTCGAGCGCCGGGAAGATGCCGCGAGACGCACGCGCCGTGTAGTACGCCTCGACGATCGTCTCGCGCCCGTAGCGCAACTTGCCGTCGCCGAGCAGGAAGCCCTCGCCGCCGGCCGCGAGGTACGCGCGATGATCGTCGGACAGCCCGTTCGTCACGAACGCGACGCCGAGCTTGTCGCCCGCACGATGCCAGCGTCCGCCGCGCAGATCGCCGCCGACCATCAGCGTGTTGTCGATCTCGGTGTACGCGAACGACTCGTAGTGGCCTTCGTTCCAGCCGAGCCGGCCGAACACGTGGAGGTCGGTCGCGACCTCTTGCTCGGCGTTGAGGCCGAAGCCGTACTTGATCCGCCCGGCGACCCGCGAATCGGTGATGTCCGGAACGCTGACGATGTCGGCGCGATATTCGGCGAGCGACGTCGCGTAGCTGCCCATCTTCGCGTGATTGACGAACACCAGGCCGCGCACGAGACCGGGGTGGCCCACGATGCAGTCGTGGACCTCGAGCTCGAGGTTCTCGGCGCGCGCGTTCGCGAGGTCGGTGTCGTAGTCGATGCCGTTCGCCACGGTCGGCATCAACATCTCGCCGAACCGCAGCGCCCACAGCGGCGAGTCGTACTCGATCGTCGCGCCGAGCGAGTAGCCGCGCGTGTCCGCCGCATAGTCGTACGCGCCGTTGTTGTCGATCGCCCAGTTCATGAACTGGAGGTGGCTATCGGTCGCGCCCCCGTTCGTATCGAACACGTCGACCGTCGAGAACTTACCGGCGCGGAGCTCCAGGCGGTGCGCGGGGAGCGCGCGCAGTACGTGCAGCGGATCGCGCGCGTGATCCTCGCGGCTACTGTCGAGCGGGATCACCTGATCGATGTACGCGCGGCCGAGGTAGGGCGTGATGCCGAGCGTCGGGTTGCGCACGACATCGAGGTTCGTGAACCCGGCGATGCCGAGCGCATCGGAGAGGCCGCCGCCACCGGCCGATTCCCCCGCGATCACGATCGCGGTGTACGGCGTGATCTCGTAGCCGCCGTAGACCGTCGCGACGAACGAGATCCGGTGGTGATCCTCCGTGCGAAAGCTGTGATCGCCCTCGTACGGCGAGTGAAATCCGGGCTGGACCTGCAGGATCGAGTTGGCCTGCGCCGACACCCACCACGCGGCATCGGGGTGCGGCAGCAGGTACATCGGATCATCGTCGTCGGCGAGGGCGAGGCTCGACCACAGCACGACCGAGACCAACAGCAGGCCACGCATCTTCGGAACACTGCGCTAGGACGCGCAGCGGAGCAAGTCAGCCGCCGACCATCACGTTGTTCGATCCCTCGATCAGCATCCCGTTGCCGCCACAGTGCTGGTCCGCATCGCCGAGCCGGTGCGCCTTCTTGTTGTTGATGAACACGGTGCTGCTACCTTCTTTCGCGGTCCAGGTGTTCGGTCCGCAGCACGCCATGTGAATACCCTTGTCACCGACCCGCAGCGACGGCAGCTTGTTGGTCATCACGTCCGCCGAGCCGCTGACCGCGGGTCCGACGCAGGGGTGTGGACATGCCGGGCAACCGTGGGCGTCGGCGGGAACGCTGGATTTGTCGCTGAGGCGACCCTGGGGTGGCATTAGGTGAATCCTCCTGGTGTCATCGTGCCGATGCCGCCGACCACCGGACCGACGGGGACGTACGGCGGTGCGAACGTCGGCACCGGGCCGGTGCCCAACACGTTCGTCACCATGGTCGAGACCTTCCACAGGTTGTAGCTCTTCTCGAACGCATCGGTGATCGACTCGAACAGCTCTTTGTGAAACGGCGCCTGCGGATCGCCGAGCTGCGCGATCATCTGCGTCTTCATCACGCTCGAGCTGATCGAGACTGGCACCTGGATCAGCGTGGCGAACGGACATGGAATGTTCGGTGAGGGCGGTGCGACCGGCGACGGGCACGCGGCGAACATGGGATACCAGGGCAGGCCGGCCACCTTCACGGTCCCCGTGAACGTCTGCCACGACGTCCCGATCACCTTCGCGATCACGTTCGAGTACTTCATCTCGGCGGGCGTGTTCTTCGGTGCGCTGGCAAGGATCAGCGGCGTCAGCGGTACGCCCACGATCTGTCCGCCGCTCGCGGTCGGTCCGGCGATGGTGATGCCGACCATCGTCGCGGTGCTCTGCCACTGACCCCACGCCGACGCGATCGCGGACGTCGTGTCGTCGATGAACTTGCCGATCTTCGCGATGTGCATCTTCTGCGAATCGACGTGGTACTTGTTCATCGTCGCGGGCTGGAACAGCGGCGGCGAGCCCGGCATCGCCATCTTCTCGGAGACGGTGAACGCGTCCTTGTACTGTTGGCCCTCGGGATCACCCGACGGATCGCTCCAGTTCTGCGGCACCTTCAACGCGAAGGACGTGAACTTCAGGCGAGCCAACTGGCTCATCATCGAGGCTTGCGGGGCGGGCATCCTGCTACTTGCGAGTTTATACGGTTCCGGACGCCGGAAGCTTCCGGGCTCGAACGTAGTGAATGCAATATGTTGCCGCGCTTCGGGAATCGCGACGCAGGGTCCACGGCAGCTCGCAGTTGTCCTCGATCCGGTAGCGCGCACCGAGCCCGGCACCTGTCGTGAGGAGCTCGACGAGCGCCGTCGCCGGATCATCCCCACCGAAGCGCGCGGCCTCGTCGACGACCGAGCTCTGCCACGAGTACGGCGAGGTCAGGATCAGCTCGCCGCCGGGCGCGCACAAGCCGTCGACGACGGACAACAACTGGCGCGGCTGGCGGACCGAATCGAGGAGGTTGAGCGCGACGACGCGACCGTAGACGCCGGGGATCAGCGGCGGGTCGAGCGCATCGCCGCACAGCAACGTGGTCGGAGGGGTCGCGAGGCCGCGCGCGATCGCCGGCGTGTACTCGCGACCGACGACCCGGCGCAGGTAGGGCACCGCTTCACCCGCGAGCAGGTGACGTGCGCGACGGACCGCGCCGAAGTGCAGATCGAGCCCGACGACGTGATCGGCGCCGCGCGCGAGCTCCGCGACCATGCGGCCGACGCTGCAGCCGAGCTCGACGGCGAGCGCGACGCGGTGAGGCGCGCGTTCGGCGAGCTTCGCGATGATCGCGGCGGCGAAGCCGGCACCGGGGCCGTCGGGTGGCGGCTCGGCGCGATCACCCCAGTGGTTGTCCATGTAGATCGAGAGGTGCTCGACGAGGCGAGGGTAGGCAGCGTCGTCGGGACCGGTCGCCACGAGCAGCGCTGCAATCTCGGGCGCGAGGTCGCGCTCGACGATCGTCGCGGCCTCGCTCGCGACGTAGCTCGTCGGATCCGCGAGCACGATCGGCACGTTGTCGACGATCGGATAACGCCGGCCGCATTCGCAGGCGAGCACGTCGCCAACTGCCGACGGTTTGGCGAGCGTCCGGACGTCGAGACGCTCGGCGGTGCGCGTGCGGCAGCCAGGACAGACCAGGATCTCCACGGGGCGGTCCGTATGTTAGCCTTGTTTCATGGCCGGTTCGCCGAAGGAGAAGCTCGAGACCGAGGAGGTCGAGGCGTCCGAGGCAGGCTCCGAGCGCGAGGTCTACCTGCGCGACGGCAAGAAGCTGGTCGTCGGCGAGTCCGGCAACAACCAGCTGGTCGAGATTCGCAGCGAGTCGGGCATGGTCGAGGTCCGGATCGAGCTGACGCCGGCGGGCCCGGTGTTGCGGATGGAGGCCGTCAAGCTCGAGCTCAAGGCAGAGCAATCGATCGAGCTCGAATCGCAGAAGGTCGCGATTCGTGCGGGGGCAGTGACGATCGAGAGCGAAGACAACGTCGACGTCGACGCGAAGGGTGAAGTGCGCGTCGCCGGCAAGATGATCTACCTGAACTAGTGGACGTCTTTGGCTTCGCGGTGACCGCCGCCGGTGATGGGTTGCGCGACGCCGCGGTCGACGCCGGTTACGAGCTCGGCGCGTTCGATGGCATCGCGCGCACGCTCGACGAGCTCGCCGACGCGAATGGCATCACGAAAGGCCGGCGCCGGATGCGGCCGCTGTTGGACTTGCTCGTCGCGATCGGCGCGCTCGCGCGCGATGGCGAGCGCACCGTTCGCGCGGCGCCACCCGAGCGCCCGGTGGTGGTGCGCGCAGGGTGGGGCGCGATGGTCGACGTATTTCGCCGCGACAAGGCGCTCGACGTCGAGGGTGGTGAGGTCGAGTTGCGCTATCACGCGCACCTCGCCGAGGTCGGCGCGGCACCGGCGGCCGAGCTCGCCCCGTTGCTCGCGGGTGCGTCGCTGATCGATCTCGGTAGCGGCATCGGAACGTACACCGCCGCGTATCTCGATCGGTTCGGCGAGGCCCATGCGACCGCGGTCGACTTCTTCGATGTCGTGCCGCTGACGCGGCCCTTCCTCGCGCGGTTCGGCGAGCGCGCGACCGTGCTGTCGGATGAAATCTCGACGGTGCAGGGCAGCGACGTGTTCGATGTCGCGCTGCTCGCGAACGTCGTCCATCTCCACGACGCGCGCACGTGCGAGCGGCTGATCGCGCGCGCGGCACGGTTGCTCGTGCCCGGTGGCCGGCTCGCGATCAAGGACCTGCGCGTCGACGAGGATCGGTCGGGACCAATCGCGAGCCTGATGTTCGCGCTCAACATGGCGATCTACACCGGCGGCGGCGATGTCTATCGGACGTCGCAGCTCCGCGACTGGATGCGCGCCGCGAACCTCACCGCGCTCGAGGAGCATCGGCTCGACAGCTCGCCCGATTCGATCGTCGTCGTCGCGCACAAGCCGCGCGGTGCCGCCGCGATCTTCAGCGCGGTGACCGGGCTCGATGCCAGCGAAGCCGCGACCCACCTGCCGGCCGAGATGCCGGCGGCACCGCGGCGGATGGCGAGCCACGCGATGACCGCCGCGCCGGAGCTCGCCGAAACGATCCGGCTTCACTACGCGATCGAGATGCCGCGACAGCGCGCGGCGCAGCTCGCGCCGACCAGCCATCCACTGCTCCATCACCCGCTCGCGTGGCATCGCCTGCCGAGGATGCGGACCGCGATCGAGCGGTTGTTCACGGTGCTGCACACCGCCGGGGTGACGACCGGCGTGCTCGGCTGTGCGACGCCGAAAGCGTTGTTCGCGGAGGCACCGTCGCTCGCGCGGTTGTACGAGCGCACGCACTACGGCGGCGCGATGCCGCTGCTCTACGGATCGGACGCCGACCTCGCGTACTTCGCGAGCCGCGACGACGATCGCGATGTCGTCATCGATCGCTATCTCACCGCGCCGGTGATCCACGAGCTGTGTCACTTCGGGCGCGATCGCGACGCCCTGCCGCCGCACCTCGACGAGTGCCTCGGCGGTTGGCTCGCGGTCTACGTGTGGCCCGAGTTCGCGTATCCCGCGGCCGGTTGCGACGATGCGATCTATGCGGCGCCATGGCTCGCGCAGGTCGGCCAAGCGTTCGCGCGCGCGTTCGGCATCGCGGCGATCGTCCGCGCCCAGACCGGTGCGGTACCGTGGGATACCGCGCTGTCGCCCGCGATCGTCGAGGAGCTGTGTCGGCGCGCGTGGACCGATTGGTCGACGCGGCGCTCGCTGCATTTTCTCGCCGACACGCTCGATCCCGATCCGTGGGTCGCGCTCGCGCTCGGGCGCACGCTCCCCGTCGACGCCGCGTTCGACCGCGCGATCGTCGGCGATGCGCTGCGCGCGATGTGCCTGGTCACGGAGAACGTCGCGGGCTCGTTGCGGACGCGGACGCGCGTCGGGGAAGCCCCGATCCGGATCGATGCGGTGGCGCGCCAGGTCGCGACGTCGCCGCACAACGAGCTCGATCGGGTCGCGCCGCGCTACTGGTTGCCACCGGCGATCGCCGACGCGATCCGCGCGCGCGGCCACGCCGGCTACGACGTGTTCCTCGGTAGCGTCGAGGCGATTCCGGGGGTCGTCGCCAGCGTGTGCGACGGCACGGCGGCTCACGATTTCACGCTCGTCCCACACGCCATCGGCGATACTGGGGGCTGATGGCGCGCGTCTTCTTGCTCAACCCGCCATCGCCGGAGCCGGTGCGCACGCCGCTGCTCTCGTTCTGCCACCTCGCGTCGGCGTTGCGCGAAGCCGGTCACGAGGTCGCGCTGCTCGACGCGAGCGCGCCGTTCGCTCCCCACGACGCCGCCGAGATTCGCGCGCACATCGCGGCGTTCGCGCCGGACCTCGTCGGTCTCCACCTCAAGACGCTGCACGTTCAACCGGCGTACGCGATCGCCGCCGAGCTCGACGAGTTCGTGCTCGTCGCCGGTGGGCCGCACGCGACGATCGTCCCGGCCGAGCCGCTCGCGCGCGGCTTTCGCTACGTGGTGCGCGGCGAAGGCGAAGACGCACTGTGCGAGCTCGCCGCGGTGATCGACGGCACGCGCGCGGCAACATCCGTCGCGGGGCTGTCGTGGAACGATCGCGGGATGATCCGCCACAACGCGGAGCGTCCGTTCAACAACGAGCTCGATCGGCTCGCGCCACCGCTCGCGGCGCTCGATCTGTTCGACCCGACCTGGTACGGCGCGACGTCCGCGCTACCACCGGCGGGCCTGCTGTCGAGTCGCGGCTGTCCCCAGGCGTGCACGTTCTGCTCGAACGATGTCACCGGCCGGCGGTTCCGCTATCGCAGCGCACCCTCGGTGGCAGCCGAGATCGCGCTCGTCCGCGATCGGTTCGCGGCACCCGCGTTCTCGTTCTTCGACGATTCGTTCGCGGTCGGCAAGCGCCGCGTGCGCGAGCTCTGCGATGCGATCATCGGCATCGGCACGCCGACCTACTGGACCTGCACGGCGCATCCGGCGCACCTCGATCGCGACGTGCTCGCCGATATGCATCGCGCCGGCTGCGGCGGCCTCGATATCGGCATGGAGAGCGCCGATCCGGGCATGCTCGTGCGGATCGGCAAGGGCGTCACCGTCGAGCGCGTGCTCGACGTGCTCGGCTGGGCCCGCGACCTCGGTATTCACACCGTCGTGAATCTGATGTTCGGCTGGCCGGACGAGACCGACGACGAGCTCGGCGCCACGATCGACTTTCTCGATCGTGCGTGCGAGGTCGCCGGTGGCTTCAACGCGCGCGGCGTCGTCGTGCCGTACCCGGGCACGCAGATCTACGAGCAGCATCACGAGCGGTTCGGCTTCACGAACTGGTGGATCCGCGAAGCGCCGCTGGAGTACCCGGTGTTCCCGCAGTCCTGGGACCCGGCCGAGATCGAGCGCGCGTACGCCGCCGACCCGGCGCTCGACCGGAACTTCTTCCAGCATCCTCCGCATCGCGTGGCCCGGATCCGCGACGCCCTCGCGAACAAGGCATCGGTCACGATGGCGATCCAACAGCGTCGCATGGAACGGCTGCAGCCGGCGGTCGAGAGGGGCGTTCCGGCCGCCGGCGCACGCTAGGCGATCTCCGTGGTGGCGGCGGGCGTCGAACCCGGTGTTAGCTCCATCTCATGAGCAACGAAGCGGATGGTTCAGGGAAGGCGAAGGCTCAACCCGCAGCGAAACCGGCGGATCCCAAGCCCGCGGCAGCGCCCGCAGCGAAGAAAGAAGCCGAGCCGCTGGGGCTCCCGGTCGCGCTCGCGCTCGAGGAGCGCCGCTACAGCTTCGACGAGCTCAAGCGCGGCGCCTCGCAGCTCGTCCCCGATCAGTTGATCGCGCTGCTCGTCGACGGGCGCGCGCACGTGCGTTCGAACGCCGTGCTCGGGCTCGCCGCGACCGGGCAGGCCGTGCCGCAGATCGTTCTCCTGCTCCGCGATAGCGAACAGGTCGCCGCGCTCGCCGCGGCCGAGGCAGTCACCCGGCTCGGTCGCGCGATCCGTCCGTTGATCCCGCAGATCGTGCTCGCCGTCGACGGCACCGGCCCCGAGGTCACGCAGAAGGTGATCGCCGCGCTCGCCGATCAGGTCGGCCACGCCGACGAGGAGCTGATCATCGCGCTCGACATCCCGTTCGACCTCGCGATGAAGTCGATCGTCGAGGCCGCGAAGCTGCTCGGCAAACCAGGCGTCGCGTTCTTGATCCGAGCGGCGAAGCACGATCGCGGCCGGATCCGGATCAACGCGGTCGGCGGGCTCGCGCGGATCGGCAAGACCGATATCGACGCCTCGATGGCGTTCCTCACCGAGCTCGAGGGGACCGATCCGGTGCCCGACGTGCGCACCGCGGCGAAGCAGGCCTCGCTCGCCGTGATCGCGCGCGAGAAGCAGGTCGTCGTCGATCGGCTGCCGAAGCACATCCCCGACTTCGAGGAGCGCAAGCTCTCGGCATCGGAGCTGGCGGAGTACGACAGCGCGATCGACATCGGCGAGATGATGTTCGCGCTGCAAGACGGTCGCGCCCACGTCAAGATCAACGCGGCGCGCGCGCTCGCGGTGAAGGGGGCGAACGCGGGTCGCGATGCGGCCGCGGCGATGGGCCTGTTGATGCGCGATTCGGTGCCGCAGGTCCGGCGCGAGGTGGCGAAGTCGCTCGCGAAGCTCGGCGAGACCGCGACGGCGGCCGGCAACGACCTCGTCGGTGCGCTCGGCGACGCCGAAGTCGAAGTCGCCGAGACCGCGCAGGAGACGCTCGAGGGCCTGGGCAGCTCGGCGCTCGACGCGCTGCTCAAAGGTCTCGAGACCGGCAGCGAAGAAGGTGGCCGTCGGGTCGGCGAGCTATTCGCGAAGCTGTCGAACGCATCGCAGTTGCTGACCGAACAGTTCAAGAGCCATGCGGTCAACGTCCAGGTCAACTCCGCACTCGCCCTCGGCCTGCTCGGCAAGAAGGTCGGGGCCGGACTCGCCGCGCTGCACGGTGCACGCACCGGCGGTGATGCGCGCACGCGCGATGCGGTGCGCCGCGCCCTCGAGCTGATCGAGCCGCGCGGGGCGAGCGGTCCGAAGCAAGTCCAGGTCGACGGCTTCGAGTCGCGGTTCTTGACCGCGGCGGAGCTCGAGAAGGCGAAGCCCGAGGTCGACAAGGCCGGCGTCGCGGATCTCGCGGGTCATCTCCAAGACGGTCGCGATGTCGTGCGCGCGAATGCCGCGCTCGCGCTCGGCGTGATCGGTGCGCCGGCCGGTTCGGCGGCGCTCGGGCTCGGCACGTTGCTCAAAGACGATGCGCCGAAGGTCCGGCTCGCCGCCGCCCAGGCGCTCGACAAGGTCGGCGATGCCGCGGTGATCGAAGTCGCCGATCACCTGGTCGGTGCGCTCGGGGATACCGACGACAAGGTCGCCGAGGTCGTCGCGAGCGTGATCCGTGCGCGCAAGGGCCGGATGATCAGCGCGCTGGTCCGCGGGCTCGAGACCGACAAGCCGAACCACGGTCGCCGGATCGGCGAGTTGATCAACGTGTTCGACGACGCGGTCGACATCCTGTGCGACGCATTCGAGAGCCCGGCGGTCAACGTTCAGGTCAACGCCGCGCTCGGGATGGGCATGCTCGGCAAGCGCGTCGGCAAGGCGCGCAAGGCGCTCGACGGCGCTCGCACCGGGGGCTTCGAGCCCACCCGAGTCGCCGTGTTCGCGGCACTCGAGATGCTCGACGGTCCAAAGCAGACCGGCCCGAAGGAGATCGAGGTCGATGGCTTCGAGACGCGGATCCTCGAACCCGCAGCGTTCGCCGACCCGACGAAGCTCGCGGTCGGTGATCTGATCGGCTTCGCGCAGGACGGCCGCCCCGTCGTGCGCGCGAACTCGGCGACCGCGCTCGGCGCGATCGGCGCCGCGGCGAAGGACGCCGCCCTCGCGCTCGGCGTGCTGATGCGCGACGACGACATGCGCGTCCGGATCGCCGCCGCGCAAGCGCTCGACAAGCTCGGCGACGACGTCGTGAAAGAGACCGCGTCGTATCTGGTCGGCGCGCTCCGCGGTGACGCCGAGGTCGGCAAGACCGTCGCCGGTGTGCTCGGCCCGCGCAAGGCGCGCGTGCTCACGGCCCTCCTCAAGGGGCTCGAGACCGACGACGAAACCCACGCGAAGCGCATCCTCGAGCTGATCAACGCGCTGCCCGATCCGTGCGAGATCCTGTGCGACGCGATCGAGAGCCCGGCCGAGAACGTTCAGGTCAACGCCGCGGTCGGCATCGGCATGCTCGGGACCAAGCGAGCCGGTAGCCAGGGCAAGAAGGCGCTGGAGACTCGCCGCACCGGCGGATTCGTACGCACGCGCGAGGCCGCGTTCAAGGGCCTCGCGCTCCTCAAGGACCTTGCTTGATCGTTGCCGAGGGCGAGCTCGTCGATGGTCGCTATCGCATCGTCCACGTGATCCGCATCGGGCGGACCTCGACGATCGTCGAGGTCCGTCACGAGAAGGTCGGCGAGCGCCTGGTGCTGAAGATCATGCACCCCGAGGCAGCCGCGGATCCGGCGCGAGCGAACCTGTTCTACCGCGAGGCGCGCGCGCTCAGCGTGATGCAGAACGAGCACACCTGCCGGATCCTCGATTTCGGCCAGACCGAAACCCACATGTTGTACGCGGTGCTCGAGCATTGCGACGGGCTCGATCTCTCGCGCTACATCGAGCAGCGCGGTCGACTCGCGCTCGTGGAGGCGATCGACTACGTCGTGCAGGCGAGCGAACCGATCGCCGAGGCCCACGCGCTCGGCGTGGCCCACGGCAAGCTCGCCGCCGGCAAGCTGATGATCACGACCGCGACGGACGGCCGACCGTTCGTCAAGGTGCTCGGCATCGGGGGCTCGATCGAGCCCGAACCGCGCGCCGCCGATTTCGCGAACCTCGCGACCATCCTCGACGACGCGGCCGCGAATCGCCGGCCGATCGGCTTTGCCGACGTGCTCGCCATGTGCCGGGACGGTGACTTCGCGACGGTCGGCCAGTTCGCCGATGCCCTCGCTCCGTTCGCCGCGAGTTAGCGGCTCGAGCGGGGCTAAGTAGCCGATCTGCCGGTAGACATTCGTACGCAACTCGCAGCGGGCGGCGTCGATAACCCGGTCGATGTTGACCAGCACTGCACCTCGTTTCGTCGCGATCGGCGACGTCATCGCCGACAAGTATCGCGTCGATCGCATCCTCGGCATCGGCGGCATGGGCATGGTGGTGGCGGCGACCCACCTCGTGCTCGGCCAGGAGGTGGCGATCAAGCTGATGCTGCCGACCTCCAACGCGAACGCCGCCGGGCGCTTCGTGCGCGAGGCCCAAGCCGTGGTGCGCTTGCGCAGCGAGCACATCTGCCGCGTGCTCGACGTCGGCACGTTTCGCGAGACGCCGTACATGGTGATGGAGCTGCTCGCGGGCTGCGATCTCTCGCAGGAGCTCGCGCACCGGCACACGCTGCCGCTGGTCGAGCTCGTCGAGACGATGATGCAAGCGCTCGAGGCGCTCGCCGAAGCGCACGCGTTCGGCATCGTCCATCGCGATCTCAAACCGGCGAACCTGTTCGTGACCAAAGCGAACGACGGCAGCCGGCTGATCAAGCTGCTCGACTTCGGCATCTCGAAGCTGTCGGGTGGTTCGACGCGGACCAGCGAGATGATGGGCACGCCATCGTACATGGCGCCCGAGCAGATCGCCTCGGCGAAGAACGTCGATCAGCGCGCGGATCTCTGGGCGATGGGCGTGATCGCGTACGAGGCGATCACCGGTCACGTGCCGTTCCTCGGCGAGACGCTGCCGGCGACCGTGATGGCGGTGATCCAGGCCGAGCCGGCGCCGTTGACGGGCGTGCCGGCCGGGTTCGCACGGGCGATCATGCGTTGCCTCGCGAAGCACCCCGATCAACGGTTCGCCGATGTCGCCGAGCTCGCGATGGCGATCGCGCCGTTCGGTTCGCAGGCGAGCGGCGACCTCGCGTACAAGATCGGCAAGCTCACGCGGCCGAGCGCGCGTGCGATGTCGGGCCCGATGGCGATGGCGATGCCGCAGATGCCGACGACGCTCGGCAACGCCGCGGCGATGGTCGGTGCGCCATCGACGCTGTCACCGGTGTCGGGGCGCCGCCTCGGCGGGCTCGCGCTGGTCGCGATGATCGGCGCCGGGCTCGGTGTCGGTGCCGCGACGAAGTTGTTGGCGAAGGGCGCGCCGGCGCACGCCGAGCCGGCCGTCGCGATGACGGTGGCGGAGCCGCCGAAACCCGCGGCGGCGATCCCAGACGCTCCGCGCGGGCAACCCGTGCCGGTGCTCGCCGTGATCGCGGCAGAATCGCCGAAGCCGGTGATGCCAGCGATCGCTGCGCGGTCAGCGCACGTCGACCATCATCGCGGCGAGGTCGCTCCGGCGCCGGTGATCGCAGCGTCGCCGTTGGTCGTCGCGGCGCCGGTCGCGGCGGTCGCCGTCGCCAAGCCCACGGCACGTCCACCGTTGATGCCACTTCCCGTCGACGATCGTCCGGCGGCGCTCGGACCCTTGATGATCTCCGAGGGCCTCGCGACGATGCGCGCGGACATCGCCCAGGTCTGTGGCGTCGAGCAGCAGCTGCACGGTCACATCATGTTCCACGTCGTGGTCGCGCCCGATGGCGGCGTCGATTCGATCGCCGCGAAGCCGGCCAGCGCGCTCGGCAGGTGCGTGATCGGCAAGCTCCAGGGGGTGAAGTTCACCGCGACGCAACGCGGCGGCACGTTCGACAAGCTGTACGTCTTCTAGTTCGCTTCGGGTGCGGCCGCGGCGTCGACGGGAATCGGCGCGGGTGCCGGTGGAGGTAGCACCACGGCCTTCGCGGTCGTGGTTGCCTTCTGATTCCTCACGCGATCGCGGAGTGGGTGAGGGCGCACCGCGGCGAGCTCGGCGGTGACGTGCGCGAGATCCGATTCGATCCGTCGCCGGATCGCTTCGGCACGATCGCGATCGGTGAGCGCCTTGTCGCGCTCCTCTTCGGCCGTGTCGCGCGCCGTGATCGCCGCCTCGCGATCGTGTTGTGCGGTGTCGCGCTCTTTGCGCGCGGCATCGCGATCGTGCTGCGCGGTATCGCGCTCGGTCGTCGCCTCGGTGCTCTCCTTGCGCGCGCGGGTCCAGAAGCCCTCGTACAAGCCGCGGGCGACCCGCGCTTCATCGCGCTCGCCGCGCATCGCCGCGAGCTGATCGGCGAGCTGCTTGGTCGCGGCATCGGCATCGCGCAGCGCTCGCTCCTTCGCGGCGACGATCGCCTCGTACTCTTTGTCGGCGTCGGCCAGCCGCGTGCGCAGCTCCTCGAGCTCGGTCGCCTTGGTCGCGAGCTCGGTCTCGGTGGTCGCGAGATCGTGGCGCGTCTTCTGTGCGCGCGCCGTGAGCTGTTCGTTCTCGAGCTGCGCGCGCCTCGCCTCGTCGGAGAGTGCGTTGCGTTGATCGCGGACCTCGACGACATTGACGTACGCGACGACACTCAACGTCGCCAGGATCGCCGCGAGTCCGACGGTGATCGCGAGCTGCGGATTGCGTCGCATCCACAGCCCTACCCGCGCCGTGCGCGAGGTCTCGTGGCTGGTCGGCTGGCGTGCGAGCAACGCATCGAGATCGTCGGCGAGCTCGCCGGCGGTCGTGTAGCGCGCCTTCGGATCGAGCGCCATCGCCTTCGCGATGATCACGCGTAGCCGCTTGGGGACCTCGCGCGACAGCTCCGGCGACTCGATCGCGATCGCGGCACGCTCCCACGCCTCGAAGCCGGCATCGGCTTGCCACGGTGGCCGATCGGCGACGAGATCGAACGCGAGCGCACCCAGGCCCCAGACGTCGAGGCCGACCAGCACCGCCCGATCGTGCAGGTCGTGCGGATCGAGGTGCGGCGACAACCCTGCCGCTTGCTCCGGCGCGATGTAGCCGGGCGTCCCCGCGATCTCGAGCGTGCCGTCGTTGCTGCGCGACTCGCTGATCGCGAGCCCGAAGTCCGCGATTCGCGCGCGCCGCGAGAACGGCGTGATCAACACGTTGTGCGGCTTGAGGTCACGATGGAACACGTTGCGCAGATGCGCGTCGTGAACGCCGCGCGCGACATCGCGCACCCAGCGCGCGGCCTCGGCGTGGGAGCGCGGGCGCAGCGTCGCCGCCGAGCCACCGGGTGCGAGCACGCCCTTGCGTGGCTCCCACTCGCCGACCAGCTCCATCACGATGTACGGCGGGTCGGCATCGTGAACATCGAGGACGCGGACGACGTGATCGCTCGCGATCTCCGCGGCGGCCCGCGCTTCGGCGAGGATCTCGTCGAGGACCGGCGAGCGTTCGCCGCGGAACACCTTGACCGCGACGTTGCGATTGAGCTTGCCGTCGTGCGCTTGCCACACCGACGCGGTCGCTCCGACGTCGAGCAACACGCCGAGCTGATAGCGCTCGTCGGCGAGCACCGGCGTGATCTCCTCGTCGTCGACGCGCTCGCGATTGGTGCGCAACCAGATCAGGGCTTGCGCGGCGAGCGCCGGATCGTCGGGGAACTGCTGCTCGACCAGCTCGGGCCAACTCGCCTCGGGGCGCGCCGCGAGCTGCGCGAGCACATCGCCGAGGTCCTTGATCACGCGCTCGACCTCATGCGGTCAGGCCTTGCTCGATGCTCTGGATCAACACCAGGTAGTTCGTGCCCTCGACGATCCGCTTGTTGACCACGCCGAGCGAGAGCCCGAGCGCGGTCGCGATCTCCCGCTGGGTCTTGCCGGCGAGGTACTGCGTGAGGATCTTGCCGACCTGCGCGGGCCGCTGGAGCGGAATCCGCACGCGCGGATCGACCACCTCGGCCTCGAGCTCGGCGATCCGCGCGATCACCCACTGCCGGAGCTCGGCGAGCTCGACCAATTCGCCGAGCGTCTGCTCGTCCGGGATCGCGATCTGATCGCGATCGATCTCCTCGCGATGACCGCGCCGGCGCAGTTGGTCGAACCGATCGAGGATGAACCGCCGCACGCTCTCGCCGAGCTTGCGCTGCTCGGCGGGGAGCTCCTTCAAACGCTCCCATTCGCCACTGTGGACCCAGCGTGCGACGAGCGACCCGAGGATGTCGCGCGTCGAGTACGAGCCGCGATAGTTCATCGACTGCTTCACGCGACGAATGATTCGCTCGAGCTGGTCGGCGATCTGGGAATCAGCGGCGGTGGACATGGGTGGTCATTGACGACGACGGGGCCACGACGGGTTTGTTCTGAGATCTTAGTGAACAGGTCCGCCGCATGCACGTCTAGGACGAGTATGAAGCGACTTTCCATCCTGGTCCTCGTCCTATCCGCGGCTTGCAGCCACAACGCCCAGGTCAAATCGACCGCCTCCGTAGCGCCAGCGCCCGCTGCGAAGCCAGCGCCCGTCGCACAGGCCACGCCGGTCAGCCCCGGGGTCGCGGTGAGCGACAGCTTGGCCAAGCAATGCGAGCTCAAGCTCAACAACACGCAGGCCGCGCCGAAGTTCGACTTCGACACCTCCGAGCTCGTGGCCTCCGATCGCGACGTGCTCCAGCAGATCGCGACCTGCGTGACCAGCGGCCCGCTCAAGGGCAAGAAGCTCGAGCTCACGGGGCGCGCCGACCCGCGTGGCACCGAGGAGTACAACCTCGGTCTCGGTACGCGTCGCGCCGGTTCCGTGAAGACGTTCCTGCAGCGCCTCGGCGTTGGCGATGGTCAGCTCGCCGAGACCACGCGTGGCGCCCTCGACGCGAACGGCACCGACGAGAACGGCTGGTCGACGGATCGTCGCGTCGACATCTCGCTCGGCGGCTGATTACTGGCCCGTTACTGAGTCGCGGCGGTCGTGATGTCGTGCTCGTCGATCAGTCCGACGATCGCGCTGCCGGCATCCGTCACCGGGATCGAGCGCAGATCCTTCGCGACCATCAATTGGGCGGCGCTGCGCAGATCGGAGTCGAGCGTGACCGAGACCGGCGGCATCATGAGATCCGCGGCGACGGCGAGCTGGTGGAGCTCCGGGTTCGAGGCGATCACGCGCAGCGCCTCGGCCGCGATGATGCCGCGCAACACGCCGCTCGCGTCGACGATCGGGAACACGTCCTGATCCGCGGCATGCGCGATCCGGTCGGTGAGCTCCGGCACCTTCGTGCTCGGCGAGAACTTGAGGAACGCGCGGTCGCGGCGCAACACATCGCCGCAGCGCAGCCGCGTCAACGGATCGTTGTCGCCGCGGTGGGCGGGTGAGTCGCGCAGCGTCGGCATCTGCGCCGGGTAGAGCGAGACCTTGCGCAGCGCGAGGAACGCGACGCCCTCGGCCAGCATCAGCGGCACCAGCAGCTCATAGCTGCCGGCGATCTCGCACACGAGCACGAGCGCGGCGAGTGGCGTATTCGCAACCCCGCCGTAGAACGTCCCCATTCCGACGAGCGCGAACGCGCCGGGATTGATCGTCGGATCCTTCAACACGATCTGCGCGGCGAGTCCGAACGCACCGCCGAGCATGCCGCCGACCGCGAGCGCGGGCGCGAAATCACCGGCGCTCCCGCCCGAGCCGATC
Source organism: Kofleriaceae bacterium (assembly GCA_039935615.1). Taxonomy (GTDB): domain Bacteria; phylum Myxococcota_A; class Polyangia; order Haliangiales; family Haliangiaceae; genus JABFXX01. The sequence continues at coordinate 69,432 of JBDTJY010000142.1, forward strand.
GTCAGGCTCGAGGCGATGATCTTGACGAGCGCGAGCAGCACGAGGATCTCGACCCCGCGCCATCCGTGTGGCAACCAATCGGCGCCGGTGATCGCGGCCTGCGCGGCGCCGTAGCCACCGCCGAAGATGCCGAGCCCTTGATCGCCACGGCCGACGACCGGCCCCACGAAGTGCAGGAACAGCACGACGAACACGCCGAGCGCCAGCCCACCGATCGCCGGGCGCAACCACTCGGCCAGCGGCAACCGCTTCGAGATCTGCTGGGCGAGCCGCAGCGTCCCCACGAACAGCGAGGCCGCCGCACTTACGACGATCGCGAGCCCGATGTAGAGCGGGATCTGCTCGGGGCTGAACGTGAAGGGCTTCAGGTGACCGAACAGCGTCGCCTCGCCGAACACCGAGATCGAGACCGAGTACGCGATCACCGAGGCGAGCACGCTCGGGATCAGCGCTTCGGACTCGAAGTCGTCGCGATACAGCATCTCGATCGCGATCAGGGCGGCGCCGAGCGGTGCGCGGAACACCGCCGAGATTCCGGCGGCGACCCCGGCGACCATCAGCACGCGACGCTCGCGCACCGAGACCCGCAGATAGCGTCCGACCGTCGAGCCGATCGCGGCGCCGATCTGCATCGTCGGACCCTCGCGACCGCCCGAGCCGCCGGTGCCGAGCGTCAGCACCGAGGCGAGTGGCTTGACCCACAACACGCGGCGCCGCATGACACCTTGCTCGTGATGGAACGCGTCGATCGTGGCGTCGCCACCGCCGCCGCGGCACTCCGGCGCAAAGCGCGTGAAGAAGCCCGCGACCAGCGCACCGAGTGCCGGGATGAAGATCAACAACCACAGCCGCGTGTGCTCTCCGACCTGCTCGTCGCCGAGGACGCGTTCGCCGGCGGCGCGCAGCGGGTCATACCCGGCGAGCCGTTCGAGCAAGATGTTCTGGAGAAACTCGGCGCCGGCGAAGAATGCACAGCCCACGAGGCCGGCGCCGAGGCCGACGAGCGCCGCGTGAAATAACGTGCGGCCGACGATCTGGAGCTCGAGCGGCTGGTCGTTCGGCGTCATCAGGCCGACGAGATTACGCATCGGGCGGAGCATCGCCGCCGTCGCGTACATGAACGGGTTCGGACCAGGTTCGCTCGGTCGCTCGGGAGGCTCTTCAGGAGGAGCCGGGGCAGTCACGGCGCCACTATACTTGGTGCCCAAACCGTTCGCTCGGTCGCGGGCGCCAAGCGATCCAGATCAGCGAGCCGGGGAGGGCCCAGATGCCGAGCGTCAGGGCGACCGCGCTGTAGTCGTGAAGCCGGTCCACCGCTCGTCCGATCAGCGGATTCATGATGATCATCGCCAGCGACTGCGCGCCGGCGACCACGCCGCCCGTAAATGACACGGCGTCCGGGTGGATGCGCGACAGGAGGTCGGCGGTGCACAGGGTGTAAAGCGCCCCACCGCCGGCCATCGAGACGCCGACCACGGTCATCGATTGCCACGGCGTCTCGGCGCAGGACAAGAGCGCGAGCGACGACGCGAGCAGCGCCGCGATCGCGTAGAGCACCGTCAGGGACCCGTCGCGTCGCCGCAACCGCGAGGCGAGATCGCCGAACAGGATCGCGCCGGCATCGAGGCACAGCGGCGGCAACCACAGGTAGTCGCCGACGTGCTTCTGATCGATCGCCCAGCGCCGGACGAGGTACTTCGAGGCCCAGACGCCGGCAAAGCCGACCGCGGGCGCCGCGGCGAAGATCGCGATCAACGCGCGGATCACGACCCGCTCTCGGAGCAGATCGAGGAGGTTCGGTCGGACTCGGGTCGGCGCCGGCAAGACCTCCAGACGCTCGCGAACGTCGCGGCGATTCGTGAGCAAGATCCACGCGGGGATCCACAGCGCCGCCGCCAATGAAGTGCCCACGAACGCGAAGCGCCATCCGTACGCGGCCGCGAGGCGTGCGGCGACCGGTGCCGCGACCATCGCGCCGATCGAGGAGCCGCTGAACAACAGGCCAAACCCGCGCGAGCGCTCTTCCGCGGGCAGGATGCGCTGCACGGTCTGCGCGGCGCCGGGGAAGCCGGGTCCTTCGGCGAGCCCGAGCGCGACCCGGAGCGCGAACAACACGGCGAAGCTCGGCACCAGCGCGTGCATCGCGGCGATCGACGACCACACGAGCATCGAGCGCACGAGGCCGCGCCGCGCGCCGATGCTGTCGATCCACCACCCCGCGGTCGGCGTCGCGACGAGATACGCCAACGCGAACGCCGAGGCGAGCCAGCCGTATTCCGTCTCGGTGAGATGGAGCGCGTCGGTCACCGCCGGCGCGATCACCGCGAGCGTCTGGCGATCGATATAGCTGACCGTCATGGTCAGCATCGCGAGCGCGACGACCGACCACGCAACCCGGCGGGACACCACGGGCGGACCCTACCAGACTTCAAAAATCGACACCGGCATTGGATCCTTCCTTGGGCCGGTGCGTTTGGGCGTGCATGACCTCGTCGCGCCAGCTCTTTGGGTGCGTGGGGGCGGGCGCTCTAGCGCTCACCGCCACCGCTTTGGCTCAACCCCTGCAACTCGCGACCGACCGCGTTTCGGCGCTGATGCTCGCGAGCGACGGCACCGCGTTGCCGGTGCACGAAGAGCGACTCACCGTCGAGATCGACGGCGAGTACGCGACGACGACCATGCACCAGACCTACTCGAACAAGTCGAACGGGCGGATCGAAGGCAACTACCAGTTGCGGCCCGGTACCGGCGCCCACGTCGATGGCTTCGCGTACTGGAACGGCGAGAACAAGATCGTCGGCGAGGTCTTCGAGAAGCAGACCGCTCATCAAGTCTACGACTCGATCGTCGCGCAGCGCCGCGACCCCGGACTCCTCGAAGCGGATGGCGAGGGCTCGTTCGCGTTCAAGGTGTTTCCGATCGAGGCCAACGAGAACAAGCGCGTCGAAGTGCGCTGGACCAAGTGGCTCGAGCGCCACGCGCAGACCGTGCACTATCACGCGCCGATCACGAGCCGCGACGCGGAGATCGTGATCGAGCTCAAGGGCAACGTGAAGAACGTCCGCTCGAGCACGCACAAGTTCCGCAGCGAGAAGATCGCCGGCGGCGTGCGGCTGCGCTCCGACGGTGCCGCGGCGCCGGGCGAGGTCGTCCTCGACTACGACCTCGACGAAGCGGCGTGGACGCCGGACGTCTACGTGCAACAGGGCAACGGCAAGGATGAAGGTTGGTTCGCGCTCGCGCTCGCGGCGCCGCCGTTGCCGGCCGGAGCGGTGACCGCGAAGGACATGACGATCGTCATCGATCGCTCGGGCAGCATGCAGACCGACGAGAAGATGGAGCACGCGAAGCGGGCGGCGATGGACATGGTGATGAAGCTCGGGACCACCGATCGCGTGAACGTGATCTCGTTCTCCGACGAGGTCGATCCGCTGTTCAAGTCACCGTTGCCGATCAACAACGACAATCGCGAAGCCGCGCTCGATTTCATTCGCCGCCTGCATCCGACCGGCGGCACCGACATCGCGCTCGCGCTCAAGACGGCGGTCGACTCCCAGACCCCGGGCTCCGAGAATCCGCAGATCGTGGTGTTCCTCACCGACGGTCAGTCCGATGCGGCGCAGGCTTCGGCGGTCAAGACCGGCAATGTCCGCTTGTTCACGCTCGGGCTCGGCCGCGACGTCAACAAGCCGCTGTTGTCACGCCTCGCGGCGGAGAAGCGTGGCCGGTTCGTGTTCATCGAGAACGCGCAGGAGATCGAGACCAAGGTCGATCGGCTCGCCGCGAACATCTCGAAGCCGCTGCTCGTCGACGTCAACGTCACGGTCGACGGTGCGAACGCGACTCGGATGTATCCGCGGACGCTGCCCGACCTGTTCGCCGAGGACGAGCTCCGGGTCTCGGGCCGGCTGCGCGGCACCGGTTCGGTGAAGTTCAAGATCACCGGCAAGCTCGCCGGCAAGCAGGTCGAATACGTGAAGACCGTCGACCTCGGCAAGGCCCACGCCGAGCCGTGGACCGCGTCGCTGTGGGCAGCGTGGCGCATCGATCACCTGCTCGAGGAGATCGCGCTCGACGCGAGCAAGACCGAATACAAGGACGAGGTGCTCGAGCTCTCGCTCGCGTACAACTTCCTCACGCCGTACACCGCGTTCCTCGCCGTGCCGGAGTCCGAGCTCGGCACGATGCACGACACCGTGACCGCCGCGCGCGAACGCAAAGCGAAGATCCTCGCGAACAACCAGGACGTCGCGGACCTGGATGACGACAAGCCGACCGACGTCGCTCGCAACCGGCCCGGTCATGCGGACGCGAAGCGGGTCGCGCAGAAGGACGACGATGCCGACGATCGGTCGATGTCCAAACACGAGCGCAAGAACAAACCGGTCGCGTCCGACGACGAGGCCGAGCCCGACATGGCTCCTCGCGGGTCCTCCGAGTCGACCGCCATGGACGAGCCGATCCAGACGACGGGCACGAGCTCGGGGCGTCACGGCTGTGCGGGATGCGCGATGACCGGTCACAACGGCGCGTCGTCGCTCCTGCTCGTCGGCCTCACGATCCTCGGTCTGCGCCGCCGTCGTCGTCGGTAGCTACACCTTGCCGGGCTCGGTTCGCCATTCCTTCATCGCCTGGTCGCGCGGGCGGTCGACATGGACTTTGTCGTCGACCGAGCTGACCCACGCGAGTGGGATGTAGTGATGCTGCCCGGTCTTGTCCGTCAGCTTGATCTCGTTCGTTCCCTGGAGATGATCGACCGTCGCGAACTGGCCATCGTTCGAGCCGACGACCGCCATGTGCCGCTTGATCAGACTCTTCGCCGTGTAACTGTCCAACATGTTGGTAGCTGGAGCATGTCGCGTGCCACGTGGTCGGCGTCTTGCACCACCGCAGGCATGACGACTCGTGGACATCGCCCGCAGAAGGCAGAAGAGATCACGAACGAAGACACCCAGCCGCTCGACGTGAAGCCGTTGGAGAACATCGAAGATCGCATCCACAATCCCAAGGACATCGACGTCGATACGGCTGCGATCGCGAACGGGATCGACCACGGTGGCATGACCGAGAGCCGTGCTGAATCGCTCGCGGCGCGCGGCAGCGGTGGGCGCAAGCGCGCGGGAGCGTTCGGGCGGTCGCGCGCCGGGCGCGATATCTCCAAGAAGCGCTGAGATCGCTAGAACGTCGTACCGACGCGGATGCCGGCGGTCGTGCCGTGCGGCACGTCGACCGGGGCACCGTTCAGGAACCCGACGAGCTCGACACCGAGCGAGATCCACGCGACGCGGCCGTGCGACCAGTGAACGTACTTGGTGAGCGCGATGCCCGCGCCGACGGCCGTGCCACGCCCGTAGCGACCGTCGAAGTCGCCGGCGAGCTCCATGATCGACGTGTCGACCTCGAGGTGGATGTCGTGGCCGAAGTCGTGGTCGAGTCGCCCCGACGCGTGCCACTTCGGCGAGCCGATGCCGAGGCCGAAGTCTTCGTTGGTCGCCCAGATCGCGCTCGAGAACGTCGCGTGCGTGTGATCGCCGAGATCGATGCCGATGCGATGCGCCTCGACGGGGCGTTCGGGGCTCGAGAGGATCGCGGTCTCGTCGAACATCCCGAGGGGCGTCTGAAACACCGGGTCGAGCTCGAGGGTCGAGGCCGGCTGCTCGGCCTCCCAGCGCAAGGTCAGGTCGTCGGCGCGTGCCGACGCTGCGACGACACAGACGAGGAGCCACGCCCGCACACGCCTGAGACTCCGACCGTTTGCCCATGGTTGCCCGCCTATTGAAACGGGTCACTAACTTGGCCCCCATGGCGAATCGGATCAGGATGCCCCGTGGCCGACGAGTCCCTGGAACGCGCTCGCGAGCAACGCTCGGCGCTGCGCTGGGCGTCGCTGCTCGCGGTGGTCGTAGTCGCCTGGTTGATCCTGCCGATCGGCGTCGGCATCCTGTTCGGAACGTTCCTCGCGTTCATGGTCGAGCGTTCGCACGAGCGACTCAAGCACCTCGTCGGCGTGCGGTGGGCCGCGATCAGCACGGTCGCCGGCGCGAGCGTCGCACTCGCGGCGACGCTCGGTGGCCTCGGCTGGCTGTTCGTCGCGAAGGGCACCGCCCTCGCGCGCGAGCTGATCGATGCCTTCCAGCCCGGCCATCCCGGCGACCGCACGTTGACCGCGCTCGGCCACCTCACCGAGCGGCTCGGCATCTCGCAGGACGACCTCGCGGATCGCGCGCGCGCCGCGGCCTCGGACATCGCGGATCGCACGGCCGACATCGCCGGCACGATCGCGTCGGCCACCGGCAGCGCGATGCTCGGCCTGTTCTTCGCGATGCTCGCGATGTTCTACGTGCTGCGCAACTGGGACGAGATGTCGGTGGGCGCGCAGGAGACGTTCCCGTTGCGCCCCGAGTACACGCGCGCGCTGTTCGAGGAGTTTCGCGCGGTCGGGCGCACCACGCTGCTCGGCGCGATCGGCACCAGCCTCGCGCAGGGCGCGTTCGCGACGCTCGGCTACTGGATCACCGGCGTGCCCCAACCGCTGTTCTTCGGTGCGGCCACCGCGGTCGCCTCGTTCGTGCCGGCGGTCGGCGTGCTGCTCGTGATCCTGCCGGTCAGCGCGATGTTGTTCCTCGTCGACCATCCGGTCTACGCGACGATCGAGCTGATCTACTCGCTGATCTTCGTCGTCGGGATTTGCGACTACGTGATCCGTCCGCGCCTCGTCCAGGGCGAGACCAAAGTGCCCGCGCTGATCACGTTCGCGTCGCTGTTCGGCGGCGTCGAGGCGTTCGGGCTGAAGGGCCTGATCCTCGGCCCGGTGTTGATGTCGCTCGCGTTCGCCGTACTGCGGTTGTACGCCGCCGAGGCCCGGTCGAGCCGAGCCGCGGAACCACCGATCGCCTAACGCTTGTAGCGTGGATCGATCTCGTTCGGCGGAATCACGCGACCGAGCTCGAGGATCGCGACATCGTCGCTCGCTTGCGGATCGAGCGCGCGCGCTTCCAGGAACAGCTCGAACGCGCGCTTCGAACACTGCATCGCGTGGACGAGGTCGCCCTTCGCGGTGTGGAGCTTTGCCTCCTCGGCGAGGAGCTCGCCGGCGGCGCGCATCTTGGCCGGATCTCCGAGCATCCGCGCCAGCGTCGGTCCGTCGAGCACCTCGACGAGCTCGCGCGGCACGTCGAGGAGGTCGGTCCACGCTCGGCCGACTTCGTCGAACGCCCCGAGGTAGTCCTGCTTCGCGGCGAGCCCAGAGATCCTCGCAACGAACTCGGCGAGCTGGCGGATCATCCGGCCGATGTAGTCGTCGCGCAGCACCCAGTCGCACCGTAACCATGTGGGCCATCCACGCAAGGGCTATGCTGAGCCGTTGCGCCAGCACCTGTACATGTCACCCGGGATGTTCGGGTTCGGGCGGCTCGGATCGTACAACTACTTCGCCCACGTCGAGCGCGAGCTCGTCGCACGGTTCGTGGCCGCGGGTCACGAGCTGGTCGTCCACGTGATCGAGGATCTGCCGACCGCCTCGATCCGACGTCGCGCGATCCGGCTCGCCGAGATCGTGGCACAGACCAGTGGCAACGAGCCGATTCACTTGTTCGGTCACTCGACCGGTGGTCTCGATGCGCGGCTGGCCGCTTCGCCGGCGACGCGGATGCCGATCGATCCGAAGTTGCTCGCGTGGGTGTCGCGCCTACGCAGCGTCACCACGATGAACACGCCGCACCACGGCACGCCGCTCGCGAGCTTCTTCGTGACCGCGATGGGGCAACGCGTGCTGTCGGCGCTGTCGGCGCTCACGGTGACCGGCCTCTCGCTCGGCGCGCAACCGCTCGCCGCCGCGAGCATCGTGCTCGGCGTGTTGCGCGCGAGCGACCAACGCTTGCCGTTCAAGCTGTCGCTGCTCGATCGTTCGATCGCGTCGGTGGTCGGCCTCGTCGACGACGCGCGCAGTCCCGAGGTCAAGACCTTCCTCGGCGCGATCGAGGAGGATCAGGGCTCGATGCTGCAGGTCAGCCCCGAGGCGATGGATCTCGTGGTCGCCGGCTTCGCCGATCGCCCGGGCGTCACGTATCAATCGACGATCTCGATGTCGCCGGCGCCGAAGCCACGGCGATGGCTCGCGCAGATCGGTCATCCGTGGCGCGCGGTGTCGCTGTCGCTGTTCTACGCGCTGCATCGGATCACCGGCCAGGTCAACGAGCGCTATCCCTGTGCCGCGATGCGCGGCACGGTTCCGTTCGCCGGCGATCCGATCGAAGCGATGCTCGCGCGCGTGTTCGGCGCAGCGCCACTCGCCGCGACACTCGCCGCGCCACTCGCCGCGACACTCGCCGCGAACGACGGCATCGTGCCGCTACGCTCGCAGGTCTGGGGCGACGTCGTGTGGGCCGGCTACGGCGATCACCTCGACGTGCTCGGTCACTATGTCGACCCGCGCGGCGACGACGTCGCGCCAGAGCTCCGCCACCGCGACTGGTTGACCAGCGGATCGGACTTCGGCGATCGCGAATTCACGGCGCTGATGGGCGCGATCGCGACCGGGATGCTCACGGCTTCGAGTGACAGCCGGCCGCGTCCCAACAGCTGAGTACGCTGGAAGAGGTACGGCACGGTCGCGGTCGTCGACGTGTAGTCGCAGGGCGCATACCAGGCGTAAGTGGGCGCCACGACACGCACGCACGCTGGGGAGACACACTCGGCCGTATCCCTCGGTAGACGTTTCCGTGGCTAGCCTGGGGACAATTCACGATGGTAAGACAAGACGCTTCCATGGCGTCCCCAAGCCTCTCCGTTGCACCGCCGTCTGGTCAGCTCGCTGGCGAGACGGCACTCAAGATCTACGACCTCATGCTGCGCGCTCGCATTCTCGAAGAGCGCTTGATCAGCATGTACAAGCAAGGCGACGGCTACTTCTGGATCGGTGGCCCGGGCGAGGAGGCGTTCAACGTTCCGCTCGGCCTGCTCGCCGACAAGGGCCAGGGCATCGATCACGACTATCTCCATCTGCACTACCGCTCGAGCGGCACGTTGCTCGCGATGGGCGCGAACCCGATCGATTCGCTGCGCCAGATGCGCAACGTCGCGACCGACCCGTACTCGAAGGGCCGCAACTTCGCGGGGCATTACTCGGTGCGCGAGTGGAATGTCGTGCCGGTGAGCTCGCCGATCGAGGTCCAGTTCTCGATCGCGATCGGCACCGCGCGCGCGCAGCGCAAGGGCACGCAGGCCAAGGGCATCACGATCGTGCAGGGCGGCGACGCCGGCACCGCGGAAGGCGACTTCGCGACCGCGCTGGTGTGGAGCTCGCGCAAGGGCAACGAGCTGCCGCTGCTGATGATCGTCACCAACAATCGCTACGGCATCTCGACGCAGTACGCGGGCCAGCACGGCTACGAACAGATTTCGGATCGCGGCAAAGCGTTCGGCATGCCGACCGCCGTCGTCGACGGCAACGATCCCGAGGCGAGCTACGCCGCGCTGCAGAAGGCGTTGCACTACGTCCGCACCGAGAAGAAGCCGTACCTGCTCGAGGCGATGGTCTCGCGCTTGCGCGGGCACTCGTCGGCGAGCGGCGCGAACATCGTCAAGGGCGAGATCGATTGCCTGGATCGCTTCGAGCAAACGCTCGAGGGTCGCAAGCTGATCGATCGCGGCGAGATCGAGAAGCGGCGCGCGGCGATCACGCAGGAGCTGCTCGAGGCCTCGAAGCAGATCCGCGACGAGCCCGCGCCCGAGCCGAGCTCGATCTGGGACCACGTGTTCTCCGCCAAGAACGTCGTCGGCGGGGAGCGCTAGATGTCGACGATGATCCAGGCAATCCGCATGGCGCTGCACGTCGGCGAGTCGAAGCTCGGCGTCACCGATATCTTCGGTGAAGACGTCGGCCCGCCGCTCGGCGGAGTGTTCACCGGCTCGCAGGGGCTCGAGACCACGTGGAACACGCCGCTCGACGAGCGCGGCATCGTCGGCACCGCGATCGGCCTCGCCCTCGCGGGGCAGAAGCCGGTCGCCGAGATCCAGTTCTGCGACTACGCGTTCAACACGATCGACCTCCTCAAGATCGCGGGCAACACCTGCTGGTCGACCGGTGGCGATTGGAACGTGCCGCTCGTGCTGATGACGCCGGTCGGCGCCGGCATCCGCGGCAGCATCTATCACTCGCATTCGTTCGATGCGCAGGCGACGCGGATCCCCGGTTGGAAGATCGTGATGCCGTCGACGCCGCGCGATGCGTACGGCCTGCTGCTCTCGGCAATCCAGGATCCGAACCCGGTGATGTTCCTGATGCCGAAGGCGCTGCTTCGCGTCAAGAACCGGCCCGGCGAAGAAATCCCGGGCGAGCCCGGCGATGACAAGAAGCTGTCGCAGATGATCGACGCGCCGCTCGGCGATCGCACGCAGTGGAAGCCGCAGTGGCCCGAGCTCGAGGAGCTCTACATCCCGATCGGCGAGGCCAACATCGCGCGCGAGGGCTCGCACGTCACCGTCATCACGTACGGCCGCAACGTCCAGATGTGCCTCGCCGCCGCCGACGAGCTCGCCGCCGAAGGCATCGAGACCGAGGTCATCGACCTGCGCTCGCTGCATCCGTACGACTGGCCGAAGATCGAAGCGAGCGTCCGCAAGACCACGCGCGTGCTGTGCGTCAACGAGGACACCGAAGTGACGAACTTCGGCGAGCACCTGATCCGCCGGATCATCGAAGAGCTGTTCTACGAGCTCCAGGCGCCGCCGAAGCTGCTCGCCGGTGCGCACATCCCGGGCATCGGCCTCGCCGACAACCTCGAGATGGCGAGCGTGCCGCACAAAGACGGCATCAAAGCCGCGATCGCCGAGCTCGCTCGCACCGAGCCTTAAGTCTCGGTGCGGTACTGCTCGGGGTCGATCTCGAGCCGCTTGATCGCGTCGTAGATCTCCTTGCGGGTCTTCTGGCCGAGCTTCGCGGCGAGCGAGATGTTGCCGTTCGCGAGGCGAAGCAACTGCGAGTAGTACTCGAGCTCGAACTTCGTCTTGGCCTCGCGATACGCGAGCGGCATCGCGGTCGGCTCGGCCGGCGTCGCGCTCGCGAAGATCACGTGCTCGGCGTCGATCGCATTGTCGGGCGACATCAGCACCGCGCGCTCGAGGATGTTGACGAGCTCGCGGACGTTGCCGGGCCAGGTGTACGCGATCAGCTTCTCGAGCGCCGCGGCGGTGACGCGCAGGGCAGGGCGGTTCTCGCGCCGCGCGATCGACGACAACTGGTGGGTGACGATCGGCGCGATGTCCTCGGCGCGTTCGCGCAGCGGCGGCACGTGCAGCGGATAGACGTGGATGCGATAGTAGAGGTCCTCGCGAAACCGTCCGGTCTCGATCTCTTTGTCGAGCTCGCGATTGGTCGCCGTGACCAAGCGCACCTTGATCGTCCTGGGCTCGGTCGCGCCGATGCGCTGGACCTCGCCGGTCTCGAGCACGCGCAACAGCTTCGCCTGCATCGCGAGCGGCAACTCGCCGATCTCGTCGAGGAACAGCGTGCCGTCGTGCGCGGTCTCGAGCGCACCCGGCTTCGCGTTGACCGCGCCGGTAAACGACCCGCGGGTAAAGCCGAACAGCTCCGCCTCGAATAGCGTCTCCGGGATCGCCGCGCAGTTGATCGCGACGAACGCCTCGCTCGCACGCGGACCGCAGAAGTGCAGCGAGCGCGCGACGAGCTCCTTGCCGACGCCGCTCTCGCCCGTGATCAACACCGGCGTTTGCGAGGCCGCGAGCTGATCGAGCTGCGATCGCAGCGATCGGAGCTGCGGACTGTTGCCGATGATCATGTCGCTCTTGCGCCGCCACGACGGGATCGGCGCGGTAACGTCTTCTTCCTCGCGACGGTTCGACAGGAGATGGCCGAGCAACGACCCGAGCAGCGACGAGGTCGGCGTCGTCGGCAACCAGACCTCGGGGGAGATCTCGACCAACGGTGCGGAGCCGATCGCGATCATCGGCACGGTGCGCGCGCGGAGATTGGCGAGCAGCTCCTCGCACATCCCATCGCTATCGACGACGTAGACGTTCGCGTTGAGCGCCGCGGTCCAGGCCACCTCGTTCGGCCAGTGGATCGGGACAATTCCCCAACCGCCGGCCTTACTTAGAATCCTCGCCAGCTCCGAGAGCGAGCTGGCGCTTGTCGCACATACCGCGACGGTGACGGTCTCGCGCTCCATTCGACCCCGTGGATTGAAAAGCATACAGGACCCAGTTTGAGGGTCCAGCAATCACCGTAAGTTGTATCAGACTGGATGGAATCTGATACAGGAGCGAATCTCCTGTCATCGGCCAACCCAGTGAAATGTTGAGCCCAAAACGACTACGAAAAGGTTGGACCTCACCGTGCACTAACAGACCGACGATGAAGTTAATGGCGCTCGGTGGAGTGGCCCTGCTGCAGCTCATGGGCGCATGCACGGACCAACAGGATGTGGACATGACCGGAACGTCCGTCGAGGCGATCACGGGTCATCAAAACCAATTGTTCCCCAACCACGTGCCCGTCTTGAACGGGGCGGGCTGGGCAACGACGGTCAGCACGGCGGGCGGCATCGACTTCAAGAACGACTTCTTCCAGGACCTCGGCAAGAACGGCCGGCGGTGCGTGAGCTGTCACCTCCCGACCGCGGGCTGGGGCATCACGCCTCCACAGATCCAAGAGATCTTCAACCTGACGCGCGGTGGTCAGTTCAATGACGGCGCGGGCCTCGGCGCGATCTTCCGGCCGGTCGACGGCGCGACCAACCCGAACGCGGACGTGTCGACGTTCGAGAAACGCAAGACCGCGTATTCGATGCTGCTCAACAAGGGCCTGATCCGCGTGGGCATCGGTGTCCCCGCGACCGCCGAGTTCGAGTTGATCGCGGTCGACGATCCCTATCACTACGCGAGCGCGACCGAGCTCTCGCTGTTCCGCCGTCCGTTGCCGGCGACCAACCTCAAGTTCGACACCACGGTGATGTGGGATGGCCGCGAGAACTTCGCCGGCCAGTCGATCCACTTCGACCTGTCCGATCAGGCCAACGGCGCGACGACCGGCCACGCGCAGGGTGATCCGATCGACGACGCGACGCGCGAGTCGATCGTCAACTTCGAGGTGGGGTTGTTCTTCTCGCAGGTCTACGATTTCGGTGCCGCCGACCTCACGGCGAGCGGTGCGAAGGGTGGCCCCGACGCTTCGATCGCGCAGACCTTCCACGTCGGCATCAACGACAACTTCGGCGATTGTATCGACCCCACGTGTCTGGTGATCGGTGCACCGCTGGGTTCGGGCACACGCGGCGCGCCGTTCACCCCGAACGTGTTCGACATCTACGGCGCGTGGACCAACACGAACAGCGGTAACCACATGACGGCGACCAACCGTCGCGCGGTGGCTCGCGGCGAGGCGCTGTTCAACACCCGTGCGATCACGATCACCGGCGTCGGCGGTCTCAATGACGAACCGGCGTTCGGTTCTCCGGCGAGCCTCGTCGGTTCCTGCTCGACGTGTCACAACACGCCGAACTCCGGCAACCACTCGGTCGCCGCGCCGCTCAACATCGGCCTCACCGACGCGAGCCGCCGCACGGCCGACATGCCGCTCTACACGCTGCGCAACAAGGTCACCCACGAGATCACGCAGACGACCGACCCGGGCCGCGCGCTGATCAGCGGCAAGTGGGCCCACATCGGCCGGTTCAAGGGCCCGATCCTCCGTGGCCTCGCCGCTCGCGCACCGTACTTCCACAACGGCTTCGCGGCCGATCTCGATGCGGTCGTCGACTTCTACAACGACCGCTTCGGGATGAACCTGAGCGCCCAGGAACACAGCGATCTCGTCGCGTTCCTCGAGACGCTGTAACTACTTCGCGTCGCGGGTCGCGCCGAACTTGTCGGGGCTGACCTTCGAGCCGCCGGCCTTGAGATCGAGCTTGGTGTCATTCGCACCGGCTTTGATCTCGATCTCGGTCTCGAGCGGCTCCGCGCTGCGCTCGTTCCAGGCCTGCACGCGGTACTTACCAGGCGCGAGGCTGGCGAACGAGAACGTGCCGTCAGCGTTCGTCGCGACGTATGCCGGAGCGTCGACGACGATCAGGTACGCCGACATGGACGCGTGAAGGTTGCAACCGAGGCGGATGATGCCGGCCTTGTCGACCTTGACCTCGCGGCTCTCGCCGTTCTTGTACATCCCGAGATCGAACGGCTTGGTCTTCGACAGCGAGAACACGTTGTGAAAGATCGGATCGAAGTTCGGGAACGCGATCGTCGAGCCGACCGGCACGGCCATCACGTGAGGGCCGAACTCTTTGCCGCGCTGCTCGATGATGCGGTGCTTCGGCGTGCGCTTCGCAAACTTGCCGCTCTTCGGCCACATCATGATCACGCCGAAGCCGTCCGGCGCCTTGCCGTCGACCGTCATCGTGCCCTTGAGCGAGCCGGCGAGCGCCTTCTTCACGGGCTCGTCGGTCTCCGAACCGCCGACCGTCTTGGCCTGCGCACCTTCATCGGTGAGCTTCTTCGTCGCGGTGGTGATGCGTGTCGGCGCGCCGGCGCGGAACGTCGAGGCGACCGAGGCGACGGCCTTCGTGCCGGCCTTCATCTCCGCGCGGGTGAACAGCTGCTCGGCATACGACTGCTGGCCGCGCTTGCCGGCGATCACCGCGTCGTTGAGGAGCTCGGCGGCCTCCTTGTCCTTCATCGTGGCCGCGAGCTTGGTCACCGCGGCGAGCTTCGTGTCGTCGATCGGGTGGAGCTTGTCGGCCGTGACGACCATCGTCGGCTTGAGTGGGCCGAGGGCGCCCAACACTTCGCCCTTCTCCTTCTCGGGGACCTTGAATTTGTCGAGCGACTTGACGAGGTCCTCGACGAGCGCGTTGAACTCGTCGTCGACGAGGTCCATGCCGGCGTGGGTGTCTTCCATCGACTTGCCGGTGTACTTGCACGGGCCACCGGCGGCGACACAGACGAACTCGACGAGCTTGGCCTTGAGGTTCTCGGCGTCGGTGTTGAAGAAGCGCTCCTTGATCCGTGGATCGGTCGTCGTATTGCCGACGAAGTCAGCGACGACCGCCGTGATCGCCGGCTGACCGCCGAGGCGCTCGTACAGCGACTTCGCGGCCGCGGGTGCCGTCTTCGTCGGTTGCGTTGCGACCGTATCGCCACCGCCAGCGGGAGGCGCCGGGGGCGTCGGTTCGACCGGCTTCTTAGTGCCACCACCGCACGCTGCCAGCAGCGCGCAAACCAATAGTCCACGAGATGTCATGCACCGGAGCTAACCCGGTCGGCGCGTTCGTAGCAAGTTCAGGAAATAGCCGAATGCGAGGATTCCAGCGAGCGCCCAACAGGCCAGCCGGACCCTCGCGACCGTTCGATTGGGGGCTACGACCACCGGCACCGTGGCGGCGAGGGTCGCGGTGACGCCGAGCTCCTTGGGGAACGCGAGCGCGATCGTCGTCGGAGTCCCGGTGCCGTGGGGTGCGACCAGCACGACCGGGGCTGTAAGTCCGTGAAGTTCCGCGGCAATCGCGTGGGTTCCGAGTTGGTGTTTCAGCGGTCCGAGGTCGATCGGGATCCCGAGTGCGACCGCGCCGATCTCGGTGCCATTGCGGCCGGTCACCGGCGACGATACGACGACCTCCAAGCCCGACGTCGCGACCTGGAGGCGAGGCTGATGATCCGGCCGGACCGCGAGGCCGATGTTCGCCGGGACCCGAAGCATCGTCGCGAGCTGGCCGTCGTGTTTTTGGAGCAGCGCGAACGCATCGCCCGGCGAGAGCTGGAGCGAGAACTCGCTCTTGAACATGTCGGTGACGGTCGCGACGTCGGTCTCGACGCCGGCGCGCAGCATCGGCGTCTGCGCGAGGCCGTTGACGCGAAGCTGCGCCGCGTGGGTCGCCGACTCGATCGCCGCGGTCAGCTTGTCGGCGTCGCCTTGGACCAGCGCGATGTTCGGATCCGCGGTGGTCTTCGGATCGACGACGAGCAACGCGGCGCCGGCCGCGGCCGCGACGATCGCGGTGACCAGCCACGCGATGCTCGTTCGTTGGCGTGGCGGCGGCGGTGGCGGCAGCGCGACGGCGACCGCGGCCTCGGGCGGTGGGATCGCGAGCGGGATCGGTGCGCTGTCGCGACCCGGCGGCCGGATGATGCCCGCGAACGCCGAGAGCGCCGCCTCGGCGTCCTGCATCGTCGCGAACCGGGCGTCGGGATCCTTCGCGAGAAACCGCTCGACGATCATCGTCTCGAGGCCCGGTGGCAGATCGGCGACGCCGAGCGGCGGCGGCGGCTCGGAGATGATCTGCTGGAACAGTGCCTCGGGATCCGCTGCGTTCTCGAACGGCCGGCGACACGCCAGCATCTCGTAGAGGATGACGCCGAGTGCGTAGATATCGGCACGCCGATCGACGGTCTCGGGATGCGTGATCTGCTCGGGCGCCATGAACTGCGGCGTGCCGATCACCATCGCGCGGTTGCGCACGTTGTCATCGGCCTCGAGGAAGCGCGAGATCCCGAAGTCGAGCACCTTCACGTGATCGAGCGCGCCGTCGCGGTCGGTCAGGAACACGTTGTCGGACTTGAGATCGCGGTGGACGATGCCGGCGGAGTGCGCGGCGTGGAGCGCTGATGCGATCTGGCGCGCGATCCGCAACGCGCGTCGCGTCGCCAGGCCGCGCACGCGATAGATCTCGTCGGTCAGCAGCGAGCCCTCGAGGAACTCGAACACGATGTAGGGCACGCCGTCGCGCGTGAACCCCATATCGGTCGACTCGACGATGTTCGGGTGGCCGAGCGTGCCTGCGGCCTGCGCCTCGTTCATGAAGCGCTCGAGGACGTCGGCATCCTCGGCGAGGTCGGCGCGCAACAACTTGAGCGCGACGCGCCGCTTGATCAGTTGGTGCTCGGCGAGAAACACGTCGCCCATCCCCCCTTGATCGAGGGCCTTGAGAATTTTGTACCGTCCCTCGACGGCGTCGCCGACTTTCAAGGTCATCGGCGGATGATCACGCTCGCCAGGTACATCAACAGGAACAGCGTCGCGAGCGCGGCGCATGCATACCGTGCGTAGGCCAGGAAGTGATCCGTCGCCGGAACCGGAGCGGCGGCGAGCGTGGCGGTGATCGACAGCGTCGGGCCCTTGATCGTCGTCGCGATCGGCACGGCGATCGTGGTCCCGGTCGGCGAGGCCGCGCCGCCGCCGAGCGCGATCGGCTTCGCGAACCCGGTGAGCGCGACGCCGGAGAGCTGAGCGAACTGGGGCTTCGCGAGATCGATCGGAGCGGCGAGGGCGATCAGACCCGCCGTGGCACCACCCGGCTGCGTGATCGGCGCGGTGACGACGACGATGACCTTCGAGCCCTCGATGTCGAGGCGCTCGATGTTGGGCACGGTGATGTTCGGGATCGGCGCCGCGCCGCCGGGCACGCGCAGCATCGAGACCGCCGCGTGGGTGCCGGTCTGGAACACTTCGACGCGTTCGCCGGCGGCGAGTCCGAACACCACGTCTTGATCTTTCGCCATGTCGGCGAGCGTCGCGGCATCGGTCTGGATCCCCGCGCGCAACATCGACGACGACGCGAGCGCCGCCGCACGAAGCTGCGCGGTGTGCACGGCCGCGTCGAGCGACGTGCCGACGAGCTGCGCGAACGACTCGGCCTCGGCCGAGTGCTGTGCGCCCGGCGCCGTCACGGCTGGCTGTGCGTAGCGAAGGACGATCGCGGCGATCGCAGGCGCGATCGCGGCGATCAACCACGCGAGCCGACCGAACCGAGCGCGCTTCTCGATCGCGACCTGCGGCGGTGGCTCGGTGCGTTCGGTGTGGTCGTCGCGCTCGAGCGGCGGACTCTGGCTGCTGCGAATGATCAGCGAGCGAGGTAGCTCGATCTCCCCGGACTGGATCGCTTCATCCACCTGCGGATTGGGCGTGCGTGGTCGGCGCGGCGCGGCAACGCGTGGCGCTGCCGCGACCTCGATCTGATAATCGTCGTCCGAATTAGGAGACTGGCTCACCCAAGTAACTCCAAGACCCTCGCGGTAAGCTTAGCGGAACTCGTCGGGATTTCGTGGCCTTCCGTTCGCGAAGTCGACATGTAGGACTTATCGAAGTGGATAGACAATGTCAGGAATGACTAGGATGGCGCTCGGATGACGAATCTGAGTGGGTCTCCGTCGGAAGACGGCCTCAGCGGCTGCGGGTGATCGCGTTCGCGACGGGGGGCGAAAACGCCTCGTCGGGTCGTGCGGTCGTGCTGCTCTCGTTCATCGCCGCGGTCGAGTGGGGGCCTACGGGTTGATCGGCTCGCGTTCGAACGACGGATCCCACGTCGCGCGCTCGAGCGCTCCGAACACGTCGGTGAAGCCGGCGATCAGCGCCGCGATCAGCTCGTCGCGCGTCGGCGTGACGTTCTCGATCGCGAGGCTCGTGACTTTCTCCTCGATCAGCGACGGGTTGGCGCGAAACACCCGAGCGAGTCGCGCTTCGTCGCGATCGACGATCACGGTGCCGTGCTGGAGCACCGCCCACTTGGTGCGGCGCTGTGCACCGCCGGAGATCTTGCGGCCGCGCACCATCACGTTCGTGCCCTGGACGCGCACGTAGCACAGCGCATCGCGCGTGCGATCCGGCATGCTCTCGAGCTCCGCCGGAAGTCCGAGTGCGCGCAGCGCGTGCACGACTCCGCGCGACATCAACCCGAAGCTCTGCGTGATGTTCGTGGTGAGCTGCGGATGATCGATCGGCAGCACGACCGCGTACGTGACCTCGCTCGCGTTGTGGAGGATGCCGCCGCCGCCGGTGCCGCGCTGGACGACATCCAAGTGATACTCGCGCACGACGTCGCGATCGATGTCGGCTTCGGTCTGGCTGTGGCCGAGACTGACCGCTTCGGGCTTCCACCCGTAGAGTCGAACGACCGGCTTTCGGGTGTCGTGGAGCAGCTCGTCGCGCCGCATGTTTTCGGTGGCGGTGAGCGGGCCGTCGAGCAAGAGCTGCATCACGGTCAGCATACCCGGAGGTGTCGAAATCCTGAACAGCTGCGACAATCTGCGACTCCTGCGACGCCCGTGTACCACTGGCGATCGTACATGTTCATCCGGAGGAGAAGTGGTACCTAGTCGTCCGCACATGCGCGCGTTGATGCTCTCGATCCTAGTGGTGGTGGGTTGCAGTAAGAGCCCTGCCGGACAACAACCAGGTGGCGGTCAGATGCCACCCGGCGAGGTCACCGTCGTCACGCTGAAGACCGAGAAGGTCGCGTTGCAGAGCGAGTTGCCGGGACGCACGACCGCGTCGCTCGAGTCCGACGTGCGGCCGCAGATCAGCGGCATCGTCAAGGCGCGTACGTTTGTCGAAGGCGCGCGCGTCAAGGCGGGACAGGTGCTCTATCAGATCGATTCGGCGCCGTATCGCGCCGCCTACGAGGGTGCGAAGGCGGATCTCGACAACGCGAAAGCGATGCTCGAGTCCGCGAAGATTCGCGACGAGCGGTTCGCGAGCCTCGTCAAGATCGAGGGCGTGTCGAAGCAAGAAGCCGACGACGCTCGGCTCGCGCACGCGCAGGCAACCGCGAGCGTCGCGCAGAAGTCCGCGGCGCTCGACACCGCGCAGATCAACCTCGGCTACACGTCGATCGTCGCGCCGATCAGCGGCCGGATCGGCAAGTCGTCGATCACCGCCGGCGCGCTCGTGACTGCGAACCAGCCGGCGGCGCTCGCGACGATTCGCTCGCTCGATCCGATCTACGTCGATCTCACCGAGTCGAGCGATCAGCGCCTGCGGCTGCGCGCCGCGCTCGGGGCGGGCAAGCTCGCGGCGGGCTCGACGGCGGTCAAGCTCGTACTCGGCGACGGCTCGCTGTATCCGCTCGACGGCAAGCTCGAGTTCGCCGAGGTCGCGGTCGACGAAGCGACCGGCACCGTGACGCTGCGCGCGACGTTCCCGAACGCCGACGAGACGCTGCTGCCCGGCATGTTCGTGCGCGCTCGCCTCGACTTCGCGATCGATCAAGACGCGATCCTCGCGCCGCAGCAGGGCATCACCCACGATCCGAAGGGCAACGCGACCGCGATGGT
>JBDTJY010000143.1:0-14429 GCA_039935615.1 Kofleriaceae bacterium
AGTGCTTTCCGCGGCCATGTCGACAAGACGCGGCGGATCGGCAAACTGCGCAGGTTTTCTTACAGCCGGGCTTCGTACATCAGCCAGAACGTAAGCTCGGGATTTGGCACGCGATCCATCGTGCTCAGCCGGTCGTCGAGCCAGAACTTGGTGTCGAACCGCACCCGGAGGTGGTCGGCGTCGCGCAGGCGGATCGTCGCATCGAGGACGGTCGACACCGACGTCTCGAGATACGCGCTGTCCTCGACCGCTTCATCGAGGTAACGCACGCGGCCGCGCACGCGCAGATCCGCGTTCGGCTTCCACAGGACGATCGCCCACGCCGCGTAGTCCTGGCGAAAGCTGTGCTTGAAGATCGCCTGGGTGTTGTCGTCGAGCAACTGGTGCTCGAGCATGACCGTCGCCGATAGCGTCGCGTCGGGCCGATACATCGCGCGCACGATCGACGTGAGCTGGCGACCGCCGCACGGAATCGGCTCGCCGTTCTCGTTCATGTCGGTCGAGACCTCGTAACACTGGTCGTGACCGCCGCGCTGGAGGTCCTTGTCCTGGTAGCGCTCCCACAGGCCGAGCCACAGCTCGTCGGTCGTGCGCACGTTGGCGCGGACGTAGGTGTCGAGCTTCGCGATGCCGGTCGATGGATTCTCCCAGACGTCGACCAGCGAGCGTAGCTGGAACTGCTTGCTCGCGCGGACGTAGCGCACGCGGACACCGGCTTCGTCGCGCGCGCGCTGGCCGTCGAACTCGTCGGGCTCCGAGATCGGCCGCGAGTACGGGTTGTCGTAGCCGGTCGAGAGGTAGCGACCGACGACCTCGAGCTCCTCGTGCTTGCGCGTCGCGGTGACGCGAAGGATCGCCGCCGGGCCGCCACCGCTCGGCGCCTTGGAGAACGCCGGGTCGAACTTCGGTTGATTGTTGAAGCTGAGCGCGGCCTCGCCGAACACGTCGAGCCAATCGCGCCCGAACGCGAAGTTGCCGCCGGCGGCGCCGTAGCGGCCACCGAACGGATGGGTCGACCATTCTTGAAAGTCGAGATCGACGCCGGACACGAGGCTGGTGGCCTCGGCGCCGTACGCGGTGAGCCCGACCGAGTTCCGGCGATCGTGGAAGTAGGAGAGGTTGCCGCCGGCGAGCTTCTCGAGGATCACGTTGGGCAACGTCTCGAACGAGAACCGCGCGGTCGGCGTCAGGAGATCTCCCGATGGCCGGACGTACACCGTCGGCGCCGCGCAGTCGGGGTTCGCGTCGTCGTGCGGATCGGCGCAGTGCACCGTGCCGTCCGGGTTGTCCTTCACGACGAGCTCGTACTGATAGATCGAGCGCCGCGACGCCGAGGCGAACGCGTACGCCTGGATCCAGCCGGTCTCGAGCTCGATGTGCTTCACGCCGCCGCCGACGCCGAACAACGAGTCGCGAAAGATGAAGTCCGGCGTGATGTAGCGGTCCGCGGCGGTACCGGCGCACGGCGAGTCGAGGAGCTCGCCCGCGGACTGCTTGCAATCGGTCGTGAGGTCGCTGGAGTAGAACACCTGGTCGTCGAGGTACAGCCCGTTCGGGGTGTAGTGACGGGTGTTGTCGAACGTCAGGCGCTGCGCGAACCCGGCGCGATAGCTCCCGAGGATCGCGGAGTAGTCGTTGTCCTCCCACTTGACGTACGCCTTCGCGATCTTGCCGCTGTACTTCGCCGGGTCGGCGATCAGCGCACCGCGGTTCGGATCGTACTGGGGCTCGCCGATCTCGAGGCGGGTCGAGGTCAGCGCGATGCCCGCGGTGAGGTGGCGCAGCGCCGTGAACCGCGCGCGGAGCACGCCGGGAGGCGCCTGGTTGTCGTGGACCGTGTAGCGAGTGTCGGCCTTGATCCAGCCGTGGATCGCGGCCGGGTTGTCTCCGCGCGGCCGCACGACGAGGAAGCCGGAGATCGCGAGCAGTTGTTCTTGGGTCAGCGCGCCGGCCGAGACCAGGTCGGCCGGATCGTTGATCCGACCCTTGTTGAGCGAGCGATACGCGATGATCTTGTCGACGTCGGCGTACGTGAGGTTCGGCAGCGTGTAGAGCTCCGCGCGATCCGCGGTGTTGAGATCGACGCCTTGCTCGAGCAGGTCGAGCAGCTCGTCGAACGTGTCCTGCGAGATATCGTTCGAAGCGAGGAGGTCGTTGAGATCCTCTTCGCTGTCGGCGTCGATGAACGCCTCGTACGGAATCGCATACGAGGTGCGAGCCAGGAGCAAGGCCAGCGTGATGACGACAGCCTTCTTCACCCAATCCTAATCTACCAGAATGCCCCTCAGGGCGTGATGCCCCGACGCAGAGAAACGCGTGGATCGGTGCGATCCAGGATCACGAATCGCAGGCCGACGCGCGCGAGCGTCTCGTCGCGGACGCTGTCGTACGAGACGCTGGCCGTGAGCGCGATCGGCCGATCGTCGATCGCGATCAGGATCCGCTCGAGCTCGGCCGAGGCGCGCGCTTCGGGATGCCAGCCGCGATCGCTGCGCCACGCGGTGCCGGCCTCGGCGCGGAGCTCGGCGACGTACAGGCCGTCGTTCGACTCGAGCCGGATCGTCGCGAGCCCCTCGGTGAACGGCGCGACGGTCTGCTGCGTGATGCCGTTGAACGTGCGGTCGACCTCCATGTCCCAGTGCATCGCGGGGCCGATCGCGAAGATCCGCTTGTAGTCGCGCGAGCGCGCGAGGTCGATCATCGGCGCGACGCGCACGACGCCGATCGTGAACGTCGGATCCATGTGCCGCCAATCGAGCCGGCCGATCTCGAAGATCGCGCCGATATCGAACGGCAGGAAGATCTTCTTCGGCGCGCCACCACCGAGCGGCAGCAGGATGTGGCCGTCGCGCGCGTGGCGGAGATAGCGCCCGGCGTAGAACGTGCCGGTGAAGCTATCGGGTGCGTCGAGCGCGAGCGTGTACGTGCTCTCGAGGAGCTGGTGCTCCATCTTCCATTCGAGATCCGGATCGTCGTCGAACGTGATCTCGTGGCGCAGCGCGATGCCGGCGCCGAACCCGGAGCTCCCACCGTACGCGGTGGTGACGCTGAGGCGGTTGCCGAGATCGAAGCACGTCGCGAAGCGGTCGCCGACGCTGGTGACTCCGGTGCACTCGTCGGCCGAGGCCTGGTGGTACGCCAACGCGACGAACGCCGCGACTACGAGTGCGCGCGTGGCGGCGCCCACAGGCTAAACCGGAGGCCAACGTCGAACACGAAGGCCCACGTATCGGGCACGCCGGGCAAGTCGTTGCGTTTTTGGCCACCACCGGCGAGCGTGAGCGACAGCGGTTGGTCGTTGATCGCGAGGATGATCTGTTCGTATTGCAGGTTCGCCTTGAACCGCTGGACGTACTGGCCGGTCGTCGCGGTCGGCGTGAAGTAGCGCGGAATCTCGTGCGAGATCTCGAACCGCAGGTTGTGGAACCCCGCGGGGTCGAGCACCCAGTCGAGATCGAACGCGGAGCTCTCGGTGATCGCCGAGCGATAGCCGTTGACGTCGTCGCGCTGGCCCTCGAGGCCGAAGCCGGTGCGAATCCGGGCGAACGAATCGAGATCCGCGGACTGCCAGAGATCGAGCGTCACCTGCGCGGTCGCGTGCCGCCACAACTGCGAGTTGCCGATCGGGGTCTGGTGGAGCTCGAGGTTGCCGACCTCGCTCCACATGCCGAGATCGAGCACGAGGTCGTGACGCGCCGGTGGGCCGACGAACGTCGTGATCCGCAGCAGCGGATCGATGAAGCGATGCGACATGTCGTAGTGCGCCATCACCACCTCGGCGGAGAACGGCTGCATGTGGACCGCGCCCTCGAACAAGCGCAGGCGATGGCGGGTCGGCGTCTTGCCGTCGCTGAGGTAGTTGTAGACGAACAGGCCGAAGTCGACCGACGTCCGCGTGCTCTGCAGCGGATTGTCGAGCACCTTCTGCGGCGTGTACGCGACGCCGAAGTACATCCGGCGGCGCAGATCGAAGTTGACCTGGAACACGCGCTGGCGTTCGTCGCGCATCCAGCCGTACGGCGCGTCGACGCGCCCGGCGACGAACGTGAAGCCCTGCGCTTCCATCGCCTTGCGATCGAACGGCGCATCGAGCTCGCAGGTCCGTGCTCGTTCCAAGCCTTTGACTCGTCCTCCCGTCGAGTCGAGCTCTTCGTTCGGTGCGTAGAGACAAACGCGCGTACGTGGATCGCACTGGATTCGCCAGACGAGATCCGAAGCGTCGCGCAGACACATCACCGGATGATCGGAATCCATCGTCGGCGCAAGCACTTCGTCGTCGGCGAAGGCGAGCGCAGGCAAGGAAATCCCGATCACCGCGATCGCGGTGTAGACGGCCCTCATTACCGAGGTCGCATGTGCACGGCTCGCGCCGTTCAAGTTTTACGTGGGCTCCACCGGTTGGACCACGCGAGCTGTGCCGATGCGTGACACGTGTTGTTGGCGCGCAACACAACTTCATAGGTCTTCACGTCGGGATGAGATTTGCCGTCACGTGGAAATCGTCGTTCACGATCTCGAACTTGAGCGGCTTGCGATCCGGCGTGGTCGCGAACCAGATCTGGATCGTCATCGGCGACTTGGTGTTGACCGACGCGTCGACGCGAAACGTCTTGGTTCCCTGCAGATCCTCGACGGTCGGGCGCTTGACGGCGAGCCGATACGGATGCCCGAGCTCCTGCACGATCAGGAAGCCCGGCGCGGCATCGCTCGCGACCCACGAGCGCAGCAGGCCCAACGCGGTGTGCACCGTTTGCCCGTTCTTGCCGTCGTAGTCGAAGTGTTTGGTCTCCTCGCCGATCACGAGCGACTCGCTCGCGATCGTCGTGCTCGCCGTCGCTCGATCGAGCACGGTCGACAGATCGTGGTGCGCATTCGCGAACGCAGCCGCGAGGCTGTCGGTCTGGAAGTGGCTCGTCACTTCGGTCTCGCCGACCTCCATCTCGAACTTGCCGACCGTGATCCCGTGGAGGTGGACCTCGTAGATCATGTGCTCGCCGGGAACCAGCAGCAACTCGCGCGAGGCGAGCGGGTGCTCTGCGGGCTTGGCCGCGACGAGATCCGGCAGCGTCGCCGGCTTGAACGACGCGCCGGCGCTGCCACAACTTGCCACGCACACCAACAGCAGTGTCCTGATCATCGCCATCACGCGATGCAAGGCGCGCGCTCAGCAGGCGGGTGGGAGCGGGTCGCACGAACCCCAGATGCCCTTGTTCATCGCCTTCGCGTCGGCCTGATCCAACTTGAACTCGTCGTAGCGCGACTGGCCGTCGGGTGGAATAAACAGCACGCACGCGTAGCCGCGTTGGACCATCAGCTCGTTGACGTCCATGCCGTCGACCGAGACGTACGCGAGCAAGCGGCCGTACATGTCCGTGCACTGCGTGTCGTAGGTGAGGTCGACGGTCTTGTTCAACACCAGATCGCTGTTGAACGTCGCCGCGTTCGAGCCGTAGCAATCGTCGTGACCGTTCGTGGTCTCGGGCGCGTCGATCAGGAGGTAGCGGATCTTCTCGCCGGTGGTCAGCACGATCGTGTCGCCGTCGATCACGCGCTCGACCGTGCCCGAGCTCGGGCCGCAGTCGGAGCCGGGCGCGCCGCTGCAGGCGCCGAGCGCGAGCAGCAGGCCCAGCGTTACATGCATACGTTGACGGCGCCGGGCGTACCGGCGTTCGTGGCGGTGCCGTAGATCTGGCCCGCGACGGCTTTGCAGTAGTCGGTCGTGTTGGTCGGCGTCGCGTCGTCGTTGTCGGTGACGTTGGTGTGGGTCGGCTGGAGCTGGATCGAGAGCCCATCGACCTGCGTCGACGAACCCCACGTCACGGCATCGAGCACGGTCGCACCGTCGAGCACCGACAGCGCGCCATTGCTATTGCCGAGCGCGAACGTGAACGTCGCGTCGACCCCGGCGAGCCCGCCGTTGGTCGCCGCGTCGGTCGAGTGCGCGAACACCGCGAAGCCTGCCGCGGCGACCGACTTGCAGTCCGGCGAGCTCACGGTGTTGCCGGTCACGGCGGTGCCCTTGACGGTGAGGCCGTTGAGATCGAACGCGGCCGCGCCGGTGTTCGCGACCTCGAACCACTCCTGCGCCGCATCGGTGCCGGTCAGCGCCGGGTTCGCGAGGATCTCGTTGATCACGATCGCGCCGGCGGCAGGCTTGACGATCGCGCGCGGCGTGCCGGCATCGAGGCACTGGCCGGGTTGCACGACCACCGGGCACGCGGTGTTGGCCATGCCGGGCGTGCCGAGGTCCATCGTGTTGTAGAGCACCGAGCCGTTGCAGAAGTTCGCCTGGTCGTCGTTCGAGGCGGCATCGGTGACGCCCGGAGCGAGCGCCAGCGATGCGCCCGTCGTCGACGTCGTCCAGGTGACCGCATCGATCACGTCGGTGCCGTACACGAGCTGGAGGTCCGGCGTCGCCGACGGGTTGAGCGAGAACGTGAACGTGCCCATCGCCTGGACGCCGCCGTTCATCGTGAAGTCGGCGTTGCGCACGAACACCGCGTACTCGTTCGCGTTGAGGTGCACGCAATCGGCGTTGTCGATGATCTCGGGCTTGACCATGTTGTCGTTCGCGCGATCGAGGCCGACGCCGTTGAGATCGACGTCCTTCATCGCCTTGATCTCGAACCACTGGCCGAGCGTCGCCGACACTTCCTTCGGCTTCGGCATCAGCTCCGTGATCACGAGGTCGCCGATCGCGGGTGGCACGGTGTCGCGCATCGTGCCGCCGTCGCTGCACGCGCCGACCACCACCGGTTGGCAATCGTTCTCGCCGCCCGGCGTGCCGAAGTTGCCGGGATCGAACTCGGTGTCGTCGCCCTGGCACCAGTTCGCTTGATCGTCGTTGAGCGTGTAATCGGGCGCGGTGCCATCGCCGAGCTCGCGCGAGTGGCCGGACTTGACGCCGGCGTAGACCGCGGAGTCGATCTCGCTGTCACCACACTTGAGCGCGAGCTTGCCGCCGTCGGAGTTGTAGAACCCGCCGAGGTCCGCGCTGTAGCCGTAGTCGACGTACGCCGGCACGAGATCCGAGGTCGCGTTGCCGAGCGTGAAGTACTGGCCGGGCGCGACCACGACCTCGGTCATGATGTGCGACTGGGCCTTCGTGCCATCGGGGCGGCTGTGGACGATCGTCAGCCCCTCGAGATCGAGCGGACGCTCGGTGTTGTTGTAGATCTCGAACCATTCCTTGCCGTCGTCGGTGCCGGCGCCGCCCGTGGGCGCCTGGAAGTCGGCGAACACTTCGGTGATCACGAGATCGCCGGAGACGAACGTCTGCTTGCATCCGGTGCTCGAATCCGCGGGGCCACACGACGTTAATGAGAGGCCAACGAGGCCACCAATGAGGCATAACGAGCCGGGGCGCATTGCCCTAGCGTAAATCAATCCGGGCTATCTGCGGAGGGCGAAACCGTCGGTGTTGGGGTCGGAACCGTCGTCTTCGTGAGCCCGGGCACAGGAGACAGCTCGATCTGCGATGCGCGGTCGATCTGGAGCTGCAGTTGCTTCTTGTGGGTGTGCTTGTTTTCGTAGAACGAGGGCACGCCGGTGACCCGGACCCACTCGCCTTTCCAGGCGGCGATGCCGGACGAGCCGAACACGTCCTTGTCGAAGAAGATCAGCGGGAAGTCGCTCTTCTGCGCGCGCGACAGCGTCACGCGGGTCGGGCCCTTCTCGCCGATATAGACCTCGCCGACGGTGGCGAGGATCACCACCTCTTTGCCGATCATCGACTCGAGCGTCGACAGCGCATCCCAGTGCGTCAGATCGATGTAGTTCGGCTTGCCGCCGTTGCCCTCGGCTTCCTCGCGAAACTTCGTGACGAACTCGCCGCGCGCGCCCCACCAGGCTTCGCGCTCGGGATAGTCGTCGTACGCCTCGACGCCGGGTTGCCAGATCCCGCGCTTCGCCGCCTTCGCCTCGGCCTCCGCGTCGACGAAGTCCTTGTGATAGCGGCGCGATTGCCCGTACTTCGGGAAGTACGGCGCCATGCCGGCGCGGACGGCTTCGACGTTGTAGTTGAGCCACACGCCGTGCTTGTTCGCGAACACGTACGCGAGATACCGATTGTAGCGATCGCGGATCTCCGCGGGATGATCGCGCTCGAGCCGGACCTTCTCGACGCCGGCGAACCACTTCAGGGCCCAGTCACGCGCGAAGTCGCCCATCGGCGTCGCGAACTTCGCGGGCCGCGGCGACCGCTTGCCATCTTTGGTGCGCATCCCGATCTTGTACTGATCCCAACCGGCGTCGTACGCGCGGCGCTCGCCCTCGTGCTTGAACGTCTCCTCGGTATCGATGCCGAGCAGGCGCAACGAGCTGTCGAGACCTTCGACCAGGATGGTGTCGCCATCGACCACACGACCCATCGTGAACTCGCCGATCGTGAGCCCGGGAGTCTCGAGCCGCGCCAGCGACTTCTGCGCTTGCCTGCGGGTGTAGCGATCCGGTTGGCTCGAGCACGCGACCGCGGCGAGCAAGACGAGCGAGAGCAGCTTTACGGACATGCGAGGTTCGCCTGTCGAGGAGTGCCGGGGTACGTGCCCGCGAGGTTGGTCGCGTCGGTGCACCAGTTGATCGGCAGGTCGTTGTTATCCGCGGTCGGCGGCATCGCGCCGAGCGAGTACGTCCCCATGCCGGGCAACACGTCGTACGTCGCGCGATCGATCCGCACGCCGCACGATTCGACGTCGACCGCGGCGGCCGCGAGGAAGCTGGTGTGAAAATCGCTCGACATCCCGTAGTCGATGTAGTCGGGGCGCGTGGTGTCGTCGGCGAACACGCCGAGCGTGACGTAGCCCGCGGCGGCGACCTCGAGCGAGCGGCGGACGAGCACGTCGGTCTCCGAGCTGCCGTCCTTCTTGCGAAACCTGATCTCGAGGCCCTCGAGATCGAGCGTGCGGGTCGACGTGTTGTAGAGCTCGACCCACGCGCCGAGAGCGTCTTGATTCTGCGGGCCGCGGATCTCGGTCAGCGCGAGGTCACCGACCGCGAGCTCGGGACACGAGGCCGGAGCTGGATCGCGCACGCATCCGGTCAGCAGGATCACCAAGAGCCACCGCACTTCGTTAATGTACTATGAAGGGGTGACTCAGTTGCGAACCCTGGAGGACGTCCTCGCATGGATGTTCGCGCAGCAGGGCGAGCTCGTCGAGGTGATCGTGCAGGACGAGTACACGCACGACGTGATCGTGCGGCTGCGCGATGGCTGGCAGGTCTTCGATACGACGTGACTCGGTGCCGTGAGTGCGGTCTCCGGGTGGGACCATCGACCGACCGCCGACGAGTTGCTCGATGCGCGGATCGCGCGCGGCTGGGTCGCGACACCGACCGGCACCGTCGATGGACCGCAGGTACTCGGTCACGCGGCGTGTCGGTTTCGCTAGAGGCTGGTAGGTTGCGCTACCTTGATCGGCGGTCGCATCCTCCTCGCGCTCGATGCGCTCGTGTTCGGCCTGTTCGGCGCCCTGTACTGGGTGATCCCCGAGCAGATGGCCGCGAAGGTCGGCGTCACGATGACGGTGCCGGCGGGCGTCGTCGACGTCCAGGGCCTGTACGGCGGCCTGGAGGTCGGCGTCGCGCTGTTCTTCGCGTGGTGCGCGCTGAAGCCCGCGCGGATCCGGATGGGCCTGGTCGCCGGTGCCTGTGCGCTGGGTGGGATCGCGATCAGCCGGCTCGTCGCGATCGCGCATTTCGGAATGCCGGACGCCGCGGTGACCGCGCTCGTCGGGTTGGATCTGTTGGGGGCGGTGCTCAACCTCTTCTTCGTGATGCGCTACCGTGACTGACGTCGCGGTTCCCGCGTTCGCGGCGACGTTCCTCGCCGGCGGTGGTCGCGACATCGACACCACGCGCGTACCCGCGCTCGCCGCGCTCGCGGCCGGTGCGCACGTGCGGCTCGTCGACGACAACGGCGAAGAGCTCGGCCTCGCGATCGCCGATCCGGACAACGCGAAGCTGCGCGTGCTCGCGGTGCCGAACGATGGCCTGATCAAGATCGACGCGACGTTGCTCGCGCTGCGGGTCGAGCGCGCGCTCGCGTGGCGCAAGCAACTCGGCGTCGTCGGCGACGGCCGCGCGTATCGCTTGCTGCACGGCGCCGGCGACGGGCTCCCCGGGTTCGCGTGCGACGTGCTCGGCCCGGTCGCCGTGATCTGGGTGTACGGCGAGGCGCTGCGCTCGCTGGGCAACCAGCTCGCGCAAGCCGTGATCGGCTTCGCGAAGCTGTCCGGCGCGGTCGTCAAGCTGCGCGCGCGGG
Source organism: Kofleriaceae bacterium (assembly GCA_039935615.1). GTDB lineage: Bacteria > Myxococcota_A > Polyangia > Haliangiales > Haliangiaceae > JABFXX01. Next base: position 10,259 of record JBDTJY010000143.1, read on the forward strand.
GCGGCGCCGATGCGGTCGAGCAAGAACTCGTCGGCAAGGTCGACGACAAGCATCACGCGACCGAGCACGACGCGACCTACGAGATCCACGCGCTGTCGGGGCTCAACACCGGCCTGTTCACCGACATGCGCGAGCACCGGCGCGGCTTGCCGCGGTTCGCCGCCGGTGCGCGCGTGTTGAATCTGTTCTCGTACACCGGTGCGCTCGGCCTCGCGTGTGCGCGCGGCGGCGCGGTGAGCGTGACCAACGTCGACACCTCGACGGGCGTCCAGGCGTGGGCCGCGGGCAACTTCGCACGCGCGGGGTTCACCGGCGACAAGTGGAAGTTCGAGGCCGGCGATGCGATCCGCTATCTCGCGCGCGCCGGCCGCGACAAGGAGCGCTACGACCTCGTCGTGATCGATCCGCCGACGTTCTCGACGGCGCGCGGCTCGCCGTGGGTGCTCGATCGCGACTATCCACAGCTGATCGCGCAAGCCGCGGCGGTCATCCCGCCGTCGGGCCTGCTGTGGCTCGCCGCGAACACGCACGAGCTCGGCTCGCTGTCGAAGCTCGCGCTCAAGGGACTGAAGACCGCCGGCCGCACCGCGGCGATCGTCGAGCAGGGCGGGCTGCCGCCGGAGTATCCGACCGTCGCCGCGCAGCCGCAGGATCGCTACCTCCAGATCTGCGTGCTACGCCTGAGCTGACCATGTGCGGCCGCTACACCGTCACGCGGCAAGACGATCTGATCCAGGACCTCGAGGCCGCGCTCGATCCGGCGACGCCGCACAACGAGTGGTGGAAGCCGCGGTTCAACGTCGCGCCGACCCAGCCGGCACCGGTCGTCACGCTGCGTGACGGCGTGCGTACGATCGAGATGATGCGCTGGGGCCTGATCCCGTTCTGGGGCACCAAGCCGGGCTCGAAGCCGCCGCTGATGATCAACGCGCGCGTCGAATCGCTCGATGCCAAGCAGGTGTTCCGCGATGCGCTCGCGCACGAGCGCTGCCTCGTGCCGGCCGATGGTTTCTTCGAATGGAGACGCACCGGCAAGATCCCGACGCCGATGTACATCCATCCCGACGATCACCGGTTCGTCGCGTTCGCGGGCCTGTGGGCACGCGCGGTCGCCGACAGCGGCCGCGAGATCACGAGCTTCACGATCGTGACCGGTCCACCGAACGAGCTCGTCCGGCCGATCCACGATCGGATGCCGGTCGTGCTCGATCGCAGGGCGTGGTCGGCGTGGCTGGATCCGTCGCTCGATGGCGAAGGTGCGCACGCGTTGCTCGGCATTCCGCCGGTCGGCAACTGGCGCGTCGACGAGGTCTCGACGTGGGTCAACAAGGCCGACCACGATGATCCGTCGTGCATCGTGCCGGTCGGCGACGCCGCGCAGCGTTCGTTGTTCTAGTACTTTGCCACACAGATTCTGACCGGTTGAATCCGAGCCCGAGCCCGACTTCGGCAACCCGAAGCGCTGCCGGCCGATAGGGTCTGGATGAACGAGTTCGAGCAGCGCCTCGACGTCAGTCGAGCAGCGATCCAGTTCCTTGCGCTCGCGGACACGATCGCTGGAAACCTCCCGAGGGGGTCGTTCTTATCTCGTTGATCGGCTTCGCCGCGCTGCCAGCTCGATTTCGTTCCACATCGCCGAGGGTGCAGGAGAATTCGCGTTCGCCGACAAGGCGCGTTTCTATCGAATGGCCGGCGTTCGGCGACAGACTCGGCATCGATCCTTGACGCTTGTCGAGTACTCGCCCTGATGGACGAGTCGTTGTTGCAGACCGGGCGCGGCCTCCTACGAGTCGTTGCGATGGTGCTCACTGCCATGGTCGTCAAGAGATCGGGCTCGGGCTCGGGTTCGGGCTCGGGCTCGACTGAGCGCTGATCAGTTCAACCGATCAAGACCTCTGTGGCGGAGTACTAGTCGCGCTCTCTTCGCAGCCGACCATCTTTGGTCAGCGCCGGCTGCGGCGGATGATCGATCCGGTGTTGCTGGCCCTCCCAGTCGGTGATGTGGGCCGCCGTGATCCAGAACCCGAACACCGCCACGATCCCGATCGACACGAACACGAGTGCACCGAGCGCGTGCGACCACACCGACACGCCGATCGCGGCGACGACCGCCGGGATCAAGAAGACCTTCAACCGGTGCTGCGTGAGCCGCGACTCTGCGATCCACGCGTCGAGCTGGGCACGATCCGCCATGCCTGCGAAGCGTAGCTCAGCGCGTCGACAGGAACAGGTCTTTGGTCCCGTTCCCCGCGCGCGTCGAGGCGAACACGAACAACCGGTTGTCGGGCGTGTAGCCGGCATCCTCGTTGTCGGTCCCCGTATCGAACGGCGCCGGCGCCAGCGTCGGAGTGCCCCACGTACCGCCGATCGCGGCGCGGGTCGAGAAGTAGATCTGGGTTCCGACCGCGCCGCGGTTCGACGCGAAGTACAGCGTCAAACAGTCCTTGGACACGAACGTCGAGGTCTCGTTCGACGTCGACGACACGGTCGTGATCAACGTCCCGGCGCCAGTGCCGAGCGTGCCCTCGTAGAGGTCCTGACCATTCGTGCCGTTCAACCGACTGACGATGAAGTGCGAGTTGTCGCCGCACACCGACATCCATTTCTCGTAGACCGCCGTGCTGACGCCCGGCACCACCGAGATCGTCCCCCACGGTGACGACGTGGTCGCGCGCGTCGACATGAAGATGTCGCCGTTCTGGCCGAAGTAGATCGTGAGATCGTCGTACGACAGGCGTGGACTCTCGTTGGTGCTCGCGGTGTTGAACGCGCTCTGGATCACCGGCGTGCCGAACGCATCGGTGCGGCTCGCACGCGACATCTTGTAGAGGTTCTTGTTGGCCATCGGCACGACGACCGCGTAGTAGAGCTCGAGACCGTTCGAGCTCAGCGTCGGATCGTCTTCGCTGTTGGTCGCGTCGTCGGCGCCCGGGATCGCGGTGGGCGTTCCCCACGCACCGAGCGGGAGCTCGGCGTCGGGCATCGTCGTGGGGGTGCCATCACCGCCGCCACCGTCCGCGCTCAGCACGTGCTGGTTCGGATCCCCGAGCCGGGCATTGCAGGCAGCCGCACCGACGAGCGCGAATGCGACGAGACAGCGCCCCATGCAACCATCCTAACCGACACCCCAACCGCATGTAACCGTCGATCCTTGCGGATCGGTCAAAACGCCCCATGCTCCTGGAAGTGTGGTGTGATTTCACGGCATGTCGCCCCCGAGGCCTTCACAGGCCGAACCAATCCCGTGAATTTCGAGCCGTGTGGCCTGGTCTCAGGTTTGCTCTTTAGCTCGACCATAATGGAGAACCTATGATGTTGAAGAATTCGCTCGGTGGTCTCGCTCTCGTCGCGTCGTTGCTCGCGGGTGCTGGTTGTGTCGCAACCGTTCATGGTCACGTCGATGCGCCGGTCGCGGTCGTCGAAGTTCAAGATGATCCGCCTCCGCCGCGGAACGAAGTGATCGAGGTCCGTCCCGGCTTCGTGCACATCGAAGGTCGCTGGGTGAACAGCGGCGGTCGCTGGGACTGGCGCGCCGGTTACTACGAGCGCGAGCGCGTCGGCTATTCGTGGGAGGCAGGTCGCTGGGAGACCCGCGGCCGCAACCACGTGTGGGTCGAGGGTCGCTGGCGCAATGGTGGCGGCAACCGCGATCATCGCGAAGAGCGTCAGGGCGGCACGGTCGTTCGCGACCATCGTTAGTGGCATAGTCGCGACGTGATTCGCGCGGCGCTGTGTTGTTGCTTGATCGCTTGTCAGAACGGCGGCGCGGCACCGTCGATGGGCAGCGCCGCGGCGGTGGTCTCGCACGCCGATGCGAGCGTCGCGTCGATGGACGGTCCGCACCTGTTCGCGACGTTCTGCGCGCAGTGCCACGGCACCGACGCGAAGGGCTACAAATCCGATCACGCACCGTCATTGATCAATCCGACGTTCCTCGAGAGCGCGAACGCGGCGTATCTCGCCGGGTCGATCGAGCAAGGCCGACCGGGCACCGCGATGGCGGCGTACGCGAAGCAGGTCGGCGGCCCGCTCGATCCGCAAGCGGTCGCGAAGATCACGACGTGGCTGCGCCAGCAGGGCGTGCCGGCGACCGAGCCGGTCGCGCCGCCGCCCGGCGATGCGACGCGCGGCCAGCCGCTGTACGCCACGAACTGTTTGAAGTGCCACGGCA
>JBDTJY010000144.1:0-9449 GCA_039935615.1 Kofleriaceae bacterium
AGCCCATCTCCGCCATCAGCTCGTCGACCTGCATCACTCGCATGGAACACGCCGCGAACCCCGAAACCGTGATCGAGAAAATGCACCAGAATCATAAGTCCGCTGCGTGACGTACCCAATCGTTCCCTGGTGCTTTCCGGGGCAAATCCGAAACAGAAAAGGCCTCGCACCCAAGCGAGACTTGCATTCCGATGCCCCTTCCATAATACTGAACCATATGGTTCAGCGTTCCGATACCGCGCAGCTCGACACTGCGTTCGCCGCCTTGGCCGATGCGACGCGGCGCGGCGTACTGGAGCAACTGGGGCGGGCGGATGCGTCGATCACGGATCTCGCCGAGAGCTTCGACATGACGCTGACCGGCATGAAGAAGCATGTCGGTGTGTTGGAGGAGGCGGGGCTCGTGGCGACGGCGAAGGTGGGGCGCGTGCGGACGTGCAGGCTCGGCCCGCGCCAGCTCGATGAGGTCACGGCGTGGATCGACCGCCATCGCCAGATGTGGAGCGCGCGCTTCGACGCGCTCGACCAGGTGATCGAGGACATGAAGCAGAAACCGCAAGGGAGAGCACAGCGATGAAGAACGAGACAAGAGTGGAGCGGAAGTCGGAGCGCGAGATCGTCATCACGCGCACGTTCAATCGCAGATCGATTCCACCGCGATCCGCACGTTCCTGCGCGAGCTCGCACCGATTGCCCGCATTCCCGCGGGCAATCACACCGCGTTCGCGACCATCGATCGTTTGCTCGAAAGGACCACCCATGACGAATACATCTCTGATCCTCGAAACGCATAACCTCGAAGGCGGCGACGGTGACATCGCGGCCGGACTGGTTCGCGTGCTCGCTCGACTTGCGACACAGACCCGACCCTTGACGAGCCTAACCGATGTCGTGGTCACGCATCGTGGCGTGGCCGCGGCGGCACGTGCGTCGTGCGATCGGCTCGCCGGCGTGCCGATCCGTTGGCTCGAGCTCTCCGATACCGCCACCTACTACGAAGCCAAGAATCGCGGCTTCGACGTCGCGACTGGCGACATCGTCGTGTTCGCCGATGCCGATTGCTGGCCCGATCTCGACTGGCTCGACGCGCTGCTCGCCCCGTTCCGCGATCCGACTGTCGAGGTCGTCGCCGGCCGCACGACCTATCGTCACGATCTACTAGGCACCGCCGCGAGCACGATCGACTTCATGTATTTCTCGAGCAACGCTGGCGCCGGTCACACCCGCAATTTCTACGCGAACAACGTCGCGTTTCGCCGCGAGGTCTTCGCCACGCACCGCTTCGGCGAGCACCAGATGTATCGCGGGCACTGCGTGGTCCTCGGCTTCGAGCTTCACGCGGCTGGCATCCCGGTCGTGTTCGCCCCGGCCGCGCGCACGATCCATCGCTTCCCCGATTCGGCGCGCGAGCTGCTTCATCTCCGGCTGATGCGCGGCCGCGACACGTTCGAGGTCAGCCCGCAGCTCGTCCAATCCGTCCTGCAGGACGAGCCGCGGGTTCCGCGGAGGCTGAAAGTCCCACGCGTGCCGCGCCTCGGTCCGATCCTTCCGCTCGCGGTCCTCACCGGGCGTCTCGGCTTCAGCGTGCGCGCGCTGAATCACCAGGACATGCCGGAGACTCGCGGGATCCGGCGGCTCGCGACGATCGGCGCGATCACAGCGCTGACCGCCATCGATGCGCTCGGCGCCGTCGCAGGCGGGCTTCGCTTGTTGCGCGGGGCGCCCGCGAAGACCCTCTCGTATCACGGCGATGGTGATCGGCTCGCGGCGTAGCTGATGTCCAAACGGAGACCTCGCTGACCGTCAGACCGGAGACATCGCTCGTCGATCGCGACCGCTAATAGATCACCATTACTCGACCGCCTTGCAGTCGTCGAGGTCGGCCCACACGGTGTCGCCGGTCTGGTCGTCTTTGACATGTGCTCGGGCGTGACGCCGGCCGTATCGACGCCCGGGCGCGGGACCAAGCGCGGCAAGCGCGCGACGTCGTACTTGATGTCGACGGCGCGCTGCTTCGACCGCGCCTTCAAGATCCCTCGCCACTCGGCGTCGAGCGAGCGCGCGAGTCGCGGGAACGCCTGCGGAGCTCCGGCGCGTCCGCGTCGACGTCGAAGGTTGCACCGATCGTGAGCTCGCTGAGCGTCGCCGGCTTGTTCAGCGAGCAGCATGGCAACCACATCCTCGGCATTGATGGCTTTTGGCTGCGCGAACGAGATCGAGCGCACGAACCGTCCAGACGGATGTGTAAGGAGGGCGCGCAGCGCCGCGAGCGGCCCATCAGGATCGCGGTCAGCGGCGAGCCGTACGTCGCGCACGAACCCGAGGTGCCACCCGACGGTCATCTCGCCGCCGAGCTCGCCCAGAAGCTGTTCGTCGTGACGCGCGAGCCAATCGGTCACGCGCTTGGCGATGTCCTCGTCGGTCGGATCGCAGAGTGCGGCCGTTTGGAGTGCGATCCTCGCCGCCATAGGCTACGGCTGTCGGATCCGTGCACTCGGCAGGACAACCCCTTCGAGCTCGCGATCGAGCAGAAGATCCGGCTCGGGCTCGGGCTCGCGTCAACTCGGGTGATCCCTGGGGTTAAGCTCGCCTGCGATGGCGAAAGCGAAGCCGAGCAAAAGGAAGAAGGCGCGCGCGCCGAAGCCGGTGGCGAAGAAACCAACGCGGGCGAACAAGAAGTCGCCCACGAAGAACAAGCAGCCGGCGAAGAAACCGCCCGCGAAGAGCAAGCCGAAGAAACCGGCGGGCCCGAAGCTGCTATGCGCATCTCCGAGTTGCAGGCCGCGATCGTGCGCGGTCACCTCGACGAGGCCAAGGCTCGCACGACGAGCCGCAAGAGGAGGGCTGGGAGCCGTTCGTCACCGAGCTGAAGCTATCCGCGAAGGGCGTCGAGCAAGCGGCCGATCTGCCGACCGCTGCGAGCCTCGCCGCACGGCTCGGTCGCGCGTGTAGCAAATGCCACGAGGCGCGCGGTGCGGTGGTCACGTTCGAGTGGACGCCTCCACCCGACGACGGCCCGACACTGGAAGCGCAGATGAAACGTCACCAATGGGCGGCCGCCAGGTTGTGGGACGGGCTCGTCGGACCCGCCGACAGCCTCTGGCAGGAAGGCGCCACCGTGCTCGCCACGACTCACCTCGATGCCGTGCAAGCCGCGAAGGGCAGCGAGCGCGCTGATCTTCCCGCGCTCGCAGCGCGGATTCGCGAGCTCGCGACTCGGGCGATCGTCGTCACCGATCACGACGCACGAGCCAAGCTGTACGGCGAGCTCCTGTCGACGTGCGCCGGCTGTCATCAGCTCGCACGACCGCTGCCGGTACCCTGACGCGGCGCCCACGGTTCGTGTCGCTACGGCGAGGTCGCTGCGATCTGCGAAGCAGTCAGCGGCATGTCGTAGATCCGGATGCGGCGCACGAACACGAGCAACGCGACCCGTCTCACGGACGCGGCGCGCAATCGAACACGGTCGCGAACATCGACCTATCATGCCTCGAGTCCGAGTCAGGAGCCGTTTACGACGGTGGAATCAGGCGTGCCACCGGTAGCCAGATCGACGAGTACCTCGAGGAGTACCGCGGTCCCGGCATCCAACACCTCGCATTCCTGACCGAGGACATCCTCGGCTCACTGCGCGCGCTCGAAGGCACGCCGATCGCGTTCCTCGACATCGACGACGACCACTACCGCGAGGTCTTCGATCGCGTGCCGAACGTGCGCGAGGACCGCGCCGAGATCGCCAGATCTTCACGAAGAATCTGATCGGCCCGATCTTCATCGAGCTGATCCAGCGCCACAACCATGCGGCGTTCGGCGAAGGCAACTTCGGCGCCCTGTTCCGGTCGATCGAGCGCGACCAGCAGCGACGCGGCTATCTGCTCGGATGACCCAGCTCGCGCGCGGACTGCGCTTTGGGGCCCTGGAAACGGCGCGGAACTTGCTTGTTGTCGATCACCGAAAGAGTTAGGGATACGCATGACAATCAACACCTCGGCGCGAACGATCATGACGGCGCTCATCGCCGTCGCCGCGATCGGATGTGGCAGCTCGAAGAGCGAGCCATCGACCACGCCAGGGCCCACCGAGGCGCCGATGCATAGTGGATCGGGAGCGATGGCCGACATGTGCCCGATGCAGGTGCCGGGCACGCAGGTAGCCGTCGCGGATACCCAGGACGGTGTCGCGATCACCTTCACGACGAGCGGCGATGTCGCGCAGCTACGGCAACGCGTCGACGGCATGGCCGCGATGCACGAGAAGATGATGTCAGGTGGCGGCATGATGGGATCGGGCGGGATGGGATCCGGAGGCATGATGGGATCGGGCGGCATGATGGGATCGGGCCACATGATGAACATGGTGGATTCGACCGCACACGCGGAGGACATCGACGCCGGCGCGCGGATCGTCCTCACGCCGAAAGATCCAGCTCAGCTGACGGAGCTGCGCGATCACGCTCGCGAGCACGCCGGACGCATGGCGAGCGGTCACTGCCCGATGATGGAAGCACACGATCAACACGCAGGAGCGGCCGAGCACTGATCACCAAGCTGCTCGAAGCTGACAAGGTCAGGAGCGCATGCTGAACGGGCTATCAACGGAGGAGGCCGGTCGTCGCCTCGCGACGACCGGCGCGAACGCATTGCCGACGAGCTCGCGCCACTCGTTCGTCGCGCTGCTGTTCCGGATCGTCCGCGAGCCGATGTTTTTGCTGCTGATCGCGGCCACCGCGATCTACATCGTGTTCGGTGACCTGACCGAGGCGATCACGCTCGGAGGCTCGGTCGTCATGATCATGGTGATCGAGCTCGTGCAGGAACGCCGCACCGAGAATGCGCTCGAAGCGCTGCGCGATCTCGCGAGCCCGGCGGCACGCGTGTTGCGCGACGGTCGTTGGGCCATGCTCGACGCACGCGACCTTGTCCCCGGCGACGCGATCCAGATCGCCGAGGGCGATCGTGTGCCAGCGGATGCGCGCCTCGCCGAAGGCGCTCTGCTCTCGATCGACGAATCACTCCTCACCGGCGAGTCGGTGCCGGTGGTACGCGATCCGAGCAGCGCCGATCTGGTGTCCGGCGGAACGCTCGTCACGGTCGGACACGCCATCGCCGAGGTCACGGCAACCGGTCCACGATCGGAGATGGGGCGGATCGGCGCGTCGCTCGGTACGATCGATGCGCCGCGCGCGCCGATTCAACGCGAAGTGGCGCGCATCGTGCCGCGGCTCGCGATCGCGGCGATCGCGTTGTCGGTGTTGCTCGTCGTGATCCGAGGCATCTCCGAAGGGCGCTGGCTCGCCGCCGCGTTGTCCGGAATCACCTTGGCCATGTCGCTCCTGCCCGAGGAGCTGCCCGTGGTGCTGAGCGTGTTCTTCACCTTGGGAGCGCGACGGATCGCGCGCCACGGCGTCCTCGCGCGGCATGCAGCTACCGTCGAAACGCTCGGCGCGATCACCGTCCTGTGCGTCGATAAGACCGGCACGCTGACCGAGAATCGGATGTCGATAGCACGACTCGTGACAAGTGACACCGACGTCGTCGTCGGTGCCAGCACGACCGAGCTGCCGGAGGAAGTCCACCAGCTCGTCGAGCTTGGCTTGCTCGCGTGTCCACACGAGCCGACCGACCCGATGGACCATGCGATCGCGGCGCTTGCCGGCAAGACACTCGCCCAGACCGAACACGTGCATCCGCGCTGGATCCAGGTGCGCGAGTACCCGCTACGTAGCGGTTTGCTCGCAGTTACCCACGTCTGGCGTGGCGACGATGCGAGGCTCGTCGTGGCGACCAAAGGCGCACCCGAAGCAATCCTCGATCTGTGTCACCTAACACCGGAGGATGCCGAGCCGTGGCGAGCTCGCGCGGCGGCGATGGCGCATGCCGGGATCCGCGTCCTCGGGGTGGCACGTTCGACGTTCTTCGGCGGCGAGCCGCCGAGCAATCCGCACGACTACGCGTTCGAGATCGTCGGACTCCTTGGACTTGCCGATCCCGTGCGTGCGGACACCGCCGAGACGGTGGCGCGCTGCCGCGCCGCCGGCATCCGCATGATCATGGTGACCGGCGATCATCCGGAGACCGCGCGCGCGATCGCGACCACGGCCGGCCTCGTCGCAGACGACGTGATCACGGGTGCGGAGCTCGACACGCTCGACGATCGCGCACTCGCGAGTCGACTCGCTACGACCCACGTCGTCGCCCGCGCGGTGCCAGCGCACAAGCTGCGGATCGTGCGCGCGCTCAAGGCTGCAGGCGAGGTCGTGGGGATGACGGGCGACGGTGTCAACGACGCGCCCGCGCTCGCCGCTGCCGACATCGGAATCGCGATGGGTGGGCGCGGCAGCGACGTCGCTCGTGAAGCGGCCGGACTGGTCCTCGTCCGTGATGATCTGTATTCGGTCGTCGAGGCCATCCGTACCGGGCGTGCGATCTACGACAACCTGCGCGCGTCGATCGGATACCTGATCGCCGCTCACATTCCGATCGCGGGTCTGGCGCTACTTCCTCCGCTGCTCGGCTGGGGCGCGCTGCTCGCGCCTATCCACATCGTGTTTCTCGAGCTCGTGATCGATCCGACGTGCTCGATCGTGTTCGAGATGGAACCACCCGCGGCAGACATCATGCAGCGACCTCCTCGCCCACGCGACGCGCGCCTGCTCGATCTGCGTCGGGTCATGGGTGGCGTGATCCGCGGGCTTCTCGCGCTGTGCGGCGGCCTTGCTGCTCTTGCGGCAGGGCAACACGCCGGCTATTCGCTCGCCACGATGTCGTCGATGGCGTTCGTCGCGCTGCTCGCGGGCAATCTCGCGATCCTCGTCGCGACTCGCGAACAACCGATGCGCGTGAACCGCACGGCGCTGCTGTTGATCGTCGTCGCGATCACGCTCGGAGCGCTCGCGCTCGGCGTTCCGGGGCTCGCGCACGTGTTTCGGTTTGCGCCACCCTCGGTCGGCGTGATCGCGCTCGTGGGGCTGGCGAGCGCCCTTCCCGTCCTCGCGATGCGTCTCGTCCAGCGCGCCAAGCCGACGCACTCGGCACGTCTACAGCTCGAACCTCGGCCCGCACCATGACCGACAAGCTACGAGCGAGGTCGAGGTCGCTCGAGCACGACGCGGACGTGGTGGACCGCGCCGTCATCGACCAGTGGGATCCCCGCCGCGACCGATAACAACGTCCCATCGAGCTCGACGGTTGCTACCCCGCGACTCACGTGATGAGGGTTCTCGACGTCGATCTCGTAACGAGTGATCCGGCGGTCGGCGCCGCGCCAACGGAGCCTGACCTGGTAGCCAGGCCACGCCTCGGGGATGCACGGATCGATCGCGAGTGCGGCGCCATGTACGCGAACGCCGAGGATCGCCTCGACGCCCGCGCGATATAGCCAACCCGCGGATCCCGAGTACCAGGTCCAACCGCCGCGGCCGACGTGCGGCGCGACCGAGTAGACATCCGCACACGAGACGTACGGCTCGACCTGATAGCGCGCGACCGCCTCGGCCGTGCTGCTATGCCGGATCGGGTCGAGGATCGAGAACAGCGCGCCGGCGCGATTGCCGTCGCCGAGCGACGCGAACGCGAAGATCGACCAGATCGCACCGTGCGTGTACTGGCCGCCATTCTCGCGGATCCCGGGCGGGTACGCCTTGATGTAACCCGGCTCGAGCGGTGTGCGATCGAAGGGCGGCGTGAACAAGGGCGCGATGTTCGCCACGTGGTCGATCAGCCGACGATCGACCGCGGCCATCGCGCGCGTCGAGCGCTCGCGATCCGTCGCACCGGCGATCACGCTCCACGACTGGGCGATCGCCGAGATCTGGCATTCGGTGCTCGCGTGCGAGCCGAGCGGCGTGCCGTCGTCGTAGTAACCGCGCTTGTACCAGTCGCCGTCCCACGCCTCGCGGTCGACGGCCGCGCGCACGGTGGTCGCGATCTGCCGCCACCGGGCGACGCGCGCGTGGTCGCCACGGCGTTCGCCATGCGGCGCGAGCGCATCGATCGACGCGACGAGGAACCAGGCGAGCCACACGCTCTCGCCGCGTCCCTTCTCACCGACGCTGTTCATGCCGTCGTTCCAGTCGCCGGTCCCCATCAGCGGTAACTCGTGCGATCCGAGCGACAGGCTGACGTCGATCGCGCGCGCGAGGTGCTCGTAGAGGCTCGCCTGCTCGTGGGAGATCGTCGGCACGAAGAACGCGTCGTGCTTGTCGGCGGCGATCTCGGCGCCGTCGAGGAACGCGACGTTGACATCGAGCACGTCGAGATCCGCGGTGACCTCGAGGTAGTGCGCGGTCGCGTACACCAACCAGATCCGATCGTCGGTGACGCGCGTGCGGACGCCTTGTCCCGCCGGTGGAAGCCACCAATGCTGGACGTCGCCACGCACGAACTGGCGCGCTGCGGCGCGCAGTAGATGCTCGCGTGCGAGGTCGGGACGCGCGATGCACAACGCCATCACGTCCTGGAGCTGATCGCGGAACCCGTAGGCTCCGCTGGCCTGGTAGTACGCGGTGCGCGCCCATAGCCGGCAGGCGAGCGTCTGGTAGAGCAGCCAGTCGCCGAGCAGCAGATCCATCGAGCGCTCGGGCGTGGTGACCTGGATGGCGCCGAGCACGTCGTCCCACTGCGCGTGGACCTCGGCGAGGACGGCGTCGACGTCGACGGTGCGGTATCGCGCGACGAGCTGTCGTGCGTCTGCGGCCGACGCGGCATCGCCGAGCACGATCACGAGCTCGAGCTCGCTGTCGGGCGCGAGCTCGACGTCGGTCTGCAACGCTCCACACGGATCGAGGCCGGCACCCGTGCGACCCGAGAGCGGGTGCGGCGAGAGCACCGCCGCTGGTCGGTCGACCGCGCCGTCGCGACCGAGAAACTCGCCGCGATCCGCAGTGCATGTCTGCTGCGCGCCACCGAGATCGAGGAACGCCACACGCTCGCCATACTCGGCGCGCCACGCGTTGTACGCGAACAACGCGCCGGTGCTCGGATCGATCGAGGTCACGACGAACGGTTGCGGCACCGTCCCGATCGGGCCGAGCGCCCACTCGACGTACGCGGTGATCTGCAAGCGTCGCGTCCGCCCCGAGCGATTGCGCAGCGTCAACCGCGACAGCTTCACGGGATCCGCGATCGCGACGAGCTGCACGAGCTCGACCTCGATCTCGTGCGCTTCGTGCGTGAACCGCGTGTAGCCCTTGCCGTGCGCGGTCGTGTATGTCGTGCCGCAGACCGGCATCGGTGCGGCCGTCGCGCTCCATACGGTGCCGTTGTCGGCGTCGCGCAGATACACCACGTCGTGTGGCGTGTCGCTGACCGGATCATTGGGCCACGGCGTGAGCGGCGCCTGCTGGCTGTTGAGTGACCAGGCGTAACCGCCGCCTTCTGCCGACACGAGAAAGCCGAACGTCGGATTCGCGATGACGTTGATCCACGGTGCCGGGGTCGAGGCCTCACCCA
>JBDTJY010000145.1:0-28143 GCA_039935615.1 Kofleriaceae bacterium
GTCGGGCTCGGCTGCGCGCGCTGGACGCTCTCGACGAACATCATCATCGCCATCAGGCCGAGCGCGATCAGGGGCAGGACGAGCTTGCGGGCGGCGCGCTGGCGCTTCGACATCTTCATGCCCTTAAATGATCGCGAAACGCCGCGCGAGTCCAATTTTTGGCACTACGCTACGACGTGGCCGACGATCCGCCCGCACTGCCTCCCGACCTCGTCGACGAGATTCGCTTGCTGTCGGCGGCGCTGCTCGAGCGCGACGATCACGCCGATGTCGCGCGCAAGTTCGAGTGGCTGCTCGACGCGCTCGTGATGCGCGGGCAACTCCCCGCCTCCTACACCAAGCTCGCGAACAAGATCCGCAGCGAGCGTTCGACCGTGCGCCTGACGATGGTCACCGACAAGCGCCAGAAGACCGGCCCCGACATCGATTGCGCGTCGCGGCTGCACCTGTGCGAAGCGCGGTGCTGCCGGTTCGAGGTGTCGCTGTCGCCGCAGGACATCGCCGACGGTATCCCGTGGGACCTCGAGCAACCGTACGCGTTGCCGCGCGATCCCCACACCAAGAAGTGCGTGTGCATGGACGAAGCAGGCGCGTGCACGATCTACGAGAAGCGACCCGCGTCGTGCCGGGTCTACGACTGCCGGCAAGATCCGCGCGTGTGGATCGACTTCGACCAGCGGATCCCGGCGGAGATGCCGCCGAAGATCACACCGGTGCCACGCCCGTAGTAGCGCTTCGAAGCTCGTGCACGTCCAGCGTGCACGAGCGTTCCTCGGCGAGCGCGTGTCCTGCGTCTAGGCACGCGACGTGCTCTACGTAGCGGCATGAGCACCACGACTACGGAAAGTTCTCCGATCGAAGACACGATCGACGCGCTGAAGGCGCGGGTCGACGACGCCACGTCGAAGGCGAAGCAGCAGGGCTTCGTGACGATGGTCCGCGCGAAGACGTTCGTCGAGACCAACCCTTTCCAGAGCATCGCGATCGCGGTCGCGGTCGGCTACGCGGTGAAGCTGATCAAGCCCGGACCGATCGTCACGCTCGGCCTGTTCGGTGGGCTGGCGTACCTGGCGACCCGCTTCGAAATGCACTGACGCGCACGGTGTGCGCTCGCGCTCGTGACGTACCGATAGAACAGGTATGGCACGGGTCCGGTTCAGCTATCCGCTCAGCCTCGCGGTCGTCGTCGCGACGCTGATCGCGATCACCGGTGGCTGGATCGCCTGGTCGAACTATCGCTCGGGCGTCGACTGGCGGCGGAGTGGAGCGGCGTGACCATCGCGACCGAGAGGTAGCGCGGCACGCACGTTGCACCGATCGGGGGCGGTGACGCGATCGCTCAACGCAAAGCCCAAGCACAACGACAATCCACGCAAGCTCAAACGCGTCGAGCTGCGTGGCGCGCGACGCGGCCTGATCGGGATCGAGGTACTCGTTACGCTGCTCGCCATCGCGGTGCTCGCCATGCCGCGCACGCGAGCCGGCATCGCCCTGATCGTGCTGGTCGGCGTGACCCAGGCGCTCGGCGCGATCATGCTCTCGCTCCAACACGTCTGGGCGCGCCGCATCGCACTCGTGGCGGCGATGATCGCGATCCTGTTCACGGTCGCGCAGATCCTGTTCTTCGACGTCGTGACCTGGCTCGAGCTGTCCCTGCTCGGCGTCGGCGTGCTCGAGTCGATGCTCGTCGCCGGCTGCACGCCGCGCGATAGCTAGTGCTTGTCGGTCAGCGCCTCGAGAAAATTGTCGAGGTCGTCGAGGTCGCGCGACGACAGGCCGAGGTGGCCGACGCGCGGATCGACATTCGCGGCGATCTCCGGCGGCGCCCACGGTTTGACCGCCGGATCGGGTGAGCGGCTGTCACGCGTGTTCAAGAAATCGAGCATGTAGGGAAGGTTCGCGAAGTAGCCGTTGTGCCCGTACGGCCCCGTGCGCGCGATGTTGCGCAGCGTCGGGACGCGGAACTTTCCATCCTGCGCGGGGTCGTGAACGATCGCGCCGAGGCCGTGATCGACGTAGCCCTCGCCGGCAGGGTTGAGCTCCTGATCGTTCTTGTAGAAGCCGTTGTTGCCGTAGCGCGGGATGCCGAGGTTCGCGTAGCTGAAGTTCGTGAACAGCGGCGGCGGATGACAGCTCGCGCAGTGCGCGTTGAAGATCGTCAGGCCGCGCTGCTCCGAACCGGTGAGCGCGACCTCGCCGGCGACGAAGCGATCGTACTTCGACGAGAACGGTGCGAGCTTCGGCGTCCGCTCGAACGCGGCGAGCACGGCGCCGACATGGGCGAACGCGGTGTCGACATCGTCGAGCGCGGTGGCACCGTAGAGCGCGCAATACACGCCGGCGTAGCTCGCGTGGCGCTCGACCTCGACGACAGTCGCGCGATCGGGATTGTTCATCTCGACCGGGTTCAACATCGGGAACGCAGCCTGATGTTCGAGCGTGCCGCCGCGGCCATCCCAGAACAAGCCGCCGGCCCAGCCGACGTACGGATCGAGGTGGAGCGCCGGCACGTACCGCGCGTACATCAGCGTCGGCGCGTTGCGCACGCCGAACCGTCCGTGTAACACGCCGGCGGAGGTCGAGCGATCGCTCTCCGGATCGCGAAACGCGACGTTCGGTGCGTGGCAGTCGGCGCAGGCTTGCCCCGCGGGATGGGACAGCGCCGGGTCGAAGAACACCTTCTCGCCGAGCTCGGCCGCACGATGATCAGCGCTGCAGGCGATCAGACTAGCGAACGAGATCAGCCATGTTCGTTTCATTGGATCCGGACACGAGCTTGGGCTCCGTCGTGAGCGTATCCATGAACATATCCGTCATCGCGTCGATCGTGTCGCGCTCGGGCACGCACGGGAGCTGGGCGACGCCGAGCAGCATCTCGACGGTCTTGAGATACGAGCTCGTGTCGTAGTCCGCTTGCGACAGGTATCCCGCTTTGACGTTCTCCGAGATGATCATGAACGGCGGGTCGTCGTCGGCCGGATGGCCTCCGCCTTCGTCGCCCAAGAAGAAGATCGCGCCGCCGTCCTGGTACCCCTTGGTCGCCATGAGCTTCGGAATCTCGCTCTTCATCCAGTCGTCGCTCTCGCGGACCGTGCCGTCGTGCATGTCGTGATCGAGATCCGGCGTGATGAACACGTAGCGCGGCAGGGTGTTCTGCGCGATGTCGGTCGCGAGCTCGGAGTAGTCGACGACGTGCTGGTTGCAGCGCTCCGACGGTTGAAACTCGGTGCCGTCCCAGCCGTTGATGTCGCTGAAGTACACGAACGGATCGTGTTTGGCCGCGTACCGACCGTGCGACTTCAAACCACACGGCGCGCCCATGCCCTCTTGATATGACTTCCAGGTCATCCCCGCGCGCTCGATCTGATCGGCGAGGTGCGAGGTCGAGTCGATGCTGTGGCTCGCCGGATCATCGTCGTCGAGGATATGGAAGTTCTCGCCGGAGACCATCCACAGGTAGTTCGCTTCGCTCGGGTGCACGAACGAGTCGTGGTAGCCCTCGGCGACGGCGTACTCCTTGGCCAGCGACGTGATGTACGGCGCGTCGGGGTCGCCGATCACTTCATGGCGGCTGTGGTTCTCGATCACGATCGTGAACACCGTGCCCGTGTAACGCGACGGCAGCGCGTTGTGCATCGTGGAGAGCGCATCGCAGACCTGCATGGTGTTGCCGGAGGTATTTGGCGAACACGCGGGCACACAGGAGGCGAGCGCGAGGACCCAACGTTTCGCCATCGTCAGACAACGTGATAGCGATCGTGCGCGCTGGCAAGTCAATTGAGCGCCGTCGCTCGATCTCGATCCTGGATCGCGCGGCCCTCCTAGTTGTTCTGACCTTGTCGGCTGTTAATTCGTACTATGCTGAGCGCTTCATGCTCTTGAAATCGCTGGTGGTCGTGGTCGTGGCTGCCGCGTGTGGTGGCAACCAGGCCAACAACAAGACCGTCGACCCCGACGCACCGCTCAACGATCTCGATGCGTTCGTGGACCCCGAGTGCGCGACGCCCGGCGTCCTGCCCGCGCTCAAGGCGCAGACGTTGCTCAGCACCGGGCTCACGAAGCCGGTCTATGTCGCGCAACCGCCAGGCTCGACGGATCTGTACATCGTCGAGGAAGCGGGCGACATCAAGATCCTGCGCAACGGCACGCTGCTGCCGACCGCGTTTCTCACCATCCCCGACACGCAACTGCCGACCGGCGGTGAAGGTGGTCTGCTCTCGATCGCGTTTCATCCCGACTACGCGACGAACGGTAGGTTCTTCACCTACGGCACTGTCACCGAGAACAACCAGGCCGTCGTCCGCGAGTATCACCGCTCGGCGAACTCCGATGTCGCCACGCCCACGCCGATCGGCGATCTGATCAGCCAACCGAACGATGGCAACGGCAACGTCGGCGGCACGATCGTGTTCGGTCCCGATCACTACCTCTACGCGAGTGCGGGCGATGGTGGCGATCCGCCCGAGGCGGCAGACACCACGGCGCGTCGCGGCAAGATCCTCCGCATCGACATCGACCAACCCACCGTCGCTCCTCCCGGCAACCTCGGCGCGCCCGCCGATCCGTTCATCTGGGACTACGGCCTGCGCAACGTGTTCCGCATGAGCTTCGATCGCAAGACCGGCGAGCTCTACGTGGCGGATGCCGGCGACGCGAAGTTCGAGGAGGTCAACATCGAGCCGCCGGGCATGGGCAACAAGGACTACGGCTGGCCTCGCATGGAAGGCGACGTTTGCTCCAACGGCACCGCGAGCTGCAACCAAGCCGGCCCGCCGCCCGTCACGTTGCCGCAATACGAGCGTGCGCATCAGACCGAGTACAGCGTGATCATCGGCGGCTCGGTCTATCGCGGTGCCGCTATGCCGTGCCTGCGCGGTCACTACATCTACGCCGTCTACGGCTCCGAGGGTCACATCCTGACCTGGCAGTGGAACGGCACCACCGTCAGCCCGGAGGTCGATCTCACCGACGAGCTCAACATCGATCTCGACGTCGTCGGGATCAACGAGGATCAAGCCGGCGAGCTCTACCTCGTCACGCTCGGCGGCAAGGTCTACAAGCTCGTTCCGGGCTAGCGATCGAGGGACTTCGCGATCGTCGCGATCCGTTCGCTCGATGATGCTGCGCCGCCGCGACGCTCAATGATCGCGGGCGGGTGAATTCGCAGCGTCGTTGCCGGCGGCCGAGGGCACCGTGCAGAAGTTGAGCTTCTTGAACTTCGGCGGCGGGTTCGCGCGCTGCTGCGCCGCGATCGCACGCCGGTCGCGGTACGCGTGCGCCGATTTGTCGCCGCCCTTGTCGACCGCCGCGACCATCGCCTGCCACGCTGGCGCCACCGCCGTGTCGTCGGCCGTCGGCTCGGGGACCAGCATCACGACGGCGAGGATCGCATCACGCGTCGCCGGATCGACCTTGGGATCGGTCAGCATCCGCGTCGCGAGCGGCACGAGCACGCGATCGCGCAGGTCGGTGAGATCGGGCGTATCGATCTGGCACCACAGGAGGCGGGTGTGCAGAAAGCTCATCGCCATCCCGGACTGCGAGCGCGGCGCTTCGAGGATCGCGCGCGCCGCGGCGTCGTAGCTGCGCTCGGACTCGGCGTAGCGCGAGATCATGACGCTCAACGAGCGCGACTTGCACTCGGCGTCGCAGGTCGGGCCGGCGACGTACGCGGCGAGCCACTTCGATTGCGCCTCGTCGAAGGTCTTCAACTGCTTCGCTTCCTCGTCGGTGACGAACTCGCCGGTGTGTGCGGCGGTCAGCACGAACGCGGCGACCAGGTGCGCGGCCGGCGAGTACGCGATGAACTTGTTGATCGCATCCCACTTGCGATCTTCGTACAGCGACGTGAGCAGCGGCGTGAACAGCGCGACCATACGCTGCGCGTGGAGCTGCACCGGGCGCTCGTCCTTGAGCAGCGCGAGCGGGCCGTCCGCACCACCCGCCAGGGTGATCTCGGCGTCGTCCATGATCAGCGCGGCGAGCCCGGCCGAGCGCGCGGCGAGCTTGTCGGTGCACGCGTCGATCGCGGGCGACACGCCGTAGCGGACCTCGCACGACTCGGTGAACGCGCGCGCGATCCGCGCGTAGTCCTTGTTCGGCACGGTGGCGAGCACCGACTGCATGTACTCGGCGTTGTCCTTGCCGAGCTCGAGCGCGTACGAGACGGCGAGCTCTGGATCGAGGAAGTTGCCGCGCGTCAGCGACAACAAGACCCCGTAGCGTTGGTCGACGGTGTCCGGACCGTTCGCGGCGAGCGTGCCGATGTTCTTGCTGAGGATGTCGGCGCGCTCGATCTTCCAACTGTTCTCGGCCTGGGTCTGCGCGACCTTCTGCTGCGCCATCGATTGCTCCTCGGCCGTCGAGGACTGCCGGCACTGCCAGATCGAGGTCGCCGAGAGCCCGGCGACGCCGAGGACGGTGCTCGACACGAGCGTCGCGTACTTCGTCAGGAAAGCGCCGAGCCGGGACTGCGGTTCTTGGGGCTTTTCAGGCTCTTTCGTCGGTTCGTCCGGCACCCGCGCACTGTAGCGCGCGGGTCCTCACCGCACGATGATCGCGCCGACCATCATCTTGTGGAACGTGCAGTTGTACGCGAAGTCGCCGGAGGCCTTCGCGACGTAGCTATACGTCTGCTTCGGTGCGATCGACTTGGAATCGAACGTCCCACTCGTCACCGAGTGCGGCACCAAGTCGTAGTTCGTCCACTCGACCGTGTCACCGACCGAGACGGCGAGTGCATCGGGCGAGTACGCCATCTGCCGGATCTCGACCTTGAGGATTTTCGGCACGTGCTTCTTCGATCCGCACGCGGCGAACAGTCCTAGGATGGCGAGGATGCAGGCAGCGCGCATTTACATCTTGTGAGCTGAACCACCGGCCGAACCGGTGCCGGCGAGGGTCGCTTGCAGCGACTCGGCATGCTCGAGGTGAGCATCGAACGCCGGCTTGACGCCAACGAGCGTGCTCTTGAGCTCGGCGTTCGTTGCCGCCGGGATCAACGTCGTCGTGAGCACGTTGATCACGGCCTTATGGTACGCGACTTCGTTGTCGACGTAGGCCTTATCGAACTCCGCACCATCGAGTTTCTCGAGCTTCGCGCGAGCGTCGCTCCCGCCCGAGAGCAAGCCCTTGCTCGCGTCGGTCTCTTCGGGGGTGACCTTGAGCTTGGTGACGAGCTCGACCGCACCCTTATTGACCGCCGTGTGATCGGTGATCATGAGCTCGGCGAACTTCTTGACCTCGGGGTTCTTGGTCTTCTTCACGGCGAGGTTGCCGGCATCGATGTCGACCTGGTTGGCCGCGACGACGATCGCCGCGATCTGCGGGTCGGTCAACGCGCCGGGCGTCGGTGGCGGTGCGGGCGCTGGCGCCACGGCTGAACCAGTCTCAGCCACAGCCGATCCGGAACCAGCAGTCGCCGGCGCGTCGGTCTTCTTTTTACAAGCGGGAGCAAACGCCATCAGCGCTGCGGTGGAGAGGATTGCAACGATCGAGTTTCGCATCATTCCTTATAGAGCTGCACGGCCCCCGAAACGTGACAAAAAATCGCTAACTCTCACTTTTGTCCCACTCCTTCGCCATCTGCCACGCGCCGCGGAGCATCGAGAACGCGAGCATGAAGAACACGAGGATCGCGGAGACCGAGGTCACCGACACGCCGTTGTGAAGCGTGCCCGCCATGAATCCGACCGCGACGATGATCGGGAGAAGCACGAGCAAAAGTACTGCCGCCATAATGCTCGAAAGTGGCCACGCACCCTCGTGCGCGCCACGCGGTGCGTTGTCACGCGCGGTGCATTGTCGCGCGACTACGTGTCCGCCTCGAACTGTTCCCGTACCGCACGCAGCGTGCGCACGGTGATCGCGAGATCTTCTTTGGTCACATCGAGCGCATCGCCGATGGCTCCGAGCGCACGCGCGTCGGCCTCGTCCATCGACGCAACCATCGCGATGCCACGCCGAGTGATGCGCACCAAGCGCGAGCGTTTGTGCGCCGGATTCGCCACGAGCTCGACGAACCCTTCGTCGCGCAAGAGATCGACGACCTCTTGCGTATGCTGGCGTGTCACCGACCGAGCGAGCGCGAGCTGCGGCACCGTCCGCGGTCCGTAGCGCGCGAGACCGCGGAGCAGACCGCGGCGCGCCGTCGACCTACCGGCCGGTTGGTAGATTTGCTCGGCGACGTAGCGCACGCGATGGAACAACGCGATCGTTTCGTCGACCAAGGCGCGCAACTCGCCTCCGAGGTGGCGCTTGCGCAGTTGGCGTGGTGGTCGCGAGCGCATCGCGAGATTGAAGATGTTGACAGGCTACCTGTCAAGATCGGTGTGCGTTGCCCTCGCGGATTCGCGCCGGTTCGGTACAACGATGCATGTCTACCGTCGAAGCGCGGCTCTCTCGACTAGCCCCGGATCTCGGCGACGAAGCGCGGATGATCGCCCGCTCGGCTCGTAGCTTCGCGACGACACGACTCGCGCCTCGCGCCGCGGAGCGCGATCGCACCGGCAGCTATCCGCTCGACGAGATCGGCCAGCTCGCGGAGCTCGGACTCCTCGCGATCAAGGTCCCCGCCGAGCTCGGCGGCGCCGGCACCGACAACGTCGGCTACGTGCTCGCGATGCAAGCGATCGCCGAAGCGTGCGCGTCGACCGCGGTGATCCTCGCGTCGAGCAACCTCGTCGCGAAGATCCTCGCCGATCACGCGTCGCCGGCCCAGCACGAGAAGTGGCTCGTGCCGTACGCCGCCGGCAAGCTCGGTCCCGCGGCGTTCGCGCTCAGCGAGCCCGGCTGTGGTTCGGATGCGGCGGCCCTGACGACGTCGGCGCGCGAGGACGGCGATCAATGGATCCTGTCGGGCGCGAAGATGTGGATCACGAGCGGCGCGCACGCGGGCATTCACCTCGTGTTCGCGCGCACCGACGGCCCCGGTCCTGGTGGGATCAGTTGCTTCATCGTGCCGCGCACCGCGCCCGGTCTCGTGATCGGTCGTGAGGAAGACAAGATGGGCCAGCGCGCGTCGGGCACGGTCGCGCTGCACTTCGAAGACTGCCGGATCCCCGCCGATTGCCTCGTCGGTGCGCGTGGCCACGGGTACGGCATCGCGCTGTCGGCGCTCGGCGCAGGGCGCGTCGGCATCGCCGCACTCTCGCTCGGCATCGCCGAAGCCGCGCTCGCCGCCGGCACGAGCTACGTGCAGGAGCGCCGCGCGTTTGGCAAAGCGCTCGCCGAGTTTCAGAACACGCAGTTCGTGCTCGCCGATTCACGCACCGAGCTCGATGCGAGCTGGTTGCTCGCGCTCCGCGCCGCGCGCCTGCTCGACGCCGGCGACAAAGCGCCGACCGAGACTAGCATGGCGAAGCTGTTCGCGACCGAGACGTGTGGACGGATCGTCGACCGCGTCGTCCAGCTCCACGGCGGCTATGGCTATTCGCGCGAGTACGCGATCGAGCGCATGTATCGCGATGCACGGGTCACGCGGATCTACGAGGGCACGAGCGAGATCCAGCGCCTCGTGATCGCGCGCGAGCTGCTGCGCTCCTGAGTCAGTTTTGGTTGCAGAGCGAGCGCTTTTGTCACACTCGCGTGGGGGAGCCATTCTTGCGAAGATGGCCCCCGTGGCGACCGCGACCGTCGATAGCCGACCGACCCACGCCACGTTGCGCGTGATCCTCGCGGCGATCGGGGCAGATCCGGCCGAGCTCGATCCGATCTTCACGACCTCGCAGCACGCGCTGATCGCGATGACCGCGGATCGCCAGATCACCGCGGCCAACCGCAACGCGGAGCTGTTGTTCGGCTACGACGCGGGCGCGCTCCTCGGACTCGCGACCGATCAGTTGCTACCCGTTCGTCTGCGCCAGCCCTCGGCGGCGGCGATGGTGCCGCTCGCCGACATCATGCAGGTCGACCTGCCCGGGCTCCGGCAGGACGGCAGCGAGCTCCGCGTCGAGTGGGTGGTCGGTTCGGCGCGCGTCGTCGATCGCGAGGTGTTCGTCGTCATCCTCCGCGATCGCGAACAGGCCGATCGCGCGCTCGATGCGCTGCGTTCGAGCGAGGAGCGGTTTCGGCTGCTGGTCGACGGCGTGCGCGACTACGCGATCTTCATGCTCGACGCCAACGGTGTGGTCGCGAGCTGGAACCGAGGTGCAGAGCGCATCAAAGGCTGGACCGCCGCGGAGATCATCGGCCAGCCGTACGAGATGTTCTTCACGCCCGAGGATCGCGCGGCGAACGTACCCCGCACGCTGCTTGCGAGTGCGGCCCGAGACGAAGTGCACGAGACCGATGGCTGGCGCGTGCGCAAGAATGGCGAGCGGTTTCGCGCGAACGCGTATCTCACGGCGCTGCGGACGTCGACGGGAGAGCTCTACGGCTACGCGAAGGTCACGCGCGATCTGACGGAGAAGTACCAAGCGCAAGAGCTCGAGCGGCGCCTCGCGATCGAGCGTGTCGCCCGCGAGGCGGCGCAGGCCACCGAAGAGCGGTTGCGCCGGTTGCAGGCGATTTCGGCAGCGCTCTCCGAAGCGGCGACGCCCCACGACATCGCGCAGGTCGTGCTGGAGCTGAGCCTGCCGGCGCTCGATGCGAGCGGCGGCGTGTTCTACGTCCTCGGGCGCGACGGATCGGCGCTCGAGCTGATCGCTCAGCGCGGCCATCCGGACGCTGTCCTCGCGGGCTTTCAAACGCTCGCGCTCGACGGTGCAGCCCCGGCGGTCGAAGCCGCGCGCCAGCGGACCGCGGTGTTCCACGAACGGTTGACCGGCTACCCGCCGTTCGGCCAGCTGATCGAGGCTGGCTTCCAGGCGGTGGCCGCGCTGCCGCTGATGGTCCACGGCAAGCTCGTCGGTGCGCTCGCCGTGCAGTTTCGAGACGAGCGAAGGTTCTCGCCGAGCGAGAAGTCGATGTTGCTCACGATCAGCGAGGTCAGCGCGCAGGCGCTCGACCGCGCGCAGTTGTTCATCGCCGAGACCGATGCGCGCGAGCTCGCGGAATCGGCCAATCGCTCGAAGGATCAGTTCCTCGCGATCCTCGGCCACGAGCTGCGCAATCCGCTCGCGCCGATCGTCACCGCGTTGAAGCTGTTGCCCGAGGATCGCGCGTCGGCGCGGGCACGCGACGCGATCGAACGCAACGTGAAGCACCTCGTTCGCCTCGTCGACGATCTGCTCGACGTCTCGCGGATCACGCAGCAGAAGGTCCAGCTCGAGAAGACCCGCGTCGAGTTGGCCGACATCGTCGAGCGCGCGGTCGAGCTGACAAGTCCCCTCGTCGAGGAACGCCAGCATCATCTCGACGTTCGCGTTCCGAGTGGACTGGTGGTGTTCGGCGACAGCACGCGACTGGCGCAGGTCATCGCGAATCTCGTGAACAACGCGGCGAAGTACACCGAACGCGGCGGCCACATCGCCGTCGAGGCGGCCGCGCGCGCCGATCGGATCGAGCTGACCGTGCGCGACGACGGCACCGGCATCGCGCCCGAGATGTTGCCTCACGTCTTCGATCTGTTCGCGCAGGAATCGCAGAGCCTCGAGCGCTCTCACGGCGGGCTCGGGCTCGGACTCGCGATCGTGCGCAGCCTGGTCGCGATGCACGACGGCACGATCACCGCGTCGAGCGAGGGTCGCGACCGCGGTAGCTCGTTCACGCTCACGCTCCCGGCCGCGGCCCGCGCGACGACCGTCCCGATCGAGCGCATCACCTCGACGCGACTGCCCGAAGTCAGCCGGCGGATCCTCGTCGTCGACGACAACACCGACGCTGCCGAGCTAATGGCCGAGCTGTTCCGGCGCGGCGGACATCACACGGTCGTCGCGCACGATGGACCATCGGCGTTGCAAGTCGCCGCGACGTTCGCACCCGAGATCGCGATCCTCGACATCGGGCTGCCGGTGATGGATGGCTACGAGCTCGCGCGCCGGCTGCGCGATCAGCTCGGGTCGATCCATCTGATCGCCTTGACCGGCTATGGCCAAGCCAGCGATCGCGAGCGGGCGGTCGCCGCCGGGTTCGACCTCCACCTGGTCAAGCCGGTCGACCCGGCGACGCTGCGCGCCGCGATCAGCTCGCGCCCGAGCTAAGCTCAGTTCGACTTCACGAGTGCGCTCAGCGCCAACGGGAGGGCAACCCCGTCGGTGATCATCGGCATGTGGCCGACGTTCGTGCGAACGTAGAGCACGCGCGCGCTGCGGTTCTCGTCGGTCCACTCCGCCGGCAAGCCGTCGACGCGGATCGTGCTCGGCAGGTACTGCGCGATCCAGTTGCTCTCCTGAATCGTGTCGCTCGCGACGTTGATCAAGCGATGGCGCTGGTTGTCGCGCGTCCACGTCATGAACTGATCCTCTTCGCCGTAGGCGGCATCGAGCAGCACGAGCGTGTGCAGCATCGGATTGCCGAGCCACAGCACGAGCGTGCGATAGGCGCCGGAGTGACCGACCGCGATGACCTCGCCTTCGGGCAGCGGTTGATCGATGCCGGCGATCACGGTCTGCAGCAGGCGCGGCAGCGACGCCCAGTACACCGGGTTGTTCTTGCTCGCCGGTGCGGCGCACGCGATGAACATCGCGTTGAGACCGGAGTGCTCGAACTGCTCCTGGAGGTGGTACTCGCTCCACGCCGTGTCGACGTCGGTGTTGTAGCCGTGGACGAACACGACGGTCGCGGCGGTCACGCGATCGTAGTTCGCCGGTGTCCAGATGTGGATCGGGCCGCGATCGGTCGTGATCCGCCAATGCGTCCCGTCGGCGCGTGCGTTCCCAGCGACGAGCATCACCAGGACGATCAACCACCGCACCTGGGTAGTGTGGCCAATCCCGCGCCACGACACCAGCTTTTGATTCGACGCGGCGCGCTAGAAGGGCTGTTCGGCGCCGAACGTCACGAACGCCGAGCGCATCATCGAGTTGCGGTACTCGGCGGCGATCCAATCGCTGGTGAGTGGCACCTCGACCACGCGGATCTCGTCGACGATGCCCTCGAACCGATAGGCGGGGGTCGCGGTGCCGATCGCGAAGCCCTTGGTCGACGCCATCGAACCGATCGAGCCCAGGCTCGCGACCTGGACGCGCACGCCGTTGGTGTAGGTGGTGACCGTGTTCGCGCTGCGATCGACCACGGCGGTGAGCTGGTTCCAGTGGCCGAGCATCGTGGCCTCGAGCCCGAACGACGCGGTGGTGTAGTTGTTGTCACCGAGCTCGACGAGCCAGTTGTCGGTGCCGAGCGTGAAGCAGTAGCCCGGCGAGTTGGTATCGCCACCGTTGTCGATCACCTCGTCGAAGCCATCGGCGCTCTGCGTGACGTTGACCCACGCCTCGACGCTGAACGACGACGACGCGAAGCTGAGATCCGGTTGCAGCGGCCCGCCCGCGGTATCGTCGACGCCGTCGAACGATCGCGCCGCACCGACGATGCCCATCGGGGTCGTCGCCGCGGTTGCCATCGCCGAGGCTGGGGTCACCATGTGCCCGCCCGCGGTATCGACCCATGGACCGGCGCCGGCTTCGGCGAGGTGCCACGCGGCTGCGTAGATCGCGGGCGACCACACGCTCGTGGTTTGCGTCGCCGCCGAGCCGTACGTCATGTAGATATCGAGCGTCGCGGTGACGGTCGGCAACCGGACCCACGCTTCGAGCGACCCGCTCGATTTGTCGAACGCCACGATCTCGCGCGCCAGCGGCGTGCCATCGAGGAGCGTCATCGCGATGTCCGATCCGTCGGCGAGCGCGTGCGCTGCGAGATCCGGATCGGTGGTGACGATGCTGACCGGAAGATCGGTCAGCGCGATCGTCGAGCCCACCGCGAGCGTGATCTGCTTGCGGTAGTGCGGCGACGCGTCGATCGTGGGCGTGTCGTGCGGCGCGTCGTGCGGCGCGTCGGAGACCGCGGTGTTGGGCGAAAAGCCACACGCGCCCAACATCACGATAGCGATTCTGACCACGGCAGGAGGATATCGCTTACGCGCGCGCGCGTGGCAATCGAACTCGGAACGTCGTGCCATCGCTCGTCGAATCGACTTCGATCGTCCCGCCGTGCGCCCGAACCAGCTCGCGCACGATGTAGAGGCCGAGCCCGAGGCCGCCGGACTGCTGGGCGCGATCGGAGCCGCGGCGATAGGGCTCGAACAGCGTCGCGAGCTGGTCCGCGGCGATCGGTTCGCCGCGAACCTGATTCGTGATCGCGAGCGTCGCGACCGCCGGCGACGACGACAGATCGACGACGATCGGAGCGTCGGGCCGCCCGTACTGGATCGCGTTGGAGAGCAGATTCGAGGCGACCTGCGCGATCCGATCCGGATCCCACGTGCCGAAGACTTGCTCGAGCTCGCGCAGCTCGATCCGGGCCTTGGGATACGCGAGTGCGAGCTCGTCGGCGACGGTGGTGACGACGGCGGCGAGGTCGATCTCGCGACGCGCGACCGGAATCCCGGTGCCGAGCCGTGCGCGCGTGACATCGAGCAACTGCTCGACCATGCGGGTCATCCGCTGCGTGCTGCGATCGAGCCGGCGGACGAGCTTGCCATCCGGCGTCCCGTCCACCAGCGACTCTTTGAGGATATCGATGCCGGTGACGAACGCGCTCAGGGGATTGCGCAGGTCGTGACCGACGATCGCGAGCATCTGTTCCTGGAACTCGGCGACGCGCTCGCGCTCGCGGTCGATCGCGCGTTGCGCCGTGACGTCGTCGAGTGCACTCACGGTGCCGACGATCGTGCCGCGAGCATCGTGCAACGGCACGCTCGAGACCGCGATGACCCGCGCGGTGGGTTCGCCCGGCAGGATCATCTGGAGCTCGGATTGGGTCGACTGATTCGCGTGGAGTGCACGACCGAGGATCCATTCGGATTCGGTCAGCACCTTGCCATCGAGCGTCCACCACTCGGCGAGCGGATAGATCTGGGATGCCGACTTCGCGTCGGCGATACCGGGGATCAGCTTGGTGGCGACCTCGTTGACGAGCGCGATCGCTCCCGTCGCCTCGGTGACCACGATGCCGATCGGCAGCTGGGCGAGCACGGAGTCGAGCTGCGCGCGCACCGTACGCTCGGCGTCGAAGCGCAGCGCGGTCAGCACCGCGAGCCCCACGTACTCGATGCAGGTCTCGATCGTCGCGATGTCCTCGGGCTCGAACGGTGGCGAGCCGGCATCGCGCGTGACGGTCACGACGCCTTGGATCGGCTCGCGGATCGGAAACGGCAAGATCGCGAGGCCGCGCAGCCCGAACTGCTCGATGTACGGGTGATAGATCGGCGGCAGCGTGGCGCGCGCTTCGGCGTTCGACGTGAACGAAAAGATCGCCGGATCGGCGAGCGCCGCGATGCTCGCGAGCCCGCTCGCCGACTCTTCGTGGCGATGGCGATACGTGGTCACCGCCGGGAACGTGCCCGGGAGCAGCATGACGGCACAGCCATCGCACAGCGTCTGGCTGAGCGTCGTCGAGAAGTGGTCGAGCACGGCATCGATCCGGGTCGACGTGACGAGCAGCGCGTGGCCGAGTTGGTTGACCGCGGCCAGGCGAGCCCGCTCGCTCGCCGCCGCGTCGGCGAGCTGCTTGGACCGGATCGCCGCGCTGACCCGCGCGCGGAGCTCGGCCGCCTCGAACGGTCGGGCGACGTAGTCGTTGGCACCGGCGGCGAGCCCCGCTACGACATCGGCGGTCTCGACGCGCGATGCGGTGACCAGGATGATCGGCAACGCGCGCGTGTGATCGTGCGAACGCAAGAACCGGCAGACCTCGTCGCCCGGCATGCCCGGCATCACCCAATCGAGCAGCAAGAGATCCGGCAACACCGCGTTCGCGGTCAGCCGTTCGACCACGATCGATCCATCGATGAACTTCTCGATGTCGTACGTGCCGCCGAGCGTCTTCTCGGTGAACGCGGCTTCGGTCGGACTGTCGTCACAGATCCAGACGCGTGGACGCCTGTCAGCCACGGCGCACGATCTCCGCGGCCATGCGGTCGAGCGGCACGCTGGTGGCGCCGAGGCCGGCCTCGTAGACGACGCGGGGCATGCCGTACACTACACAACTCGACGCGGCCTCGGTGATCAGTGCGCCCCCCGCCGCGGCGATCATCCTCGCCCCGGCCAGCCCATCGTCGCCCATGCCGGTGAGAACGATCCCGAGACCGTGCATGCCGACGGCCTCTGCTCCGCTCTTGAACAGCTCGTCGACCGACGGCATGAACAGACCGTTCGGCCGTGTTCGTAGGCGCGCGATCAGCGCTCGGCCCTCGCGATGGATCGCGAGGTGCTCGCCGGCGCGGGCGAGGACGGCCATCCCGGGCTCGAGCGCGAGTCCCTCGGATGCCTCGACGACGCGGAGCGCACTCAGCTTGTCGAGCCGTGCCGCGAGCGCCTCGGTGTAGCCGACCGGAATGTGCAGGACCATCGCGATCGGGGCACGCAGCGTCGCCGGTAGCGCGGTCATCAGCCGCGTCAACGCCTGCGGTCCACCGGTCGAGGTCCCGATCATCACGAGGTCGATCTCGGACATCGGCCGCACGATCGCGGGGGGGACTGGGGCCGCGATCGCCGTGTGATAGCCCTCGGCGGCTGCGGTGACCTTCGCGACGAGCTCGTCGCCGATCTCGTTGAGCCGATCGCTCGCGAGCGATGTCGGTTTGGTGATGAGATCGATCGCACCGAGCGACAAGGCCTCGGCGCCGAGCTCGGTGTCGATCGACGACATGCTGACCACGATCACGCGCGGCCGCTCGCGGCCCTGCAGCGCCCGCAGCACCTCGATGCCGTCGATCGTCGGCATCGTCAGATCGAGCGTCACCACGTCCGGATCGAACAGGGCGATCTTGTCGAGCGCGTCCGCACCATCTCGGGCGGTCGCGACGACCTCGATCGTCCCGTTCTCGCGCAAGAGGCGCGAGAAGACGGTCCGAGCGAACGCGGAATCGTCGACGACGAGGACGCGCGGCTTGATCATCGCGCCTTCCGGTAGAAGAACGAGTTACCGCGCTCCTCGCACACCATCGCCGTACCGAAGCGAAGCAGCGATTCGGAGACGCCGACCACGACCACCCCGTTCGGATCGAGCGCGCGCGTCAGCCGATCGACGACCCGCACCACCTGATGGTCGTCGAAGTAGATCAGGACATTCCGGCACACGATCGCGTCGAACGCACCGAGCGCCATGACCGCGACGTCATCGAGCAGGTTGAGCGTCCGGAACGTTACGGCCCTCTGGATCCGCGGCGACACCGTGACGCCGTTCGCTGCTTGGTCGAGGTGCTTGCGAACGGACTCGGGGGGCTCGCCCCGCAGCGAGCGCTTGATGTGCCGGCCCGACTTCGCGCGAGCGATCACCGTAGAGCTCAGGTCGCTAGCGACGATCTCGACGCGATCGAGCAGACCCCGCGCGTCGAGCAGCATCGCGAGCGTGAGCGGCTCTTCGCCGGTCGAACATGCCGCGGACCACACGCGGGCGCGGCCGCGAGCGGCGATCGTGGGACGCAGGTAGACCTCCACGAGTTGTTCGAGCGGTGCGAGCTCGCGAAAGAAGTAGGTCTCGTGGACGAGGAGTGCCTCGTTCAGTCGCTGGAGCTCGCCGCCGTCCGGGTCGTCGTAGCGCAGTCGATAGTAGAAATCGAGGAGCGAGTCGAAGCCGAGCTCCGCTGCGTGTGCCGCGAGCTTGGCGCCGAACAGATCGCGATCGTTGGGACCGTAGTGCAACCCGCTCGAGCTCTCGACCAGCTCCGACAACAGGGCAAACAGCGGCGGCGTCAGCTCGAGCCCACTCACGATGACCCGAGTGCAACGCAGAATCGTCGGACCTCGAGATCGGGGTCATCGGCCGCGAGCTTTGTCACGGCCGCTCGGGCGCCGGCGACACTCATCGCGACCAGCGAGCTCGCCGCGGCCCGTCGCACGGAGGGATTGCCGGTCTTCAGCGCGTCGAACAAGGCGCTCGTCGCGCCGGCATCCGCCATGCGCGCGAGCGCGGCCGCGAGCACCGTTGCCGAGTGGTCGTTCGCATCGTCGAGCTCGGCGGCGATCGCGGCGATCCGCGCCGGCGACGATCGCGACAGCGCGAGGTGCACGGCATCGCTCGGCGCCGCGTCGAGCGCGATGTCGATCAACGCGCGCACCGCCTCGGGCTCGTCGCGCTCGCCGAGCAACGACAGCGCGGCATCGCGCAACGCCGGATCGGCATCGCGCGCGGCGCGCCCGAGCACCTCGAGAGCTTCGGCACCGCCCTGGACCGCGAGCCCGCTGATCGCGATCAACCGGGTCGCGAGGTCGGTCGACCGGGCCGCATCGACGAGGATCGGCACCGCGGCGGCGCGCCGGCGTTGCCCGAGCCCGACCAGCGCGGCCCTGCGCTCGTCCGGATCGGTCGAGCGCACGGCGGACGTCAGCGCCTGCCACGCCGCCGCCGGGGTCTCGAACCGCGCGAGCGCCTCGATCGCTGCGACCCGCACGTGAGGCATGGCATCGGCGAGCCGCGCGAGCAACAGCGGGGTCGCCGCGGTGCGGCCGAGTCGACCGAGACCCTGGCTCGCGTAGTAGCGCACCCACGCGTCGTCGTCGGCGAGTCCAGCTTCGAGGGCCGGCCCCGTGGCCGCCGACTCGCGATGACTCCACGCGCGCATCGCGGTCGCGCGCAGCGTCGGCTGCGGGGACCGCGCTAGCTCGGCGAGCACGTCGTCGACGCGCGGATCGGGCATCGTGCCGAGCGCGGAGATCGCGAGCTCGGCGATCCGCCGATCGGGATCCGCCGTCGCCGCTCGCACGGGCTCGAACGCTTCGGCGAGCCCGAGGTACGCGATGATGCGCAACACCTGGCGGCGGACGGCCGGCGTTCCACTCGCGAGCGCCGCGAGCGCGCGCGCCGCGGTCTCTCCGGTGTGCAGCGCTTGGATCGCGCCGGTCGCGGCGAGCGCGACGCGCGGATTGCTGTCCCCCAGCGCTTCGAACAACGCCGGGACCGCGGTGGTATCGCCGAGCCGTGCGAGCGCTTCGCAGGCCCGCGCTCGAACCTCGGCCTCGCCATCGTCGAGCAGCGCGCGGACGTGCAATGCATCGTTCGACGAGGTCACGAGCGGCAACACCGCAGCGATCACCGTCGGGTCGCTGCCATTGAGCGCGGCCAGCAGAGCCACCTCGTGCGTGCGCGTCAGCGCCTTGATCGCGTCGGTCGCGACCGCGCGCACCTCGTCGTCCTCGAGCCGACCCACGAGCACCGGCATCGCGACCGGCGAGCCCGTGCGGCCGAGCACCGTGATGATCGCAGCACGCTCGGCGACGTCCGCGGCCGGGAGGGCCGCGATCAGGTCGGTGAGCGCGGGCGCGAGCGCGGCGTGCAGCGTCTGCGTGATGTGGTCGGCACCACCGCCCCAGTCGGCGCGATGGATCAGCTCGGCGAAGGCGAGCGCGACCGTGGTCACGAGCGCCGGATCGGCGAGCAGCCTGGTCAGCGGCGCGATCGCGGTCGCGAGCCCGGTCCGACCGAGGGCGCGGATCGCCTCGACACCGAAGATCGGATCGGCGAGCACCGCGGCGATCGGCTGGACGGCGCGGGGATCACCGGAGCCGGCGAGGACCTGCAACGCGGGGAACGCCCGAAAGAACGAGCGCTGCTCGAGCACGTCGATCAGCGGATCGATCGCGGTGGCGGGCGGACCGAGAGCGCCGAGCGCTTCGATCGACGCGACCGCGACATTGTCATCGCGATGTGCGAGCTGCGCGACGAGCTGCGGCGTGGCTTCGAGCGCGTGACGGCGGCCGAGGATCGCCGTCGCATCGGCGGCGACCACGGGCCGCGCTACCGCGAGCATCTCGATCGCCGCGGCGTTCGCACTCTCTCCGATCGAGGTCGCGAAGGCGTCGACCGCGGCTGCGATCGCGTGCTCCGAGGTGCGCCGTTCGGTCAACCATTGCTGGAGCGCCGGGACCGCCTCGTCGCCGAGCGCCGCGAGCGCCGCGACGGCTGCGCGCCGCACGGTCCAGCTCGAATCCTCCAGTGCCTCGAGCAACTCGTGCACGCTGTCGCCTCCGAGCACCGCGAGTTGATCGATGCGTTCGATCCGCTGGTGTTCGGCCGGAGTCAGCGTGAACGAGCGCGCTGTCACGTCGTGGGTTCCAGCGCGCCGTTTCCCGCCGTGCCACTCAACACACCCACCATGTCGGCCTGCTCGGCACTCGCCGCCCGCACCGACGCGGCGTCGCGCGCCACCGTCGCGGTCTCCTTGGCCGTCGCCTGCGCGACCTTCGCTTGCTGCGCGAGCGCCATCGTGATCTCGCGCACGCGCGTCCGCACGTCGCGCATCGCCTGGGTCACCTGCTCGGTCGTCGTCGACTGTTCGCTCGCAGCACGTGCGACGCTCTTCATCGTCGTGGTCTGGCGCACGGCCTGCGCCGACAGCGCCTCGAGAGCATCGGCTTGTTCGCCGAAGGCACGCGCCGTCGACTTCGCGATCCGGCGCGCTGCATCGGCATCCTTCACGAGCGCGACCAAGCCCTGGGTCTGCTCCTCGACCGCCACCGTGACCTCCGCCGACAACCGCGCGACCTCGCGCACGCCGCTCTCGAGCTCCTTCGTCGCGGTCGCCTGATCGGCGATCAAGCGTGCGTTCTGGCCGGCGTGCTTGCGCGCGGCGTCCATCGCGCGCGCGATCTCGTGCGCGCCCTTCGCTTGTTCGGCGATCCCGCCGACCGTACGCTGCGTCGCGCTCGCGACCTCCCCGAGTCCGTCCGCCATCCCCGCGAGGGTCTTCAACTGATCGGTCATCGCCGAGGTCGTGCGCTGCGCGGCGACGCGCATCTGGGTCGATGCGCGGGCGAGCTCCACCGCGCCGGTCGCCTGCTCCTCGGTCGCGCGCGTCAGCTTGTCGGCCATGCCGGTGAGCTGGGTGTTGCCCTTCACGAGGTCGCGCAGCGTACGCGCCTGCTCGCTCGTCGCATCGCGGGTCTGCTTCGCCATCGTGCGCATCTCGCCCGCCGCACGCGCGACGCTCGAGATCGCCTGCGCTTGCTCGGCATTGACGCGCGCGATCGACTTGCTCTCGGTCTCGAGCCGCCCGGTCGACGTCGTCACGATCTGGACCGCGCGAGCCTGCTCCTCGCTCGCCGAGCTGATGTTCTTGATCGCGCCATCGAGCTGCTCGACGCCCTCGAGGATCGAGTGCAGGCCGGTGCGCGCCTCTTCGCTCAACTGCGCGCCTTCGTCGGCCATGCGCAGTCCCTCGGTGCTCGAGGTCAGCGCCTCGCGTACGGTCCCTTGCAGACCACGCACGATCTTCGAGACGTCGCTGGCCGCGGTCGCCGCCCGCTCCGCGAGCGCTCGGACCTCCTCCGCGATCACGGCAAAACCACGGCCGTGCTCGCCCGCGCGCGCCGCCTCGATGCTGGCGTTGAGCGACAGGAGATTGGTGCGGTCGGCGATCAGGTTGATGGTCTGGACGATGTCGCCGATCTCTTCGGCGCGCTTGCTCATGTCCTTCATGACGGTCGCGCCTTCGACCATCGCCTGGCGGATCTTGACGAGCCCGCCGATCGTGCGGCCGACACTCGCGCCACCGGCGCGCGCCGACGCGTTGACTCGATTCGACGTGGTCTTCGATTCCTCGACGACCGACGCGATCTTCTTGGTCACCGCTTCGAGCTGGTGCGCCGCTGAGGCGCTCGAGCCTGCGAGCGAGCTGACCTCCTGGGCAGATTGCGTGAGGCCCTGGGCCGAGCGTGCGACCTGCTCGATCGCCGCGGCGTTGCCATCGATCACGACCGCCGTCTTCTCGGCGGTGGCGGCGACCTCTTCGACCGAGGCCGCGACCTCGGTCAGGCTGCTGGTCGAGCTCGTCGCCGCCTGCTGCATCGCTTCGGCGAGCTCGGCGACGCCCCGAAACGAACGCGCGAGCTCTTCGGCGGTCGCGCTGGTCTCTTCGACCGAGCTCGCGGTCTCCGCCGTCTCGCTGACGACGTGCTCGAGTGCGCCGACGACCGCCTTGAAGCCCGAGGCGATGCCGCTGACTCGATCACCGACGCTGCGCGCATCGGTCGCGAGTCGCGCCGATCCAGCCGACATCTGCTCGACCGTCGAGGCGACCTCTTCGATCGTGGATGCGGTCTCCGCACCGCGCGATGCCGTATCGGCGATCGTCGTCGAGGTCTGCGTCATCGCCGTCGCGAGGCGCTCGCTGACCGTCGCGAGCTCCTTCGCGTTGCCGGCGATCGACTTGAGCGAGCGAGCCGATTGTTCGAGCACGACCGCGGTGCTCTCCGCACCTTGCGCGAGGACGTCCGCGTCCTTGCGGACGGTGCCGAGCGAGGCCGACAGCTCCTGCAGGCCCGCCGCCGTCGTATCGAGCCCCTTCTGGACCTCGTTCGCATTCGCGGCGAGCATGTTCTGTGATCGTCCGAGCTCTTCGGTCGTGGTCGCCGTCTCGTCCATGCTCGCCGCGATGCCGGTCATCGATTCGCCGACCTGCTCGGCAGCCGCCGCTTGCGCCTCGCCATTCTCCGCGAGTTGCGCGACCGATTCCTCGATCTGAGTGGCGCGAGTCGTGGTCTGCCGCAACGCGCGAGCGATCTCACCGAGACGCGCCGCGGAGACTTCGATCGCTTTGCCGTTACCGTTGCTGTTAGCCATGGCTGACCTCCTCACCGATGATTCGCGGAACGTCGACGAGCAGGAACAGTCGCTGCATCACCGTGGCGATGCCGCGGACGAAGCCCGAGGCCTGCTCCTCGATGATCTCCGGCGGTCGTTCGTACGAGGCTTCGTCGATCTGGACGACCTCGCGGGCGCTATCGACGAGCAGGCCCGCGATCCGTGTTCCGACTTGCACGACGACGACGCGATGATCGAGCGAGTGCTCGACCGGCGGCAGTCCGAACCGCGCGCGCAGATCGACCACCGGTACGAGCCGGCCTCGGACCTGGACCAACCCGGCGACGTACGACGGCGCGCCCGGGACGTGGGTCGCGGTCTCGTACGATTCGAGATGCAGCACTTGATCGGCCGGTAGCGCGTAGCTCGCGGTCCCGACGCGGAAGGTCACATGCAGGCTCATCCGGCCCTTTCGTGTACGGCGTCGCCGAGCTCGCTGAGATCGAGGACGAGCGTCGGCCGCCCGTCGCCTAGATCGGTGGCGCCCGCGATGCCGATCGCGCGGACCAGCGGATCGTCGACGGGACGCACGACGACCTCCTGACGGCCGATCATTCGATCGATCGCGAACGCGATCAGCTCGCCGTTGTGACGGATCACCATCGCCTTCTTCGCGAGCGAGCCGTCGTCGATCGCCAGCGCGCGGCCGAGCGAGATCACGGGCAACGCATGACCGCGGCGATGGACGAGCGTGACCTGCCGATCGGCGCGCTTCGCCGGCGGCGTGACCGCGCTCCCGTCGAGCTCGAAGATCTCTTCGATCGCCGCGACCGGCACGACGAACGCGCGACTCGCGCATTCGAACGAGAACACCTCGACGATCGCGATCGTGAGCGGCACCTTGAGCGTGAACGTGGTGCCCGCACCGAGCGTGGTCGCGAGCATCAGCTCGCCGCCGAGCTCCTGGACCGCGATGCGGTTGACGATGTCCATGCCGACACCGCGCCCGCTGGTCTGCGTGACCGCGTCGCGGGTCGAGAACCCCGGCGTGGTCAACGTGTCGAGCAGCATCTGGTCGTCGGCGACCTCGTGCTTCGCCCGGAGTGCGACCGCCTCGCGATCGATGCCGCGACCGTCATCGCTGACCGTGAGCTCGAGCTGCTTGCTCGCGAGCTCCGAGCACGCGATGCGCACGGTCCCCATGCGTGGCTTGCCGGCGGCGACGCGTGCGTCGGGCGGCTCGATCGCATGATCGACCGCGTTGCGCACGAGATGGATCATCGCCGGCAACAGCCGATCCGCGACCGCCTTGTCGAGCTCGGCATCGCGGACGTCGAGCTCGAACCGAACCTCCTTGTGACTCGTCCGCGCGACGCTGCGCACGAGCAGCGCGAGGGGCTCGAGCATCTCGGCCACGCGCACCATGCGAACCCGCAAGATCGCGCGGCGCAGGTCGCGTAGCTGTCGCGCTTGCAGATCGGTGATCTCGCGGAATTTGCGAACGTCGACCCCGCGCGCGGCTTGCGCGGCGAGCTCTCGCTCGAGCCGGAACCGCGACACGATCAAGGCCGCGAGCTGATCCTGCAGCTCGTCGAGTCGCGAGAGCTCGACGCGAACCGTCGAGCGACCGCTCCGGTTGGCCGGATCGCCGTCCTCGGGTTCGGCGTCGAGCGGCTCCGGCTCCGGTGCAGCCACGGCGGTCGCGATCGGGATGACCGTCGCGATGTCGGCCGCGGTCGCCTCTGCGAGCTGCTCGGCCGTCGCGGTGCCGAGCAGCAAGATGTCGAACGCGATGCCGGCTTGCTTGCCGTCGACATCGATCCGGGTGCGCGGCGTCACCTTCACGATGTCGCCGAGCTCGGCGAGCAGCGTGCGCACCGTCGCGATCGAGATCCCGCGCGCTGTATTCTCGGCGCTCGGCACGAACGAGAGCGTCCAGGCCGGCACGCCGCTCGCCATCTCCTGCGAGACTTGCTGGCGCTCGCTCGCCGAGAGTCGTCCGTCCCACTCCGTCGAGATCATCGGCGGTGCGGTGACATTCTCGGAGCTCGCGTCGGTCCCCGCGATCTGTTCGATCAGCCGGACCGGGGCTGGCGCCGGGACGCGGCGTTCGGCGACTGCACGCACGCGTTCGCCGATCGCGCGCACGGTCTGGATCGCGACCTCGACGGCGCCGCGCTGCAACTTGCCGCCCGAACGGTCCGCGGTCCGGACCAGCGTCTCGAGCGCATGCGCGAGCTCCATGATCGACTCGACGCCGACCATCCCGGCGAGACCCTTGATCGTGTGGAGTGCGCGAAACAGCTCGCGCACCGCCTTCGGCTTCGACGTGCCGGCGGTGATCGCGGCATCGATCTCGAGCAAGCAGGTATTCGCGACGCCCAGCAGCTCTTCTGCCTCGACGACGAACCCACCGATAAACTCGTGAAGATCGACGCGTTCGGTCATGAGGCGGCGCTGGGCAACAAGCGCCGCACCTCCTCGAGGATCTGTTCCGGTGCGAACGGCTTCGCGAGGAAGCTCGAGGCACCGGCTTCGAGAACGCGCGCGCGGCTCGCGTCATCGCCGCGCGTCGTCACGATCAGGATCGGCAGCGTCTTCAAGCGGTCCTGCGCTCGCACGAACTCGATGACCTCGATGCCGCCGACATCGGGCATGTTGAGATCGAGCACCACGAGGTCGAACCCGGCGAGAGCGAGCCGCTCGATCGCCTCGAGACCGGTGCCTGCGAACTCGAAGGTCACCGCGCCGAGCGGTCGCAGACACGCCGCGACCATGTCGCGCATCAACTTGCTGTCATCGACGATGAGTAGACGATTCATCAGCTCCAAAACAAATGATCGCCGATCGTCGACAACCGCGCAGTCATTTTGTGGTCGGGTTCGAGGCAAGGGACTGTGCGCTAGCGCTCGATCGCAGTGTCATCCCCCTTTGCGATGCTCCTGCGATGGAAGACATCGAGGAGACCTCGGACCCGCGGTTATGGAAGAAGGCCGGTTGGATCGCCCGGGTGATCAAGAACGAGAACGACGAGGGCTGGGCCGTAGCGATGACGCGCAACGGCGATGAGGAACCGGCGCTCGTCAGCCCGTGGACGATGGGCCGCGACAAGGTCAACCCGAAGCCATTGAACAACAACGACTTCACGACGCTGTTGAAGGGCGCGCGCGACGTGTTGCAGCGCCACGAGCAAGCGCTGCGCGCCAAGATGCACAAGTCGATCTTCTGCTCGAGCGAGAGCAACGCACGGTTGCGCGCCGATCTGGACGTCCAGCTCGACGAGGACGACCCGCACGCGATCCTGTCGGTGGTCGATGATCGTACCGGCGACGTCGTGCGCAGCGGTCGGGCGAGCCCGGCGTTCAAGTTGACCGAAGCGAACGTGCTGCAGTTCATCCGCACCGGCGACGCGTAGCCACAAGGAACTTCGGAGCGAATCAGAAGTGCTCTAGCTGAGCCTTGGCCAGCGCGAGTAGAAACGCACTGAAACCGGCGGGTGCGCGAGCACGCTGGCGCGCGCTCGTGATCACCGGGAACCCGCGGCCGCGATCCAGCGACCGCGCTGAGATTCTCGTGTTCGAACCGCATCGTCGGCCTCAGGAGTGCGGGAGCGCCGCGGCCTTCTTGGTCTCGTTCGGAACGTGGCGCGACGGATGTTGCGGCAGGAGCTCCTCGAACATCACGAGGCACTGATTGCCGAGCGCGGCGAGCTCGTCCTCGGACATCGACCGGCGCAAGATCGGGAACATCTTGTCCTCCTCTTCCGCGTGCGCGTGATGACTCAGATTTTCCTTGAGCACGTTGAGCTTCGCCATGAACTCGTCCCCACCGACAGCGAGCGTCAACATGTCGGCGAGCACGCGCTTGATCTGGAGGTGCTCCTCGACGGACTCGTGCAGCAGGTCGTCGAGCTTCTTCGACATCACGGCCGGATAGAAGATCTTCTCCTCGATCGTGGCGTGTGCCGCGAGCTTGTCGGCCATCTCCTGGAACGACGCTCGGGCGTTCTTCCCCGTTTCGATCTTCGCGATCAGCGCGTCGATCTCGTCGTGTTGAGCGGTCAGGAGCTCGAGCACGTTGGTCTCTGTCTTGGTTTTGGCGTTGCCCATGCGCGCCTGCGTTTGCACACGGTGCGCCACCGCAGTTCGTGCGTTCAAGGCCAAACACGAAGCCGCTCACGCCAAGCGCTCGTAGACTGGACACGCATCGTGCGGATGCGGGACAGCCCTGGCCCGCCCGAGTCACAGCTCCTGAAATTGCTGACCGGGCGGTCCCGCACACTTGGTCCTCCAACGATCTACAAGGTCGCACTTGAGTCTGTGAAAGGTCATCACTACGCTTCGGCCATGGCGCTGGTGATCACACACACCGGTCAGAGCGGCGTCGAACGTGGCGCCGATCGGGCTGCAAGAACGGTCGGGTTCGAGGTCGAAGGTTTCAGTACGTTCGAGCAACGCGACGAGATCGGCGTCTTACCGGGGGAGATCCTCGCGTCGCTCACGCCATGCAGCCAACGCGGTGCTCGCTCCGCACTTCGAGCGACGCTCGCACACTCCAACGTCCTGGTGATCGCAGTCCCAGACGCTTCACGTGCGAACACCAATGCCGGTGTCGAAGCCTTGCGCCGTTCGGCACGTCTCGCCGGTGTGCCGCATGGGGTCATCGACCCACTGTCCGACCTCGGCGACGTCGCGACCGAGCTCCGGCGGATGGAGCTGACGACCCAGCCGCTGCGCGTGATGGTCACCGGTCCGAGGTTGACGCGGTGGCGCGACGGCGAGCGACTCGGCTGGCGCATCGTCGCGCAGCTCTCGCTCGAAACGGCCGTCCGCAACCACCAGAGCCTTGGCGTCGACGATCACACGTGGTCGAACGGACCCCGATCCGGACCGCCGACCACGAGCTGATCGCCATCACTCCATCAAGCGGGCATCGAGGTGATCCTCGACGTGGTCTACAACCACACCGCCGAGGGGAATCACGAGGGGCCCTGCTCTCGATGCGCGCGACAACCAGGCGTACTACCGGCTCGTCGCCGACAACCCCGCCTACTACATGGACTACACGGGCACGGGCAACACGCTCAACATGAGGCACCCGCACGTGCTGCAGCTCGTGATGGATTCGCTGCGCTCCAGCAAGACCCGGTGGTCTCGCGCGTGAAGTTGATCGCGGAGCCGTGGGAGGTCGGCGAAGGCGGTTACCAGGTCGGCAACTTTCCGGCGCTGTGGTCGGAGTGGAACGGCAAGTATCGCGACTGGGTCCGCGACTTCGGGCGCAGCGACCCGGCTCGTGACAAGAGCTCGGCGCGCGGTTCACCGGTGCGCGCGACCTCGACGAATCGGGCATGCGGTTCCCGCACGCGCCGATCAAACTTCGTCACCGCACACGATGGCTTCACGCTGCGCGACCTCGTCTCGTACGGTGATGACGCGATCCGCAACCGTGCCCGCCATCCAACTCCTCAGCTCGGACGCTGCTTCTTGTCGGTCGCCGGCATGCTGGTCCGCGCGTCCATGATCCGGAGCTGGTTCTGCACGTCTTTGACGCCGGTGACGGTCTCGACGGCGTCCTCCGCGAGCCGCT
>JBDTJY010000146.1:0-6292 GCA_039935615.1 Kofleriaceae bacterium
CCGCCCGCTTACCGGGCCGGGCGTACGAGCTGATCTCGTAGTGTTCGAACCCGCGCGCGGTGAGTGCGCCGTGGGTCGCGATGTAGAGCTCGGCGAGCGTATCCTCGTCGCGCGGTACCAGCCGTCCGGTCTTCACGCGCCGCCCGAATGCGGTCCGATCCTCGATCGTGAGCTCGTAGATCGAGAGATGGCCGATCGCGGTCGCCGCCATCGCCTCGATCCACGACGTGTCGTACGCACGGCCGGTCGGCGTACCGAGGATGAAATCGCACGACGCCGCGATGCCGGCATCGAGGACGCGCGCGAGCGCCGCCGGTCCATCGCCGAACCGATGATCGCGTCCGAGCACGACAAGCTCGTCGGCGGCGAGCGACTGCACGCCGATCGAGATCCGATCGATGCCGGCGCCCCGCCACGCGACGAGGTTCGCGTCGCTGCAATCGGTCGGATTGGCCTCGAGCGTGATCTCGCGGGGCGCGCGGCCGAACCGCGCGCGCACGGCGTCGACCACGGCCGCGAGGCAATCCGGCCGCCACAGCGACGGCGTGCCCCCGCCGAAGTAGATCGAGACCAGCTCGTTGCCCTCGAACGCGGTGGCGCGCCGGTCGAGCTCGCTCAGGATCGCGCGGAGATAGGCGTCGTGTTCGGGCGCGCCGACCTCGACCGCGAAGTCACAGTACGGACAGACCTTGCGGCACCACGGGAAGTGGACGTAGACACCTAGCTCGATGCCCGCAATCTACCTCGACAACGCCGCTTCGACCCGCGTCTCCGACGAAGTGCTCGCCCTGATCACCGAGGTGATGCGGACCGCCTGGGGCAACCCGAGCTCCCAGCACCCGCAGGGCGCCGCGGCGCGGGGCCACCTCGAGGCGGCTCGGCGGCGGGTCCTCGCCGCGCTCGGCGACCCCGGCGGCCAGGGCGACATCGTGTGGACCAGCGGCTGCTCCGAAGCGAACGCGCTCGCCGTGCTCGGCGCGGCGCGGCTCCACGCCGGTGCGATCGTGATCTCGACGCTCGAGCACGCGGCGATCTCGACGCTCGCGGATCGCCTGGCCGGCGAGGGCCGCGAGGTTCGCCGCGTCGCGCCCGGTCGCGACGGCGTGCTCGATCCCGAGGCCGTCGCCGCGGCCAGCGCCGGCGCCGGCGTGGTCTCGATCATCGCGGTGCAGAACGAGCTCGGCATCGTCCAGCCGATCGCCGCGATCGTCGCCGCCGTGCGCGCCCGTGCCCCCGGCGCGCACATCCACATCGACGCCGCGCAGGCGCTCGGCAAGATCACGATCGACGCCACCACGCTCGGCGCGGACTCGATCTCGCTCGCGGGCCACAAGCTGCACGCACCGAAG
Organism: Kofleriaceae bacterium; assembly: GCA_039935615.1. Classification (GTDB taxonomy): domain Bacteria; phylum Myxococcota_A; class Polyangia; order Haliangiales; family Haliangiaceae; genus JABFXX01. Next base: position 1,350 of record JBDTJY010000146.1, read on the forward strand.
GGGGTCGGGGCGTTGTGGCTGCGCAGCTCCGCGAAGCTCGAGCCGCTGTGGGTCGGCGGCGGCCAACAACATGGGATGCGCGGCGGCACGCAGGACGCGCCGAACGCCGCCGGACTCGGGCTCGCCGCCGAACGCGCGGTCGCCGCCCTCCCGAAGCAACGCACCCGCTGGCTCGAGCTCGCCGCGACGCTGATCGCCGAGCTCGAGCGCCGCGGCGTCGCGGTTCGCCAGCTCGTCCCCGATCATCGCCGCTCGCCGCACATCCTGGCGCTCGCGGTCGCGAACACGCCCGCCTCTGCCCTGCGCAACGTGTTGTCGTCGCGCGGGGTCTACGTGTCGACCGGATCGGCGTGCGCGGATGGCGACACCAAACCATCGCCGGCGCTCGAGGCGATCGGGCTCGCGCAGGCCGATGGCATGGTGCGGTTGTCGTTCGCGCACGACACCACGCTCGACGACGTCACGCAGGCCGCGACCATCCTCGCCGACGTGATCGCGAGCCTCAGCTCGCGAACGCGAGGATGATCCGATACAAGCCGCCGGGCGACTCGCGGAACTTCCACCGCTTGATCTGCCCGATCAAACACTGACCGAGCGTATCGGCACCGTGTTCGTTGAGCGCGACATCGGTGACGACACCGGTCTTGTCGACGGTCATCGTCACCGAGAGCTTCTTGAGATCCGCGATCTCGATGCCCTCGGCGCCGCGTTGCGCGCGCATGTAACAGCGCTGCGTGCCGGCCGATTGCTTGCGCGCCATGTCCTCGATCTCGTCGGACTTGAGGCTGTCGCCCTTGCCGTCGCCACCGTCTTCGGACCCGCCGATCGGCGTGTGGATGATGGTCGGGCGATGGATCGGGACGAGCGGCTTCTGTGCGGCCGCCGATCCGGAGCGTTCATTGGGCAACTGGCGGAACACGAGGTCTTCGGGCCGCGAGGTATCGATCGCGTGATTCTGCGCGAGCCCACCGTTCGCGTCACCGTCGTCGGTGCGCTGCACCATCACGACGACGAGCACCGCGACGCCGATCAGCAACACCGCCGCCACGCCGATCAGCATGATCAGGCCGCGGCGATGGGCCTGCGCGACGACGGGCGCCGCGACCGCGGGTTCCAACGCCTCGAGGCTCGCGGGTGCGGTCACGCCGGCACCGACGCTGATCCCGAGCGACGCCGCGTCGAGCTTCGGCGTCGAGCCCGTCGCACGCATGCTCGCGACCGGCGCGCGCGAGTTCTTGCGCTGGGCGTTGCCGGCCTTCATCAGGTCCGCGAGATTGACGACGCGGCTGACCTCGCCGATGTCGAGCTCGTCGTCTTCGGGCGGTGCGCCGTTGGACTCGGGCTCGGGCGCTGGCACCGAGGCCAACACCGGCTTGGGGGGGAACGCGGGCGCCTCGACGGTCGCCGTCGCGGCAGCCGTCTCGCTCGCATCGAATGCGGCAGCCAACGCCTTGGCTCCCGCCGACTGTCCCAACCCTTGCACCGTACTAGGCCGGTTCGACCCTGAACCGTACTTGTTAACCGCGATCGTCGACGGGATCGCAGGAGATTTCGCGCGCCCGTTGTCGGTGAGGCGCGGTACGGATGCGCTACCGGTGCCATTCGCCTTCGCGACGACGCCGTGCGGAGGCGTCTGCGGCGACGGTGGAATTCCCGCGGCGCGCTCGATCGACGCCATCGTCGCCGCGAACAACGGCTTGGGCTCGCTGAGATCTTCGGGTCGCGCCTGCTGAAGCGCCGCCGCCGGACCGGTCCGTCCCGGAGCGCCCCGTGGGAGCGGTGGCGGTGCGGTCGGAGGCGCCGGCTTTTTGCGCAGGCCGCGGAAGTGGCTGACCTTGTCGACCGGCAACCAGTCGTCGAAGCCTTCGCTCCAACAATGGACGTCGGCGTCGAACGCCTTGTTCGAGATCCAGCGCTGCGCGTCGCTGAGCGAGTACGGGCCCGACTGATCGCCGTCGATCGAGACGTACCATTCCTCTTCGAGCGCCGGCGGTGGCTTCGTCAGTTGGTTCGCGAATGCCGACGCGAGTGCGCCGTTCGCGGGCGCTGCATTCGTGAGCGGCGCCGCGGTCGTGGGGCGGTTGCGATCCGAGGCGATCGCGTCATCCACGGTCATGCCTTCGCGCACGGTGATGACGTTCGCGCAGTTCTTACAGCGGATCTTGAGGATCTTGCCGCGTACGCGATCGTCCCCGATCGAGTAACGGGTCTTGCATCGATCGCAGAGAAATTTCACCGGGCCCGATCACCATTGTGCCAAAAACCCGAGGCCCCGCAAAGGGGTAGGACTTCTTACGGAGCGTGAACGCCGTCGGAACCTGCGGCACTAACTCCTGCGTCGCCCGCCGAGGCCGGCGTTGGGTCAGGCGACGCCGGTTTAGGCCGTTTTCGCGGAACCGGGACCGGTGATAGCACGAGCAGATCGCGCAGTTTGTCGCCGTTACGCCTGGTGAGGAGACCTCCGACCTCGAACGAATCCCCGCGATTCACGACCTCGAGTGCGAGGTCGAGATCGTGCAACGCCGAGCCGATCCAGCGGGCGTTCGTGGCGGTGAGCTTGTAGACCGGCTCGTCGACGAACCGCACCAGGTGGGTGACCTCCCACCGGAACGCGACCAACCGCCAGATCTGGGCCTGTGTGTCCTCGGTCCGGATGACCGCGATCAGCTCGTCCCGGCCGTCCGGCGCGCGCACCGGCGCCATGAACACCGCGTTCGGCAGCTTGACCTTGTCGAGGAGCTTGTCGCCGTCGACCGCACGCACCGTGAGCTCGTCGTTGTCGAGGCTCGCGAATTCCGGAGCGCCGGTCACGCACGCGCCGAGCTTCTTGCCGTCGTCGGTCGGCCGCACGCAACTGCCCTCGGGTTTCGACGCCGACTCGCTCGCGGCGACCACCAGCCCGACCACACGATCGTGGTCATCCATCACCGCGCGGAGCTCGCGCAGGTTGACCGGCACGATCACGTGCGGATCGCGCGCGCGATCGAGCTCGAGGCTCGGTGGCCCGAGCGCGCGGATCAGCTCGTCGCGGGTCGAGCCGACTTGCACGCCGGACTCGGTGCGCGCGATCTGACTGCCGACGACCGCGACGAACGTCGCGCGCCCGAGCGGCTCGCCGCCGATCAAGATCGCATCTTCCTCGGCGTGCAGCACGCTGAGGTGGACGACGAACGGGATGTCGACCTGCGCGTTGCGACCGCCGGAGGGGATCTGCGTGCCGAGGCGCTCGAGCGTGAGGCCGAGCTTGTAGGGGCCGACGCCATCGGCGCGGATCGCGTGCGGCGGGATCGCGTGCACGTTCTGCGGCGGCGGATCGAGGACGCGCGGCGTGCGCTCCGTCGATTCGCTCTGCGTGGCGCGCGGCCGATCGTGATCCGAGCAGCCGTACGCGCAGGCGACAAGCGCGATCCAGAGCAACTTCACTTCAATACGATATACGCCAACAACGCGAGCACGACCACGCCGAGTACGCTCGCGATCAGCCATGGCATCCGCGACGGTCCGGAGCTACGCGCGAGGTACGCCGCGCCGATCGAGGGCTTGTCGATCACGGTACCGGGCACGGTACCGGGCACGCCACCCGGCACGGCATCGCGCGGCTTCGACGGCCGCAGCGCCGGGCGTCCGGTCGGCGGGGTGTGCAACTCGACGTCGACCGATTCGTCATCGCCTTGCGGGAGCTCCGGCACGGCGTCGTCATCATCGCCGAACACCTCGGCGGTGCGCATCCGCGGTACCGGGGTCGTGGCCTGCGGCTCGTCGTCGAGATCGGAGTCGACCGGGCCATCGCCGCGCATGTGCGGCATGCCCGCGGGGCGCATCGGCACCGGCGTGCGCAGCAAGCGGAGCTCCGCGAGGTCGAGCTGGAGCGCCCGCGCGACCTCGGCCTCGGGCTGGTCGATGTCTTCCCACATCGGCGCTTGCTCGGGACCCGGCGCGCCTTCGCTCGGCGCGAAGCCGTCGAACACCTGGCTATCGAAATCGAGCTCTTCGCCCCCGCTGCGCGCTTCGGCCTCGGAGATCAACTCGGGGCGGCGCGCACCTCCGCCGGCGAGTGCGAGCATGTCGAGGTAGCGCGCGATCCGCACCGGGCCCGAGTGCAGGCGCTCGTCGCGCAGGAAGCTCTCGAGATCGTCGGCGAGGTCGTAGGCGCTCTGGTAGCGATCCTCGGGATGCTTCTCGAGCGTGCGCATCACGATCGATTCGAGCGCGGGCGGAAAGTTGCGGCGCGCGAACGTCGGCGGCTCGATCTCGCCGTCGATCAGCCGCTGCACGACCTCGGCCGCGGGCCCGCGATACAGCCGCTTGCCGACGGTGATCTCGTACAGCACGATGCCGAGCGAGAAGATGTCGCTGCGGTGATCGACGTCCTTGCGCGCGGCTTGCTCCGGCGACATGTAGCTGAGCTTGCCGGGCAGGACCTCGCTGCGCGACTTCTGACCGTGGGCGCGCGCGATCCCGAAATCGATCACCTTCAAGAAGCCGTCTTGGGTGACGAGCAAGTTCGACGGCGAGATATCGAGGTGCACGATCTGGAGCGCCTCACCGGCGAGCGCGGTGCCCTCGGCGCCGCGCTTCGCATGGAAGTAGCCGAGGCCCGCCGCGGCCTGGCGCATGACCTCGACCGCGTGCTCGAGCGGCAAGAACCGTCCGTGCGCGATGCCGCGGCGGCACAGCTCGTTGAGCTCTTCGCCGACGATGTACTCCATCGCGATGTACGGAATGCCGTCGTTCTCGTCGACGTCGTAGACGTGGACGATGTTGGGATGGTTGAGCTGCGCGCCGATCTTCGCCTCGTCGAGGAACATCTCGACGACGCGCGGATCATCGGCGAGCTCCGCGCGCAGCTTCTTGATCACGACTTCTTTCTCGAAGCCGGCCATCGCCGCCTGTCGCGCGAGATAGATCTCGGCCATGCCGCCGACGGCGAGCCGGCGCAGCAG
>JBDTJY010000147.1:0-2828 GCA_039935615.1 Kofleriaceae bacterium
CCGTCGAGAACCCCTCGCTCGAACGTCGGGTGTCCGACGGTATCCGGCCAGCCGCGGCCGAGCCTCGGTCAGTGGACGCGGATCGTGACGGTGCGGCGCGCGTCGATCGGGCGACACACCTTGGTGCCGCACAGCCAGAACCGGAGGTGGAGCTTCAACCTGAAGTCGCCCGGCGCGTCGCCGCGCACCGGGATCGCGAATCGCGGCGAGTCTTCATCGGGATCGATCGCGTCGGTGCGCGCGAGCCGCCGGCGCTTCACGACGACGCCGGCATCGGGAGCGATGTCGAGCGTGAGCCCCGCGTCCTTCGAGATCGTCTGGCCGCGCTCGATCGTGACCGCGATCGGCAACGAGCCATCGCCGACCGCGAAGTCGAGATGCTCGGGCACGTCGAGCTTGTAGCCGACTGGGTCTTGCGCCGCGGCCACGCGCGCGCTCAGCACGATGATGAGCGCGAGCCGCTTCACAGGATCTGAGTAGCGAGCTCCGCGAGCGGCGAGCGCTCACCCTTGGTGAGGATGATGTGGCCCGCGATCGCTTCTTGTTTGAAGCGCTCGGCGACGTACGTCAGGCCGTTGTTCGACGCATCGAGGTACGGATGATCGATCTGATACGGATCACCGGTCAGGATGATCTTCGTGCCCTCGCCCGCGCGCGTGATGATCGTCTTGACCTCGTGCGGCGTCAGGTTCTGCGCCTCGTCGACGATCATGTAGACGTTCGGCAGCGAGCGACCGCGGATGTACGTCAGCGGCTCGATCTCGACGAAGCCCATGTCGACGAGCTCGGCGTAGCTGCGGCCGTCTTTCTTGTCGGTCTTGTTGAGGCCGAGCAGCAGCTCGAGGTTGTCGTAGATCGGCTGCATCCACGGGTTGAGCTTCTCTTCGATGTCGCCGGGCAGGTAGCCGATGTCGCGGCCGAGCGGAAAGATCGGGCGCGAGACCAGGAGCTTCGAGAACACCTGCTCTTCGGTCACTTTTTGCAGACCGGCGGCGATCGCGAGCAGGGTCTTGCCGGTGCCGGCCTTACCGACGAGCGTGACCAGCTTGATGTCGTCGTTGAGGACGAGATCGAGCGCGAAGTGCTGCTCGCGGTTGCGCGGCTTGATCCCCCACACACCTTCGCGCAGCTTCCGCACCGGCACGGCCTTGCCGGTCGGCTTGTCCCAGCGCGTGAGCGCCGACTTGCCGGCTTCGTCCTTGAGCGTGAGGAACTCGTTCGCGAAGATGTTCGGCGCGTCGACGACGACCGCGTTCTGCGCGTAGAACGTATCGATCGTGCCGGCCGGGACCGTGACCTCGCGGTTGCCCGAGTACAGCTCGTCGATCGACGTGGTCTCGGGTTCGTAGTCGACCGTCTGGAGGCCGAGCGCGTCGCCACGGACGCGCATGTTGACGTCCTTCGTGACGAGGATCGTCGGCTGCTTCGGATCGAGATCGCGAACTTCGAGTGCGATCTCGAGGATCCGCTGATCCATCGAGCGCGAGTCGTAGCTCGGGTTCTTCGGCGGATTCTTCGAGAGTGCGACGCGCACGGTGCCGCCGTTCTCGAGCGTCTGATTCTGCGAGAGCCCACCCGGCTTCATGCGGTGCTCGTCGAGAAGCCGGGCGATCTGGCGCGCGTTGCGCCCGAGCTCGGACTGATCCTTCTTGAAGGTATCGATCTCTTCGATCACGTAGATCGGGATGACGACCGCGTTGTCTCCAAACGCGTACATCGACCGCGCGTCGTGGAGCAGGACGTTCGTATCCAGGACGTAATTCTTCACCGTCACGTTGGCAGCGTACGTCAGAACCGGCCGGAAATTGCGAGCCCGGCCGTCTGATTGCTGGCCATCGGCGTGACGACGAGATCCTTCGGCGCGGTCAGGTACACCGCGACGCCGGCCGCGATCGCGGCGAGGCCGATCACGCTGACGTACGTCCCGGCATCGGCGAGCGCGCCGTCGGAGACCGCCTTCGCGGTCGCTTCGGGGGTGCAGAACAGTTGGCCCTGCGCATCCTTCACGCACGCCGCGGTGTCGGCGTTGTAGTTGCGATCGGCGACGACGCCGATCACGATGCCGGTGACGAGCCCGGCGAGACCGACGCCACCGATCGCATACGACACGAGCAACCGCTTGTGGCGCCGATCGGTCACCGGTGCGTCCTCGTGATGCTCCTCGACCGCCGCTGCCGGCACGTCGAAGATCACGGTCGCGCCGGACGCGGCGCTCTTGGTCGCATCGAACAGCACCTTGCTCGGCGTCGCGACGTGGACCGCGATGTCTCCCGGGTCGACGCGCTCGGTGATCACGCCGTTCGCCTTGACCGCGCGCCCGGCGATCGTGACGCTGATCCCGACGACGTTCGGATCGACGAAGTTGACGACCGCGGTCGCGAGCTTGCCGCTGAGCGCCTCGGCGCGATCGTGGGCGAACTTCGCGCGCGCGGCGTTGTCGGTCGAGCGATGCGACGCTTCGTCGAAGTAGCGCCACGCCTGCGCGAACTGACCGAGGTGCTCGTGGCAATCGGCGAGGTTGAGCTCGGTGCCGACCCCGTTGTCGAGCACGTAGCTCTGTTCGAACTTCGCGCACGCCTCGGCATACTTGCCGGCCTTCGCGAGCTCGCGCCCCTCGTCGAACAACTTCGATCCGGCGGTCGGCTCGACCGGCGGTGGTTCGGGCGCGGGTTGCGCGGAAGCGGCGATCGCGAACGCGCAGATCGAGGCTACTACCCAAACCGAAACAGACCGAACCATCCGCACCGATCGTCACGCAACTCGCGTCGGCGAGCAAGCCACCCGAAGGCGATCAGTGCTGGCAGGCCATCGGATCGGTGCAGTCCTTC
>JBDTJY010000148.1:0-7343 GCA_039935615.1 Kofleriaceae bacterium
TCAAGCGACGCGGTTGGATCTGCCACCCGAGCACGAAGAGACCGCGACCGTCCAGAGCGATCGGCCGCAGCGCGTGCCCGTGACGCCGAGCTCGGTCCCGACGCGCGTCGCGCCGCCGATCCTGCCGCACCGCGAACCTGAAATGATCACCGGCGCGAGCTCGGTGGTCGAGTCGACCACGACCGCGGCGCAGCCGATCGTCGACGTGCTGACCGGCGTCCAACCGCTGATCGCGAAGCGCACGACCCCACCGCCGTTTCCCTCGATCGCGCACGACGACAGCGGTCGCCGTTCGCTCGGCTCGGCGCCGCACGCCGTCCAGCCGCACGCCGGCACGCCTCAGGTCCAGGCTGGTCCGCACGGCGCGATCGTCCCGGTGCGCGGGCCGCAGATCACGCGCGCCGATACCGATGCCGCCGACGAAGCGACCACGGTCGAGCCACCGTTGTTCCCGATGCCCGAGCCGGAGTTCGAAGGCCTGCCGCCCGAGTCGGTCTACATCCCGCCGCCGCGGCCCGCGCCGCTGCCGATGCCGATGCTCAAGCGCTGGGGCCTCGTCGGCGTGGTGCTGTTGATCCCGCTCGTGATCGGCCTGATCGCGCACGCGTGTCAGGGCGACGCGAAGCCGGCCGCAGTGGTCCACGGCGGACCGTAGGTTGCGGATCCGCGCGCCCATCCTCGTCAAGCTCCTCGCGGCGCTCGTGCTGCCCGTCGTGATCCTGTTCGCGCTGTTCGCGGTCGTCGCGTACGAGGTCAGCCGGCGCGATCTCGACGACGAGCTCGGGCGGCGGCTCACCGCGATCGCGGCGTCGGCGGCGACCCAGGTCCGCGGCAAGTACCTCGCGGAGCTCACGCCTGGCAACGAGACCGATCGCGCGTATCAGAACGTCGCGAAGAAGCTCGAGACGCTCGCGGAGGCGACCGGCGCGCGCCTGTTCGTGTTCGACGCGCACTTCGACTCGCGCGCCGATACCGTCCCCACGCCGATCGGCACGCACTACTATCGCGCCGAGCTCGATCGCGCCGAGCTCGCGCGCGTGTTCGCCGACAAGGCCACCGCGTCGGTGACGTTCGAGGGCAACGATCACATCATGTACAAGACCGGCTACGCGCCGGTCCACGCGTCGGAGACCGAGCCCGAGGTCGTGCTCGCGCTCGGTGCGCAGGCGCCGGCGTCGTACTTCGAACGCCTCTCGGATCTGCGGCGACGGTTGTTCCTGTGGGGCGCCGGGCTCGCCGCGGTCAGCGTGCTCGCCGCCGTGCTCGCGACGTTCTTGATCACGCGCAACGTCCGCCGCCTGGCCGCCGCCGCCGAGCGGATCGGTGCCGGCGATCTCCACGAGCCGGTGTCGATCAAGACCCGCGACGAGCTCGGCCTGCTCGGCGAGACGATGGAGCGCATGCGGATCCAGCTCGCCGAGCGCGACGCGAAGATGCAGCAGATGCTCGCCGGCATCGCGCACGAGGTCCGCAATCCGCTCGCTGGGATGACGCTGTTCGCCGGCATCCTGCGCGACGAAGTTCCGGAAGGCGACGAGCGCCGCGGTCACGTCGAGAAGATCCAGCGCGAGCTCGACTACCTCGAGCGCGTGGTCAACGACTTCCTCGAGTACGCGCGTCGGCCCAAGCCCGAGCTCGCCGACGTGCCGGTCGCTGATCTGTTCTCCGAAGTCATCCAGCTCGCACCGACCGAGCTCGAGGTCGCGATCGAGACCGACCTCGCCACGATCCGCGCGGATCGCGGCCAGCTCCGCCGCGCGGTGCTCAACCTCACGCGCAACGCGATCCAGGCCGCGACGTCCGCGGGTCATACCGGCGCCGGCAACGTGAGGCTCGCGGCGCATCGTCGCGGCGACGTCGTCGAGCTCTCGGTGTGGAACCGCGGCAAAGAAATCCCCGCCGAGACCAGCGGCAAGCTGTTCGAGCCGTTCTACACGACCCGCGAGAAGGGCACCGGCCTCGGCCTCGCGTTCGTCCGCGACATCGCGGCCGACCACGGCGGCAGGATCGACGTGAAGAGCGCCGACGGCGAGACCACGTTCGTGCTGACGCTGCCGGCGTGACTACGGAACGCGCCGCTTCAGATCCGCAACGTCGGCTTCGACCCGGGCGACGCGTTGCCCGAGATCGCGACGGCCGACGAGGAGCTCTCGCACCGCGACAAACTCCTTCCGGAACTCGACGATTTCGCGCGTGACGGTGGTCTCGACGGTCATCAGACGGTTGTCGACTGACTCGAGCCGGTACTCGACGTTCCCCAGCCGTACGTTCGTCTCCTGCTGCTCCTGTCGCATCTGCTCCTGCACCTGGCGCACACCCTTGATCTCGTCGCGGATCTCGCGCAGCACCAGCACCGTCAGGTCGTTCGTCTCCATCGCTGTCTCCAAGTTTAGGGCCTTGCTTCGAGACCAGCTACAGCAAACTCCGGGCCGAGGTTAACCGTGCGATTTGTCTCGCGCCGATGTCCGGTGTCCGACCGAACCTCGGACCTTTGTCCGCCGTTCGGCCGTGCGCGATCGCGAAGCCTACGCGGAGATGTGTAAGCGCTGCGCGAGCTCGGGCGGCAGTGGGTAGACCTGCTCGAGAGGAACCGCCGGCGGCGCCTGCCCGGCCGCGATCGCATCTCGCACCTGATGCGCCAGCTCGGTGACGTCCGCGATCCGGACGATCCATTCGCGGGCGTAACGTCGGATCAGGTCGCCCTGGATCCCGAGCTGTAGCGCCCGACGTTCGAGTGGTCGCAGCGCGAGGTCGCGATCCGGGTCCCACTGATAACGTGCCTGACCGCGACGCAACGCCACGTCCCAGTCCGACTTGCTCGCGAACAGCTCGCGTTCGTAGCTGCTGGGCACCGCGTCCGCCAGCATCGCGTGGAAGCCCTCGTGGCTGATCGTGACCTGCGCGATCCGCTGTTGCCGCGGCTTGGACGCGTATCCGCAGCGGTACAGCATCCAGCCGAACGACGGCTTGATCCACGTCATGCGATCGAGGCCAAAGCCCTTCCCGAACGCCTGCAGGCGCACCGCTTCGAGGACGGTCTCCGGCTGGAACGCCTGATAAACGATGATGCCGGCGTCGTCGAACGCGGCGTGAACCTGACGGAGTATTTCGCCATAGTTAGAGTATATAGGACACTAAGTCAAGTCTGACGCGGGCCCCGCCCTTTGCCTCGACGGCATCGAGCCGGAGCCGTTCGTGATACGCATGATCGTGGCCACGATCCTCATCATCGACGACAACGAGACGGTTCGCGAAGGACTCGCGCACGTCGTGAAGAAGCTCGGTCACGAGGCGATCGTCACGTCGAGCGGGCAAGCCGGCATCGATGCGTTCAAGAAGAAGCCCGCCGACTTCGTGATCACCGACCTCAAGATGGAAGGCACGACCGGCGTCGACGTGTTGAAGCAGATCAGCGCGATCGATGCCGCCGTCCCGATCATGATCATCACCGGGTTCGGCACGGTCGAGACCGCGGTCGAAGCGATGAAGCTCGGCGCGTTCGATTTCGTGACCAAGCCGATCCAGACCGAGGTCGTGAAGCTGAAGGTCATGCGCGCGGTCGAGCTCGCGGCCGAGCGCCGCGCCCGGCGCCGCGCCGATGCGCACGTCGACTACTTCAAGACCGAGACCGAGGGCCGGTTCGCCGACATGATCGGCGGCGGCGACAAGATGGCGATCGTGCGGCGCACGGTCGAGAAGGTCGCGGCGAGCGACACCGTCGTGTTCATCGCCGGCGAGAGCGGCACCGGCAAGGAGCTCGTCGCGCACGCGATCCATCGCCTCAGCAAGCGCGCGAACGGACCGTTCATCAAGGTCAACTGCGGCGCGCTGACCGAGACGCTGCTCGAGAGCGAGCTGTTCGGGCACGAGAAGGGCGCGTTCACCGGCGCGATCAAGCAGAAGCTCGGCCGGTTCGAGCTCGCCGATGGCGGCACGCTGTTCCTCGACGAGGTCGGCGACGTGCCACCGTCGATGCAGGTCAAGCTGCTGCGCGCGCTGCAAGAACAAGAGTTCGATCGGGTCGGCGGCGAGACGCCGATCAAGGTCGACGTGCGCGTGGTGTCGGCGACCAACAAGAACCTCGAGGCCGAGGTCGCCGCCGGTCGGTTCCGCGAGGACCTGTTCTATCGCCTGCACGTGTTGCCGGTGAAGCTGCCGCCGCTGCGCGAGCGCCGCGAGGACATCCCGCAGCTCGTCCAGCACTTCATCGCGAAGCTCGGCCCGAAGACCAACCCGCGCGTGCGCACGATCAGCGACGCGGCGCTCGGACGGATCATGGCGTATCACTGGCCCGGCAACGTGCGCGAGCTCGAGAACGCGGTCGAGCAAGCGCTGGTGTTCGCCGAGGGCGAAGACATCACGCCGATCTCGTTGCCGCAATTCCTGCAGGGCGGTAACGAGGAAGATCGACTCGACGTGCCGCGCGAGATGTCGCTGCCCGAGATCCTCGACGATCTCGAGCGCCAACTGATCCTGAAGGCCTATGCCAAGGCCGGCCAGGTCAAGACAGAAACCGCGCGGTTGCTCGGGATCAAGACGTCGGCGCTCTACTACAAGCTCGAGAAATACGGCATTCAGTAGCCCCGTCTTCGCCTATGTACACGCTCTACTACACCCCCGGCGCGTGCTCGATCTCGCCGCACATCGCGCTGCGCGAGACCGGTCTCGCCTTCACGCTCGACAAGGTCGACCTCCGCGCGAAGAAGACCCAGGACGGCGGCGACTTTCTCGCGGTCAACCCGAGCGGCTACGTGCCGGCGCTGCGCCTGCCGAGCGGCGAGATCATGACCGAGGGTGCGGTGATCGTGCAGTACCTCGCGGACCAGGCGCCCGCTGCGAAGCTCGCGCCGCCGGCCGGCACGATGCAGCGCTATCGCCTGATGGAGTGGATGAACTTCATCGCGACCGAGCTCCACAAGGGCCAGTCGCCGTTGCTCAACGTGCTGGCGGGCGACGATCTCAAGGAGCAGCTCTCGCACAAGCTCGTGAAGCGGTTCCACCACGTCGCTGAAGCGATGGGCACGAACGAGTGGTTGTTCGGCAGCCAGTTCACGATCGTCGACGGCTACCTGTTCTACAACATGCGCCTGTGGCAAAAGGCCGTGAAGCGCGAGCTGCCCGCCGAGCTCGTCGCGTACTACCAGCGCCTCGCGGCGCGGCCGTCGATCGCGGCCTCGCTCGCGGCCGAAGGCATCGGCGCGTAGTGCGCGGAGCGTGGCTCGTGGTCGTCGTCCTCGGCTGTCACAGCCCCGACGAGTGCGAGCGTGGCCTCGCTCGGCTCGTGCGGATCGACGTGGCGCGCGGGCTCGGCTCGACGCCCGCGCGCTGGACCGGCGAGATCCTCGAACGCTGCCGCAAGGACCCGCACTACGATCCGGTGCTGGGTTGCGCGATCGATGCAAACAGCGACCTTCAAGCCGACGCGTGCATCGACGCGTTCATGAAGGCTGTCGTGAAACCGGCCGCCGCCACCGACGGCCAAGGCTACAACCCGCTGTTGCAACCTTCCGGGCTGCCGTAGCTACGGGGTCGCGGGCGCAGCGGCCGAACCGGCCGGAGCCGGTACCATCGCAGCGCTACCGGCGGCCGGAGCCGCGGTGTCCGAGATCTTGTGGCGGCACTCGTTGAGCTGCTCGCGCAGCGCGCTGAACTTCTTCATCTGGTCGTCGTTGGGCTTGTCGTCCTTCGAGTTGCCCTTCTTCCACGCGATGTACTTGTCGTGAGCCGCATCGGCGCACGCCTTGTCCTTGCACGCGCAGACCTCGTCCTTGATCTTGGACAGCTCGTCGAGCTTGCCGTCGAGGCCGCCCTTGCCACAGCCGACCGCGAGCGAGAGTGCGACCCCTGCTGCCATGATGATGATGCTGAAGTTCCGCATGTCGGGACAATGCGCGATGCGGCCCTGGAGGGGCAAGCCGCCTCGCTTACTTTTGGATGAATGGCGGCTGGGCCGTCGGTGCCGGCTGGCCAAACCGCTCGCGCGCCCACCGAGCGAGCTCCTCGCCGCTGCGCTCGAGCGCGTTCTTGAAGATCTCGACGACGTGGCTCGGAAAATCCTTCTGCATCGCCCACTGCAGGAACGACCGATCCGGGCCGGCCGCGAGCTCGTGGAGCGCGACCCCGGAGTACTTACCGAAGCCGACGACGATCGCCTCGCCTTCCCAGCGGAGATGGCGCGACGGCCCGACCCAGCTCGAGCGCCCCGGCATGGGATCGCACACGCTCGCGATCTGCTGCCAGTCCTGATCGGCGAGCTTGAAGTGCTCGAGCATGCCCTGGAGCACGCGCCCGGTCGCCGCGACGTCCGCGCTCGCCGAGTGCGCACTCGCGAACTCGTCCCCGACGAAGCGCCGGTGGGCGTGCTGGAGGCTGCGCGGCTCGCACTGCTGCCACAACCGAAATGCGTCGACCAGCTTCTTGGTCGTGAGATCGAGCGGCGGTCGCCCGATCCGCGCGAGCTCGGCCTGCAGCATGTCGATGTCGAACGAGATGTTGTAGCCGATGATCACGTCGGCGACGGCGAACACCTGGATGATCTCGTCGACGTACTCCGCGAACAGCGGACAGCCCGCAAGCTCGTCGATCGAGATCCCGTGGACCGCCTGCGCCGCGGGATGGATCGGCACGCTCGGCCGGATCCGCCAGGTCCGGCTGGTCGCCTGCGCGCCGAGGCCGTGCTGCACGCACAGCTCGATGACCTGGTCCTTGCCGAAATCGATACCGGTGGTCTCGCAGTCGAACACGATGACCCGCGGTTCGGCCACAGCGTCCGCCGGTGGCGCTGGACGCCAGTCGAACAGGGACAGTGTGCCTTCCACAAGGACTAGCCTAGGGCTGCCCTCTGACATATAGAGTCGGCATGCGCTGTTGGCCCCTGCTGATCATCGTGGCAGCGTGCAAAGTACGCGATCCCGCACCGGTGACCGAGCCGTGGACCGAGACGTTCGATCGCAGCCGGATCGGCGCCGATTACTACGTCACCGGCAAGGGCTACGAGATCGTCGATGGCGCGCTGTCGGCCCACGGCGCGCACAACCACCCCCTGTGGCTGCGCAAGAAGCTGCCTCACGACGTCCGGATCGAGCTCGATTGCTGGTCGACCGAGCCGCGCGGCGACATCAAGATCGAGCTGTTCGGCGACGGCCATTCGTACGATCCCGACGGCGGCGCGTACATGGCGACCGGCTACGAGATCATTTTCGGCGGCTGGTACAATCAGAAGTCGATCATCGCGCGCATGGACGAGCATGGCCACGACATGGCCGCGCGCACCGACATCAAGGTCGTGCCGAACCTGCACTACCACTGGAAGGTCGAACGGCGCGGCCACAAGGTCAGTTGGT
>JBDTJY010000149.1:0-47436 GCA_039935615.1 Kofleriaceae bacterium
GAAGTGATTCCCGTCGATCTCGATGCACTGCTCGTGCGGCGTGACTTCAAGGCCGATAAGAAAATCGCGATGGGCGACACGCTCGTGATCCCACCGGCACAGTTCAGCGTGCTCGTGGAGGGTGCGGTGCGGCGTCCAGGGCTCTACACGTACAATCCAACGTTCGGCTTCGACCAGTACATCGCGCGAGCGGGTGGGAGAACTCGCCTGGCGCGTGATCTCGACGAGACCACGTTGGTCGATGCCAATGGATTCGCGCACGGCTATGGATCCAACACCAAACCAGCTCCGGGGGACGCGATCCTGGTCCCCGAGCGCACCTTCAGCAGCCCCGAGGTCGTACAGATCATCATCGCCTGCGCAGGGCTGGTGATCAGCGGCGTCGCGATCTCGATCGCCGCTTCACGATGATCGAGACCGACCTACTCGCGTTTCTCGGTCGCCGCTGGCGCATCTTCGCGCTGTGCATCGGGCTTGGTGGGGCGATCGGCGTTGCGTACGCCTTGCTGGCTCCAGAGTGGTACGAGGCAACGCTCACCGTGATCCAATCGCAGCGCTCGCACGAGACCGCTGCGATGAGTCTAGCGGCGAAACTTCCTGGTGCTCTCGACAGCTTGTCGACGGACGTCGAGCGGATCGCAGCGGTGTTGAGCAGCCAATCCGTCACCGACGAGGTCATCGTCAAGTTCGGGCTCGACGAGCGTTATGGGACGGCGCATCGCGAGCAGACCCGATCGGCGTTGTGGGCACACTGCGCGATCCATGCGGATCACAAGTCTGGCGTCGTGGCGTTGACATGCGAGGATCGCGAACCGCAGGTCGCCCAGGAGATCGCTGCATTCTTCGGCGATGTCGGCAACCGTGTCTTCGGGCGCGTCTCCGGTTCTTCCGCACGAGAAGAGGAACACTTCCTCGAGGGACAGGTGGTCAAAGCACGCAAGGACGTCGAAGACGCCTCGCGCAAGCTGCGTGACTTTCAAGAGCAGCACAAGATCATCGATCTGCCTGAACAGAGCAAAGCAGTCATCTCGGCGATGGCGTCGCTCAAGGGCGACGTTCTGTCGAAACAGCTAGAGTTGCAGTACCTGAGCGGATTCTCCTCACCGACCGAGGCGAGCGTGGTGCAACTCCGCCAGCAGATCACGATCCTGGAGACCAAGCTCGACCAGATGGAGTCGACCGAAAAGCAGGGCGTTGCCCCGCGAGCCGACGGGTCAGGTGCGTTCTTCCCAGCCGCGATGAATGTCCCGAAGCTGAGCTCGGAGCTCGAACAACTCCTCAGAGATCAGAAAGTCCAAGAGACCGTCTTCGCGATGCTGACGCAGCGTTACGAGCTCGCGCGAGTCGAGAGCGCACGCGACACGTCGACGTTCCAGATCCTCGATGCCCCGACCCTTCCAACCTATCGTGCGCGGCCCAAGCGACGTCAGGTCGTGCTCCTCGGTGCGGCACTAGGGTTCGTGTTTGCACTCGGGTGGCTCGCCGTTCCGCGCTGGTGGCGTAGGCGTACCGGCGGCGCGTGAAGGCGATCGTCGCATTCGCGGTTGCGTTCGGCTGCCACACTCAACCGCTCCCACGATCATCGCCGACGGCTGTCACCTTCTTCGTCGCGCTCGGCGGCAGCGATCTCGGATCTGGACAACGCGAGAGCCCCTTCGGCACGCTCGAACATGCGCGCGATGTGATTCGTGAGCGGATGAACGAGCACGGATTGCCGCGCGGCGCGATCGTCCAGATTCGCGGCGGCAACTACGTCCGCACCCAACCGTTCGTGCTCGGCGAACGCGACTCGGGGACCGCGACTGCGCCCATCGTCTACGAAGCTGCGGCCGGAGAGACGGTGCGCATCATGGGGGGCCCGCCGCTGCCGCACCTCGAGCCCATCACCGATCGCGGTCTTCTCGATCGGTTGCCCGCCGAAGCGCACGGAAACGCCGGACAGGTGGATCTCAAACGTCTCGGCATCTCCGATTTCGGAAGCGCCAACGGTGGTGGGCTCGAGCTGTTCTTCGATACCCATCCGATGCCACTCGCGCGCTGGCCCAACGAAGGATTCGCGTACGTGGATCGGGTCATCGGCGGTCAACCGTTCGAGATCCGCGGACAACGTGGTGATCATGTCGGGACGTTCACGTACGAGGGTGATCGCCCAGCACGCTGGCTCGCCGAACCGGAGGTCTGGTTACACGGCTACTGGTTTTGGGACTGGTCCGATTCGCGCGAGCAGGTCGCGTCCATCGATCCGGACCGGCACGTCATTGAGCTCAAGCCGCCGTACCACCAGTACGGTTATCGCAGCGGGCAATGGTTCTATGCCTACGGGTTGTTGGCCGAGCTCGACCAACCGGGCGAGTGGTACATCGATCGTTCACACGGCACGCTCGTGTTCTGGCCGCCGCATCGTGGCGGAGAGACGATCGTCTCCGTCGCGTCCGAGTTGCTGGTGCTCCACGATGTCTCGCACGTGACCTTCCGAGGCCTCACGCTCGAAGCGGCGCGAGGCTCGGCGATCCTCATCGACGGCGGACACGACGACGAGATCGAGCGCTGCGTGATCCGGAACGTTGGTGGTTGGGGAGTGCGGGTCAGCGGCGGCTCGGCGCACGGTGTCGATCGGTCCGAGATCACCGGGACGGGGCTCGGTGGGATCTCGCTACAAGGCGGGGATCGGACAACGCTCGAACCTGGTGGCCATCACGCGATCGGGAATCACATCCACCACTACAGCCGATGGGCGCGCACCGTCCAACCCGCGATCGAAATCTCGGGCGTCGGACTTCATGTCGCAGACAACTACATTCACGATGCGCCACATCAGGCGATCGCGTTTAGCGGCAACGACCACGTGATCGAACGCAACGTGATCGAACGCGTGTGCGAGGAGACCAACGACGCTGGGGCCATCTACGGCGGTCGCGATTGGACGGCGCGGGGAACCACGATCCGCGACAACGTATTTCGGGATATCCGCGGACTGGAGGGCCGAGGCGCGATCGGGGTCTACCTCGACGACATGTTGAGTGGGACGATCGTCGAGGGCAATCGCTTCGAGCGCGTGACGCGAGCGGTCTTTATCGGCGGTGGTCGCGACAACGTTGTCGAGCACAACACGTTTCTTCAATGCACGTTCGGCATCCATATCGATGCGCGTGGTCTCGGTTGGGCAGCCGCTTCACTCCCGGAGCAGATGGAACCGAGACTTCGCGCGATGCCGATCACGAGCCCCACGTGGCGCGCTCACTATCCCGCCTTGGCCTCGATCCTCGACGAAAATCCGGCAGCACCGCGCGGCAACGTCGTCACGCACAACGTCTCGAAGGATGGCGGCTGGGACGAGATCGAGCCTGCGGCTCGAGCCTTGGCCGTGATCACCGAGAACGAGGTCGAGGGCGCGCGATGACCGAGCTCGGTGCGGTCGACCCTCTCGATCGTCTGCGACGGCGCTGGGTCACGGTGCTCGCGCCGACCATCGTCGGGACTTTGCTTGCGGTGACGTACATCGTCTACGCAGCGCCGCGTTACGAAGCACGATTGACGGTGGTGCCCGCTCAACCGCACACCGGGGCGGTCCCGAGCGTCGGCCAGAGTGCAGCGCTGCTGGTGGAGCTCGGGCTCGACTCCGCCGGCATTCCAACGTCGGGCAACCGGATCGCCGCCATCTTGCAGAGCCGGTCTGTGTCGGATGCGGTGATCGAGCAGTTGCACCTCCAGGAGCACTACCGGCTCGACTACATCGAGCAGGTCCGCACTCGTCTGTGGACCGCTTGCCCGGTAACGGTCGATCACCGATCGGATGTCGTCTCTGTCACGTGTCAAGACGAGTCACCCGAGGTCGCCCGCGATCTGGCTCAGCGGATCGGGCAGTTCGGAGCCGACGCGTTCGACCGCGTCTCGACCACGACACAACGAGAAGAACGGACGTTTCTCGAACGCCAGGTCTACGAGGCGCGGCACCTCGCAGACGAAACCGCACAGCGCGTCCTGACGTTTCAAGAGACGCACCGAATCCTAGATCTCGGCGAGCAGGCAAAGACGGTTGTCTCGATGATCGCCACGCTCCAGCAGGATCGAATCGCCAAGCAGCTCGCTCTCGCCTACGTGACGACGTTTGCGTCGGCGCATGAGGCCAACGCAGCGCAACTCGAGCAACAGCTGCGGATCTTGGAGCGGATGCTTCGCAGCCTGATCGATCCGGCACCACAGCCCTCGACTCAGCCGACGTTATTTCCGCCGGCGCTCGAGCTGCCGCGAATCGGCTTTGACTTCGCGCAACTGGTACGAGAGCAGCGGATCCGCGAAGCGGTGTACCTGGCGCTCGTGCAACGCCTCGAGCTCACGAAAGCCGACGGGACTCATGCATCGACGTTCCAGACGCTCGACGAGCCGGTCCTGCCGACGATGCAGGTGTCGCGACTACGCACGATCCCGGTCGGTGCTGTGATCGGGCTAGTCCTCGGACTGTTGATCGTCCTGGTACCAGCCTGGTGGAAGGATCTGGCGCGCCGCGCTGCTGAAGAAGCCGCCGAGGATGCCGCGTGACCACGGGCTTCTTCTATCTGGCGGTGTTGCTCGCGCTTTGTGTGACCCTGCCGTTCCGGATCCGTGCGGGTATCAGCGTCGCGCTCTCCGACCTGGTCGCTTTCCCGGCGGCTGCCTGTCTGGTGGTCGAGGCGCTGCGGAGTCTGAGCGTTCGGCGACAGCTGAGCGAGCTCTATCGATCGAATCGAGTTGTGTATTGGTACATGGGGTGGACGCTGTTTACCGCGGTCGTCGGACTCGTCCGGTCGACGGACGTCGCGCAGAACGTCAAAGATCTGGTCCCGGCATTCGTCCTGTATTCGCTCGTCGGGTTGACCGTCGATCGTCGCTCGCGCCTCCGGGCACTACTCATCGCAACTGGGCTGGGTCTCGGCTGCAACGCCATCCTCGGGATCATGCAAGGAACGTTGGGAGGTCCGTACGTGACGGCGACTAGCCCCGGTCTCGAGGGTAAGCTCGATCTCTCTGGCAACCTGTTGGCTCACGCCCCGGTCGGGTTGCTCGCTCACCCGAACGGCCTCGCGATCTTGTTGCTACCCGCAGCGCTGTTTCTGATCGCGCTACTTCGAACGAAGTCCGAATGGCGCACGCCGCTGGTGTCCGCGCTGCTCGTCGTGGGGTTCGTGTTCGTGCTAGCGCAGGTCAAAGGCGCGTTCGCATTCCTCGCGGTTGGCGTGTTGTTGGTCTTCCTGCCGCGCCGCTGGGAGAGAGCCCGTCTGTCGTTGGGGCTGATCTTGCCCGCGGTCGCGATCGTCGCGATCATGTGGTTCACCATCACGCGTTTCCTCGAGGGCGAGGACGCGTTCGGGACGCTCGTCACGCGCCTCGAGCTATGGAACCGAGCTCTCGAGATCATCCAGACCGACCGATTCACGCAGGTCTTCGGCAACGCCTATCCGATCTTCGGCGTCACGTCGGTCGGATCGTTCGACTATCCGAACGCGCACAATGCATGGCTCAACCACGTCCTGAGCTTTGGTTTGCCGGGGCTGGCCCTCTATCTCGGTTGCTTCATCGCCGGCATGCGGCTGAGTTGCCGCGAGTTGCGTTGCGAAGGCCCGCTACGTGCGGCCTTCGTCGCCTGCTTTGCATCGCTAGCGGCGATGGTCGGTGAGTCCTTCTTCGAACCGACCGATCGAGGAGAAATCTTCTCGTCGCAGATGATGCTCGTCCTCGCGCTGGTCGTGGTCCTACCGCGAGCCACGCGGATCCGGCGACTGACATGAGTGCGACTTCGATCCTCGGGATCCCGGTCGAATACACGAGCCTGCGAGAAGCGACGGCCCAAATTCTCGCTTGGTCGAGCGAACGTGAGTCTCGGTACGTGTGCCTCGCGAACACCCACATGCTCGTCGAGGCCCACGACGACTCCGCGTTTCGAACGGTCCTCGAGCACTCCGACCTGACCTGCCCCGACGGAATGCCGGTCGCGTGGCTCCAGCGTCTTGGCGGTAGCCCCACCGTGAGTCGAGTACGTGGTCCCGATCTCATGTTCGAGGTGGTCACTGCGTCCGCGCGCGAAGGCATCCCGATCGGACTCTACGGTGGCCGACCCGACACGCTCGCAGCCCTGATCGATCGCCTCGAACACGTCGCGCCTCGACTCAACATTGCCTATGCCCACGCGCCGCCGTTTCGCACGCTGAGCGAGAGCGAGGACGCCGGCGTCACCGAGGCGATCACGAGCTCGGGCGCACGGATCCTGTTCGTCGGGCTTGGCTGCCCAAAGCAAGAGCGCTGGATGGCGGCTCATCGCGACCGCGTTCCTGCGGTCATGCTCGGAGTCGGCGCGGCATTCGATTTTCACGCGGGTGTCGTGGCGCAGGCCCCACGCTGGATGCAACGCACCGGCCTCGAATGGGCACACCGGCTCGCAAGCGATCCGCGCCGCTTGTGGCGTCGCTATGCGAGAACGAATCCGAGGTTCGTCGCGCTCGCCATCCGAGACTTGCTCTTTAAATAAGTGACGTTGGCGTGCAGAGCGCGCCCACGTGGTAGGTCATCAATCGCGTCGCGAGCGTGCGATGCAGCCGCAGCACCGCGCGCCGAACCGCCGTCTTCGCGAGTGCCTTGACGCTCGAGTTGTGAAAGCGGTGTGACGCGTAGCTGTGGTCGAACACCTCCAGCCGCTTCACCGCGAGCCCGGATGTCTCGAGGGTCAACGCGAATGACTCGGGCGTGTACGCGTTGATGTGACCGATGTCCAAGCTCTGCTGAAGCGCACGCTGCGAGGTTCGAACATGGAGCTCGCAGGGGACCTCGATGTAGATGTACTGGCGTGCGACGCGACGAAGCTCGTGAAGAAAGCTTCGCTCGTCCAACACATGTTCCAAGACGT
Organism: Kofleriaceae bacterium; assembly: GCA_039935615.1. Taxonomy (GTDB): domain Bacteria; phylum Myxococcota_A; class Polyangia; order Haliangiales; family Haliangiaceae; genus JABFXX01. The sequence goes on from JBDTJY010000149.1 coordinate 6,878, forward strand.
GCGTCGCGTAGACCAGATCGAAGGAACCATCCGCGAAGGACGAACGAACGCCATCGTACTGCTCGTAGCGCACGCCGGACAACGGAGTCTCTTGATCCCGTCCAGGCGCGCCGACGTCGATACCGACCAGCTCGCGCCCGAGATGCAGGGACAGCGCGTTGATCACCGCTCCGGTGCCACAACCGAACTCGAGCACGGTCGCGATCTCGGCGCCGACGGTAGTCACGAGCTGCAGCAGATTGTGAACCTTGTCGCGCGCGCCGACCTTCCGCCATTCGAGTGACTCCTCGGTATAGGGACGGTTGTAGAGCTCCCGCAGACTCGGAGGATGAAAGCTCATTGCGCTCGTTCGTAGATGAAGAACGACGCGAACGAGCGGTCTGGATAGCGATTCGGGACGTGTGCGACCAGCCGAAACTCGGGGAACCGCATCGCGACGTCGCGTCCAAACTCGCGATGACGCACGTGCGCGGCAGCACGCACGCGGCTTTCGTCGGCACGATTCGACGAGTAGACGACGACAAGCCGTCGTGCGGCCCCAAACAGGTCCGCTAGATACTTGTCGTAAACCTCGTCCTCGATCAGGTGATAGATCACGTCGAGGGACAGCGTGCAGTCCGCGGTGAACCGTTTGGCGTTGTCGCGAAAGTAGCGCGGGTCGTAGAGGAAGAAGCTCTTCGCCGGATCCTCGCGGAACCGGCTCATGCAAACCGCGAGCGCGTGGCGAGATACGTCGAGTCCGCTGTATGCGGGGTATCGAGCGAGAGCGAGCTGATTGCCGTCCCCGCAGCCGAGCTCGAGCACCGTCACGATGTTGCGGTCGGCGACGAGCGAATTCAGGATCTCGGCCTTGAAGGCAGCAAGGTCGCCGTACGAACCGTCCCCCGAAGTGCCGCCGTGCTCGTATCGCTCGTCCCAATACGTCGACGAGCCTTGGAATCGGGCGTTGAGCCACGCCCGATAGAGCGCCTGCGCACCTGGAATCCGTTTTACCCAAGTTTTAACAATGGCTCAGCCTACTACAGTTTGTGCTCGAGCCCGGCGTGCTACAGCAACCGCGGATGCGCTCGGAAGCCACCTCTGAGTCGTGGACCCCGTCGGCACTCAAACGCGTGCTGATCGTCGAGACGCAGCTCAAGCACTATCGCAAGTCCTTCTTGATCGACCTTGCCGCTCGACTACGGCGCGATGGCGTCGAGCTTCAGGTCGCATACAGTCCGCCACACGGCGCCGCGCGCGCACTTCAGGACACGGTCGAGCTCGACGGCGATCTCGGGGTCTCTGTACCTGTCCGCTTCCTGTTTGGCGGAAGCGTCGTGGTCCAGTCGATCTGGCCACAGGTCCGCGCTGCAGACCTGGTGATCGTCGAGCAGGGTAACAAGCTCGCGTTCAACTACGTTCTACTCACGCTTTCGAAGCTCGGCCTGAAGCGAGTCGCGTACTGGGGGCACGGCTTCAATCACCAGCAGTCCAACCCGGGAATTTCGGATTGGCTGAAGCGCAAGCTCCTCACTCGAGTCGACTGGTGGTTCGCGTACACCTCCGAGGTCACGCGCTACCTCGTGCACCACGGGGTACCGGCAGATACGATCAGCACGGTTCACAACACGGTCGATGTCGCCGACTTGACCGCCGACGTTGCGCCGAACGCTCGCGCCGCGTTACGCGATGCCTTGGGCATTTCAGCGTCCAGCCCTGTCGGCCTGTATTGCGGCGCACTGGTTCCGGAGAAGCAACTTGGATTTCTCGTAGATGCCGCCGCTGAAGTGCGGCGGCTGCTGCCGAACTTCGAGCTGATCATCGTCGGCGACGGCGCCGAGCGCTCGATGCTCGATGCAATCGCCGGGGTCCGCCCCTTCATTCATGTCGTAGGTCCCGCGCTCGGCGTGGCCAGGGCACCCTATTTCGCGATCGCTGACATCTGCATGATCCCCGCCCGAGTCGGGTTGGCAATCGTCGACGCGTTCGCATCGGGAATCCCACTTGCCACGACCAACCATCCTGGCCACGGTCCCGAGCTCGAGTATCTATCCCCTGATCTCGATGGGCTGAAAACCGAGTTCGACGTCGATAGCTATGCGGCCGAGGTGGCGAGGCTTCTCGGCGACCGCCCTCGCCTCGACGCGATGCGACGCGCGGCCAGCGCCGCGGCGACACCGCTGACCAAGCAGCGCATGGTCGAGGAGTTCGCCACCGGCATCATTCGTTGCTTGGGACGCCCGTGATCGACCGAGGCGTCAGGTCATACTTGGTAGCTACCGGTGTCTGAGCTTCGATTCACGACGTCGTGGGATGATGGTCATCCGCTCGACCTCAGAGTGGCCGCGTTACTTGCGAAGTATGGGATGGGCGGCACGTTCTACGTGCCGCGAAGGAATCTCGAAGGCAGGTCTGTGTTGAGTAAGGCCGAGCTGCGAACGCTGGCCTCGCAGTTCGAGATCGGCGGGCACACGTTCGATCATGTGCGTTTGAACAGAGTGCCTATCGCGGAGGTCGACCAGCAGGTTCACCGGATCAAGACGGCGCTCGAACAGGAGATCGGCAGCGCTGTTGCGGGGTTCTGCTACCCGGGTGGAGCTCACAATGCAGCTATCCGCGAATCCGTGAGGCTTGCCGGATTTGAATATGCGCGCACGATCTCCAACCTTCATACCGATATCCCCACCGATCGGTTTCGGGCCCCAACAACGCTCCAGTTTTATCCCCATGTCCGCTACACGTACCTGAAGAATTTCGTGCGCCGCCGCCGCTGGCCTACTCGCTTCGAGATGTTCACGATCGCGATGACGAGTCAGGGACTCGAGGACGCACTTCATCGCATGCTCGAGCGCGCCGCTGATCTGGGCGGCGTCTTTCACCTCTGGGGACACTCCTGGGAGATCGAAGAGTGTGGTCTTTGGGATGTACTCGACCGCTTTCTCCACGAGGCTGCGACCTTGGTCGACGCAAAATACCGAATGACTAACCGCGCGGTCTACGCGGCTCCTTCTGATCGCGACGGCTGAACAGCCGATACGCGATGAGACGTGCGCGCGCCGTTTGTCGTTCGGTCGCGAGCGAGAACAAGAATGCCACGATACCCGCGCATGCAATGAAAGCGACGATGAGCGGCGCGCTCCAACCTCGAGGGTTGACGAGTGGAATCGCTCCACAACTCACGCTCGCCGCGACGAGCGCCAACGTGAGCACCGGAACATGGGTCGCATACAGCGAGTACGAGAATTCCGCTGCCCACCGATGAACGGCGTGGCCACGGATCGGGCGTTGGTCCGCGGTATTGCGAAGCGCGATCAAGAGGTTTGTGAAGCTACCGGCGACGACAACATCTAGAAAAAACGCCTTCCAGGGCACCTCCCAGTTTTCCGCGCGGAATCCGATACGCACACCGAATAGCACCGCAACAAACACGGCGAGCGATTGCCGGACGGTTCGCGTGATCCAGGGGCGAGGTTGCACGAATGGCACGAGACCGAGGGCCCAGATCGCAAAGTAGGGCAGGATCGGAAACGTCGCAAAACGTGCGAAGCAAACTGCCGCGGCCACCGAGACCGCGGCAATGGCGGCGATCGAGCGCCAACGTCTCGAGCCCGACGTCCAGGCGACAACCACAAGCGCGAACAGTACGTAGTACCAGAACTCGTTCGCAAGAGACCAGAGCGCACCGTTGGTGCCATACGGCGCGCACGCAATGGTCTGAAGAAACACCGCATTGCAGCCAAGAGTCGCAGGGCCAGTTGCAAGCCCGGCATACGGACCACTCGCCAGCGATCCACCTACATGATCCAACACCGCGCCAAGCGCAAGAGCTGGCCACAAAACGACGACAAGCCGAACGACCCGTTTCCGTAGGTATCCCCCAACGTCGAACGAACCTGTACGGCGAAGCTCGAGTAGCGCACTGCCCCCGACAAGATAGCCGCTCATCACGAAGAACAAGATCACCGCCTGGTGAGCAAAGCCCGTGACGAACGTCCAGCCGAGGAGTGGTAGCCCACGCACCGAGATGTGAATCGCATGCAACGGCGCAAACAACCTGTTGTTGAGGTGAGTCATCACGACAGAAAGTGCAGCCATCCACCGCAACGTATGCAGCCATCCAGACGTGCGCGCACCGGCAAGCTCGTTCAACGAGGCCTCGCCTCGCTCAACACGTCTGCGAGTCCGTGTTCAAAGTGCGGCAATGTGAAGTGCTCCACGAACCGCTTGCGTGCCCGCTGGGACATCGCGGTTCGCAAGCGTTGGTCTCGGATCAGGATCTCGAGCCTCTCGGCGAGCAACTCCGCGTCGTGACCAGGCAACAAACATCCGGTCTCTCCGTCGACGACGATGTCTGGAATCGCACCTTCGAAGGTCGAAACCACGGGAAGGCCCCACATCATCGCTTCGAGCAACACGAGCGGAAATGCATCTGCCCGGGTCGGCAGCACGAACAGATCGTGATCGCGGAACAGGGCTTGTTTGGCCTCTCCCATCACGGGGCCGACGTAGCGCACGCGGTGCTCGAACGGCGCGAGCGCGGCACGCATCGCGGATTCCGAGATCTCGTTTGTGGGCGCCCCCGCAAAGGTCGCCTCGAAGGCGACGCCACGATCGGCAAGCCGGGTCAACGCGTCGACCAGGACCAGGGGGCCTTTCGCCTCCAACAGATTTGACAGGAACAGCACGCGTGGCACCTCGCGCGGCACACGTTTGATTTCGCCGAGGTCTGGTAAGCCATTCGCGACGTAGCGAATCTGCGCGTCGGTCACGGCGTCGCCGAAGTCTGCGCGCAACAGGGGCGACAGGAGGATCACCGTCGCGCCGTGCAGCGCGCGACGCAACAGCGGCAACACCTCCGGATCCGGACGCGCATGCAGGTGGACGATTCGTGGAACACGTGCGGCACGCACGAGCGCGAGCAGTGCGACGTCTCGATAGAGCGCCGGCCGTTGCACGGCGAGCGTGAGGTACACCGCGGCAGGACGCCGCATCGCGAGGTCCCACGCGAGACGTGCGAACACTCCGCCCGCACGCGCGAGCTTTTTGGGCGTCGGGCGACCGAGGTCGGCGATCGACTCCGAGAACTGCAGAGGAATCACATCGAGGTCGAAACGCCCCGCAAGCTCGGAGCTCGCGATGATCTGCGCGTTGATCGCCGTCACACCGTGAATCGGCGGCGGCAACTGCATCACGCACAAGACGCGCGGTCTATCGGACCGGGGAGGCACTCGTTTCAGCCCCACCACGATCGGCGTCGCGCACTCATACGTTGCACGTTACCCCGCACGAGCCTCGGCTGTGTCGCGCGAGCTGCGGCAGATGCACCCAATGCGACGTCGCGTCGACGTCCTGGATGCCGTTGGGAACTGTCTCGTGACACAGTAGCGCCGCATGAAGGGGGTGGTTCTCGCGGCGCTCGCGCTCGCCGTGCCTGCACGCGCGGACGAGCTCTGGCTCCAACCCATCACGCAGGCGTCCCTCCACCTCGCGGCGTATGACGAAGCAGATCGCCCGTACTCGGTCCCTGCCCGGCCGCGCGACATCGCCGGCGAGCTCGCGGTGTCGTGCGAGCACACCGAAGGCCGACCGTGTGGCAATGGGGCCGGCGCCTACGGCGAGCTCGATTCGGCCGGCGGCTACGACGAGTGGCTCACTGCAGGGTCGCGGTTGCGTGCACGCATCGGCACCAGCAACTACGGTAACGACGTCGACATCGATCGCCTTCACGTCGACGCCCACACCCACGGTTTTCGGTTCGAGGTCGGGCGCGATGTCCTCCAGCTCGGGCCGAAGAGCCACACGCAGGTTGGATGGGGAGACAATGCGCCGCCCCTCGACCTCGCACGCGCGAGCTACGCGAACGAGCGCGGCGGCCTGATGTATGTCGTCGGGCGGCTGCGCGATCCGCAGACGTTTCACGGCAACCTGGTGACGATCGCGCGCGGCGAGCTCGTCCTCGGACCGGTCACACTCGGCGGGATGCAGTTGTTGGAGATCGAGGGCGACGGGGCACCGCACCTCGGACCATGGGCGTTTATCGAGGAGCACTTCACCCGTGGTGACCCGTCGGCGTCGCAGACCGACAGCTCGAATCGGCGCGTCGGCCTCGATGTCGAGTGGCACACGGCGTTCGCGCGATTTTACTACGAGCTGATGTTCGAGGACTGGCGCCGGCAGTTCGCGGATGCGCTGCGCTACGACGCCGATCACGTGGTTGGCCTCGAGCGCGCGGGCCTCGCCGTCGAGTGGCACAAGACGGGCTTTCGGTCGATGGAGCACACCCCGCGCCTGACCGGATTCACGAATGCCGGCCGCGTCGTCGGCAGTCCGCTCGGACCGGATGCCGAAGCGCTGTACGGCGCGCGACGGATCGACATCGAGCCGAAGATCAGCGTCACGCCGTGGGTCGAGGTCGCGCAGCTCGCGAGCGACACCTACAGCTACGGATTTCACCAGGGGATCGATCGGGTGACCGCGGGCCAGGCGGAGCTGCGCTACCGAGTGGGCGCGCACCTCGAGACGAGAGTGACCCACGAGGGGGTCGAGCTCGACGTGATCTACGAGCACATCGAAGACTTCGCGTTCGTCACCGGCGCGCGCCGCAACAGCCTCGGCGCCGACCTCACGATCGTGTGGCACCCATGAAGCGGCTGTTGATCCTCGCGCTGCTCGCGAGCACCGCACACGCCGATCCGGACCCGCCGCTGTATTCGAAGGAGACCGGCGCGGCGATCGTCGCCGGCACGTGGGGCGCGGTCTCGGTGTACGCGTACTTCGCGTGGTTTCGCAACGCGACGCGCACGACCCATCCGATCTACACGCTCGAGGGTTTCGGCGTGAACACGTACGCCGGTGGCGCCGACAAGCTCGGTCACTTCTGGGCCGGTCACATGCTGTCGTACGCGACGACCGAGGCGCTGGTCCACGCGGGCTACGACACGTGGGCGTCGAGCTGGATCGCGGCCGGGCTCTCGCAGGTGTTCGGCACCGTCAGCGAGTACAAGGACAGCCTCCACTATCAGTTCGAGTACGGCGACATCATCGCGAACTGCTCGGGTGCGCTGTTCACGGTGCTGCTCGAGAACGTGCCGAAGCTCGATCGGTTGTTCGATTTCCGCGTCGAGTACTGGCCGACCCACGAGTATCTGCGGCTGCTCGGCCACGGCAACGTCGACGGCGCGCAGGACTACAGCGGCCAGTCGTACATGCTCGGCCTTCACCTGCGCGAGCTCGACGACTCGAAGTGGATCCGGTTCGTCGATGTCGTGGTCGGGTTCGAGACGCGCAACTACGCGCCGATGCCCGACGACCCGAACGCGATCAAGCGCCAGGTGCTGTACGGCGGCGTCGCGATCAACATGCAGGCCGTGCTCGACGCGCTGTTCGACGATACGACCGGGCGCCGGATCGGCGACGGCGTGTTCGAGTTCGTCAGCATCCCGTACACGACGCTGAAGTTCCCCGAGCTGTCGCGGTCGCCTTAACGAACGTCGACGGCGATCTGCTTGTCGCGGAGGCTGACGTCGACGATGCCGCCGCTCTCGACCCCAAAGGCGCCGAACGCGACGTCCTCGAGCTCGCGGGTCAACGTCGAGGCCAGACCGCGCGCGCCGGTCTCGCGCTTGAGCGCGTCCTGGACGATGTGATCGAGGACCTCCTCGTGGATCTCGAGCGTGAAGCCCTCGAGCTTGAACTCCTTGGTCATCCTCGCGACGACGTCCGAGTCGAGGATGTCCTTGAGGGTCCGCGCGTCGAGCGCCTTGAACGGGACGACGCGGGTGAACCGCGCGACGAGCTCGGGCAGAAAGCCGTAGGCCTGGAAGTTGGCGACGTTCTCGACCTGGTCCGCGGTGAAGTCGACCGCGATCGCATCGGGGTCGATCTGCGATTCGGCCTGGTCGCGCCCGAAGCCGATCGAATCGCGCATCGCGCGGCGGTGAGCGATCTGCTGGAAGCCACTGAACGCACCGGCGGCGATGAACGCGATGTCGGCCGTCGACATCACGACGTGGTCGGCATAGGAGCTGTGCGTGAGGTCGAGCGGGACCACGACCTCGCTCGATTCGAGCATCTTCAACAGCTCGCGCTGCACGCCCATGCCGGTGACGTCTTTGGTCGTCCCCGCACCGGCGAAGATCGCGTTGTTCTGGCCCGAGGCGATCTTGTCGAACTCGTCGAGGCAGACGATGCCGATCGACGCGAGCATCGGATTCTCGTCGGCGGTGTGGAGCAGGCGCGTGAGGATCGTCGACGGATCCTGGCCGACGTAGCCGGTCTCCGAGTACGTCGTGATGTCGACGAGCGCGGTCGGCAGCTTCAACACCTTGCCGAACAAGGTCTCGACCAAGAACGTCTTGCCCGAGCCGGTCGGCCCGACGAACAAGAAGTTCGACTTGCGCGGCAGCTCCGCGCGATCGACGCCGTCGACGTAGATCCGCTTGATCCGCTTGACGTGGCGATACGCCATCAGACACAGCGCACGGCGCGCGTGATCCTGTCCGCGATAGCCGAGCTCGTGCAGCGCCACGAACATCGCCTGCGGCGACGGACACGCGAGCTCGCGCACGAACTTGATGAAGTGCTCGAGCCCCTGCTTGCGGACCTTGCGATTAGGCTCCATCCGTCGAGGAATTGTAGCCTGGCGCCTAAGGTTTGACCATTCTGGCGAGGGGTGGCCTAATCGCAGAACGTGACCAGCGAGAGCCTCGTCAGGCCCTTCGTCGATGCGGCCCCTGTAGCCGTGCGACCGACCCTCGAAGGCATCCAGGATCTCGATCGCCGCTTGTGGGCGCTCGTCGCCGAGGGCCGCGCCGCATGGCCCGACCTGCCACTCGACGCGAAGATCCTCGTCCAGTTCGTCGCACATCATCTAACGGCCGACATGGCGGACGCCGCGCTCGACGGCCTGCGCCCGGCCGACCTGTATCTCGCGTGTGCGTGCGCACAAGGGATGACCGCGGCGATCAACGCGTTCGACCGTGACTACATGCGGGAGGTCGATATCGCCCTCGCCCGCATGCGGATCATGGCGCCGCGCGTCGCCGACGTGAAGCAACTGGTCCGCCAGCGGCTGTTTGTCGGGGGCGGCACGACCGGTGCGCCGACCAGCGCCGGCAAGATCGCGGAGTACGGCGGTCGTGGCGATCTGCGCCGCTGGGTCCGCTCGGTGGCGGTCCGCACGTGCCTCAATGACCTGCGCAAGGGCAAGCGCGAGATCCTCGTCGACGACGATCAGTTGATCGCACAGCACGCGATCAGCCAGGACGATCCCGAAGTCGAGTACATGAAGCGGACGTACTCGAACGAGTTCAAGGCCGCCTTCACCGAAGCGCTGACCCAGCTCGGCCCGCGCGAGCAAACGCTGCTGCGTTACCACCACGTCGACGGGCTCAACATCGACGAGATCGGCGCGATCTATCGCGTCCATCGCGTGACCGCGTTCCGCTGGATCGAGAAGGCGAAGGACCTGCTCGTGAGGGCGACGCTCGACACGCTGCGCACGCGCTTGAAGCTGCCCGCCGACGAGCTCGACAGCGTGCTGCGCATGATCCGCAGCCAGATCCATCTCTCCCTCGTTCGCCACCTCGGCGGCCCCAAGGACAGCGTCGCCGACGACGCGATCGAGCTCGACCCATCGGAAATCGAGGAAGTATGAAACTACGGGCGGCGGAGTTGGCGATCGCCGCGCTGGTGATCGCGGTGGTGGTGATGCTGATCGTGCCGGTGCCGCGGCCGTTGCTCGACGTCATGCTCGCGCTCAACATCGCGGTCTCGGTCGCGTTGCTGATGGCCGCGGTGTTCTCGCCGAACCCGCTCGGGTTCGCCTCGTTCCCGACGCTGCTCGTCGTGACGACCTTGTTTCGCGTCGGCCTGGAAGTCTCGACCACGCGGCTCGTGCTCGCCGATGCAGATGCCGGCAGCGTCGTTCGCGCGTTCGGCAGCTCGGTGGTGTCCGAGAACCTCGTCGTCGGGCTCGTCGTGTTCGCCGTGATCACGATCGTCCAGTTGGTCGTCGTCGCACGCGGCGCCGAGCGCGTCGCCGAAGTGTCCGCTCGGTTCGCGCTCGACGCGATGCCCGGCAAACAGATGGCGATCGACGCCGAGCTGCGGACCGGCGCGATCGATCCCGAGACCGCGCGCGCCCGCCGCACCGCGCTCGAGCGCGAGTCGTCGCTGTACGGCGCGATGGACGGCGCGATGCGGTTCGTCAAGGGCGACGCGATCGCCGCGATCGTGATCGTCATCATCAACCTGATCGGCGGGCTCGTGATCGGCATCGCGGAGCGCGGGATGTCCGCGAGCGCCGCCGCCCACACGTATTCGTTGCTCTCGATCGGCGCCGGTCTGGTCGCGCAGATTCCGTCGCTGCTCGTCGCGGTCGCGTCGGGGCTGCTCGTCACGCGTGTCGCGAGCTCCGGCGATCGTGCGCTCGGCTCCGACCTCGGCTCGCAGCTGGTACCGCGCGCGCTCGCCGGTGTCGCGATCCTGCTGGTCGGGCTCGCGCTCGTCCCCGGCCTGCCGATCGGGCCGTTCCTGGTCTTGGGCGTGCTCGCCGCCGGCGGTGCGTTCGTCAGCCTGCGCGCGCGCACGGCCACCGCGAGCATCTCCGAGCCCGGCGCCGCGACCGTTCGCGGTTCGCGGATCACGCTGCGCCTCGCCCCTGCCCTCCACGCCCGGCTCGCCGCTCGTCCCGCCGATCTTCACGCCGCGCTCGCCACCGCGCGCGCCGACCTCGCGCACGTGCCGCCGCTCGCGATCGAGCGCGACGCCTCGCTCGGCACGAACGAAGTCGCGATCGCGCTCGACGGCACGCCGATCACCTGGCTCACCCTCGACGGCGAGCCGCTCGACGCCCTGCGCCGCCGCCTCCCCGCCGCGCTCGCACCGCTCGCACCGGACTTGCTCGGCATCGATCGCGTCGCCGCGCTCGTCGAACGCGCCGCCGTTCACTCGCCCGTGCTCGTCCGCGAGGTCGTGCCGCGCGTGATCACGCTGCCGCTACTCGCCGATGTCCTCCGCCACCTCGCACGCGAGGGCGTCCCGATCGACGACCTCGCCGGTGTACTCGAAGCGATCGCCCTCGCGCCGCAACCTCCGACCGCCGCCACGATCCCCGCGCTGGTCGAACATCTGCGCGGCCAACTGCGCCGCCAGATCACCGCACGCTGGGCGCCGCGCGGCCAGGTCGCGGTCTACACGATCGACGGCATGATCGAGGACGCGGTGCGCTCGGCGATCGATCGTCGCGATGGCGCGCAGATCCTCGCCCTCGAGCCCGCGATCGCGCAGGACATCGTCGCCGCCGTGCGCGGCAAGCTCGGCACCGGCCCGGCCGTGCTGCTGGTCTCCGGCGATGTCCGCCGCCACCTGCGCGGCCTGCTCGAGCCGGAGCTGCCGGAGATCGCGATCCTCGCGGCGCACGAGCTCGCGCCGGGTACCGCCGTCACGACCGCCGGTCGCATCGACGTGTGATGAAGTCGCTCGCCGTCGTCGTCGCGCTCGCGAGTCCCGCGATCGCCCGACCTCTCCACGGCAGCGTCGGCGTCGCCGGCTCGCTGCTGCTCACCGGCGACGACGGCGACCGCACGCGCGCCGACCTCGAGCTCGATCTCGAACCGTCGCGCTACGGCGGCCTGCTCGCGCTGCGCGGCTTCGACGATCACCATCACGGCCTGTTGTGCGCCGGCTTCGTCTACGAGCCCGCGGCCGCGCGGCCCACGCTCGTGATCGATCTGCACGGCGACGCCGGCGCCGATCTCGACCAGCACGCGCCGCTGGTCGGCGGCGGCATTCGCACGAGCCTCGGCATCTACGGCCCGCTCGGTGTCGCGCTCGAGACCGGCGGCTATCTCGTGATCGACGGTGTCGATCACACGCGCCTGGTCCTAGCGTCGAGCGCGTCGGTGATCGCGAAGTGGTGAGTGCAGGAGCGTCGGACCAGCGCCTTGGATCACGGCGGTACGCGACGTGCTGCCATTGGTATCGATCGGGTCGCTGACCGCGAGCTCGACGAACGCACCCGTGAGCGGGACGTTCCACGCCGGATCGTAGTTCGCCGCGTCGCTCTCGAACGCGAGCGACGTCGCACCGGTCTTGTCGAGCCACGCTTTCGTCGCGCTCACGTTCTGCTCGAGAAACGCGGTCGCCGAGCCGCCGAATGCGATCACGTTGACGGTGGTGTACGCGGGGAGCGTGCCCCACATCGCGGTCGCCGCTGCGGTCGCCCCGAACGTGACGCCGGTCAGCACCGGCGGCAGCGTGAACGTCGTCCCGGGTGACGGCCCCACGACGAAGATCGACCGAGTCACCGTGTGCGCCATGTTCGTGACCTCGAGCTCGAGCTCCGGTTCGTCGTTCGCGGCGATCAGCGAATTCGGCGGTTGGATCAGCGTCAGATCCGTCGTGTCGGAGAGCATCGCGACGTCGTTGCCGGTGAACCACTCGGATCGAAGCTCACTCGTGTCGCCGGGACCGGCGCCAACAACGGTCGCCGTCGTCGTCGGGAACACGGTGCCGGCCGTCGCGACATCGAGATCCGCGACGGCTGTCGCGGCGGTGAACGAGAGGTTGCGACGGATCAGCATCTTCGTCGCACCGACCGCGATGAGGTCATGCGTGCCGGCCGAAACGTTCAGCGAGAAGCTCCACGGCGAGGTCGCGCCGGTCGCGGTGTCTTGCATGTCCACGCTCCCCGGCAGGAGCATCTGACCGGTCACGGCGAACGTCGCGTCGGTCGTGCCGCCGGACTGGCAAGACATGAACTGCTCCGCACCGTCGCCATACGTCGCATCGAGTTGTTCGGAGTCAGTGTTGCCGGCGAGCCCGGAGAAGCTGCACGCGACCACGACTTGATAGTCATCGGTGACGTGGAGCAGGTACTCCTGGTTCGACTGCGTTGGCACCACCCACGGTCCGGTGCCGTCGCGATACTCGATCAGATCGGGCGTGCCGTAGAAGTCCAGCTTCACGAGGTTCGGACCGTCTTGCGCCGGCGCGTCGTGCGATCCGGAATCCGAACCGTGACCATCGATCACGATCATCGTGTGATGGTCTCCGTCATCACCACAAGCGGCGAGGACCAAGGCGAGGACCAAGGCGAGGACCGAGGCGAGGACAAAGGCGAGCAGGGCGGCGTTGCGCATCCGCGGACTATGCATGAAGTCGAACGAAAAACAGCGGCAACGCCCGACGCCGCCGACCCTCCGGCGGCGTCGATGCACGTCGAGTGCACGAGTGTCTACGGTGCGGTAGCGAGCGGGTCCACGAAGTACTTGCGGCATCGCGGGCACACGCGGCGACTGACCGGTTTGCGCGTGACGCGCTTGCGGTAGCCGCACGACGGGCACTCGATGGTGACCCACTGCATCATCGCGGCGAGGAGGATCGGGCCCGCCATCTCAGCACCCCACCTGCGCGGTGATGACCGTCGAAAACAGGACGACCATCACCACTCCCATGATCTTCAACGCATGACGTTCGCGCCACGAGGGCGCGCGATTGTTCGCAGACATAGCTACTCCTTCAAAGTTGGGGATCGATCGGACGTGAACGCAGAACGTTCAGCCGAGCGGAGGCCCACGCGAGGAGCGTGTCGAAGCTTCGATCGTCGACGATGCCGGATGGGCATCGCGCAGTACCACCAGCACCGCGACCCGCGGCACGTCGAGTGCCGGGACCTCGGGGACGGTGGCGACCGGCAGGTGCAGCACCGGGAGATGCGAATCCGCGCGCCGTCCCGCCACCACCGGCAACGCCGCCGGTGACGACGCGAGCTCCGAGCTCTGGTCAGAGGTTCGCGGCGTCGGCTCGATCGGGCGCATGCCGGTCGCGGCCACGAGGCACGCGATGACGACTGACCAGATCCAACGCATCTATATGGAGTAGCACGAACTATGAGGTTCGCCCAATCAGTGCCGGAGCTGCGTGCAGATCGGTTCGACCCGGGGGGGTTGCGGGTGGGGCGTCGCGGTCAGGCCGAACTTCCAGCCGCAGCGCGCCGCGACCACGGTGCCCGTCGCCGCATCGATCCGCGCCACACCCGAGGCGGTGACGAGCGAGATCGCACGGTCGCCGGACCACACCGCCTCGCTCGAGCCGATCAGCGGGAGTTTCCACACCAACGTGCCGTCGATCCGATACAGCGCAGCGCCGGTCGCTCCGAGCTCGAGCACGCGCGTGCCTTTCGGATCCGGCCACAGCGTCACGGTGCCGTCGTGCGGCAGCGTCGCGAGATTCTTGCCCGGCGCCAGCACCGACAGCACGAGCTGTGTGGTCTTGGCATCGACGGTCCAGGCGTAGACGTGGCCCGCTGGATCCGCGGTGACGAACGACGTGATCGGCATCCTCGCGATCTGGGTCTTCGTCGTCGCGTCGGTCCACGCGACGGTGGTCTTCTCGTCGAGCGAGACCTCGATGATCGCGGCACCGCCCGCGAGCGCCGGAGCGACCGGGACGAGCTGGCGCTGCTGAAATCCCTTTCCGCGCGGGATGGTCGCGACCTTCTCGACCCGGCGTTGCTCCGGGATCCAGCGGTCGATCGTCGGGGCGTCGCCGAACGAGACCGTCACCAGATGCGTCGAAGGCTCGTAGCGCAGCGGCCGGATCGCACGCGACACCGTGGTCGACGGCCGGATCGCGACCGGCGCACGGCCATCGCTCGCGATCACCATGGTCTGATTCGTCCCGTCGGCGCTGGTCATGCTCGCGGCGTAGTCATCGCCGCCGATCCACGCGAGCTCCGCGACCGTCGTGTTCGGCGGAACCGCCGGCGTGGCCGCACCTGCAACGAGCGTCAGCGAGCTGTCGAGCTGCGCGAACACCGCCCCGAGCCCGACGACGAGATTGCCGTTCGGCCCGCTGGTCGCGACCTGCGGCGACTCGAGCTCGTAGCCGAGATATTTCGGATCGTCGGGCTTCGCGACCATCATCTCGCCGCCCATCGCGGTCAGCGCCTGGCCATCGCCGGTCGCGAACAGCGTCTTCGCCGTCGCCGACGAGCCGACCGGCACGGTGACGGTCTTCGATCGCACGTCGATCCACGTGACGCCGTTGCCGATGCCGACCGCGAGGTGGTCCTCGTCGGTAAAGCCGAACTCGAGCGCGGTGTCGATCGGCTGCGTGGCCAACGTGCGGCCGGTCGCCTGCTCGATCACGCGAATCTCCTTGGTCTTGCTGTCGAGGAACGTGGACGCCGCGGCGATCCGCTTTCCCGAGCGCGAGATCGCGACGGTCCCGAGCACGTCGCCGCCGATATCGATCGGCTTGTCCCACGCGAGCTTCGGCGTGATCTCGAGCTGGCGGACGATCCGCTTCGAGGCGCTGCCCGCCCTCACGTCGACGACGGTCACCACCATGTTCCCGCGTGCGGCGAGGTTGACGAGGCGCTGCCCGGGCTCGGTGCCGATCCGGCCGATCGGCGCGCCTTCGAAGTCGTACAGCGTGATCGTCTGATCGCTGCTCCACGCCAGCACGCCGAGGTCGGTCATCTCGATGCCGGAGATGCCCGCATCGTTCGTGATCGCGACGTGACGTAGCGTGCGGCCCTGATCGTCGATCACGACGAGTGTGAGATTCTGGGCGGCGTCGACGAGTGCGAGAAAGAACCCGTCGTGATGGCGATGGATCGCGATGTCGCGCGGGGTCGCGAGGTCGACGACACATGGCTCGCGCGTCCCGTCGAGCGTCGGCCACAGCCGCATCCCGCCGAGCTCGTCGCTGGTGATCGCGGCGGTGCCATCGGGCGTCTCGGCGACCAGCGCGATCGGGCCGCCGTGCGGCGCTTCGATCTTCATGCGCGGGTCGGGATGGCCCGACATCGCCGCCGACGGCGGCGGCACCGGAGCGGCGATCGGCGGCGGCACGACCACGCGCGGCGCGGGCTTCGACGGCGTCCCGCACGCAGCGACGAGCAGCACGGCCCAGGTTCGGTTCACGTCCCGAGATCTTCGCACACCGGCCGCGTGTTGAGCGCGGTCGCCGCGGGCGTCTTCGTCATGATCCCGAACGTGAAGCCGCACGCGGCCGACAGCCGCTCGCCGGTGATCGCGTCGAGCACCAGCAGGCCGCCGGTCGTGCGGACGACCAACCGCGCACCGTCGTGCGTGAACACCATCGCCTGCGCGCCCCAGACATTCTGCCGCCACTTCAGCCCGCCGTTCGGATCGTAGACCGAGAGCTCGGGACCGTGGATGCCGGCGAGCCGGTCGCCCGCGACATTCGCGACCAGGATCTCCGCCGTTTCACCGGCCGGGAAATGCAGCACGTCCTTGCCATCGCGCACGCCGGTCACCGCGTCGCCGAGACGGACGTAGATCAAGCCGGTCGCATCGATGCCGACCGGGTTTCCGATCAGCGGGGTCTTGCCCTTGGTGCCGAGGATCGTCGGGGCGTCCGCGTCGCGCCAGGTCGTGACGCGCTCGCCGAGGTCGTCGTAGCCGACACCGATCGCGATCAGGCCATCCGCGCGCGCCGGATCGAGCAGCCGCAGTTGCTGGGCCTGCACGTTGCCGGTGAGCGTCGGCAGCGGACTCGTCTTGTTGTACTCGAGGTCGACCTTGAAGCGATGAATCTCACCGGCGACGACGATCGCGATCATCCCGACGTCCTCGGCATAGATCACCTGCTGGATGTAGCGGTACGTCCCGAGCGCGACGCTGACCTCGTGATGACGCAGATCGATCAGCGTCACGTCGGTCATGTTGTCCTTGCCGCTGCGCTCGAGCACCGCGTGGTCCGGATCGAACCACCACGCGCGCGCCGGTGAGCCGTAGCCGAGCTCGAGGAGGTCGACGTCCTTCTCGCGCTGTAGCTTGCGATCGAGCCACACGATGCGACCGTTGCGCGGCTCGAGGCCGACCTCGACGCCGGAGATCACGACGTTGCCCGCCGCGACGTCGCTCCAACCGAGATACGTCGTGGCGTGGAGGTCTTGCTTGACGAGGTTCGGGCCGAGCGCCGACACGAACATGCCATCGCCGGTCGCGAAGACCTGATCGTTGACCGCCTCCTGGGTCGGGCTGGTCTCGATCTGCCACGGATCGACGTCGAGCTTCTTCGTCGCGGTCTTCGCGATCAACCACCGCACCGTGCCGAACGCGACCGCGACCGCGTGATCCTCGTCGAGCAGCCCGATCGCTCCGGCCTGCGCGGTGATCACGCCGTCGCCCGCGACCTCGGTGAGCGCGGTCGGACCGACGTCGAACAGGTCGACCTCGCGGGTCCGTTCGGTGAGCAGCACGCGCTTGTGGCTCGGCGAGATCGCGAGCGCGTGGGGATCGATATTCCTCGGCACCTCGATCGTCGCGCCCCAGGCGAGGCCCTCGCCGAGCGTGATCCAACGCAGCGCACTCGCGCGCTCGATCACGACGACCGGCGGCAGCAGCTTGGTCTTCTTGTGCTTCACGGGCTGTGCCGGGGGGGCGCTGGTGTCACCGGCGACGATCATCACCGCGGCCATGCCGTGACGCACGGCGAGCGCGCCGAACGACGTGCTCGGATCGGCGGCGATCCGGCCTCGCGACCTGCCGCTCGCGTCGTAGCGCTCGATCGTCTGATCGCTGCGCACCACGAGCATGCCGCCCTCGATCGCGGCGATCTGCTCGATCGCGACGTCGCCCGGAAGCTGGATCTTCCCGCGCTGCACGCCACCGCGCGAGAACCGCACGAGCTGACCCGCGCCGGCTTGATCGACCACGCCGACGAGCAACTCGTCTCCCGCATGCGTGATCGCGAGCGCATCGGCGCCGTTGATCGTGAACGGTACGGGCTCGCGCTTGCCATCGAGCGAGGGCCACAACCGCAACCCACCGAGGTTGTCGACCGTGACCGCGGCGTCCGCTCTCTCGGTCACCGCGACGTGCGTGATCTGTCCACCATGCGGCACGCCGGCGATCGCCTTCTCGGGCACCGGCACCGCGGCCTGCTCGGGGATGGGCACCGGCGCATCCTCGACGGAGTTGCACGCGACGACCGCGACCCAGACGAGCGCGCTACTCCGCATCGCACACCGATCGGGCGTGCGGCAGTGCCACATCTACTGCCGGCGCGCTGGAAGCCGCCGCGAGAACCACAAGAAGGCGTCGCATCTGGAAGATAGAAACGCATCACCACCTCCGGTTGTTCTGCGATCGCCTGCAACTTCCTTCGTGATGTGGATTACCCAGTGATTGCACTCATTTCACTGACCGTGAACGTTTACAGAACCAGATCGCTTTCCCACGAATTTTGGTTGTTCGAGCACTACGGGAAATGTTCCAACCATAAGTGCGTGGCCTGAGGGTTGGCCACGAGGACGTAAGGGAGGCAGTAATGGCGCTCGGTACCGTGAAGTGGTTTAACGATGCCAAGGGTTACGGTTTCATCAGCCGTAACGACGATCAGAAGGACGTGTTCGTCCACTACTCGTCGATCACCGGGGAAGGGTTTCGGACCCTCAACCAAGGTGCCACCGTCGAGTACGAAGAGTCGAACGGACCTAAAGGTCTGTTCGCTGCAAAAGTCCTGAAAGTCCTACAGACCTAGCGACTGAGCTGGGTCGCTCGGTAGTCGCCGGACTTCGTCTGCGTCAGCACGATCGCGAAGGTCTCCTTCTCGGTCCGCACGCGCAGCACGAGGTTGCCTTCGGCGAGGCCGCCACCGCCGGTCGTGTACTCGCTGGGCGTCATCAGCTTCCAGTCCTTCATCGGACCGGACTCGACGACAAGCCCGCTGTACATTTCCTTCAAATCGCCGGTCGTCTCCGCCGCGACCTTGCCGCCGGCATAAAACGGCACGGTCGACAGCTTCACGAGCTTGTCGACCTCCGCGGTCGCGAACGCGCTGATCCATTGGTTCGCCGAGAACAGCGCTTGCTTGTCGGAGACCGAGGACTCCGGGTTGACCTTCTGCTTACCGAGCCCATCGTCAGGCGTCACGGGCTTGTTGCCGACCGGCGGCTCGTGACCGGGGCGCGGCTTCTTGCCCGGAACGTGCGCGAGGCCCGCGACCATCGCACCGTCATCGAGCACGCCGACCCCGTTGTCATCCGGCACCTCGGTGAGGATGTACGGCTCGGCGTTGAACGTGCCGCACTGCCGCCAGTTGCGATAGAAGCCCCAGCGCAGGTAGATCCGACCGTCGACGGAGCGAATCGCCTCGGGCGTGTTCTCGTACGGCCCCGCCGAGATCACGGTGTCGACCGCGGCGACGTCGAACTCGGTCTTGCCCGAGGTCTTCGCGATCGTGACCTTGTGCAGCGTGCCGTCGGGGTTGACCGAGATCTCGAGGTTGACCCAGAGCTCGGGATTGTTGAGCGGATAGTCCGCGCCCTTGCTGTCGAGATCCTCGAGGAAGCCGAAGCCCCACAGCTCGTGGATCCGGCGGTGCATGCGCGCGATGTACAGCGCGTACGGATGTGCGCGCGTCTTGAGCGCGGTCTGATTGCCGGGCTTGATGTCCGGAACGAAGTTCTCGAGCGAGCTCTTGATCGCATCGAGCTTGCGCTCCCAGCGACCCTTCTTCGACGACATCTTGCGCGCCGCGACCTGACGCTCTTCATCGACCTTCTCTTTGCCGACGATGCGCTCGTAGTCGTTGAACGCCATCTGCGAGTTCACGCCGGGCAGGCCCTTCTTGCCGAGCTTCTTGCCATCGTGCGTCTGGTCGGTGACCGCACCGCGACCACCGATGCCGCGCATCGACAGCACACCCGGAGTGTTGTCGCCGGTCCCGTTCTCGCCGTTCTCGCCACCCTCGCCTTTGATCTCGCCCTTGGCTTCCTGCTTCTCGCCGGAGTGATCGGTCTCCTTGAGGTGCTTGTCGGTCGTCGCCTTGGTCTCTTCGAGCTGACGAATCTTGTCGTCGGGCCCGCCGATCTCGGCGCTGGTCTTGTCGTCGCTCTCTTTGCTCGCTTCGGCGTGGCCCTCGGACTCTTTGTCGAGGTTGGTCTTCTGCGCGCGCGTCTCTTCGGCGACGTCGCGATTCTTGTCGGACAGCGCCTTCGCATCGTCGGGTGCCTTGTCCTTGACGTTCTTGTCGTCCTTGACCTCGACCATCACCATGTTCGGCGGCGGCTGCACCGGCGGGGGCGTCTTCTGAGCGGGAGGCGGCGGTGGTGGCGGCAACATCGGCGGCGGCAGTTGCTTTGGCGGCGGCGCGAGTGCGATCTGGACGGCCTGGTCCTCGAGCTTCTCGGCATCGATCGGCGTCGGCGGGAGTTTCGGCTTCGGCGCCGCCGGCGTGATCAGCTTGTCGATGTTCTGATCGAGGAACGCGACATCGACCTGGTTCGGCCGCTTCGTGAAGTCCGCGATCACGTCGGTGTCGGCCTTGATCGGAAACGTGCAGTCGTAGACGTGGCCCGACGCGGCCGCGTCGATCGCGCTACCCGCGAGGCATGGTGCGAGCGGATCACCGAGCCACGGCACCAGCGCCTGGGGCGTGCGCATCGGATATTGCTTGAAGCCACCGAACACCGCATCGGTGCCGAGCACGGCGGTCATCGTCAACTTCGTTCCCGGCTCGACCGCGACCGTACAGGTCGGTTGCGAGCAGCGCAGGAACGGCGCGGCTTCGCCATCGCGCGTGACCAGCACCTGACCGCGCGGTGGCTGGTAGTCGATCGAGACCAGCGTCTCCTGGCCCTGCTTGACCTCGAACTGTTTCGCGTACGTCGTGCCGTCGGGCGCGGTGATCGTGACCGGCAGCGTGCTGTCGTGATCCGGCAGGTCGAACACCTGCGGCACGTTGCCGAAGTACTGGCCGCCCGGTACGCCGACCGAGATCTTGAAGCCGGCGGCCGAGCCCGAGACGATCTTCAAGGTCGTCTTGCCGTCGTGATCGCGAAGGAGCGTGTTCTGGTCCCAGCTCGCCGCCGCGTCATCGAGCCGGATCGTGAGGAATGGTTTCGGCGCCGGGCGCGTGTACTGGTAGGTGAGGACAGCAGCGCTCTGCGCGATCGACGAGATGGCGATCGCGGGGACCCACAGCCAAGGGCTGCGATATGCGCGAGGACGGACCACCGGTGGTCAGTTTGACATAGCCAAACTCAGATGCCGTTGCCCGAAATCCTTGGCCAAAAACACCTTCCAACGACGATCGGGCGAGACCCCGGCATCGCGCCCCAGTCGCAGGCTACAGCTTGCGATACACGCCAACGACGATGCCGATGATATCGACCGACTTGAAGTCGGCTCGCTTCACGATGATCGGGGCCATGTTCTGATTGGCCGGTTGGAACCGGATCCGGTCCCCCTCCGGGAAGTACCGCTTGACGGTCGCTTCGCCCTCGATCATCGCGACGACGATCTCGCCGGTCCGAGCGACCGAGGTCTTCTTCACGAAGATGTAGTCTCCGTCGAAGATCCCGTCGTCGATCATGGATTCTCCGACGATCCGCAGCCCGAACACCTCGCGGTGGCCGCCGATCAACATCTTGTCGATCCGGACCGTATCTGTCGCGTTCTCGACGGCGAGGATCGGCAGGCCGGCCGCGACCTTGCCCAAGATCGGGATGTCCATCAGGTCGTCGTCCGGAGTGACGAGCTCGACCGTCTGGGTCCCCGCGGCGAGCCGCCGGCCCCCGAGGGGAACGACCTCGCCCATGCCGTCCGGAAGGATCGGACGCATCGCGCGCGACTTGAGGTCTTCTCGGCGAAGATGGCCCTTCTTCTCGAGCGCCTTCAGGTGGTCATTGACGCCGTTGGTCGAACGGATTGAAAAATGCTCTCCAATTTCCCGCAACGTCGGAGGGAAGCCTCTCTCGACGATGGAAGCTGAAATGAAATCAAGGATTTCGCGCTGCCGTTGGGTGAGTGCATCCGCCATACTGAACAGAGACACCGTACTGAACGCATCATCACTATGTCAATTTTTCTTCTGAGATTTCTGGGGGCTGCCGCCGGGATCGCCTCGATGACCGCGGCGGTCGAGCGAGGGGACCTCGACGAAGCGGCTCGTCAGGGTGCGCTCGCCGGCCCGAACGTCGTCGAGCAGGCACTGCGATCGAAGACCCGTTCGACGGTACTCGCCGGGATCGTCGCCGCGCCGAGCACCGAAGATCGCGCCGAGCTGCTGCCGGCGCTCGCGCGCGTCGCCGGTGGCCCCGATCGCCGGACCGCGATCCCCGCGGTGCGCGCGGCCCACGCGATCGCCGAGGGCTTGGCGAAGAAAGATCTGGCCGATGACATCGCGGCCGATGACGTCCAGACCTGGCGCGCGTCGTTCGAGCTGCTCGCGGTGACTCCGGGCCGCGTGATCGAGGTGCGCGTCGCGGCCCTCGAGACCGCCTCGGTGCTCGAGCACGTGATCGATCCGGCGCAACTCGGCTTCGATCTCGCGCACGTGCTCGCCGATCCGGATCCGGTGCTCCGTGTCGCGGCGCTCGAGCTCGTGCCGCGACCGACCGCGCCGGCGCTGCGTACGTTGATCGTGCCGGCGCTCGGCGATGGCGACGCCGCGGTCGCGCGCGCCGCCGCACAGACGTTGTGTGCCGACGCCGCCGAGGATCTCGCAGCCGTCAAAGCCGCGCTCGGTGGCGATGGACTCGCGAAGATCAAGGCGATCGTGAAGGCGCATGCCGATGCGGCGGCGTCGCGATGTCTGAAATAAGGTAGCTTCGTTCGGTGAGCTGCCGCCACCTCGCCGCGATCGACGCTGGGATGACGCCGGCGAGCGCGGCGCACGAGACCGGCTTCACGATCGACGCCTCGCGCGTCACGTTCGGTCCCGGCATGCTGCGCGAGCTCGGCGCGCGCGCCCGCAGCCACGGCATCACGCGCGTCGCGCTGTTCACCGATCCGTGGCTCGAGACGCTGTCGTGGTTCGGCGATGCGATCGTCTCGCTGCGCGCCGCGGCCCTCGATCCCATCATCTTCAACGCGGTCGCGATCGAACCGACCGAGGCGTCCTGGGACGAAGCGATCCGGTTCGCGCGCGATGCGAAGCCCGACGGCTACATCTCGCTCGGCGGCGGCTCGGTGATCGATACCGCGAAGGTCGCGAACCTCTACGCCTCGCATCCTGCTTCGTTCGCGGCGTACATCAACGCGCCGCTCGGCGACGGTCGCGTCGTGCCCGGCCCGCTCGCGCCGCACCTCGCCTGCCCGACCACCGCCGGCACCGGCAGCGAGGTCACGGGCATCGCGATCTTCGACTGGCACGCGCATCGCGCGAAGACCGGCATCAGCTCGCCGCGCCTGCGGCCGACCGAGGCGATCGTCGATCCGCGTTGCACGCACACGCTACCCGCCGGCGTCGTCGCGGCGAGCGGCATGGACGTGCTGTGCCACGCGCTCGAGTCCTACACCGCACGGCCGTACACCGCGCGCCTCGCCGCGGCGACGCGACCGGCGAGTCAAGGTCGCAACCCGTGGAGCGACCTCGGCTGTCGCGAAGCGCTGCGGCTGTGCGGCGCGCACCTCGTCGCGGCGGTCGGCGGTGAGCACGCCGCGCGCGAACAGATGATGTGGGCCGCGACGCTCGCCGGCATCGCGTTCGGCAACGCCGGCGTCCACGTGCCTCACGCGATGGCGTACGCGGTCGCCGGTCAGGTCAAGACGTTTCGCGCCGCCGGCTATCCCGATCTCCCGCTCGTGCCGCACGGCATGGCGGTCGCACTCAACGCACCGGCGGTGTTTCGCGCGACGAGCTCGACGTCGCCGGCGCGCCACCTCGAAGCCGCGCACCTGCTCGGCGCCGATATACGTGGTGCGACCGATCACGATGGCGGCGAGCTCCTCGCGCAGCGCTTCACGCAGCTCATGCGCGAGGTCGCGCTGCCGAACGGCCTCACCGGCGTCGGCTACGCGCGCGCCGACATCACGAGCCTCGTCGAGGGCACGTTGCCGCAACAGCGGCTCTTGCAGAACGCGCCGATCGCCATCGATGCCGGTGTGCTCGGCGAGCTGTTCGAACGCTCGCTGGAGATCTGGTGAACTATCCCTTCACGACGCCGCTCACCACGCGCTGGGCCGACAACGATGTCTACGGCCACATCAACAACGTCACCTACTACGCGTTCTTCGACACCATCGCGAACCTCTACTTGATCGAGCACGGCGGCCTCGATATCCACGGCCCCGTGATCGGCCTGGTCGTCGAATCGCGCTGCCGATTCCACGCGCCGCTGTCCTACCCCGACGAGTTGATCGGTGGCATGCGCGTCGCGAAGCTCGGCAACTCGTCGGTGACCTACGAGCTCGGTGTCGCGAAGCGGGGCACCGCGATCGTCGCGGCCGAGTGCACGTTCACGCATGTGTTCGTCGACCGCGCGACCCGCCGACCGACGCCGATCCCCGATCCGCTGCGCGCCGCGCTCGCGAAGCTCGTTATCCCCCCTCTGCCCCCGCCACTCCCTCCGGATCCGAAACGGCCGTAAGGCCACTAGAAAAGTGGCCTTACGGCCATTCCGGATCCGGAGTTCTATGCGATCACGCTCCGAGCTTGCGCGACTCGCCGACGTCCATCAGCCACAGCCGCGCGGGGTCGAGACCACTCTCGGCCCACAGCTCGAGGATCCGTTTGCGCGGCTCGCCGACCGGCTCGTCGGTGAGCTTGAACGTGCCCCAGTGCATCGCGAGGAAGCTCTTCGCGCCGAGCGCGCGAAATCCGGCGAGCGCCTCCTCGGGATTGACGTGTTGCGACGACATGAACCAGCGCGGCGAGTACGCACCGATCGGCAGCATCGCCCAGTCGATCGGGCCGATGCGCTGACCGATTTCGGCGAAGTGGTCGCCGGTCGCGGTGTCGCCCGAGTGATAAGCGACGCCCTCGGGACCGCGGATCACGTAGCCACCCCATAGCGTCGCGTTGCGATTCCACGGCATCCGCATCGACCAGTGGCGCGCCGGGACGAGCGTGATGTCGAGGCCGCCGATGGTGTGGGTTTGCCACCAGTCGAGCTCGACGGTGTTGGGCTTCTTGATCCGTTCGCCGTTGCCGATCGGCACGATGTAGGTCGCCGAATCGGGCAGCGCGGCGATCGATGGCAGATCGAGATGGTCGCGATGATCGTGCGTGACGAGCACGAGGTCCGGCGTCGGTAGCTCGGCGAGCGGGAACGCCGGCGGCACGAGGCGCTTGACGACGCCGGAGAGCGCGTTCGAGAACACCGGGTCGATCACGATCAGCTTGCCGCCGAGCCGCAGCGCCCACGACGCGTGGCCGATCCAACAGGCACACGGATCACCGGAGGCGAGCGCGGCGACACCACCTTCGCGGAAGCCGGGGCGGATCGTGTCGAGCTCGGCGTAGTCGGCGACGCGCGGATCGCTCTTGCGCAGCACCTTCCACTTGAAGATGTCGCCGGGACCGCGGCGCGGCTGCGTCGCGCGATCGTCGAACTGGGCCATCAGCCGAGCGCTTTCACCACGGCTTCGAACGCGGTGCGACGAAAGTCGACGAGCTCGCCCGCGGCGGTGAGCTCGGCGAGCGTGCCGTCGTACTCGTCGGGGACGAACAGGCGATCCCAGCCGAGCAACAGCGGACCCGCCGGTTGATGGGCGATCTGGCCGTTGCACGTCGCGGTGATGATCGTGACGTCTTCACCGGGGCGCTGGACCGCGATCCGGAGCTCCATCTTGGTCGGCGTCTCGCGCCACCACTTGCAGAAGCGATTCGGATTGTCGGAGTCGAGCTCGAGGCGAAGGCTCTTGCCCTCGACCGTGGTGAGATCGACGCCCTCGGCGAAGCACGGATGCGGCGAGTGATGCGCGAGCACCTTGTCGCGCGCCTTCTGGCCGGGCTCGGGCGCGCTGGTCGCGAAGCCGGTCTGGAGTTGCTCGACGACGACCTCGAGTTGCGGCGCGACGCCGCGAAACAAGGTCGCGAGGAAGTCGTTTCCGTCGATAAACACCACCGGCACGCGGCGACTCTACCTCTACTCGACGACGACTCGCTCGCTCGCACCACGCCCAAATGTCTCCGGCATGTACATCTCCTCGGCCTTGGGCGGCGCCGCCACGAACGTCCCGCGGGTGGTCGCCCGCGCGATGTAGTCGTACGCGTGGACGCCTTCCCACAAGTTGGACGTGAACGCCTCGACGCGCTCGTCGCGCATGTTCTGGTGCTCGTACCAGGCCGAGCGCCACCACCAGTAGCGATCGGCCGGCGCGTCCTTCGGATCGTCGGGGATCGCGGCCACGCCGGCGAGCTCGGGGTTGACCGCCTCGAACCCCGCGGGCATCGGATCGACGAGCGCGACGTGATGGCGCTGGCCATCGTTGACCATCGAGATCCGGACCCGCACGCGGGCACCGACTTTGACGTGCCAGATGCCCTGCGCATCCCGCGTGACGTCCTTCGGATCGTCGACCGCTTCGTAGCTACGCTCGACGACGAAGCCGTGATCCGCGGCCGCGATGTGCAAGTCCGCCGGCGCGTAGCTCGTGCCGATCCGGTAGTACAGGCGCCCGCTGCCGTCCTTCTGGATCACGAGATCCGACTTGTCGTGGGTCGCGACCGCGCTCATCGGGATCGCGATCGAGGCGGTCTCGGTCGTGCGACCGCGGAACGCGTGATCGCCCGCGTAGTCGGCGCCGAGCCACACCCGCGCGACGAAGCTCGGCGTGATCTTCTCGTAGGTCTGGAAGTAGCGATCGAGTGCGATCAGCACGAAGCCATTCTCCTGCGTGCTGCTCCACCGACCCTGGCGCCGGCTCGCGAGCAGGCCGGTGACGAGCTTCGGAATCAGCTCGGACGTCGGCTGCGCTTGGATCAGCGCGTCGAGCACGATGCCCGCGCTGCGCCCATCGGAGCCGAGTACCAGATAGCCATCGTCGCCGTAGCCCGAGACCACGCTCGCGGCGCCCGCGGTCTCGGTGATGTGCTGCGCGAGCTGCTGCTCGAGCGACGCGCGCTCGGCCGTCGCGCCGGAGGCCAGCGAAGCGAGCACCCAGCCCATCGCATCGACCGGTAGCTTCGCGGCGGCGAGCAGCTTCGCCTCGGCGTGGACGTCATCGCCGAGCTGTGCGCGCGTGGCCAACGCGAACGCCTCGATCACGAGCCGCTCCTCGCGCGAGTACGTGACCGGGATGTGCTCGTCGATCGTGCGCAGATAGCGGAGCGAGCTCGTGAAGAGTGGCGGCGGTACGGCGAAGCCCTTCGCCTTCGCGTGCGCCAGGGCGAACGGAACGTACACGCTGAGGTACGGCACGCTCGGTCGATCGCCCCAGTACGAGAACCCGCCGTCGCCACCCTGCAGCTTCGCGATCGCCTCGACATCGACCGCGACGCTCGTCGCGAGCGCCGCCGGCGACGGCAAGTCCTTCGCGTGGAACGCCGCGAGCACGTCCTTCAAGCCGGCGATCGCCAGGATCCGCGACGAGCGCTGCTCGGCGCACTCGAACGGATAGTGGACGAGATAGATCAGCGCATCGGTGAGCGCCTGGAGATTCGTCGACGCGGTCGAGACCTCGATGCCACCGAACTGCGGCAACACGCCGGGCGGCAACGCGATCGGCTGGCGAATCGCGCCGTCATCGATCACGCCGTACGTCGCGAACGCCTCGGTCGTCGCCGGCGTCCACACCGGGAGCTCGAGCTCTTGCGCATCGCCGACGGCGCCGCTCGCCGCTACGATCTGCAACCGCGCCGTCCCTGCCGCGACTGCCGAGACCGGCATCTCGACGAGGATCTGGTCATTCGCCGGCACCGTCACCACCCGGCCATCACCGTCGGTGAGCGCGAGGTTCGAGACCCGCACCGCGAGCTTCACCTGCATCGCCGCGTCGGTTTGATTCTGCAGCGTGATCGGCAATTGAAACGTGTCGCCGAACGACAGGAACCGCGGCGGCGTCGCGCGTACCATCAGCGGCAGCCGCGCCGTCATCGTGCTCTCGCCCTTGCCGAACTGGCGCTCGCCCGCGGCCACCACCGCGATCACGCGATAGCGCGTGAGGTTGTCGGGCATCGTCACCGGCACGGTCACCGAGCCATCGGCGGTCGTGGTCGCCGCCGGAGCGAACACCGCGAGCGGATTGAAGTTCGAGCGCACCGCGATCTCGGTCGTCGGCATCTTGTCGACTTCATCGGGAATCCCGTCGGAATCCCGGTCCGCGTTCGGATCGGGCATCTCCTGGTTGACGGTCCGCGACTTCGCCGGAGCCTGCTCGAGCAGGTCGAAGTACGCGTGCTCGGCGACCCCTTTGTTCTTGAAGCCACCACGACCGGCGCCGAAGCCATAGCCGGTGCCGGTCCCCGGCCCGTTGCCGATCCCGCGACGATATTCGTAGCCAGTCTCGAGCGCCTCCCACCCGTCGCGCTCGCCGCGCTGCATCGCTTGCGTCAGATACGCGCGCGCGTAGTAGTCCGTCGTATCGGTCGGGCGCGCCTGGTAGAACACCGCGAGCGGATCGGCGACCCGATAGCCCGCGAGCGTCAGGATCGAATCGTCGACGACGAACACCGCCACGTCGGCGTTCGCGACCGGCTTGCCAGCGGCGTCGTGGACCGCGACGGTGACGCTCGCCTGGTCACCCGGTGCGAGCTTCGCGGCGCTCGGCGTGACGGTCACCGCGAGCGTGCGCTCGCGCGGCGGGATCGAGAGATCGATCGAACCGACCGCGTACGCGGGTTGGGTCGTCTTCTGGGCCACGCCATGCGCGTCGAGCGTCGGCTGCGCACCGACCAGATCGACCTGCACGACCACGTTCGGCACGAGGTCGTCGGTGATCGGCACGGTGATCACGGCGGTCTCCGTCGCGAGCGTGATTCGCTCGGTCTTGATGATGCCGCTCCGCCGGTACGTCACGACGCCCTCCGCCGGTGCGAACGGTGCGCGGATCAACAACTCGGCGGTATTGCCCGGTGCGTAGTCCTTCTTGTCCGGAATG
This sequence comes from Kofleriaceae bacterium, assembly GCA_039935615.1. Lineage (GTDB taxonomy): Bacteria > Myxococcota_A > Polyangia > Haliangiales > Haliangiaceae > JABFXX01. The sequence goes on from JBDTJY010000149.1 coordinate 35,662, forward strand.
ATCTCGACGAGCTGCTGCTGCGAGCTGCCGCGTGCGCGCAGATTCTCGTCGTCACCGGCGACCCAGAACTGAGTCTCGGTGCGATTGCTGCGGCCCTTCGCGTCGACGATCACCGCGCGCACGATGTACTCGCCACCGTGCGGCGTCGCGAGCTTGCACGCCACCGCTGCGACCGCCGTGGTGACCGCGCAGCGCTGCGCGTCGACCTCCTTGACCTCGGCCTTGCCGTTCGCCCACGTCGTGACGCTGCGGACCGTCTCGACCGTGACCGCCGCGCCGGGTGCCGGTTTGCCGTCGAGATCGACGCCGATCACGGAGAGCTCGTACGGTTCGCCCTGCACGACGAACGGCCGCTTGCCCATGACGCCGACGTAGAGGCTCGCGGGATGCACGATGAACGAAGTCCGCGCGGTCCACGTCTGATTGTTCGGCGCCGTGATCGTCGCCTCGGCCGACACCGCGTAGGGCTTCGCCGGCGCGACATGCCGCGCGTCGACGTGGAGCACGTGCTCGCCGCCACCATCGGTCTTGCCCTCGAGGGACCAATCCGAGATCGGCCGTGGCAGCGCCTGGGACCGGTCCCCGCCCCACCGATTCATCGGCCACCACGCGGTCCACGTCCCGAACGTGTAGTCGTCGTGATCCGGTGGCCGATACGTCGTCTCGTCGGCGTGCAAGCGCCAGTTCACCTTCGCGCCACCGAGCGGACCCCCGGCGTAGTAGTGGGCGCCGACGGTGACATCGCCACCACCACCGACGACAAACGGCTCGGTCTGTGGGTGCGCGCTCGCGTCGAAGTCCGGTCGCCGGAACTCCTCGATCCGCACCACCTGCATGCTCGTACTCTTGATCGCGCCGCGCGCCTCGAACGTGACGGTCGCCTCGCCGAGGTTCGGCGTCTTCGGCAGCGTGAAGCGCAGATCGAAGCCGCCGAGCTCGTTGAGCTTCGTGTCGCCGTGCGCGATCGGAGTGCCCTCGCTGTCGGCGACCGTGTAGTGCACGCCCGAGACGCGCTTGGCGACGCCGGCGACGTCACCGTGCTTGTTCGGATCGACGACCCGGATCCAGCCCTTGATCGTGACCTCCTCGCCGGGGCGATAGAGGTCGCGATCGTCGAACGTCTCCCACGCGAGCTGCGGACCGATCGCTTCGTGCTCCCATACATCGCCCGCCAGGATCGTGACGTCCTCGCCGTGACGCGCGACGAGATACGCCAGCTCGTGGCCAAGGATCTCGTCCGCGGTGTGGATGATCGACGGCGGCAACGCGAGCGTCGCGAGTCCACGCGCATCGGTCTTCGCCGTCGTGCCCGCGGGCGCGAGCACGATCGTCGCATCGGCGACCGGCGTCCCGGTCGCGAGATCGGTCGCGAACACGACGAGCTCGTCGCGATCGACGTGCGCATCGATCGCGAGGTGCGTCGCCTGCGCCCATACGATCTGCTGCGGTGGTGGATGTTCGAGATCGGTCCACGGTGCAGGCGCGACGACCGCGACGACCTGACCGCGGCCATTCGCGAGCGCCGCCGAAAGATCGACATGGGTCTCGGCGAGGCCGTCGCCGTGGATCTTGATCTGCCGGAACGGCAGCTCGGTCCCCGGCGGCTTCGCGTGTGGGCCCGTCCACCGTCCGCGCTGGAACGCCGGGTAGTCGGCCGGCGTCACTCGATACAGCGAGACGTTCAACGCGGTGTACTGCGCGCTGAAATACGACAGCTCGGGCGTTGCCGCCGGATCGAGGAGGATCGTGCCCGAGGCGCCCCCGAACGTGGCCTGCGCGGGCCCGGTCGGCAGCGTCGCGACCACATCGTGGCGCAGCGCCTGATGATGGACATCGTGGAGCGCCTGCTTGATCTCGACCTTGTAGGTCGTGTTCGCTTGGACCGATCCCATCAGGATCAGCCGCGTGTCGCTGACTTGAAGATGCAGATCCTTGATCGCCGGCACGACCTCGACCTGATCGTCTTTGAACGACGCGATGTCGATCTCGTTCGTGAAGTTCACCGCGAGGTACCCGGTGGGCGCGCAGGTCTCCTTCGCACACGACGTCGAGTCGAAGTCGAACGGCGGATACGTCGAGAACGCCCACGCCTGCGGCTCGGTCGTGCGGTTCGGCCCTTCGAGCGATCCGAGTCCGACCGGAAGCGTGACCGCGATCTGCGCGTCCGGCGCGAGCTTGTCGACGGCGCGCACCACGAGCCACCGCCCCGCGGCGTCCTTGCCGAGCTCCGCGATCCGTGCCGAGAGCCGCTTGTCGTACTGCGCCGGATCGAGCGCTTGCACGCGGACCGGGAGCTGCTTCGCCGGTTGCCACGGATCATCTTTGACGTCGGGGTGATTTCCCGTCGACGTCACGCGCAGCGCCGCGATCACCGCCTGCGGATCGATCCGCTGATCGAACACCAACAGGATCGGCTCGTCGAGCTCGACCTGACCGCCCGACGGCTGGCTCGCGATCACCTTCGGCGGCGGGGTCTCGAACGTGAACTCGATCGCCTTCGCGAGCGGCGCACCGACCACGCCCTTGGTGCCGGACGCGATCGCGACCCGATACGTGGTCGCCATCGGAAACCGGCCACCGTCTGGATCGAACTCGATCGTGCGCGTGCCGATCCATCGCCAATGACCTTTGACGGCCGGCGTCAGCGTGACCGGTTGCACCGTCGCCGCGGCGCTCTGCGACGTGATCGCGACCATCGGCTGATCGAACGTCACGGTCAGACGCGGCGCCTCGTCGAGCTTGCCCTCCGGCATGTAGCGCGTGACGTGCAGCGGCGCGGTCGAGCTCGTCGCCGGCGGCGGTTCCTTCAGCGACGGCGGCGGCGGAAAGCTCGTCGTCACGCGCTCGCCGGTCAACGGCGGCGGGGTCGAGGCCGGACGCAGCGCGCTCGGCTCGACGTCCGCGGGCGCGAGCGGCTTCGCGCGCGCGAACAGAGGGCCGGTGTCGGCGAGCTTCTGCGCCGGCGCCAGCTTCGTACGATCGACCGGCGGTGCCGCCTGCGTACCGTTCGACACCACGAGGTCGAGCCCCGGTTTGTCGTCGGCAGGCGTCACGACCGCCGAACCACCTCCGGGCGAGCTCGCCGGCTTGTTGCCACACGCCAACAGCAACGCCGCGAGCCAGATCGTACGCATTCGCTCTCCCTATTCGATGATCACTCGATCACTGCCACCGCGACCGAAGGTCTCCGGCATGTACATCTCTTCCGCCTTCGGCGGCGGCACGACGAAGTTACCCGGTGTCGTCGCGCGCGCGACGTACGAGTAATCGTGGACCCCTTCCCACAGCAGCGGCGTGAACGCTTCGACGCGTTCATCGCGCATGTTCTGGTGCTCGTACCAGGTGCCATACCACCACCAGTACGCGCCGCGAGACTTCTGCTCGTTCGGGTCCTGGGGAATCGGTCCGGTCACCGCGAGCGCCGGGTTCATCGCCTCGAAGCCGGCCGGCATCGGATCGACGAGCGCGACGTGATAGCGCCGGTTCTCGTTGACCATCGTCAGCTTGATCCGCACGCGCGTCCCGGCCTTGACGTGCCACGTGCCGTCGGCGTTGTGCGAGACGTCCTTCGGATCGTCGACACCCTCGTATTTGCGCTCGACGACGAAGCCATAGTCGGCCGGCTCGAGCTCGAGATCGGTCGGCGCGTACCTCATGCCGATCCGGTAGTACAGCCGGCCGGCGCCGTCCTTCTGGATCGTCAGCGTCGACTTGTCGTGCGTCGCGACGTCCTTCATCGCGACGTCGATCTGGGCGTACTCGGTCGTGCGGCCCTTGAACGTGTGGTCACCGGCGTAGTCGTTGCCGAGCCAGACGCGCGCGACGAAGTCCGGCGTCACCTTCTCGTAGGTGTGGAAGTAGAGATCGAGCGCGACCAACGCGAAGGTGTTCTCCTGCGTGTTGAGCCAGCGCCCGGCCTTGCGATGCGCGAGCAGGCCGACGACGATCTTCGGGATCAGGTCGTTCTCCGGTTGCTCCTCGATCAACGCCTCGAGCATCACACCGTCGACGCGACGATCGCTCGACAGCATCAGATACGCGCCGTCGCCGTAGCTCGTCGTGAAGTTCGCCGCGCCTGCGGTCTCGCTGACGTGGTTCGTCGCGTAGCGCAGGATCGCCGCGCGCTGGTCGGCGGCTTTCGGATTCTTCGCGAACAGCGACAGCATCCAGCCGTCGGTCTCCATGTTGACCTTCTCGGGCCCGCCCCACTCGCGCAGCGAGCGGATGCCCTTCTCGATGTCGAGGTCGCCCATCAACTTGCGCGTGTACAACGCGTACGCGCTGATCGCGTGGCGCTCGTCGGGACCGTAGTACCAGGGGTAATAGTTCTCGATGTTCTTCAAGTACGACGACGCCATCGCGAGCATCGGATCCGTGCCGGCGAAGCCCTTGAGCTTCGCGTGGATCAGCGCGTTCGCGACGAACACCGAGAGATACGGCTCGCTCGGATGACCGCGATCCCAGAACGCGAAGCCACCGTCGTAGTTCTGCATGTTCTTCAGGTGCTCGAGGTCCGCGACGACCGAGCCCTCCATCGCCTGCGCGCTCGGCATCTCCTTGGTCTTGAACGCCGTCAGCACGTCGCGCAGCGCCGCGATCGCCATGATCCGCGAGCTGCGTTGCTCCGAACACTCGAACGGATAGTGCACGAGGTAGAGCATCGCGTCGGTCAGCGCTTGCAGGTTCGTCGACGCGGTCGTGACCTCGAGGCCACCGAACTGCGGCCACACCTTGCCCGGCAGCGCGACCGGTTGTTGCATCGCGCCGTTGTCGATCACGCCATAGGTCGCGAACGCCTCGGTCGTCGCCGGCGTCCACACCGGCAAGCTGAGCTCGGCCGCATCGCTGGCATCGCCGGCCGAGCCGACGATCTGCAACCGCGCGGTGCCCGCCATCTCGGCCGACGCCGGGAACAACACCTCGACGCGGTCGTTGGCCGGCACGGTGACTTCACGACCGGCACCGTCGGTGAGCGTGATGTTCGCGGTCCGCGCCGCGAGCCGGACCGTCATCGGCGCGTCGGTCTGGTTCTGGACCACGACCGGGAGCTGGAACGTGTCGCCGAAGTTAAGGAACCGCGGCGGGCTCGGCCGCACCATCAGCGGCAACCGCGCGGTCAACGCGCTCTCGCCCTTGCCGAACTGTTTATCGCCCGCGACCGCGATCGCGATCACACGATAGCGCGTGAGGTTATCCGGCAGCTTGATGTCGACGCTCGCCTTGCCATCGGCACCGGTCTTCACCGCCGGCGCGAACGCCGCGAGCGGATTGAAGTTCGTGCGCAGCGCGATCGGCGTGTTGGGTTGGGGTTTCTGCGCTTCGGATTTGTCGACGGCGAGGCCGCCCAAGACCCCGGCGTTCTTCGCATCCGCGATCGCCTCGGCCCGCCCCTCCGGCTTCGCCGACGGTGCGGCCGGCGCCGCCGCCTCGCTCGCCATCGGCATATCGCCGGAAGAGTCCTTCTTCTCCAGCTTGGCCTCGTCCATCGCCAGCCCCTCGCCGCCCGACTCTTCATTTTCGCTGAGCTTGTACGAGTCGTCGCGGTAGCCGCCCCGACGGCGGATGCTGTTGCTGTTGCGGAGGTTGCCCGCGAGCTTCGCCGGATCCGGCTTCGCGAGCTTCACGTAGGAGCGTAGATACGCGTCCTGCACGCCGGGACTGCGGCCGGCATAGAACGTATCGATCGGGTTGGGAAACTGGTAGCCCGCGAGCGCGAGCACCGCTTCGTCGACGGCGATGATCGCGACCTCGGCATCCGCGACCGGCTTGCCGGTGGCGTCGGTCACCACCACGTCGAGCTTGTCGGCTTGACCGGGCGCGACCTTCGCGACGCGCGGCGAGACCTTGACGTCGAGCGTGCGCAACCGCGGCGGGACCGAGAGGTTGATCGAGCCGACGGCGTACGCCGGCCGCTTCGGCAACTTCGGATCCGGATCGCCCTTGTCGTCGAGCCGCGACGCCGCGCCGACGAGATCGACCTGGACGTAGATGTTCGGCGTCATCGCGTCCGCGATCGGAACGGTGATCACCTTGGTCGGGCCGTCGAGCGTGATCCGCTCGAGCTTGACGATGCCGCTGCGCCGCCACGTCACGATGCCCTCGGCCGGATAGAACGGCGTCTGGATCAGGATCTCGGCGGTGTTGCCGGCGGCGTATTCCTTCTTGTCGGGGATCAACTGCGCGACCTCTTGCGAGACCTCGCGCGCGGGCACGGTGTCGCCGCCGGTGACCCAGAACGTCATCTTGGTCTGGTTCGGGCGGCCCTGCGGATCGACGATCGTCGCGACGATCTGATACGTGCCGCCGGTCGTCGTCGTGAAGTGACACGGCGCCGGATCCTTCGCTGCGGTCACCGCGCACGCCTGCGGATCGACCTCGTCCTGGGTGTACTGGCCGTGCTTGTACTTGTACTCGAGCCGCGTCGCCTTCAGATCGATCTGCGTGCCGGCGACTGCCTTGCCATCGAGGTCCACGCCGATCACGTCGACGTCGAACGGCTGGCCCTTCTCGACGAACGGCTTCTTGGTCTTGAGGCCGACGTAGTAGCTCGATGGATGCACGATCACCGTCGTCGACGCATTCCACGCCTGCCGGTTGACGTCGAACACCGACGCGTTCGCGGTGACCGACATCGGCATCGACGGATTCACCGACTTGTAGTCCATGTGCAGCGTCTGCTCGCCGAGCGCATCGGTCTTGCTCTGGAAGCTCCACGCCGACTGGCCCTGCGGCTGCTGTCCGGTCTCCTGGTCGAGGTAGTAGTTGTGATAGCCCCACCACGGCATCCAGTTGCCGAAGATGTAGTCCGCGCGATTCGGCGGCGTGAACGTCGTCGGCGTCGCGTTGACCGACCACGTCACGTCGGCGCCCGGCAGGGGTCCGCCCGAGTAGTACTTCGCCGCGACGGTGATGTCGCCGCCGCCCGCGATCATGAACGGTCCCGCACCCGGCTGCGCCGAGACTTCGAACTCCGGCCGGCGGAACTCCTCGATCTGGAACGAATGCACGAACTGCTGGACCATCGAGCCGGTCGTCGTGAAGATCACGTTCGCGGCGCCGAGGTTCGGCGTCTTCGGCAGCGTGAACTTCGTATCGAAGCCGCCTGCCGGATTGATCTTCGCCGAGCCCTTCGCGATCTGGTTGCCCTGCGAATCGTTGACGACGTAGTCGACCGACGTCACCGCGGTACCGAGCGGACCGACGTCGCCGCCCTTGTTCTGATCGACGAGGCGCAGCCAGCCCTTCAGCGAGACCTCCTCGTTCGGCTTGTAGAGCTTGCGATCGTCGACGACGTACGACGTCAGCGTCTGCCCCGACGCGCGCTTGACCCACGTGCCGTAATCGTTCTCGTAGTAGCCGTTCTGCCCGGTGACGAACGCGAGGTCGTCGCCGAGGCGCGCGGTCAGCATCGTCGGGCCCTTCTGCGCCCCGGTGGTGAGCGGCAGCGTCGCGAGCCCCTTGTCGTCGGTCGTGCCCTTGACGCCATACGGGCGAATCTCGACGGCGACGTTCGCGAGCGGCTTGCCCGTGCCGAGCTCGGTCGCGAACGCGACGAGGTTGTCGTTGTCGACGTGCGCGTCGACCGCGACCTTGGTCGATTGCACCCACGCGATCATCCGCGGTGGCTCGTACTGCTCCTTCCACGGGTACGGCTCGACGATCGCGAGCACGTTGCCGAAGCCGCCCTTGCCGAGCGCCGGCGCGAGATCGATCGAGGTCTCGACGAGCTCGTTCGGCCCGCCCGTGGTCTTGACGAGGTGGTCGAACACGTTGCGGCCCGGAATCGACGGCGGGTGATCGTGATTCCACTGGTTCGTGATGTAGTGGCCGTAGGCCGAGAGGTCATCGAGCCCGACGACGTACAGCTTGACCTTGAGTTGATCGTAGTTGGTCGTGAAGAAGTCGAGCGTCGGCTTGGTCGCGGCCGGATCGAGCACGACCATGCCCGACGGTCCGTAGAACGTCGGTGCGGCATCGCCGACGCTGAACGTCCGCTCCTCGGACTTGCCGAGCGTCTGGGCGAAGTCGTCGACGAGCTTGCCGTCGACCTTGACGGTGTACTTGGTCCGGGCCTTGGTCGTGCCCACGATCGAGATCGCGGTGCCCTGTGCGATTATTTGGAGGTCCGGAATCTCCGGCGACACCGTGATCTCGGACTCCTCGAACTTCTTCTCGTCGAGCGGGTTATTGAAGATCAGCTCGAACGGCATGCTCGGCCGGCACTCCGAGCCCCAGCCGCACTCGGAGCGCACGAGATCGAGCGGCGGATACGTCGAGAACGCCATCTGCTGCGCGGTCTTGGTCTTGTTCGGACCTTCCGCCGACGGCGTGCCGCTCGGAATCTCGACGGTGATCGTCGCATCCGGCGGCAGCGTCTCGGTCGTCCGGAACGCGAAGAACCGGCCTTCGTGCTCCTTGGTCTCGGCGTCGACGAGCGCCTTCATCGGCTTGTTCGCGGCGATCTCCTTCGCGTCGAGTATGCGCAGCGACGGCGTCGTCACGATCTCCTTCGGGCCGCTCCACGGATCGCCCTTCTTCTGATGCACGCGCGCGTGCACGGAGGTCTTCAACACCGCGAGCACGGCCTGCGCGTCGATCTTCTGATCGAACTCCATGAACATCGGGACGTCGAGCTTCTGCGGGCCGTACTCGGCCGGCCAATGGCCGACGAGCACCGGCGGCGGCGTCTCGAACGCGAACTTCACCGCGGCCTTCAGCGCGTCACCGGTCGCCGACTTGGTGCCGGCCGGAATCTCGATCTGGTAGGTCGTCGCCTGCGGGAACCGAACGTCCGGATCGAACACGATCGTGCGCGTGCCGATCCATCGCCACTTGCCCTTCGGGGTCGGCGTCAGCTTCACCGGGTTGATCGCCGCGGCGTCGGTCTGCGACGTGACGGCGACCATCGGCTCGCTGAACGTGATCGTGAGCTCGGGCGCGAGCTTGACCGGACCTTCCGGCATGTAGCGCAACACCTTGAGACCCTCGCCCGGTTTCGGCGGGGTCGGCGGCGGCGGCAGATTCGTCGAGGCCGGCGGCGGGAAGCTCTCGTGCATCGTCTCGCCGGTGCGCGGCGGCGGCTGCGACGACGGCCGCAGCGCGAACGCTTGCAGGTCCGCCGGATCGACCGCGATCGGCTTCTCGCGCGCCAACAACTGCGTGACCGCCGCGGCGTCGAGCTTGGTCGCCGGCGCGAGCTTCGCGTGATCGAACGCGGGCGGCCCCTGGGTGCCGTCCGACAGCTTCATCACGAGCCCGGGCGGCAGATCCTTCGCGTCGTAGTGGACCGGTGGTGGCGCGGCCGACCCGTTGGTGTCGTCGGTCTTCGCTGCCTTGTGACCGCACGCCGCGATCAACCCTACGAGTAGTAGTTTTCTCATGCTCCGCTCCTATTCCACGATCACGCGATCACTGCCGCCACGTCCGAAGGTCTCCGGCATGTACATCTCCTCGGCCTTCGGTGGCGGCACCACGAAATTTCCCGGGGTCGTCGCGCGCGCGACGTACGTGTACTCGTGGACGCCTTCCCACAGCAGCGACGCGAACGCTTCGACGCGTTCATCGCGCAGGTTCTGGTGCTCGTACCAGGTTCCATACCACCACCAATACGCGCCGCGGGATTGCTGCTCCTTCGGGTCCTGCGGGATCGGACCGGTGACCGCGAGCGCCGCGTTCATCGGCTCGAGCCCGGCGGGAATCGGATCGACGAGCGCGACGTGATAGCGCCGGTTCTCGTTGACCATGGTCAAGCGCACGCGAACTCGTGACCCCGACTTGATGTGCCAGGTTCCATCTTTTTCGTGACGCACGTCGGCGGGGTCATCCGCGCCCTCGTAGCGGCGCTCGACGACGAATCCGTAGTCCGCGGGCTCGAGCTTGAGGCTCGCCGGCGCATACGTCATGCCGATCCGATAGTAGAGCCGGCCCTTGCCATCCTTCTGGATTGTCAGTGGCGCCTTGTCATGTGTCGCGACATCCTTCATCGGGATCGCGATCGAGAACGTGTCGGTCTGGCGGCCCTTGAACGGGTGATCGCCGGCGTAGTCGTCGCCGAGCCACACCCGCGCGACGAAGTCCGGCGTGATCTTCTCGTAGGTGTGGAAGTACAGGTCGAGCGCGAGCAGCGCGAACGTGTTCTCTTGCGTGTTGAGCCAGCGGCCGGCCTTGCGATGCGCGAGCAGGCCCGTGACGACCTTCGGGATCAGGTCGTTGGTCGGTTGCTCCTCGATCAGCGATTCGAGCACCACGCCGTCGACCCGGCGATCACTCGCGAGCAGCAGGTACGCGCCATCACCATAACTCGTGGTGAAGTTCGCCGCGCCCGCGGTCTCGCTGACGTGGTTCATGATGTAACGAACCAACTGGGCACGTTCGGTCGCAACCGGTTTTTCCTGCGCGAACAGGCCGAGCAACCAGCCATCGGTCTCGAGGGTCACCCGCGAGATGCCCGCCGTCGCGAGCAGCTTCTGGCCCTTCACGAGATCGAGGTCGCCGAGCTGCTTGCGCGTGTACAGCGCGTACGCGCTGATCGCCCAGCGCACGGTCTCCGGGTAGTACCAGGGATAGTGCGATTCGATGTCGCGCAGGTACGGCTTCGCCTGATCGAACATCCGCTGCGGCACCGCGAAGCCCTTCGCCTTTGCGTGGAGCAGCGCATTCGTGACGTACACGGTGAGGTACGGCTCGCTCGTGTAGCCGCGATCCCAGTACGCGTAGCCACCGTCGTAGTTCTGCATCTGGGAGAGATGCTCGACGTCATCGGCGACCGACTTCTCGAGCGCGGCGCGGCTCGGCATGTCCTTGGTGTGGAAGTCCTCGAGCACGTCGCGCAGCGCCGCGATCGCGAGGATCCGCGAGCTGCGTTGTTCGGCGCACTCGAACGGGTAGTGCACCAGGTAGAGGAACGCATCGGTCAGCGATGCGAGGTTGGTCGACGCGGTCGAGACCTCGACGCCGCCGAACTGCGTGACGACCTTGCCGGGCAGCGCGATGGTCTGCTTGATCGCGCCCTCGTCGATCGTCCCGTACGTCGCGAACGCTTCGGTCGTCGCCGGGGTCCACACCGGCAGCGAGAGCTCGGCCGCATCGTTGAAGTTGCCGGCCGCGCCGACGATCTGGAACCGCGCCGTGCCCGCCATCTCGGCGGCGGCGGGGAACTGGACCTCGACGCGATCGTTCGCCGGCACCGTGACTTCTCGGCCCGCGCCCGCGGTGATCGCCGCGTTGGTCGCGCGGATCGCGAGCTTCACGGTCATCGCCGAGTCCGTCTGATTCTGAACGACGACCGGCAGCTTGAACGTGTCGCCGAAGTTGAGGAACCGCGGCGGGCTCGGCCGCACCATCAGCGGCAAGCGGGCGGTCAGCGAGCTCTCGCCCTTGCCGAACTGCTTGTCCCCCGCGACCGCGATCGCGATCACGCGATAGCGCGTGAGGTTATCCGGCAGCTTGATCTCGACGCTCGCCTTGCCGTTCGCATCGGTCTTGACCGCCGGCGCGAACGCGGCGAGTGGATTGAAGTTCGTGCGCAGCGCGATCGGCGTCGTCGGTTGCACCGCGGCACCACCACCACCGATGCCCGCGCTGGCCTCGGCCTTCTTCTTCTCTCCGGTTGTGCCTTTGCCAACCCCCTCCGCGTGCGCCATCGATGCCACCGGTGCGGGCGCGGCCGGCATCTCGGTCCTCATCGGCGCGGCATCGCCATCGGCTCTCAGCGAGCCCTGGTCTTTGTACGAGTTTTCCATCGCGGTAGAGTCGGAAAACGACTGGTCGAGCTAC
>JBDTJY010000150.1:0-48925 GCA_039935615.1 Kofleriaceae bacterium
CGGCGATGACGTCGGGCGGCGCCTGGACGAGCTCGATCAACACGCCCTCGCCGGAGCGCGGCGCGACGTCGTTGCCCTTGGGATGAATGAAGCAGACGTCGTGACCGGCGGCGCCCTTGCGAATGCCACCCGGCGTGAAGCGCACGCCCTGCCCGGTCAGCCACGCGACCGCCGCGGCGAGGTCATCGACCCACAGGCCGAGGTGGTTGAGCCGGGGCTCGTGGACCTTGGGCGACTTGTCCGGATCGATCGGCTCCATCAGATCGATCTCGACGCCCGCGAGCGCCAGGATGTCCTCGTCGACGTTCTCGCGCTCGCTGCGGAACGTGCCGTGCGCCGGCACGCCGAGCAGGTCGACCCACAGCGCGCGCAACGCGGCCTTGCTCGGACCGCCGATCGCGATCTGCTGCACGCCGAGGATCTTGAACGGCCTCGTCACTTCGCCCGGACCTCGGCGAGCGTGCGCAGGCCGGGGCGTGGCGCGTTGACGAGGATCGCCATGTTGCCGCTCGGGTGCTGGTTATCGCGCATCAACTGATGGCACTCGCCGGTCTCGGCGAACGCGAACACGCGCGACATGCACGGATCGACCTTGCCCTCGTCGACGAGCTTGTTGATGCCCTGCGCCTGCTGGTCGTTCGCGAAGTGCGAGCCCTGCAGCCGCTTCTGCCGCATCCAGTGATAGCGGAGATCGAGCGTCGCGTTGTAGCCGGTCGTGCCCGCGCAGATCACGATCATGCCGCCGGTCTCGCACATGAAGCACGAGGTCGGCAGCGTGGTCTCGCCCGGGTGCTCGAACACGATCGTCGGATTCTTCTTCTCGCCGAGCGCCTCCCAGAACGCCGACCCGAACCCGCGCGCGCCCTTCAGCCACACCGAGTACTCGAGCTCGTCGGACCACCGCGGGAGCTTTCCCCAATGCTCGAACTTGCGGCGATCGATCACGCCGACCGCGCCGAGCTTCTTGCAGAACTCGTTCTTGGTATCGCCGGAGACCACCGCGACCGGGCGACCGCCGGCGGCGCGCACGATCTGGATCGCCATCGAGCCGAGCCCGCCGGCGCCGCCCCACACGAGCACCGGATCGCCGGGCTGCACGATGTTCGGCGGCCAGCCGTGGAGCATGCGATACGCGGTCGCGCCGACGAGCATGTACGACGCGGCCTCTTCCCACGTCAGCCGCGCCGGCTTCGCCACGCACTGGTGATCCTGGACCTTCGTGTACTGCGCGAAGCTGCCCCAGTTCGATTCGTAGCCCCAGATCTTCTGGGTCGGCGCGAGCATCGGATCTTTGCCGCCGGCGACGTGCGGATCTTCGTAGTCCCACATCCCGCAGTGCACGACGACGTCGTCGCCGACCTTGACGTTCGTGACGTCCTTGCCGATCGCCCACACCACGCCGCTCGCGTCGGATCCGCCGACGTGAAAGTCCTCGGGCTCGCCGCGCTTCATCCGGGTCTTGATCACGTCGATCGGGATGCCCATCGCGGCCCACACGTTGTTGTAGTTGACGCCCGCGGCCATCACGTAGACGAGCACGTCGCGCGCGCCGAGCTCGGGCACGGTCAACGGCTCGAGCTTGAACGCGTCGCGCGGCTCGCCGAAGCGCTCGGCGCGGATGACCTGCGCGAGCATCTTGGTGGGGACGTGGCCGAGCTCGGGGACGTCGCCGAGCTCGAAGAGGTCGTTTCCGGTCGATGGCAGGGCTTGTGACACCGTGCGTTAATCTACGCGATCACGACGACGATCGGCACGATGAACAGACGTCGCTAATCGGCATTATCCGGCTCGATGAAGCTCCATCGGACCTCGGGGACCCGGCGCTTCAACGCGCGCTCGTACTCGTTGATCGCCTCGACGAGCTCGTTCGTGACCATGCCCTCACGCATCTTGAGCTTCATCGCGATGACGATCTCGCCCGGCCCCTGCTGGAGCGTGAGCACGCGCAAGACCTTGTCGACGTTGGGGTCGAGATCGGCCAGCTCCTCGCAGACTTTGACGAGTGAAGCATCTGCAGCTTCACCGACCAGCAGGCTCTTGACCTCGCGGCCCAGGAACGTCGCGACGCCGAGCAGCACCAGGCCGATCGACAACGAGCCGACGCCGTCCCACCGGCCATCGCCGGTCTCCTTCGCGAGCACGAGCGCGGCGAGCGCGAATAACAGGCCGACCACCGCGGCGCTGTTCTCGCCGAACACGATGATCAGGTCCGAGTCGGTGGTGTCCTTGAGATAGCGCACGAACGGTTTGTCACCGCGGCGCTTGTTGATCTCGCGGACGTTGCCCCACAGCGACCAGCCCTCGAGGAAGAACGAGAACACCAGGATGCCGACCGCGATGCCGATATCCTCGACGGCCTCGGGGTGCAGGATCTTCTCGACGCCTTCGCCCACCGAGAACACGCCGCCGCCGAAGAACAACAGCAGCGCGACGATGAACGAGTAAAAGTACATCGCGCGGCCGTAACCGAGCGGATGCTTGACGTCGGCGGGCCGCTTCGACGAGCGCGCCCCGACGAGGAGCAGCACCTGGTTGCCGCAATCGGCGAACGAGTGCAGGGTCTCGGCGAGCATCGCACCGGAGCCCGAGATCACGGCGGCGATGCCCTTCGCGACCGCGATCGTGATGTTCACGACGAGGGACTTGATGACTTCGCTGGTCGATCCGTGACTCATGCTGCCGGCGGGGTACTATGCCTCAGCCCTACTTGATCGCCTTCGACAGCAGTTTGAATTCGTCACTACCGGCGCGCTCGAGCAGATCGAACACACAGACCTCGGTCGACGTCACGATCGCACCTGCGCGCTCGGCGAGACCGAGCCCGATCTTCCAGTTCGCTTTGGTCCGGCTCGCCACCGCGTCCGCCGCGACGTGGGCCTGGTAGCCGCGCGCGACCAGGCCGCGCAGCGTCTGATACACGCAGACGTGGGTCTCCATCCCGCACACGATCCATTGATCGCGGCCGAGCTTCGGCGCGAGCGCGGCGAACGCCGGGGCGGCTTCGGCGGAGAACTCGACCTTGTCGAAGCGATGTAGCTCGGTCGCGCCGGCCAGCGCTTCTTCGATCGGAGCGATCGTCGCGCCGAGGCCTTTCGGATACTGCTGCGACACGACGATCGGGAGGCCGAGCGTGCGCGCCGCCTGGATCAGGATCCGGGTGTTCTTGACGACCTGCGCGAGCGCGGCCTCCGGCATCGCCGACACGAGACGCTCTTGGATATCGACGACGAGGAGCGCGGCGCGCTGGATCGCGAGGTTCATGCGGTGGCCTTCACGGTGGCGAGCGCGTCGATCAGCCGCTCGAGCTTGGTCTTCTCTTCGGACAGGCGCGCCTTGTTCTCGGCGACGACGTCCTCGGCGGCCTTGGCCAGGAAGTCGGCGTTGCCGAGCTTCTTCTCGAGCGACGCGATCTCTTTGTTCGCCTTCTCGATGTCCTTGTCGAGCCGCGCGGACTCGGCCTTGGGATCGATCAAGCCGCCGAGCGGCATCACGATCTCGAGCTCCGAGTTGATGATCGCCTTGGCCGAACCAGCGGGCGCGCTCGCCGCGCCCTTGCGCGGGACGATCGTCGCCTTGACCTTCGCGATCTTCTCCATGAAGCCCTTGAACGTGTCGAGCGTCTTCGCCGCGGCCTCGCCGCCGACGTGGACCTCGACCTCGACGCGCTGGGTCGGCGGCACGCCGTAGGTCTGGCGCAACATGCGCGACGCACCGACCACGTCCTGCAGGATCTTGATCTCGGCCTCGGCGGCGTCGTCGCGCCAGCTCGGATCGGCGCGCGGGAACACGGTGATCATCAGCGACTCGGGCAACTGCTGCGGCTTCGGCAGCTTTTGCCAGATCTCCTCGGTGACGAACGGCGCGAACGGATGGAGCAGCCGCATCGTCGTCTCGAGCGCCGTCGCGAGCACGCCCTGCACGATGTGGCGATGCGCGGCCTTCACCGGATCCTGGACGAGCTCCGGCGACTGATGGAGGTGCGGCTTGGCCAGCTCGACGAACCAGTCGCACAGATCGTCGTACACGAAGTGCCAGATCGCGTTCGCCGCGTCGGCGAACTTGAACGCCTCGAGCGCTTGATCGACCTCGTCGGTCACGACCTGCAGCCGCGACAAGATCCAGCGCTCGGGCACGCCGAGGCTCTCGCGGCCGGCCTTCGTGATGATCTGCGCCTCGAAGCGCTCGGGGTCGTAGCCGTCGAAGTTCATCAGCGCGAACCGCGTCGCGTTCCACAGCTTGTTGATGAAGTTGCGATAGATCTGCACGCGATCGACCGACAGCTTGATGTACGAGCCACCGGTGTTGAGCGCGGCGAGCGAGAACCGCAGCGCATCCGAGCCCATCGCCTCGATGCCCTTGGGCAGGTGCTTCTTGATCTGCTTCTTCACGCCCTCGATGTCGGGCGGCTTTTCGACGTCGACGCGATCGAGCAGCACCTCGAGCGTCGCACCGTTGACGATGTCGAGCGGGTCGATGACGTTGCCCTTCGTCTTCGACATCTTCTTGCCGTTCTCGTCGGTGACCGTCGAGGTCAGGTACACCGTGCGGAACGGCACCTTCTTCATGAAGTGCAGGCCCATCATCATCATCCGGGCGACCCAGAAGAAGATGATGTCGGGCGCGGTCACGAGCACGTTGTTCGGATAGAACGTCGACAGCTCGCGCGTCTGCTCGGGCCAGCCCAGGGTCGAGAACGGCCACAGGCCGGAGCTGAACCAGGTGTCGAGGATGTCCGGATCCTGGGTCAGCGTCTTGCTCTGGCAGGTCTTGCACTCGGCCGGTGCGTCACGCGCGACCGTGATGTGGCCCTGGTCGCAGTAGTACGCGGGAATCTGGTGGCCCCACCACAACTGCCGCGAGATGCACCAGTCCTGGATGTTGTGCATCCAGTGCATGAACGTCTTGGTGTGGTGCTCGGGCACGAACTTGGTCTTGCCCAGCTCGACCGCGGCGATCGCCTTGTCGGCGAGCGGCTTCGCGTTGACCCACCACTGCTCCATCAGCATCGGCTCGATCACCGCGCCCGAGCGCTGGCTCCTGCCGCGCGGCACCTTGTACGGCTTGGTCTCGACGAGCAGCTCGAGCGCCTCGAGATCCGCGATCACCGCCTTGCGCGCGACCTCGACCGTCATGCCGACGTACTTCTCCGGCGACGGAGCCTTCATCTTGCCGGTGCGATCGATGATCTCGAGCACCGGCAGCTTCGCGATCTGCGAGACCTCGTAGTCATTCGGATCGTGCGCCGGCGTCACCTTGACGGCGCCCGAGCCGAACGTCATGTCGGGCCACGGCTTGCCGTCGCGGATGATGTCGATCGGCACGATCGGGATCCGCCGGCCGGTGAGCGGCAGCTCGACCTCCTTGCCGTGGAACGCGAGGTAGCGCTCGTCCTTCGCGTGGACCGCGACCGCGGTGTCGCCGAGCATGGTCTCGGGCCGCGTCGTCGCGACGATGATCGACTCGTCCGGGCCACCGCCGACGATCGGATACTTGATCGACCACAGCGAGCCGTTCTCGTCGACCGTATCGACCTCGAGGTCCGAGACCACGGTCTCGCTGCCCGGATCCCAGTTGATCATCCGCTTCGCGCGGAAGATCAGCCCTTCCTCGAACAACCGGACGAACGCCTCGCGGACCGCGCGATTCGAGCGCTCGTCCATCGTGAAGCGCTCGCGCGCCCAATCGAGCGAGAAGCCCATCAGCTTCTCCTGCTCGGTGATCCGGCTGCCCGAGCGCTCTTTCCACGCCCACGCCCGCGTCATGAACTCTTCGCGGCCGAGATCGAACCGCGTCTTGTTCTCGCGGCGCTTGAGGTCCTTCTCGAGCAGGACGTGCACCGCGATCGACGCGTGATCGACGCCGGGCATCCACATCGCGTTGAAGCCCTGCATCCGCTTCCAGCGGATCAGGATGTCCTGCATCGTCGAGCCGAGCGCGTGGCCGATGTGCAACGAGCCGGTCACGTTCGGCGGCGGCAACGTGATCGAAAACGGGACGTTCGGAGCCGACTCGTCGGCGTGCGAATACCCGTTCTCGTTCCAAAACCGGATCCACCGAGCTTCGACCTCGGTGGGTTCGTACTGCTTCGAAATGTCCGACGTCGACGTCATTGCGTCGACGTTTTACCACGCAGTGCGTCAGCTAGCTGCGCTTGGTCAGCGCGGCGAGGTTCTCGCGGATGATTTGCTCCGCCAGCTCCGGCACGACTTCCCACACGATCCGCTCGACGACCTCGGTCGAGAGCTTCAACAGCGCGAGCAGCTCCGGCGAGCCCGGCTCGATGCCCGCGGCCTCGGCGAGACGTGCGGCCATCTTCGCGAGCGTGCGATCGACGAGCGCGGAGCGTTTGGTCGGCGAACCGGAAACCATGGACGCACGATTCATACCGGCGATACCTCCGTTACTGCTGGGGGCGATGCTCGCGGCAGGCGTAGCCGCGACGGGTGCCGATTTTGCGGGCGGACGCAGACCGGGGCCGCCGGCGCTACCGGGTGCGGTGGCCATCGCCTCGGGGGCGATCGGCGGCACCGCCATCGCGGTGGTCTTGGTGCTGCTCGGAATCGGCGTCGCGACCGGCGCGACACCGGCGGGCATCTTGATCGTGGGCATGCCCATGATCGTCGCGGACCGCGGCGGTTCCTGTTGTGGCACCGGATGCTTCGCGGGCACCGGTGCGGTGGCGGCCGGCTTTGAAGCCGGGGGCGCGGCGACCGGTGCGGCGGCAGCGGCGCTGGCCTGGCCCGGCTTCGCGGTCGCACCCTTCCCCACCAGCTCGATCACCTTCTCGAGCATCGCCGAGGTGTCCCACGGCTTGGGGAGGTTCGCATCCGCGCCGACCTGGGTCCCCCGCGCCACATCGTAGGGCGCGTTGTTGCCGATCAAGATCACGACCGGCACGTCGGCCGTGCCCGGGTCCTGCTTGAGCGTCAGGCACAAGTCGTACCCGTTCTTCCCTGGCATCACGGCATCGGCGAGCACGATCGTTGGCTTTTGGGACTTCGCTTTCGAAATCGCCTCTTCCACCGTGCGCGCGCCGACGTATTGAAATTCCGTGCCGCGGAACGTGATGTCCGCGACTTGTTGCATCGTCTGACTGTCATCGACGCAAAGAACGATTCTGCTCACTTGGGTCCTCCCAAAGGGCTCGAACGAAACAGTATCAGTCGCTTCGTGAACGCGTCAAACCAACTGCCGGGAATCCGTAGATCTTTTGGCTCGTGCTACACACGGGCGCTATGGCGCACCTGACCCCGCTCCACGCTGCCGCTGCCGACGCTGTTGCCTCGCTGGCAGGTGTCTCGCGCGACAGCCTGAAGGTCGATTCGACGCCGCGTCCCGAGCTCGGTGATCTAGCGGTAGGCACGTTCACGTTCGCGAAGGCGCTCGGCAAGGCTCCGCCCGCGGCGGCCGCGGACCTCGCAGCGGCGTTCGTGCCGACCGAGTTTCTGGCCTCCGCTTCGGCGGCCGGGCCGTTCGTGAACTTTCGCGCGAACCGGACCGCGGTCTATCGCTGGTTGATCGGCGCGGCGCTCGATCGGTCGTTGCTGCCGCGCGAGCTCGGCGCCGGGCAGACGATCGTCATCGACTACAGCTCGCCGAACGTCTCCAAGCACCTCGCCTATCACCACATCCGCTCGACGATGCTCGGCCACTCGCTGGTCCAGATCTTTCGCGCGCTCGGCTACACGGTCGTCGGGCTCAATCACCTCGGCGACTGGGGCACCACCCACGGCAAGTTGATCGCGGCGTGGAAGAAGTGGAGCCCGAGCGATCCCGATGCGCCGGTCGACATCGATCTCTTGAACGACCTCTACGTGCGGTGGGCCAACGCCGCGCGCGAGGACAAGTCGCTCGAGGACGAAGGTCGCGCTTGGTTCAAGAAGCTCGAGGACGGCGATCCGGAAGCGCACGCGCTGTGGACGCGGTTCAAGGACGTCTCGCTCGCGGAGTACCAGGGCGTCTACGACCTGCTCGGCGTGAAGTTCGACGTCATGAAGGGCGAGAGCGAGTATCTCGCCGACGTGCCGCGCACGTTGGCCGAGCTCGCCGCGAAGGGCCTGTCGAAGATCAGCGAGGGCGCGCTCGTCGTCGAGCTCGAGGGCGAGAAGACGCCGCTGCTCCTGACCAAGTCCGACGGCGCGACGCTCTACGCCACGCGCGACCTTCCGTCGGCCGAGTATCGGTGGAACACGTGGCACTTCGCGCGGTCGTTGTATGTCGTCGATCGCGGCCAGTCGCTCCACTTCAAACAACTGTTCAAGACCCTGAAGGCGATGGGACGCGAGTGGGTCTCGCGCTGCGAGCACATCCCGTTCGGCCTCGTGCAGATCCTCAACAACCAGGGCGAGATCGAGAAGACCGGCTCGCGCGCCGGCAACGCGATGGCGCTGAAGGCGGTCGTCGCCGAGGCCGACGCGCGCGTGCGCGCGCTGCTCGCCGAGATCAACCCGGAGCTCCAAGGCGAGCCGCTCGCACGGGTCGCGCACGACGTCGGCAGTGGTGCGGTCGTGTTCGCGAACCTGGTCTCGCAACGCGACAAGGACGTCGTGTTCGCGTGGGACCGCGTGATCGCGCTGTCGGGCGATTCCGGGCCGTATCTGCAATACAGCCACGCGCGGTGCGCGTCGATCCTCCGCAAGGCCGGCGCGCCGTTGAAACCCGTCGCCGAGCTCGATCTCGGCAAGCTCGCGACCGATCACGAGTGGGCGGTCGCCCGGCGCTTGCTCGAGTTCCCGCAGGCGGTCGTCAGCACCACCCCGAAGTGCGAGCCCCACATCATCTGCCACTACCTGCTCGAGCTCGCCGGCGAGTTCTCGCGCTGGTACACCGCGGGCAACGGCGATCCGTCGCTGCGCGTCCTGGTCGACGACGTGCCGACCCGCGATGCACGGCTCGCGCTCGTCGCTGCGGTCCAGGCCGTGCTCGCCGAGGGTCTGTCGCTGCTCGGCCTCGCGGCACCCGACGAGATGTAGCCTCAGCTCGGGTTCAGGGTGTTCTCGACGTGGAAGTACGCCTCCGCGCGGTTCTCGCCGTCGACGACGATCGTCCAGTGGCTGTGGCCACCGGGAGCCAGGGTGAACGGGTCGAGCTCGCCCTCGTCGTAGTCGTCCGTGTCGGCTTTGTTCGAGTCGTAGCAGCGGATCTTCGTCTTCACGATCATCGAGTCATCGGGCTGGAGGTCGAACGTCAGGAACAGCCGGCCGAGGGTGTCGTCGTCGCAGACGCAGTCGAAGGTCTTGGTCACGTGTGTCGCGGTGCCCGGATCGAGATCCGCGAGGCCGTTGAAGTCGCTGTAGTTGTGCGGATACGCAGCCGCTGCGAATTCGTAGTCGGTCACGCTCAAGGTACCGTCGATCACGATCCGCCGGAACACGTGTGACGGCGCGGCCAGATCGATCGTGATGTCGGTCGTGTGGTTCGCCGTGACCTGCACGTGTGGTGCGGCGCTCATCAGCAGCTTGTCGATCTCTTTCTGCGCTTCGACGATCGAGTCACCGACCGGAACATTCGCGATCGTGAATTTGCCGTTCGCATCGGTGTGCGTCTGCATCGCGGCGGTGATCTGCACGTCGGCGCCGGCGACAGCGGTGCCATTGTGCCGGACGTGGCCGGTCACGGTGCCGGTCTGCTTGACGAGCTTCCACTTGTAGATCGTCACCTCCTCCATGCGGGCGTCGCGATAGATCAGCGGCTCGCTGTAACCGTACAGCGGCGAATCGTAGAACATGAGGTTCTGTGGACTGACCGCATTCGCGTCGGTCGTCTGTTTCCACTTGTCGGAGTCCGTCGCATCGTCGTCGCACCAGTCGGACGCGAACGCGTTCAACACCTGGTTGCCGAGGTTATCTTTGATGTCGGTGACCGCGGCCCAGAACTGTCCTGCTGCCATCGTCGCGAGGTGTGCGATCTGATCGTACAGAACCTCGCCGGCAGCGAGCCGCTCGTCGGCTTGATAGACGTAGAGACCATCGGGGGTATCCGTCGCGATCTGCGCGCCACCGGTCATGTCCGACGCCTCGAGCGCGCCCTCGATCGGTTCACCCGAGTGCCGGATCGACATCCAGATCAGTGACGAGCACACCGACGGGAACGTACCGGCCGCCCACTTCGCGGAGTCCGGGGCCTTGTCGGTGAGGCCGATCGCAGGATTCGTGTAACAGAAGAACCGATAGTGGCTCTTGCCCTGTTGCGCCGCGTGAAACTCCGCGATGGCGTGGAGCTTCGTGCGCGCCTCCGGCGTCTCGAGCTCGGGGTCGGGTTTGACCACCATCGCCCACGCGGTCGGGCTCCCGCTGCCGCCCAGGTCGAGCGCGGTCTGCATCGAGCCAAAGCCGCCGATCTGATACGGCTTGCCATTCTCCGGATCGACGAACTTCTCGCCATCGACCGCGTGCTGGATCGTCTGCGTGATCGCGCCGGGCCAGAGAAACTTCAGGATGTCGGGACGAAATCCACCGCTACCGGCGTAGTCGGAGTCGGTCATGCGCTCGAGCGACGCGGTCGAGTGCGTGATCTCGTCGCGATTGCGCGTCATCATCCCCGAATGCGAGTACGGCTGCGCCGGCGAGACGGCCGCGAGCGTCTCGGCGATCAAGCTCCCATCGCCGGGCGACAGGATGATGTCCCCCTTGTTCGCGTTCATGAACCGCGCCGGCATCATCACGTGCCGGGTCTCCGCGGTCGGCATGCAGAACATGCCGTCGGGAACGACGTCCGGCAAATTCCACGGATCGCACTCCTCCCCCTCGGCCGCCGGCATCGGCCCGCCGTGCGCGTCCAACACGTGCAACTCGGGTGGCGGCGGCTGCGTCAACGCCGCCACGGCGCTCGCATGGACGGCGCGGCTCGCGACGAGCTTGGTCACCTCCGAGCTCTTCACCGACCTCGGGTTCGCCACCAGGCCCGACTTCGCGAGCGCTGCGATCGCCGCCGAGGCTTCAGGCATCAACAACCTCGCGGACGAGATGTGTTGCGGGATGTCGAACGCAGCCGTCACCCGGATCGGTTGCTGGTTCGGGCCGACGCCGCTGTAGTGAACGATGATCGCGACGACGTCCTTCGGTAACCGACCGTGCGCCAGGACGAGATCGATCTGCTTCGTCGACTTTGCAGGCAACAGCTCGTGCACTGTCTCGGCCGCGCCGCGAACGCTATCGACGAGCATCGAAGCGAGTGCGGCGGCCGCCGATGCATGGGCGACGCCCGTCGACGGATGGAGGATGGCCGCCGACGCGTGGGCCTTGGTTGCTGATGCGCTTGCCGCGATCACGTCGGCGTGCGGCAACGCTACCGAGGCACGTCCGGATCCGGGCTTGGTCGGCTGCGGCGAATCGTAGATCAGCTCGACGCGGCGCGCGCCGAGCGTGAGCGCGAATGACTCGGGGTTGCGGACGGTAAACGATGCCTTCCACTGCCCCTTGTCGAAGCTCACGCTCTCGTCGCTGGTCGTGATCCCCGGTTGCAGGATGCCGCGCCGCTTCATCAGGTTGTAGGCGTTGGCGACCGTGACCGACCGCCGGATCGTGGTCGGCCCCGCGTGTGGATCCTGGATCGTGACCACGACGTCGAACACGCCATACGCGTGGTCGGGATCGAGTTGCGGACCGAAGTCGTGCGACATCGACGAACGTGCGCTGCCCACGGCGGCGCCGCCCGCGAATTGCCACGTGTACACCGCGACCGCCGGACCGCCGACGGCGATCGCGACGCGGCCGACGTTTGCGCTCGACGTGTGGGTCAGGCGTGCGATGTTCGCCATCGCGGCCACGGGCGCTGCTGACGCCTGTGGTTTCGCGGCTGCGCGCTTGCCTGCCGCGACCGCGGCAACGACGACGTGCCCGGATCTCGCCTTCCCCGCGGATGCCGCGCGTGTGGTGACCGGCTGGAGACGGTAGACACTGAACAACGCACGCGTCGGATGGACGGGATCCCACTGCACGCGTAAGAACGGCGGCGATGGCCCTTCGGCAGCGGGGGTGACCTCCACGGACGTCATCAGCTTCTCGACCGGCGAGGCTCTCCGCTGCGCGAGGACGCGAACCGGCTGCGTTCCCGGCGTCTTCCAGACGACCCATTGCTTCGAGCCCGGCACGCCGTTGATCGAGATCGGCACACCCTCGGAGTTGTCGTAGGCCTTGCCGTCCGGGCCGCGGACCTCGATGCATACACTCTGGCCAACGACCGCGGTCGCGGGTGTGCAGACGATGGACCCCAGGATTGGCTGTTGATTGATCGGCGTCGCGGGATTCGTTGGCTTGTTGCTCATGGCGGACTCCTCCACGCCTGAACGACGAGTCCGCCGGATCTTCCCGAGCGATGTGGGCTAGCGGTTGCGCGCCTTGATCTCGGCGAGCAGCTTCTCGGCGGCGTCGAGCGAGTTGATCAAGCGCTCGCGCAGGTCGCGGTTGTCGCGGACGTCGTCGAACAGCCGATCGCGGCGATGGATCGAGCGCAACAGCGTCGCGATGTCCTCGGCGTAGCGCACGTGACGATCGGGGTACGGCAACTGCGACGGCGCGTCCGCGGCGGCGACGACCTGGCGCGCGAGCTCGCGCGCCTGCTTCGCGGCCAGGTCGGCTTGCGCGGCCGCGGCCTTCGCGGCGGGGGTGTGCGCGAACGCGGCGGCGCCTCGGGTCTCGCCGATCGCCGTGCCCTTGACCGGCATCGGCACGATCCGCGGATTCTCGGGCATGCCGGGCGGCACGACGCGTTGCGAGACGGTGTCCGGGACCGCGCCCGCGGCGACCGTGACGAGCCGCGTCGCCGCGACGATCGGCGAGGTCCGCATCGACGCGACGTCGAGCGGCTTGCCGACCCACTCGGTGTAGTGGAGCTCGAACAGCGACTGCTCGCCGACCCGCGGATCGCTGTCGCGCACGACGACGTTCTCGCGATCGCCGCCGGCCTCGCCGCGGATCAGCGCGTACTTGCGGCCGCGCTCCTCGTGCAGCGACACGGTGTACGTGCTCGCTTCGGTCTGCACGCGATAGCTGTCGTTCGGAATCGCTCGGGCGTCTCCGAAGACGGTCTTACTCACGCTCCGAGTATAGCTCACACCTTGCCGAGCGACCGCGGGGGCCGAGAGCCGCCGCCGTAGACCAGCAACACGACGAGCGCGAGCACGTACGGGAGCAGCGGCGCGAGCTCCGACGGGATGCGATGGCCGAAGATCGTCGACGCCGAAAGTTGGATCTGGATCGAGATCGCGTACGCGATCCCGACGGCAAGACACGTCAACGCGCCGAGCGCCGGCCGCCAGCCGACGAGGATCACGATCAACAGCGCGAGATAGCCGCGCTCGCCCGACATGTCGGCAGAGAACCCGCCGACCGAGAGCGAGAGTTGCGCCCCACCCGCTCCTGCGAGCGCGCCGCCGACCAGGCCGGCGTAGAGCCGCGCGTAGCTCGGCGACACGCCGACCGCGACCAGCGCCTCGGGGCGATCGCCGGCGGCGCGCAGCCGCAAGCCGAACCGCGTGCGCTGCAGGACGAACGGCACGAGCACGACCGCGATCGCCGCACCGATCACGAGCGGGTTCGTGACGACGCGATCGCCGAACGCCGGTGACGGCGGCGAGTTCGCGCCCTCGTGATAGATGACCTGGAGCAGGAAGCGCGTGCCGGCGAGCGCGACCAGGTTGAGCGCGATGCCGACGATCACTTGCTCGGCGCGCAACCACAGCGCGCAGTAGACCTGGACCCCGGCGACCGCCGCGCCCGCGGCCATGCCTCCGGCGATGCCAAGCGCGGCAGAGTTCGTCGCGTGACCGACCGCGGCGGCGGCGAACGCGCCGAACAGCAGCTTCGCCTCGAGCGCTAGATCGATGACGCCGGCGCGCTCGGTCAACGTCCCGCCGAGCACCGCGAACACGTACGGCACGGCGAGCCGGATCACCTGCGCGAGGAACGCGGTCGTGAACATCGCCGCGATCACGCGCGACCTCCCTTGCGGATCGCCGCACCGACGCGTTGGCCGAACGGCGCGGCGCACGCGACGCACAGCACCACGACGCCTTGCAGCAGCTCCGAGAGCTCCTTCGGCACCTGGTCCGACACCGCGAGCCCACCGGCCGACAGGAAGCCGAGCACGAGCGCGGCGATCGCGACGCCGACCGGATGGCTACGCCCGAGCAACGCGGCGGAGATGCCGAGGAACCCGGCGCCGCTGCCGAGGCCCTGTTCGAACGCGTGCTTGTGACCGAGCACGAAGTTGGTCGCCGCGAGCCCGGCGAGACCGCCGGCCGCGAGCATCGTGACGAGGTAGACGCGATCGACGGAGATGCCGGCGGCGCGCGCGGCCGTGGGGTCGCGCCCGACCGAGATCAACGCCTGGCCCCACGTCGTGCGCGCGCGGATCCACCAGGTGGCGGCCACCGCGACGGCGGCGAGCACGATCGCGGCGTTCGCGGAGCTCCCGGCGAAGCCGAGTTGCGGGAGCTCGGCGCCGGCGACGATCGGCGGTCCGGTCGTGGTGCCGTTGCGGAACAGCAGCTCGTTGCCGAGCCATAGCGCGACGCTCGCGACGATCGCGTTGAAGATGATCGAGGTGATCACGGTGTGCGCGTTGCGCCACACGAGCAGCGCGCCGATCGCACCACCGACGAGCGCCCCCGCCGCCGCGGCGGCGAGCGTGCACAGCGGCACCGCGACGATCGCCGGTGTTCCCGCGGGCAGCGCGGCGCCGACCGTGGCGCAGGCCACCACCCCGGCGATCACCTGGCCTTCCGCGCCGATGTTGAACAGGCCGGCGTCGAGCGCGATCGAGACCGAGAGGCCGGTGAGCGCGAGCGCGGTCGCCTTGTAGAGGACTTGCCCGAGCGCGTACGGATCCGAGGCCACGCGCGAGACCATCAACCACCACACGTGGCCCGGCGCCTTGCCGATCACCAGCATGAACGCGCTGCCGATCGCGACCGCGGCGAGCAGCGCGATCGTGACGATCAGCGCTTCGCGGCGCACGGTCGCGTTCACGAGGCGCTCGCTGGCTTGGCTTCGCCGAACATCATCGCGCCGAGCGCCGCCCGCGCATCACCGCCATGCAGCGCGTCGCCGGCGCGCTCGCCGACGATCCGGCCGCGCAGCATCACGACGATGCGGTGGCACAGGCCGAGCAGCTCGTCGAGATCAGCGGAGATCACGAGCACTCCCGCACCGGCGCGCGCCGCGGCGCGTAGCCGATCGTGGATCCGCGCGATGCCACCGATGTCGACGCCGCGGGTCGGTTGCACCGCGAGCACCGCCGCGAGCTGCGGGCGCGACAGCTCGCGACCGATCACGACCTTCTGTTGGTTGCCACCCGACAGCGATCGCGCGATCGCGTCGCGGTGGGCCGGACGGATGTCGAGCTCGGCGATCCGCTCGTCGGAGAACCGAGCGACGGCCGCGCGATCGATCCGAAACCGTCCGGTGACGTCGGAGCGGCCGAGCGTGAGGTTCACGGCGATCGTCGCGTCGAGCACGAGGCCACCGTGTTGCCGATCCTCGGGCACGTGCGCGAGGCCCGAGGTCAGCCGGGCCTTCGGCGATCCGCGCGAGACATCGCGACCGCCGACGTGGACCTCGCCGGTATGGGCAACCAAGCCGGCGATCGCGAGGGCGAGCTCGCGCTGACCGTTGCCGTCGACGCCGGCGACGCCGACGATCTCGCCCGCTCGCACCGCGAGATCGATCGACGTGATCGCGCCGCTGGTCATCGCGCCGGCGCTGACGCCGCGGAGCTCGAGCACCGACGTCGTGGCGGTCGGCGACGCGAGCGTCGCCGCGGCGGGCAGCTCGCCGCCGACCATCGCACGCGCGATCTCGCCGACGTTCAGCGCACCGGTGAAACGCGCGACCGAGTCGCCCGCGCGCAGCACCGTGACGGCGTCGGCGACCTCGCGGACCTCGTCGAGCTTGTGGGTGACGATCACGATCGTCGTGCCCGCGATCGCGAGCTCGCGCAGCGTGCGGAGCAGCCCTTCGACCTCGATCGGTGCGAGCACCGCGGTCGGCTCGTCGAGCAGCAGCAGCTTCGCGCCGAAGTGCAGCGCGGTCACGATCTCGGCGCGTTGCGCGGCGCCGAGCGACAGCGTATCGACGCGCGCCCACGGATCGATCGCGAGGCCGATCTTCGTGCCGAGCGCCGCGAGCGCAGCGCCGGTCGGCCCGAGCTCGAGCAGGCCGAACCGCCGCGGCTCGGCGCCGAGCACGGCGTTCTCGACGACGCTCAGCGCGCCAGCGAACGCACCGTGTTGCTGGACGATGCCGACGTGCGCGGCGAGCGCGGCGGTGCGGTTCCACGTCGCGAGCTCGATCGGCCGTTCGGCGATCGCGAGCGTGCCCGCATCGGCCGCGAGGATGCCCGCCACGATCTTCACGAGCGTGCTCTTGCCCGCGCCGTTCTCGCCGACCAGCGCGTGCACGGTGCCGGCCTCGACCTCGAGCGTCGCGGCGGTCAGCACGCGGCAATTCGGATAGCTCTTGTCGAGCTTCGCGGACAGCGCCTTCACGTCACGCTCATGGAGATCATCGCGACGGCACCTGGATCGTGCCGTTGATGATCTGGTCGCCGAGCTGCTTCACCTTCTGGACGACGTCGAGCGGGAGCAGGTGGCGGTTGCGCTCGTCGGCGACGAAGCCGAGCCCATCCTCGGCGAGCCCGAGCTCGTGCACACCGCCGGTGAACTCGTGCGCGATCACCGACTTCACGATGTCGACCACCGCGACGTCGACGCGCTTGATCATGCTCGTCACGATGCAGCACGGCGCCATGTCGAACTGATCGCTATCGACGCCGATCGCGCGCAGGTCGCGTTGCCGCGCCGCCGCGAACACGCCGTCGCCGGTCTTGCCCGCGGCGGTGAAGATGATGTCGGCGCCCTGCTCGTACTGCGCCGCGCCGAGCTCCTGGCCGAGCGGCGCATCGGCGAACGCTTTCGGTTCGGTGCCGGCGTACGCCGACAACACGCGGCACGCGGGACACACGTGGTGCACGCCGTGCTCGTAGCCGACCTCGAACTTGCGGATCAGCGGAATCTTCATCCCGCCGACGAAGCCCACGGTCTTGGTGTGGGTCGTCAGCCCCGCGATCGCGCCGACCAGGAACGCGCCCTCTTGCTCGCGAAACCGCAACCCCGCGAGGTTGGGCAGCTTCGGCGAATCCGGTCCCGGCGAATAGTCGATGCCCGCGAAGTTGACGTCCGGAAACTGCGCCGCCAGCCGCTCCAGATCGGGCCCGAAGATGAACCCGACGCCGATCACGAGGTCGACGTGCTTGGCCGCGAGCGACCGCAGCGCGCTCTCGCGATCGTTGCCCTCGCTCGGTTCGATAAACTCGATGTCGACGCCGAGCTCGTCGCGCGCGCGGAGCAGGCCGCGATACGCCGCGGTGTTGAACGACTTGTCGTTCTTGCCGCCGATGTCGAACACCAGCCCGATGTGCACGCCGGTGCCCGGCTTCTGCGCGGGCGGCGGCACGATCAGCCAACCGGCGGCGATCAACACGACGTTGGCCACGACGAGCGTCACGACCAGCCGCCTCGCTCCAGACCGCGCCGCCTCCGGTACCGCTGGCGGAGCTGCTGCCATTCCCGAGATCACGCTGCGACAGCTGCGACAAAAGCCATCACTAGAAAACTGCTGGCGAAGCTCCGCATGGGACGCGACGTTACCCCAACGCGGAGTACCGAAAAGGCGAAAAACGCCTTTAGTCCTCTTCGGTTTGGAGGTTCCGTGGTTATCGTTAGGCCCATGGGAATCATGAGCTTCATCAAGGGTGGTGTGGCCGAGCTAGCGATCGCTCGCCCCGATTCGGCGAAGGATTACTGGGTCTACAAGCACCCCGATCAAACCATCCCGATGAAGGCGCAGCTCACCGTCGACTCCGACGAGGTCGCGCTGTTCTTCAAGGACGGCAAGTTCGTCGGTAGCTTCTCGGCCGGTCGCCACACGCTCGACGGCGCGAACATCCCGTTCCTCGGTCAGCTCGTCGACAAGTTCACCGGCGGCAACGTCTTCATCTGCGAAGTGTTCTTCGTGACGATCCGCGAGATGCCGTCGATCAAGTTCGGCACCTCGGTCGGTGACATCCAGGATCCGCAGACCCAGCTCCGCGTCCGCCTGATGGTCTACGGCGAGTTCTCCGCGAAGGTGACCGACCCCACGAAGTTCGTGATCGGCCTGGTCGGCCAGCGCGCGACCGACAACAGCACGTTCCTCGGTTGGTTCAAGAGCCAGGTCCAAAAGACGATGAAGGACGGCATCGCCGAGCTCATCGTGAAGCAGAGCTGGCCGTTGATGAAGGTGACCTCGGGCGCGTACACCGAGGAGATCGAAGCGTCGACGCTGGCGAACGTTCGCAAGGACATCGAGCCGTACGGCGTCGAGATCGTCCGGTTTGGTGACTTCTCCATCACGATGGATCAGGCCGACAAGGAGCGCCTCGACAAGCTCGTCGATCGGATCGCGTACGTCAGCGGCATGGGCAACGCGCCCGGCGGCATGGCGGCGTATCAGCAGCTCGCGCAAGCCGAGATGATGATGGGCGCGGCCGAGGGCATGAAGACCGGCAACGGCGGCGGCGCGCTGCAAGGCGCGGGCATCGGCCTCGGGTTCGCGATGGCGGGCCAGATGTCGAACACGATGGGCCAGGCGCAAGCGCCGCACCCGGTCGCCCCGGTGGCGGACACCAAGGATCAGATCATGGCGACGCTCAAGCAGCTCGGCGAGCTCAAGACCGCCGGCGTGCTGACCGATGCCGAGTTCGAAGCGAAGAAGAAAGATCTTCTCGCGAAGCTGTAGGCCCGATCAGGCGACATATTTGCGCGCGGCGCGCTCGTCGCAGATCCGGGCGTGCTCGATCAGCGAGAACGTGATCGACAGCCCTGGGGCCCGCGGCGCGATCACATCGCCGACCACGAGCTCGAGGTCGCCGCGGGTCCAGTCGAGCAGCGACATCACGACGCCGCGCAGATCGCTCGCGACCAGCGTCGAGCCGGCGTCGACGATCGTGCCCTGTGCGAGCTCGATCCACGCCGCGGCGCTGCCGGCGCGCAGCACGACGCGCCCGGACTTCTTCTCCTGCTCGAGCATCACCAGGATCGCCGGGAGGCCGACGTCCGCGAGATCGCCGCGCAGGATCACGCGCTCGCCCGGCTTCGCGGCGCCACGCACCACGTGATGGCAGCGCGCGACCAGCTCGGCCGCACCGAACGGTTTCTTGATCGCGTCGCGAGCGCCGCGCTCGAACGCCGCGATCAGGTCGGCCGCCTCGTGAGCCATCACGATCACCGGCACGTGACCGAGGCCGGCGCGGCGACCGAGCGCGTTGATCATCTGGACGCCGTCGATCACCGGCAGCGCGCGATCGACGACCACGACATCGGGTGCGCGGCGCAAGCACGCCCCGAGCACCTCGAGGCCGTTCGTCGCGGTCGCGACCGAACAGCCGGCGGTCGTGAGCTCGGCCGACAACCGCTCGAGCATGCGGGTCGACGGATCACCGACGACGACGTGGAGCTGCGGCGCGGCGATCTTCGGTCGCTTCGCGAGCAAGCGCTCGACCGCGCGCAGGAACATCGTGTCCGCGTGGCGGGTCGGCGGATCGAACGCGATGCCGATACCGGGTGGGCGACCGAGGGCGCGCGCGTCGTGATCGTACAAGCTGTGCACCACCGTCGCCGGTGCGGCGAGCTGGCGGCCCTCGAAGAACATCGCGACGTGGATCGGTTCGCCGACCGGCAGCGGCGGCGAGACCTTCAAGAACGCCCCGGTCCGCGACAGGTCCGCGAGCGCGACGTGGCGCTCCGTGCCGTAGGCGAACACCTCCATCGTCAGCTCCACCGCGTATCGATCCGCTCGTCGCCGCATGAAGGATCCTCTGTAGCGAATTTCGCGTGCCCGCTGGGGTACGACAGGGGATGCGGTATGGTCACCGCTCCCCGATGTCCCGCCTCGACAACCGCGCCTACTACGACGACTTCGCCGGCTGGTACGAGCGCGAGCGCCACCTGCCCTATCACCGCATGCTCGACGACCTCGAGGTCGAGATCGTCGAACGCTACGCCGCCGGCAAGTCCGCCCTCGAGGTCGGCTGTGGCACCGGCCTGATCCTCGACCGCGTCGCCCGCTTCGCGACCGTATCGCAGGGCATCGATCTCTCGGCCGGCATGCTCGCGCGTGCCGCGGCTCGTGGCCTGGGCGTCTCGCAGGCCTCGGCGACGGCGCTGCCGGTCGCGACCAACAGCGTCGACGTGGCCTACTCGTTCAAGGTCCTCGCGCACATCCCCGACATCGCGGGCGCGATGAGCGAGCTGGCCCGGGTAGTTCGCCCCGGCGGCTACGTGATCGCCGAGTTCTACAATGCGCGGTCGTTGCGCCGGCTGGTCAAGGCGGTCAAGCCGCCCAGCGCCGTGTCGAAGACCACGAACGACGAGCACGTGTTCACGCGCTACGACGACGCCGCCGCGATCCGCAGCTACCTCCCCGCCGGCCTCGACTGGGTCGCGACCCGCGGCATCCGCGTGATCACGCCGCTCGCCGCGGTGCTGCGCGTCCCGGTCGTCGGTGCGGCGCTGCGCTGGGCCGAGCACCGCCTGGCCGACGCCCCGGTCGCCCGCGACCACGGTGGCTTCCTGGTCGCGATCTGTCAAAAACGCTCGTGACCCGTTCGCGCCGCCGCTGGGCACTGGTGGCCGGAGTCACCGCGCTCGCCGTCGCGCTCGCCTGGTTCCTGCGGTTCGGGACCGACGACGCGTACATCTCGTTCGTCTATGCACGCTCGCTGGTCGAGGGTCATGGCCTGACCTGGTTCGGCGCCCACGTCGAGGGCTACACGAACTTCCTCTGGGTCCTGTGGAGCGCGGTCGGCCTCGAGCTCGGGGCGAATCCCCTCGTGTGGGCGTGGGGCCTGAGCCTCGCCGCCCTCGCCGCGACGCTCGTGATCACGTATCGGATCGCGGCGCTGCGCAGCGTGCCGATCGCCGGCACCGCCGCGATCGCGCTGCTCGCGACCAACTTCACGTTCCTCGCGTTCGGCACGAGCGGGCTCGAGACGATGCTGCAGACCGCGCTGCTCGCCGGCGTGTGGCTCGAGGTCGAGAAGCTCCGCCGCCAGCCACCGAACCTCGAGCAGGTGATCGTGACCGCGACGTACGCGTCGCTCGCGCTGTGGACGCGCCTCGACAGCGCCCCGGTGCTCGCGGTGCTCGCGATCGTCGCCGCGCATCGGCTCGCGAAGACCGGGGCCTCGGTCCGCACGTGGGTCGGCGCTGCGATGCCGGTGCTCGTGCTGGTCGGCGGCTGGTTCCTGTGGAAGCTGAGCTTCTACGACAGCATCCTGCCGAACACGTTCTACGCGAAGGCCGGCACCGGCCACGCCGCCCACGGCGCGTGGTTCGTCGCGCAGTTCCTGACCGCGTACATGCTGTGGCCGCTGCTCGCCGGCGTCGCCGTGCTCGCGATCGTGCGCCGGCGGGTGGCCTCCGCGCTGCCGCTCGCGATGGTCGCCGCGCAGGTCGCGTACGTGATCGCGGTCGGCGGCGAC
Organism: Kofleriaceae bacterium; assembly: GCA_039935615.1. Classification (GTDB taxonomy): domain Bacteria; phylum Myxococcota_A; class Polyangia; order Haliangiales; family Haliangiaceae; genus JABFXX01. The sequence continues at coordinate 21,520 of JBDTJY010000150.1, forward strand.
TTCATGGAGTTTCGGTTCTTCGTGCCGATCCTGCCGCCGCTCGCGATCGCGCTCGGCGAGTTCGCGACGACGGCGGCGCCGCGACTACCGCGCGTGGAGCTCCGCGTCGCCGCGCTGATCGGGTTCACCGCGGCGTTCTCGCTGCGCCACGGCTTGACGTTCGAGGGCGTCGCCGATCATTCGTACGATTCGGTCCCGCAGCTCGCGACGTTCTTCAACAAGGTGCGCGGCAACGACTGGTCGAAGCTCGGCAGCTCGCTGCGCGTGCTCGGGGAGACGAGCGCCACGATCGCGTGCAACGGCGCCGGTGCGATTCCATTCAACGCGAACCTGCCGACCGTCGATCAGCTCGGCCTCACGGATCCGTGGGTCGCGCGCCACGGCTCGCGTGCGCCCGAGAGCTATCCGCGTCCCGGGCACCAGCGCTACGCGACCTACGACTATCTGAAGTCGCGCGCGGTGACGTTCGTGCTCGGCTCGCCCACGGTGATCGCACGCGGCAGCCTGACGACGGCGACCGGCGGAGAGCACGTGGATCAGTGGCTACGCACGATCGTCGGATGGGAGCCACCGCCGAGCGGCACGTACGAGGTCGTCGCCGCACCGGTCGATGACAAGGTCGAGCTCCTCATGTGGTACCTCACGCCGGATCCCGACGTCAGCGCGCGGATCGCGACGTGGGATCACCTACAGCGCCAGGTTCGCTAGCGCGGCGCGAGCGAGCGACCGAGCTCGAGCGCGAACGCGGCGTCATCGGGATCGCCGTCAGCGACCAGCGCGTCGTGGATGATCTGCCAGGGCGCGGCCAACCGATCGTGGACGCGGGTCGGCCACGCGCCCTCGCGAGGCGGTAGCGGATAGCCAAACTCGAACTTCGAATAGAGATCGCGATTGATCGTGAACACCTCGCGAATCGGTGGCCGCGGGGTTCCCTTCGGCAACACGCGCAGCAGGATTCCGAACGGGTACGACGGGAAGGCCTCGAGCACGTGCTTCTGATAGATGTCGACGAACAGGGGTCGACCGGTCTTCAACACCGCATCGGCAAAGTGCGCGACGAAGATGTCTTCGCCGACCTTCGGGATCTCGATTCCGAGGTCGTGCTCGATCCGCTCGCGCGTCGCCGGACGCGAGACCGCGTACCACATGATGACTTCGACATCGCGGCGTTCGCCGAGCATCAGCTGGACGTACGACGACGCGAAGTCGAGATCGTCCTCGGCGACGATCACGACCGCGTTCTGCGGCAGCGATGCGAGCATGTTGCGTGCGTTGACCTCGACGGCGGGTGAATGCGCGACTTGCAAGTACGGCAGCGAGCTCACGAGCGCGACGACAAACACGACGTGAGCGAGGAAGTTGCCGTACGCCGCGAGCTTCGCGATCCGCGGTGCGAGCCATGCACCGGCATCGCTGAACGCAGCGGCGATCGGAATCGCGAGGATGAACGCCGGCAGCAGGTGAAAGCGATGGACCACGAACAACCCGACGCCTTCGAGGTCGACGTTGAACTTGATGACGAGCAAGGGCCCGCAGATCAGCCAGGTCAGCGCGAACATCGCCCACGCAACGCGGGTCTCGCTGTCTTCGCGAGGCTTCACGATCCGATGCACGAGCACGACCAAGCCAACGATCGGCGGCAGGTACAGCCACCACCGGCCGAGGGAACGCGCGAATTCGACGAGGTTGTCGACCATCGGCACCACCACGTCGCGCGGCGCAAACGAGCCCGGGCCACCGTAGTCCTCGCGCAGGAAGTGAAACATCAACGCGTGAAAGCTATCGATATGGCGTCCCCATGACCGCGCGTTCTCGGCGGTGACGACCAAGTAAGCATATGGAAGTAGACCGATAACCACGCCGGCCAGCGCCAACCCGATCGCCGGCAACGCACGTGCTTCGCGAGCGCCACGCACGACACCGAGGATCCCGATCGGCGCGAGCAACGCGCACGTCACGTGGTCACACAAGCCGAGGCCGGCGACGAGGCCGAGTACACCGGCACGCCACAATCCCCGCAACGGCCCCTGGTTCGCGGCGAGCCAGAGGATCGTCGCGGCGACGAGGTTGTTGAGCGCGAACACCTCGGCTTCGGTGTTGAGCTCGACGACGACCGGTGCGGCCGCGATGATCGCGCACGCGAACGTCGCGGCGATCGGTCGCGCCCCCCACGCACGACACGCCGCGTGCAGCATCACGATCGATGCGGCGCCGACGATCGCGGTCGCGAGTGCGGCGGTGTGGGCCGCGCTCGCGCCGGGGATCCACTGCATCGCTCGCAGGTACATGACGTACAGCGGATAGCCCGTCGGATGAGGCACTCCGCCGATCGATCCCAGGGTCGAGAACTCCGCGTTATCGCCGTCGACTACATGTCGAGGTGCGAGCCACAGGTACACGCCAAGTACCAGCAACCCCAGCGTTACCCCACGCTCGGCCGCCCAAAAGCGCAATGTGCGACTGCCGTGAATTGTCACTCGACTGCCGAAGAATGGCACAGCCGTCCCGTCCACGAGAACATTACCGCCGAAGCGAACGCACTTAGCGAGTGGCACGTCCACTGCAACTTGCCGCCGCACAGGATGATCAGAGCCAAGCCGCGAGGCTTCACGTTGATCGAGCTGATGATCGTGGTGGCGATCATCGGCATCTTGGCGGCAGTCGCGATCCCCGCGTTCCTCGAATACATGAAGCGGGCGAAGACGAGCGAGGCATCGTTGAACCTCAACAAGATCGGCAAGGCAGCAAAGCGTGTGAAGGGCGAGATCGGGACGTACCCGAGCGTCGGTGGGGCAATGCTTCCTGCGGCGAGTGGCTCGTGTTGCGGTGGTAGTGGTGGTTCGACCTCGGTCAACAACAAGTGCACCGCGACCCCCGACGCGTTCATGACCGACCCCGGTTGGTCGCAGCTAGAATTTTCAGTCGACGAGCCGAGCCAGTATAGTTACCAGTACGTTCCGAATGGAACGGCGGGGAGTGCGTTCACCGCGTACGCCGCGGGGGACACGGACTGCGACTCGGTGCTGGCGACGTTCACGATGGTGGGCACGACGACGACAGCGGGTAACGCCGCGGTCTCGATCATCCCGCCGCTTCCCCGAATTTACTAAAACGGAAACCTGGTCGATTCAAGCTTCGGACAAAACGAGAGGACAAAGATGAAGAAGAAAAGCCTGCGTGGATTCACTCTGATCGAGCTCATGATCGTCGTCGCGATCATCGGAATCTTGGCGGCCGTCGCCATTCCCGCCTTCCTGGAGTACATGAAGCGCGGCAAGACGACCGAGGCGTCGTTGAACCTCAACAAGATCAGCAAAGCGGCAAAGCGCGTGAAGGGCGAGATCGGGACGTATCCCGGTGAGGCGTCGGCAACGCTCCTTCCCGCGAGCGGCGGAAGCTGTTGCGGCCAGAGTGGTGGCACCGGCGCCGTGAACAACAAGTGCACGCCGACCCCGGACGCGTTCACGGCTGCTGCATCTGGATTCGCGCACCTCGAGTTCTCGGTCGACGAGCCCAGCATCTACAGCTACAACTACAATCCCGACAGCGCGACGAACACGACGGGATTCACGGCGAATGCCGTTGGTGATGCCGACTGCGACACCAAGCTCGCGACGTTTGCGTTGATCGGCACGACGACCAACGCGGGTAACCCGTCGACGAACATCGTCCCGCCGGCCTCGGGCATCTACTAAGCCGCAAAGCGCGAGCGCCTGACACCCGTCGGCGCGTCATGTACTAGGATGTCCTCTCTCTTGGGACGCCCTCGACAGTTAGCGCTCGCTGGTCTGGCCGTAGTTGTTGTTGCGAGTGTGATCGCGTTCATCCCCGCCGTCACCGGCGGGTGGATCTACGATGACCACCCGCTGATCCAGACCAACCCGCACGTCCACTCGTTGGCCGAGTGGCCGCGCTGGTTCGTGACGGACTTCTGGAACGTCAGCGCAGAGATCATCCACTTCGGTGGACGCATCTTGTACTGGCGACCGGGTGTGATGGCGACGTACGCGCTCGACTGGAAACTCGGTGGTGGCTCACCGCTGATGTTTCACATCACGAACGTCATCTTGCAGGCTGTGACCAGCGGCCTGGTGTTCGTGACCCTACGTCGCTGGATCGGCGGCACGTTGCCCGCACTCGCCGCCGCCTTGATCTTCGTCGTCCATCCGACGAAGGTCGAGAGCGTCGCGTGGATCGCCGGGCGAACCGACATCATCTGTCTGCTCGCGATCCTCGTCGCGAGCCTGGGTGTTGCCCGGCGGCTCTCTGGACGCCACGGTGGCATCGCGATGGAGGTCGCGGGAACCCTCGTCGCTTACCTTTGCAAGGAGCAGGCGATCGTCCTGCCCTGCTTCGTCGCGGTCGAGATCTGGGTCGCCGCTGATCGGCCCGTTCTCGACCGCAGCACCGTGATCCGGCTCGTTCGCGGTGCGCTGCCCCAGCTCGTGCTCGCGATCATCTACCTCGCGATCCGCGCAATCGTGTTGCCGATCGGTCCAGCCGCCGGTTCCCAGCACGTTCCATTCGGCGAGCACGGTCGTGCCGTGCTCGAGACGTTCGGACGGTTCTTCGCGCTCGCGGTCGCGCCTCACCAGCTCTCGATCCAGCAGGGGCTCGTTCACGCGGTGCACCACGAGATGGTGTATTCGGCTACCTACGTCGCGCTCGGAGTCGTTTCGACCATCGGTCTGATCGTCGTCGCCTGGCGAATGCGACGCCGAGCACCGATCATCACGATCGGGATCGCACTCTACTTCGCGACGATGGCGCCGACCTCGAACCTCGCGTTCACCGGCATGGTCACGCTGATCTCCGAGCGATTTCTCTACCTCCCGCTGATCGGGCTCGTCCTCGCGGCCGGCGGAATCTTCGAGCTCGCCGAGCGCAGGTTCGGACGGCGGGTCTACGCGGTCGCCCTCGCCTTCACGATCGCGCTGACCGCACTCTCGATGCAGCGATCGCACGACTACACCGACGAGGATGCATTCTGGGCGAAAGAGCTCGCGATGCACCCCGATAGCCCCGAGGCCCGCATGCAGTCGTTCAACTTCTACGCGCGCAATCTCCGTTACTACGAGGCGCTCGCGATCTGGCAACGCCCGCAGCCCTACGACATCCCGGCACGTGACCGCATACAACTGGCGAGCAACGTGGTGAGCGTGATGTCGCGACTGGTTCCGGACCACGACGCGGTCCACCTCGAAGCGCTCGACCAGTTCTGCGCGCACCTGCTCGCGAACCAGCCCGCGTCGCTCGACTTCCTCGGCGTTCAGTTCGCGTTCGATTCCTCCTCCCTGGCCGAATCGCGAGCCTTCCAAAATGCGCGGTCGACGTTGCTCGATCTGCGCGCGGACGTACAGAGCCGGCTCGGCAACGATGCCGGGGCGGTGGAGCTCGCCGCCGACGCCGTCGCGCTCTGTCCTTCCTGTTCCTCGTTGATCGACGAGTACGCGCTCCAGCTCGCTCGGTCTGGCCAGTACGACGAGAGCCTCGCGGCCCTCGATGCGACGAGCGGAACGCCGTCCGACCAGCGCGAGGACGAATTGACACGGGTCCAGGCAGCGCGAGCGTTACACGCGCTGAGCCAGACGTCGGAGGGCGCCGGGGCGCTGCAGGCACGAGCGTCGGAGCTCGCCAAGCTCGAGCTGTGGGGACGCGCGTTTGACGTGCTCGCGCCGTACGAAGCGGAGATCGCACAGGCTCCAAAATTCTCGCTAGGGTTCGCCGAGCTGGCGTTTCGCGCGGGCGAAACGGCGATCGCGCGGCGCGTTCTGTCCGCGAGCAAGTCGCCGGCCGAGGTCGACGCGCTGATCGCCGAGTGGACCGCGAAGATGGGCTGGACGCGCTGACTACTTCAGGGGGACGAGCGAGAACGCGCGCGTCCCGGTCTCCGCGAACTGCTGGCTGTCGAACACGAGCTGGTAGACCGGTAGCTGGCCGAGAAAATTAACGGCCTCGGCGAACTGCTTCTGCGTGCCCGGCAAGATCAGATGCACGGTCGCACCGCGCTTGGTGGTCAGCGTATACGGATAACCAAACGCCCACCCCGGTGCCTTGCGCGCGTCTGCGGGTGGAACGATCACGATCGAGTCCTCCAGATCCGAACCCTCGATCACGTCCCATGGCGCGCGAATCTCGGCCGAGAGGGCTGCCAGGTTGATGGCGCGAATCGGCGCGATCACGGTGACCGCGACGACCATCCCGGCGATCACGACCCAGCCGACCATGCGTCCCGCCCTCGCGTCGATCGGGGTGAGCCATGCACGCAGCGACGACACGCCTCGGACGGCGAGCGGGATCAACACCGGGACGATCGCGTAGTAGTAGGTCGGCCCGACGTCCCACGTGCCCGGGAACGGCACCAGGATGTAGAACGCGACGAAGCTGCCGAGGGTCCAGCGCAACACCCAATCGCCGCGCGCCGGCCTCCGACGTACGCAACCAGCGATCACGAGGATCAGGCTTCCCGGCCACGCGAGGGTCCACAGATCCAGTCGCTCGACGACACCGACCAGCGTGCCGATGGCCTGCATGGGCGAATGAAAGTACTGACCGAACGAGTCCGTGAAGCCGAGATGAAACTGCGCCCTACCGGGCGCGTTGTACGGCATCTCGAACACGCCGCCCATCACGAGATAGTCGTGAGCCAACAGCATCCACGCGAACGCGACGAAGCCGGCGATCGCCCACGCGAGCCGCGCCGGATGACGCCGCGCCTCACCGAGCATGCGAATCGCACACGGAAACGCGAAGGCCACGGCTTCGTATGGACGCGTGATGAATGCGAGACCGATCGCAAGTCCGGCGAGGAGCATCCACCACGCCTTGTCGGTCTTCTCTGCGCGCGCGATCGCCGCCAGAAACACCGCGAGGCACATCGTCGACGTGGAGAACGCCATGAGGGTGCCATGCATCGCCCAGATAAACGGCGACAGGCTCGCGAGCAGCGCCGCGAGCGCCGCATGCTTGGGGCCGAACATGTCGCGACAGAACGACCAGATCGCGGCGACCATGATCCCGGCAAACAACGGCGGCACGAGATGCTCCGCGTGGATCAGCGCTGCCGGTGCGAGGACGAGGCTGTGCCCCGGTGTGTAGCCGCTCGTCCACATCGGCTCGCGCAAGATCATCGGGTTTTGGAACGCGATCGGCGGCGTCGGTAGGCCTACGTGACCGTGTGCGAACAACCGAGCCTGGAACAGATAGGCGTTCTCGTCGTCGATGATCGCCGCACCACGGACGATCGCGAATTGCACGAAGCACGTGACCGCAACCGTGAGCGCGATGCCGAGCACCACCACCGTGCGCTCGGCATCGGGACGCTCGAACCAGCGCTCGAGTGGATCGTACTCGTAGCGCCGCGACAGATAGATCGCGGCGATCACGATCGCGGGCAGCAGGAAGACGAACGCTGCACCGGTCAACAAGGTCTCGGGTGGCGGCAACCATCGCGCCGCACTCCGCGCGAGGTCGTTGACCCAGTTGGGCCGCGTCAGGTAGTTGAACGGCCGATCGGTGAACCAGCCGGCCACACTCGCGGTCGCCCAGAAGCACGCGTACAGCGCGAGCCCGATCGCGGGGAGCCAGGATCGCTGCTTGGCCATCGCTCGCACGATGCTCCCACATCCCGAGTCGACCGTCTGGTCGCGCCATTCAGGATCACAGGTGATCGAGCGCGAGCCGCGCTGCTCGACCGACGGCCGGATCCGCGAGACACGAGTCGAGCAACGTGCGCGCCTCCGCGGTTCGTCCGGCATCCGCGAGTGCGATGCCGAGGTTGTAGCGATTCGCGGCGTTGTTCGGCTCGAGCGCATATGCACGCTGGAACGCCCCGAGTGATTCGACCGAGTGTTGATCGATCAACCGGGCGACCTTGCCTTGGATGCGATAGCCGTTCGCGTACATGGGCGCGACGAGCACCGCGAAGCGCGCCCACACGAGCGCCTCGCCGAGCCGGTTGCGCCCGACCAACATGTTCGCCAGGTTCGCTGCGGCTCGTGGTTCGGCGCGCGACGCTGCCTCCGTCATCAGCGCAAACGCCTTGTCCGTGCGGCCCTCGGCGAGCGCGTTCAGGCCCGCATGCATCACGAGCCGCGGTGCGCGCGAGTGTGACAACGCGGCCTCGATGACGACCGCTGCATCAGCGACTCGGCCCTCCGAGTCGAGCTCCTCGACGTACATCGCCCACGCGTTGCCATCGCTCGGATTCGACGCAATCGCACGCTCCCACAGCAACGCACTGCTTCGCCACGTCGATTGTGCGTCGAGCGCGCGGAACGCAAACGCGAGCGCGACCACGACGAGGGCCACCGCGCGCAGCTTGGGCCGCGTGATCTGCGAGATGCCGACCGCGAGCGCGAGTGCGAGTCCGAGCGTCGGGATCAGGAGATAGCGATCCGCGACGAACACCATCTGCAACGGCAACACGAGGTGCCCGACGGGCAGCCATCCGAAGATCCACAACACGGCCGCGACCTTCAACGCGCGCGAACCGCGCCACAGCGCGACGGCGATCACGACAAAGCCGACCGCACCGAGCACGAGATCCAGTGCGCCCGGCCCCGTGCTCGCGATCGGGTACGACACCGCGTTCGGCATCGCACCGGCGGCGAGGCGAAGATAAAAGCCGTGCACGCCGAGCACCGAAGCAATCCGCGACGCGGGCAGCGCTGCGGATCCACCGCCCACGATCGACCAGCGCACCGCGAGCAACACGACCGGCACGAACGCCAATCCCGCGGCGACCGCGATCGCGCCGAGGCCGGTCAAGCTACGCCTCCACGACGTCCTCGCACTCGCCACGAGCTCGAGCGGCCCGAGCGCGGCGATCGCGAAGGCCGCGATCGCCTTACTCCAGACCGCCGCTACGCCAGTAACCACCGCCAGCACGAGCCACGCGGCGCGCCCCCCGCTACGAAACCTTGCATAGCCCAATGCGCACACGCCCGCCAACATGACGCCGAGTAAGCCCTTGCGCTCCGCGAGCCACGCAACCGATTCGGCGTGGCTCGGGTGGACCGCCCACAGCAGCATGGCGAGCCCTGCGATCGGGCGCGGCACGCCCAGGCTCGCGAGGGCGTAGAACCACAGGACGATCGCCACGAGATAGATCGCGAGGTTGGTCAGGTGAAACCCGCCGTAGTGCTCGCCCCAGATCGCGTAATCGGCCATGACCGAGAGGTCGCGCACCGGCAGGTACTCGGGCGATAGCGCATAGCGCTGCGGGGAATCGAGGTCGGTCAGCACCGTGATCAGGCCGCCCCACGACGGGTGATGGAGCAGTGCGTTGTCGGTGTAGAGCACGGGGTCGTCGTAGTTGACGAGCCCGCGCCCGAGCGACGGCGCATACAGCGCCACGGCGGCGACCAGGGCCAGCCCGAGCAGTGCGAGCCCCGAGTCACGCCGAAAGCGATCGATCAGCGAGCGCACGAGCAAGTCAGGGTAGCACGCCGTGTCATACTACCGCCGTGGGGGCGATCCTCGTCGTCGACGACGAACAGTCGATGCGCGACTTCCTGGCGATCTACCTGCGCCGCACGGGACATCAGGTCACGGTCGCCACGAATGCGAACGAGGCACTCGAACGGTTGCGCGCCACGCCGTTCGATCTCGTCGTCACCGATCTGCGGATGCCCGGCGAGCTCGATGGCCTGGGCATCCTCCGTGCCGTCAAAGGTGGCACCGTGCAACGCGCAGACGTGGCGATCGACCCCGAGGTCATCGTGATGACCGCCTACGCCAGCACCGACACCGCGCTGAGCGCGATGAAGCAAGGCGCCTACGACTACCTGACCAAGCCGTTCAAGCTCGACGAGATCGAGGCGGTGATCAACCGCGCGCTCGAGAAGCGTGCGCTGGTCGCCGAGAACCTCACGCTGCGCGATCGGGTCGCCGGTCGAGCGCGCCTCGGCAACCTGGTCGGCAAGAGCCGCGCGATGCAGCAGTTGTTCGAGCTGATCGGCAAGATCCATTCGACGCGTACGTCGGTGTTGATCACCGGCGAGAGCGGCACCGGCAAGGAGCTGGTCGCACGTGCGCTCCACACGGAGGGCTCGCGTGGCGCGCTGCCGTTCGTCGCGGTCAACTGCGGCGCGATTCCCGAGGCGCTGATGGAGTCCGAGCTGTTCGGGCACAAGCGCGGCGCGTTCACCGGCGCGATCGCCGACAAGCGCGGCCTGTTCCAGGAGGCCGACACCGGCACGTTGTTCCTCGACGAGATCGGCGAGCTCTCGCTCGGACTGCAAGTCAAGCTGCTGCGCGCGCTGCAGGAGCGCAAGATCAAGCCGGTCGGCGAGACCGAAGAGTCCGAGGTCGACGTCCGCGTGATCGCCGCGACCAATCGCGACCTCGAGGCCGACGTCGCTGCCGGGAGCTTTCGCGCGGACCTGTACTATCGGCTCAACGTGATCGAGGTCCGGATCCCACCGCTGCGGCTGCGCCGGGAGGACATTCCGCTGCTCGCCGAGCACTTTCTCCGGCGGTTCTCCGCGGAGCAGCGCCGGACGACGTCGCTGACGCCGGATGCGATGCGCAAACTCGAGGCATTCGACTTTCCCGGCAACGTGCGCGAGCTCGAGAACGTGATCGAGCGCGCCGTCGCGCTGACCTCGGGTTCGGTGATCGGCGCGAGCGACCTGCCCGACCCCAAATCGTCGTCGAAGTCCGCGGTCGCAGCGCCGAGCGAGATCCCCGTCGATGGCATCGATCTCGATCAGCTGCTCGGCGAGTTCGAGCGCACGTGGGTGATGCGCGCGCTCGACCAGACCGGGGGCGTGCGCAAACGCGCCGCGACGCTGCTCGGCATCAGCTTTCGCTCGTTTCGCTATCGCCTGCAGAAGCTCGGCATCGACAAGGGCGGCGACAAAGAGGAGGGCGACGAATGAGGCCGGTAGTCGCGGTTGCCGTCGCTGTCGCCAGCCTCGGCGGTGCTCGGTTCGCGCGCGAGGCCGCAGGCACCCGCGTCGATGGCGTTGTCGAGCCGTACGCACCGTCGCCGTCGAGCGCACCGATCGTCACGCTGGGCTATCGAGAGGTCAGCGCCGATCTGTTCTGGATCCGCCTGACCGGCTACTTCGGTGGACCGGACTCGACGTCGGACGGCATCGCCGGGATCGTCGATGCGATCAACGCGCTCGATCCGCGCTTCCACCGCCCCTACGAGTACGGAGCGCGGGCGGTGACGATCGCGCAGCACGGCGTCGACCAGGACAGCTACCTGCGCTCGCTCGCGATCCTCGACAAGGGCATGCACGAATTTCCAGACGATTGGAAGTTGCCGATGCTCGCCGGCCAGATCTACACGCAGGATCTCGAAACGTCCGATCCGGCACAGCGCCGCGCATGGGACGAGCGAGGCACGTTGCTGACGGAGTCTGCGATCCGCAAACCCGGCGCCCCGGCCGAGGCCGCGACGTGGGTCGCGTTCATGCAGACCAAGCTCGGGCAGCACGACCGCGCGATCCGGGACTTGCGCGAGATGATCCTGGTCACGCGCGATGACAACGCGCGCCGCACCTTGCTCGAGAAGCTCGCGAAGCTCGTCGACAGCGACACCGACGAGCTCGCCGCCGAAGTGTACGAGGAGCGCAAGCGCTTCGACTCGAAGTGGCAGCACGATCGCCCGACGATCCCGCCGGAGATGTACATCCTGCTCGGGCCACGGATCACGCCGGGCTTCGACATGACCGACCTCGCGACCGGCGGCATCGATCTACAGACCGTCGCGCCACCCGAGAAGCTCGAGCCGCTCTAGGCGCTACTTGTTGATCTTATCCGAGTAGTCCTTGATGGCCTTCTCGGGTTGATCCGCTTTGATGTCGACGGTGAACGTGTCGCGAATGCCGAACTCGTTGTTGACGAGCGTGACCTTGTGCTTGCCGGCGGGGAGCTTGATGTCCTTCGCGGGGGTGTGAAGCCCGGTCGAGCTGCCGTCGATGAAGATGTCGCACGGCGGCTTCGAGCCGACGAGCAACGTGCCGGTGCCGGCGGGCGGCTTGTCGCCACCGGCTGGCTTGTCGCCACCGGCTGGCTTGTCGCCACCGTGCTCGCCCGGCAGCGGCGTGATCGGATGCTCGCCGCCGTTGTTCGGATGCGTGACGGGGTGGGCCACGACGGGGTGCTGCACGGGGTGCTCGATCGGCGGCGGGATGATCGGATTCCCGACGTCGGCGATCGCGGCGCCGGCCTTGTCGAGGTTGACGACGATCTTCTCCTCGAGCGAACCGGTGAACACGATCGGCCGATTGACCGAGACGTAGCCCGGCTTCTCGAACAGCACCTGATAGCTCTTGCGCGGATCGAGCGGCGCCTTCGCCGGGCTCGCGCCGAGCGGCTCGCGCTTGCCGTCGATGAACAGCGACACGGTCGCGCCCGGCGGCGTGCTCTCGAAGTCGCCGTTGATGCCCTCGATCGGCTTGAGGGCGATCTCGATCTTCTGAGACTTGCCCGCCTCGACCGTGATCGGTTGGTTCTGGCTCATGAAGCCCGGCGGCGCATCGATCGAGACCGCATGGTTGCCCGGCGTGATGCCGCGAATCCGCGACGGCAGCTTGTCGGTGCGCGACTCGCCGTCGAGCCGCCAGGTGGTGACACCACCCGGCACGACGTAGAGATCGAAGCCCGTGTTCTGATCGCCGGCGACGACCACCGGGACATCGCTACCGGGTGTGGCGATCGGTGGTGCCTTCTTGCCGCCGGTCATCGAGATCACGACGACCACCGCGATCACCGCCACCGCTGCACCACCGACCGCGACGTAGACGATGCCTTTGGACTTCTTCGGCTGCTTGCGCGCGAGCATGCTGGAGCCGAACGACGCCATCGGGTCGAACATCGCCTCGGGCTGGCTGATCAGGCGCACGGGCGCCGCGGTCTCGCGCGATTGCGGAATGCTCGGAATCGGGGCGGCGTACGGCGACAGCGGCTCGTTCGCCATCGGGCCTGGTGTCGGACCTTTACCCGAACCGTTCGCGAAGTGCGGTGGATGCGAGTTGCCGTTCGAGCGCGGTTGCTCGACGTGCGGACCGGGCTCCCAGCCCTTCGCGGTCGAGACCAGCGACGATAGATCCGGGCCCTGCCCGGTCAACGTCGCCGCGGGGGTCGGCGCGGACGCCGCCATCTCCGGGGCCGGCGTCGAAGACGGTGCCGACATCGGGATATTGTTCGTCGGCTTCGGCTTCGATCCACCGCGCGCGTTGTGCGCTGGATGCTTCGGATCGTCCTCGGGGTTGTCGTAGATCTGGGTCTCGAGCTCGTCGTCGTCCCACTCGAGCCCGCCGGAGTCAGCCTGGCGCTTGCCGATCTTGCCGGTCGGCGCGGTGATCGATTGCGCCGAGATCGCCGGCATCTGCTGCGACATCCGCGCCGATGGCGGTGGCGGCGGCTTGGTGCTACCGACCGCGGGCATGCCCTGGGTCGAGCGCCGCGCGGCACTCGGCATCGCGGGCGGTTTCGACGCCGTCGCGGTGCGCGACACGGCCGGCATCGGCTCGATCGGCGCCTTCAACTGGCGATAGCTCTCGAGCTTCGCGGTCTCTTCTTCGATCTCGCGACCGAAGGTCTTCTTCATCCAGCCTGCGAGATCCTTGCGCGAGTAGAACTCGCCCGCGGTGTAGACGAACGCTTGCAGCTCGTCGTGCAGGTCGATCGCGTTCTGATAGCGCTCCTCGGGATCCTTCGCGAGCGCCTTGAGCACGATGCGCTCGAGCTCGTCGGGGATCCTGCGGTTGTACGTCGACGGCGGCAGGATCTCGACGTTGCGAACCTTCTCGAGCGTCGAGAAGTCGCTCTCGCCGACGAACAGCCGCTCGCCGGTGAGCAGCTCGTAGAGCACGATGCCGCACGAGAACACGTCGCTGCGGCGATCGATCGGAATGCCGCGGACCTGCTCGGGCGACATGTAGCCGAACTTGCCCTTGAGGATGCCGGCCTGGGTCTTCGAGCCCTTGCCCGCGGCCTTCGCGATGCCGAAGTCGATGATCTTGACCTCGCCCTCGAACGACACGAGGACGTTCTGTGGCGAGACGTCGCGATGCACGAGGTGCACTTCGCGCCCGGCCTGATCGCGCTTGTTGTGCGCGTAGTCGAGCCCCTCGCACAGCTTCATCACGATGAAGCACGCTTGCGAGACGGGCATCGCCTCGCCGAGCTGACGGCAGCGATCGAACATGCCGCGCAAGTCGCGACCATGGACGTGCTCGAGCGCGATGTAGTACGCGCCGTCGACGACTCCGAGATCGAAGATCTGCGCGATGTTCGCGTGGTTCAGTTGAACCGCGAGCTTCGCCTCCTCGATGAACATGCGGATGAACTCTTTGTCCTCCGCGATGTTCGGCAGGATGCGTTTGACCGCAACGAGCCGTTCGAAGCCTTCGACACCGAAGGCCTTCGCGCGGAACACCTCGGCCATGCCGCCGACGTTGATCCGCTCGAGCAGATAATACTTTCCGAACGGTGTCGGCTTCTTCACGGTGGTGGTTCGCGTTCGGGCACCGGCCGAACGCTAGTAGGTGGGACCCTAACCGAAAACAGATCCTTGGGCCACCCTGCAATTACCCCAGAGATCGGTAGAACTCCAGGACTTTAGTTCTGGGTCAGCGCTTGCGCTGGTTCCATCTTCGAGGCTCGCCTCGCAGGCAAGTAGCCGCCGATGATGGCGAAGCCGGCCGCACACACCAGCCCACCTGTCCAGATCCACCAGCTGAAGTGGAACCATGTCGCGGGTTTGTACGGGAATCGCGGGAGGTAGTGACTCGATGCGTAGTCGACCATCTTGGCCATCAGGACGCCGAAAAGCACGCCGAGCACGCCGCCGATCAGCCCGATCAGCCCGGCCTCCCCGAGGACGACCATTCGGACGTCCGACTGGGTGGCCCCCACCGCTCGGAGCAGACCGAGCTCCCGCCGGCGCTCCGTGACCTGCATGAAAAAGTTGTGGGCGATGTTGATCGCGCTGATGCCGATGATGACCAGCGAGATCAGGACGAGCACCAGCCGGACCACGAACAGCACGGTCGCGAACTTCTCGCCGAGCGAATCCTCGAGCCGCAGATCCTGGGTGTCCTGCAGCCACTGCGAGAACACTGCGATGTCTTTTTGATCCTTCAGCGTGACGATGATCGACGAGTACGTCGTCGCCGCTTCGTCGCCGAGGAACTCGCGATTCCAGCGCTCCACGTACTGGATCGGCACCGTCATGCCGATCGGCATCGCCTTGTTCGACAGGCCGACCAGCACGCCCTCGACGCGCCGTGGCTTGTGCTTGATCGCGGTGTTCGAGCCCGCGATCGTCGTCGAGCCGAGGCCGATCGAGAACCGCATCGCCGAGAGCCCACCGCGCTGGGTGACGAACTTGACGAAGTCCGCATCGGCGACCGGCAGGCCGTGCGACTTCGCGAACTGACCGTTGTAGAGCTCGATCATCGTCGGCGACATCACGAGCGGCACGCGGTGATGGCACATGTGATCGGTGTCGTCGCAGTAGTAGCGATCCGGATCGAGGCAGGTGTTGAAGTACTCGGGCTCTGACTCGATCACCGGCATCCCCGGTGCAGGCGCCTTCGGCACCGGTGGCACGTAGTCCTTCGGACGCGCCCGTGGCGACTGGATGACCTCGCCATCACGCGGCACCGGCGCCGACTGGCACGCGATGCGGTGCTTCGAGTCGTTCGGATCCATGTCCCAATCGCGGAACAGCTCCTGCGTGCGCGGGTCGTTGTCCTCTTTGATGAACGATGGGTCGATGCCATCGGCGAAGCCGCCGACCTCGAACTTGAGATCGTTGCCCTCGAAGTCGCCGCGGCCGGCAGCCGGGAACGACAGCGCCATGCGCGGCAGCGCCGACTTGACCTCGGGCCGCGTCAGGATCGTCTTGACGATCGCGTCGTCGAGCTTCTTCGTCACGTCGAGGCCGGCGATCGACGCGCGCGGCGCGACGACCTGGACCTGATCGACCGGGAAGATCTTCTCGAGCACGTGACCGATCTGCTCGGTCGAGGCGAGGAACAACACGAACGTCGCGATGCCGATCACGATGCCGAACGCCGACAGGATGAAGTGGCGGCGCGAGCGCAGCGTATTCGCCACGACCATCCGCGCGAGCTGGGGGAGAGGCATCACGCGGGACCTGCTTTCACGGCGGCCAACGCTTCATCGGTGGTCTCGACGATCATGCCGTCGCGCATCGCGATCACGCGCTTCGCGACGCTCGAGATCCGGCGCTCGTGCGTGACGATCAACAGCGTCACGCCGTCCTTCGCGTTGAGCTCGCGGAAAAAATCGATGACTTCACGACCGGTATCGGAGTCGAGGTTGCCGGTCGGCTCGTCGCACAGCAGCAACTGGGGCGAGCCGAACAGCGCGCGTGCGATCGCGACACGTTGCTTCTGCCCGCCCGAGAGCTCGCCCGGCTTGCGATGGGCGAAGTCCGAGAGCCCGACCTTGCGCAGCGCCTCGCGGCCGCGGTCGTCGACCTCGTCGTGCTTGGGGTGCTTGGACTGCTTCGAGAACGCCGCCGGTAGCGTCACGTTGCTCAGCACGTTCAGGTGATCGAGCAGGTTGAAGCCCTGGAACACGAACCCCATCGAGCGATTGCGCATCTCGGCCAGCTTCGCGTCGTCGGCTTGCTGGGTATCGACGCCGAACACCTCGACTTCGCCCGCATCCGGACGATCGAGCCCGCCGATGATGTTGAGCAACGTCGATTTTCCGGAGCCCGATTGACCGACCAGCGCGATCAGCTCGCCCTTGTCGATATCGAAGCTGACTCCGCGGAGCACCTGCGCTTTTGCAGCGCCGGTACCGTAGGCCTTGGTCACATCGCGCAAGCGCACGACCGGGCCCGGGGCGGTACTATCTTGCGTAGCCACGGCGTTTGGACCCTACCACAGGGTTGGTCGAAATCCGGTTCGCTACCGGCGATTGCCAGCTGCGTCGATCACGAGGAGGTCGTGATCGATCGTCACACTCACGTGGCCATCGTGCCAACGCTGCAACTGCTCGACTGCCCGTTTGGCAAACCACTCGTTCGTGACCTCGCCGATCAAGAACTTCCACACCTCGGGCGACAGTCCCGGGATGATCAGATCGATCGCGAACAGCGGCGGTGTTGCGGCCGGCGCCGGTGTCGGCGCGACGAGCTTGTCCATCAGCCCTTCGCCCACCGCCAGCAGGCCGGTGCGATCGTCGAGCACGTAGTCGATCGTGATCAGGAACGGCACCGAGATCCGGTGACCTGTGACACCTGCGCCCCCGCCGCCTCCGCCCCCGCCGAACGTGTGGTTGCTCTCGAACATCGAGCGCCTCGGGACCATGTCGAGCAGGCCCGCGAGATACGACTTGTCGGACAGGTCGGCCGAGACCACGCCGGTGCCCGAGCGATCGCTCGGACTCAACGTCTGGATCGCGACGCGCCCCGAGCGCAGGCCGTACTTGGTCAGGAAGTTCGTGTTGCCGCCCGCGGTCTCGAGGCACGGCGACAGGAAGCTCGCGATCGCGCCGATGTCGAGGTTCCACTGGATCGCGATCGGTGCGGTCTGCGCGACCGCCGCGAAGCCCCCCGGCGGCGGGAGCAGTGCCGCCGCGACGCCCTTCGCCGCGGGCCCGAGATCGAACGCGAGCTGACCGGCGGCGTGTTGGCCATCGCCTTCGATCGCGAAGCCCGCGACGCCGATCGGCGTGAACCGATCGAGGCACTGCGTGAGGCTCTTCGGTGCGTGGGCGCGCGCGAGCGCGATCAGGGCGTGCGAATCGAGATACCCGAGCAGGCCGTCGTGCTTCAGCTTGTCGCGCAGGTTCGTCGCGGTCTTGAAGTTCTGCTGCCAGCCGTAGCTGCCCTCGGGACGATGGTGCGTGTGCAAGAACCATTGCGCGTCGGGATCCTTGTCCGCGCCGAACGCGAAGTGAACCCACAGCCAGTCCTTGTCGATCGCCCAGCTCGCGGTGACGCCGTGGACCACCGTCACGGACGTGACCTCGACGCCATCGACGACCAGCGAGGTCGTCTTGCCACCGCGGGTCTTTGCGAGGTCGAAGAACGCCCTCGCGACGTCCGGTGCCCCGAGCCGGATCACGATCGTCGGATCGGTGCCCTCGGAGTACAGCGCGATCGAACCGCTCGGATCGATGCCGAGCTTCTGCGTCCCGGTCTCGGCGAGCGGATCGACGCCGAGCACCTGCTCGAGCTCGTGGCCGAGCTCGTCCGCGTTCGCACCGACCATCATGCCGAACGAGTCGATCATGTCGGACACGCTGCGCTGCGCCTCGCGCACGGTGTGCGCCGTCATCATGTAGGTCGGCTGCCCGGGCACCCAGGCCAGCGCCGAGTACTCCTGGACGTCCGCCGACGGCCCGCGCACCCCAGGGCCATCGACGCCTTTGCCGGCACACGCGCAAAGCAGCGAAATCATCACGAACAAGGCCGGCCGCATGGTCACGAATCATGGCACGCAACCCGGGCACCGGCCGGCCGATAGGGTGGCAAAGCCCGCGCCGTTCCGCGGGTCGAAAGGGAAACCATGTATTCTTCGAGGCGCGTATGAGCACGATCGGTGGCCCGGGCGGAATCGGCGGACCCAAGGGTCCGAACGGTCCCGACGCGAGCGACGGTACCGACGACGTCAGCGACGTCACCGGCAGCACCGCCGCCGACGCGACGCAGAGCGCGCGAGGTGTCGGCCAACCCGACATCGATGCGATCGCGTCGGACGTCGCGGCCGGCAAGTTGACGCCGCGCGAAGCGGTCGATCGCTTGGTCGATCAGATCGCGGGGACGGACGTGTTGGAGCCGGCCGACCGCGCCGAGCTCCGCGAGATCATGTCGGACCTCGTCGCGAACGATCCGCATCTCCAGGGTTTGCTCGGCCGCGTCTAGCGGCGTCAGTAGCTCATCTCGCCGACGTAGATCGTGCCGTGCTTCGCACCCGGCGGGCTGACGAACTGCACCGACTGATCGGTGCCGGGCGGGACGCGAAGAATCGAGAACGGGCGCGTCATCGGTCGGCCATCGGCCGCGTGGAACGACGCGATCACGACGATCTGGCCGCGCCGCGGCGCCTTGTTGTGCAGCATGCCCTGCACGACCAGCTTGCCGTCGTCTTCGATCTCGCGGATCTGATCGACCGTGGCCGGCGGCGGTTGATCCGGAATCGTCGCCGAGCGCACCACGATCTTCGCCGCGACCGCGCTCGGCCGCGGCTTGCGCTCGCGATCGACGAGCGCGAACGTGCGGCTCTCGCCCGCCGGGATCCACAGCGAGCTCGCCTTGAAGTCGGCGATCGGCAGTCCCGCGGCATCGGCGAGATCGCCCGCGAGCGTCACGTACGCCCCGTCCTTCGACGTGTTCTCGGCGTCGACGAGCACGAACGTCGCGGTCTCCGTGATGTTGTCGCCGATCACATCGGTGCGGAGCTTGCCCTCACCGGTGATCCGGACGAGGTCGAGATCGAGCGCACGGCGCGAGGGCTTTTCGCACCCGGCCAGCAGCAACAGCAGCAACCAGACCCGCACGTCGGCGAGCTTACCTGGTGCTACGCGGCGCGGCGAGGACCGCTGCCCTGATGGAGCGCGATCACGTCACGAACGGCCGGCGGCAGCGCCAGCTCTGCGGTCTCGAACTTACCGAGCGCCGCGGCGAGCGTCGCGACGCGCTCTTCATCGGTCGCACGCTTGTCGACGATCACGCGAAACACGCCCTTCACCTTGCACAGGCCACCGCGCATCGCGCTGGTGCTGCCGGCCATCTGCAACGGCTCGTAGGTCACCTTGACCCCGAGCTGGTCGGCGGCGCCCTCCAGCAGCTCGAGCATTACTTCTGGCTTCATCCCGTTGGCCACACTATCAGGCCCGATCCGCAGTGCAAGATTTCTGTCCGCGTTCCGGACAGGGGGAGATCGTCAAAGTACCGGGATCGTCACACGAAATGCCGCTCCGCCGAGCTCGGAGCGGCCCACCGTGATCTGCCCGCGGTGGCGGTCGATGATGTTGCGCACGATCGGCAGGCCGAGACCGGTGCCCTTGCCATCCGGCTTGGTCGTGAAGAACGGCTCGAAGATCCGCTCGCGGTCTTCATCGCTGACCCCGGGGCCGGAGTCGCCGACCTCCAGGAGCGCGGTATTCTGGTCCTCGAGCCCTGCGCGCACGATCACGCGCCCGCCGGCCTCGACCGCGTGGACCGCGTTCGTGATCAGGTTGATCAGCACCTGTTCGAGCTGGCCCGCGACCGCCTGGATCACCGGTAGCTCGGGATCGATCTCGATGTCGAGCGTGATGCCGCCGCGCTCGAGCAGGTGCTCGACGATCGACACCGACGACCGCACGACCGAGGACAGATCGACCGGCTCGAGCTGCTTGCCGCTCGGCCGCGCGTACTGCACGAGGTCGCGCGAGAACCGCAAGATCCGCTGCGCACTCGCGCCGATCCGGCGGAGCTTCTCGACGTCGGCGGTGTCCTGACCCTGCGACTCGAGCTTGCGCACGAGGTACTCGGCGTAGACCGTGATCGAGGTCAGCGGGTTGTTGAGCTCGTGGACGACGCCGGCAGCGAGCTCGCCCAACGTCGCGAGCCGCTCGGCGCGGATCACCTGCGACTGCAAGATGTCGATCTTGGATTGGTCCTGACCGATCGCGACCACGGCCTCGATCGGGCCGCCGGAGCGACCGACCGGCGCGATCGACCACACGCTGCGCACCGGGGTCTTCGTCGTCGGCAACATCACGGTGACCGCGGCGTGGTGCTGGCCCGAGAGCGCGGCGGCAAACGCGGTGGTCAGCGTCTGGCGCTGCTCGTGCGAGATGAAGTCGCGGATATCGCGGCCGAGCAGCGCATCGCGGGTCGTACCGGTGAGATCGAGCAACGCGCGGTTGCACACCGTGATCCGCCAGTTGCGATCGATGCCGAGGATCAGCGCGTTCGCGGAGTCGAGGAGGCGCGCCTGATAATCGCGGAGGCCGATCGCATCGTCCTGCAGCGCGATCGTGCGCATCGCGATCGACAGGCCGTTCGCGAACGTGCGCAGCACGGGCTCGTCGTGCTCGGCGCCGTCATCGCCGGGGCGATAGCCGCAATCGAGGACGCCGTAGAGCTCGCCGCCCGCGGCCAGGGCGATCGCGAAGCCGGTCGCGATGCCGGTGAACGGCGAGTCCCAGCGCTCGCGCACGATCAAGCGCGCGCTCGCCGCGACGGCGCCTTTCAAGCGCGCACGATCGAGCGTCGCTTGCGACAGCACGAGCGGCTCGGCGCCGACGTTGTCGCGCAACAGCGCGCCGCGCGAGTACGCGCGCACCGGGTCGCGGCTGCGCAGATCCGCGGCGCGGACCGCGAACGCGCGCCCGGGCAGCAAGCGCTCGAGCACGCCGAGCACGCGATCGACGACGACGCGTTCGCTCGTCGAGATCGGCAGCTCGCCGGCGAGCTCGCGCTGCGCCGCGAGTTGAGCCGCATCGCTCGCAGGAACGAGGGTCATGATTGCTTTTCACCCGAGCGGGTCGCGAGGTCTCCGAGGTCGCCGAGGCTCGGCGTGCGCGGCACGTCGGCTTCGACGACGACGCCGGTCGGCGGTGCGACCGCCGCGAACTCGCCGGTCAGACTCTCGTCGCCGTCGGGCTTGTCGAACGCGGCCAAGCGCGAGGTCGCGCGATCGAGATCGATCATCTTCGCCGAGCCCACGTAGTCGGTGGTCTCGTACTTCGTGATGTGACCGATCTTTTTTACGATCTCCGCCATGCGCTCGGCCTCCGACAAGATGATCGCCGCTGCTCGCAAGTGCTGTGCATCCGGGACACTCTGTCGTTGGATCAACTGCACGTACCCGATGATCGAGGTCAGCGGCTGGTTGAGCTCGTGCGCCGCCGACGCGGCGAGCTCTGCGACCAACGCCTGCTTCTCGGAGAGCTGGAGCTTCTGCTGCGCGTCGAGGAGGCGCTGCTCCATGCGGATGCGCTCGCGCAGATCGGCGAGGATGCCGACGGTCGCGACCTCGCGATCACCCTCGTAGACGATCGAGGCGGTCATGCTGACCGGCACGGTATCGCCGCCGTTGATCTGGATCTCGCGGCGCGCTTGCTCGAGGCGACCGACGCCGCCGTGAGAGGTCGAGCGCAGCATCTTCATGATCTGCCGCGCGCCATCGGGCTCGTAGAGCTCCCACACCGGCTTCTTGCCGATCACGTCGCGTGCGCGATAGTCGAACAGCCGCTCGGCGCCCTGATTGAACAGGATGATCCGGCCCTTGAGATCGGCGGCGATGATCGCGTCGACGGTCGAATCGATCAGCCGCTCGAGGAACTCCTTGGTCGATCGCAGCTCGAGCTCGAGCGCGCGCTCGGCGGTGACATCGCGAAACGCGAGGATCACGGCGCCGGTCCCCGCGAGCACGGTCGACGTCGACGCCGACACCCACACGGGTGAGCCCGACGTCGTCGACAGCTCGAGGTCGAACGCCTCGACGTTGACGCCCGCGAGCACCCGCGAGATCGCATCACCGATGTGCGCGCGTTGATCCGTGGGCAACAGATCGACGAGCTCGCTGCCGAGCAGGCCATCGCGCGCAAAGCCGGTGATCCGCTCGGCGGCGTGGTTGACGAACAGGATCCGCCCGGCGTCGTCGAGGACGACCACGCCATCGGCGCCGGCCTCGAAGTGCTCCTTGAGCGAATCGATGCCGCGCAACCGGCGCTCCGCTTCGTAGCGCGCTCGCGAGATCCGATGCGTCTGATCGCGCAGGCTCTCGAGCACGGGGCCGTGACGCAGATGGGCCGCGGTCATGCTCGCGATCAACTTACCGAGCTCGAGCCCGCGCGTGCCGAGATGCTGGACGCCGATCGACCGCTTGCGCAAGAAGATCGCGCCGAGCGAGCGCCCGCGCCATTGCACCGGAAAGATCGCGATCGCGCTGACGCTGGCGTCGCGCAGCCGGTCGGCGAACGACGCGGTCAGCGGATGCGAGGCCGTGTCGTCGATCAACACCGGCTGGCCGGTGCGCATCGCCTCGACGAGCTCGGGGTACTCGGCGATCACGAGGGTGAACCGCGACAGCGGTTGCGCGTCACTCGCGGCGATCACGAACGCGTGATCCGAGCCCTCGATATGCGCGACGATCGATGCACGCTCGAAGCCGAGCGAGGCGACCGTGAGGTGCAACACCTGGACGAGCGCCTCGGCATCGTCGCCGTTGGCGGTCAGCACGTCGTTGATCCGCGTCAGCACGTTGGAGACGTCGCGGCGGGTCGCCTTGATCAAGTTGCGGCAGCGCGCGGCGAGCAGCCCCGACGACACCGGCTTGCGCATCACGTCCGACGCACCGGCCGCGAGCGCGTTCGGCACCCACGTCGTCGGCACGGCGGGCACGAGCGCGAGGATCGCGACCTCGGCGAGGGCGGGCACGGTCCGCGCCTCGGCCACGAGCTCGGCCACGTTATCGCCCGTGATGATGATCAAGGTCGGCAAGCCATCGGGCGAGCTCAAGCGTTGCACCGAGCGCGCCGGTACACCGGCCGAGACCAGGTAGCTGACGAGCTGGTCGCGTTCGGCGTCGGTTCCGCCGAGGATCGCGACAGGTGCGTGCGCAGCTTCCAACTCGCCGGAGCGTAGCAAACTTAGTGTTCGAGCGTGGCGGCTGCGGCGAGCGCTGCGGCGTAGACCAGCTTCACGGGCACGCCGTGGAGCCTCGCCGCCGCGGCGCACGATTCGTATTCCGGCGCCGTATTGCGCAGCACGGTGCCGTCGCGCGCGAGCTTCACCGTGATCGCGCCGTAGACGGTCTCGACGGTGACGGTCTCCCGCGCCAGCACCGTACGCGCGAGCTCGGTGAAGCGCACACCGATGCTCGTGGTCTCGCGCAGGATCGCGGCGATCACGGTGTCGCGCTGCGCGGTCGTGGCCAGCGCGGCAAACCCGAGCGCCGGCCGGCCCTTCTTCATCGTGATCGGGGTCCACCAGACATCGAGGGCGCCGGCGGCCAGCACGGCCTCCGCGGCGGCGGCGCACAGCTCGCCGGTCATGTCGTCGATGTTCGCTTCGATCTGCCAGACGGTCTCGCTCGGCTTGGAAGGCCCGCTCGGCTCCGAGACGACGACGCGCAGCACGTTCGGCCGATCCGCGAAGTCGAGGTCGCCCGCGCCCCACCCGACCGCGAGCGCGCGCCCGGTCGGCGCCGCGGTCCAGCTCGTCACCGACGCCGCGAGGATCGCCGCACCGGTCGGCGTGCACAGCTCGCGCGACAGCCCGCCATCCGCCATCACGCCGCCGGCCTCGCGCAAGACCTCGAGGGCGGCCGGCGCCGGCACCGGCAGCACGCCATGCGCACTCTTCAAGGTGCCGTGCCCCATCGCGACGCTCGCGCAACTGACCGAGACCGGCTCCAACCACGCCAGCGCCGCGGCCGTCCCGACGACATCGACGATCGAATCGATCGCACCGACCTCGTGAAACTCGACCTGCTCGACGGTCGAGGCATGCAGTTTTGCTTCGGCCTTCGCGAGCCGGTCGAAGATATCGAGAGCTCTGATCAGCGTCGCTCCGGCGAGGTGCTCGATGAGGTTCTTGCGAATCGCGCCGTAGTGGTAGTGCCCGTGGTCGGCTTCCAGCCGAAATCTCGTAGGCGTCAGCGTAGGCGTAAGCGATCCGGGTCCGGGCTCCGCCGCGGCGGTCGGGATCGCGGCCCTCGTCTCGACCTTCACGTCCGTCGCCGCGATCCCGTGCTTCACGACCTTCGCGATCGCGAGTCGCCCCCGCCCTGCCCCGATCGCATCGAGTGCGTCGCCGATCACGTCGACCGGCACGCCGAGATCGATCAACGCGCCGAGCATCATATCGCCGGCCGCGCCGCTCGCGCAGTCGACATGCAGGTGCTTGCCTCGCAACGTCATACCGCCAGCCGCGCGATCTTCACCGCGGCCACCGCCGCGCCGACCCCGTTGTCGATGTTCACCACGGTCACCCCCGGCGCGCATCCCGCGAGCAACGCTCCGAGCGCGACCAGACCGTCGACCGAGACTCCATAGCCGACGCTCGTCGGGACCGCGATCATCGGTCGATCGGTCAGCCCGCCGAGCACCGACGGCAACGCCGCCTCCATCCCGGCGACCGCGATCACCACCTCGCACGCGCGAATCTCTTCCAACCGCGCGAGCAGCCGATGCAGCCCGGCAACTCCGACATCCACGACGCGCAACACCGGCGCGCCGAGCCACTCCGCCACCAACGCGGCCTCTTCGGCGACCGGCAGATCACTGGTCCCGGCGCACACCACCGCGATCTTCGCGGCCGGTGGACGTGCACCACCGCTGCCGAGCGACAACACGCGCGCGAGCTCGTGATACGTGACCGCCGGCAACAGCAGCTTCA
The DNA here is from genome assembly GCA_039935615.1 of Kofleriaceae bacterium. Lineage (GTDB taxonomy): Bacteria > Myxococcota_A > Polyangia > Haliangiales > Haliangiaceae > JABFXX01. The sequence goes on from JBDTJY010000150.1 coordinate 46,859, forward strand.
CCGCCGCGGCCTTCGCCGCATCGACCCGGGTCGCGATCGCCGCGCCCCGCGTCGCGAGCTCGCCGAGCGTGCCCGCGATCTGCTCGGCGGTCTTGCTCGCGCCGAACACGATCTCCGGCACGCCGGTGCGGAGCTCGCGATGATGATCGACCATCGACGAGCCGACGGCGTGCGCGACCTCCGCATACGGCAGCTCGCCGATCCGCAGCGCGGCCTCGGCGGGCGCGACGCTCCCCGCACGAACCTCGTCGAGGAGGCGGAGCAACTGCATGCGGTCCACGACGCGTTCTACCTTACTTCTTGCGACGCGTGATCCGGACCGCCTCGATCGCGCGATCGGTCGCGGCCACGACCTCGACGATCAGCGGTCCGAGGGTCAGCGTCTCGCCCTTGTCGGGGATGTGGCGGAACTTCTCGATCAACAGACCCGCCACCGTCTCGTAGCTATCGCTCTCGGGGAGCGTGAACCCGAGCTCGGCGTTGAGCCGCGCGATCGAGGTCCGCGCCTCGACCCGCCACACTCCGGGACGCTCGGTCTTGATCGGCGAGGGCTCGGTGTCGTGCTCGTCCTCGATCTCGCCGACGATGATCTCGAGCAGGTCCTCGATCGTGACGATGCCGACCGCGCCGCCGTACTCGTCGACGACGATCGCGAGGTGGGTCTGCTCGGTCTGGAGCTGCACGAGCAGATCGCTCGCCTTCATCGTCTCGGGCACGTACAGCGGTGGATGGCCGAGGTCGTTGAGCGTGCCGTTGCCACCGACCGGTGCCTTGCCGGTCGCGGCCTGCAGGATATCGAACACGTGGACGATGCCGACGATGTCGTCGATCCGCGACCGATAGATCGGCATGCGCGAGTGCTGCTTGTCGGCGACCTCGAGTGCGGCCTCTTTGATCGGCGCATCCTCGGGCATCGCGGTGACCTCCGAGAGCAGCACCATCAGGGCGCCGACCTTGTACTCCGAGAGCTCGAACACGTTCGCGATCATCTCGCGCTCGTCGGCGCTGATCTCCGGCTTGTCGGACTGCGGCTCCGACTCGATCAACAGCGCGAGCTCGTCGCGCGTGACGAACGCCTTGTCGCGATCGGTGCGCGTGATCCGCGTCAGCAGCGCCGCGTAGCCACCGACGACCCCGACGATCGGGCGCAGCACCAGCGATGCGAGCCGGAGCGGGCCCGCGAGAAAATCGACGACGCGATCGGCGTGCGCCTGGACGATCGCCTTGGGGACGAGGTGGCCGATCACGAGCAGCGGGGGAATCGCGATCAGCGGCGACCACAGCGGCGAGACGCCGCGCACGACGAGCGCTTCGCCGAGCATGATCACCGCGACCAGGGTCGCGAGGTTCGCGCCGACCAGCGTGGTCGCGAGCGTGATCTGCGGGACCGACAACATCTTCTCGACGCGCGCCGAGGCCGCGCGCCCCGCCGCCGCACGCGTCCGCAGCGCATGGCGATCGCACGCGCCGAGCGCGACCTCCGCACTGACGAAGAACGCCTGCGCGAACACGCAGCCGAGCAGCACGAGCACGAGGGTCGAGATCGGAATCAAACCTTTCTCCCCCGCATCCGCGCGAGCTCGTCGATGTCGGTCGCCGGCGGCGTGTCTTCGTCGGGCGGAAACACCGGTCGCGGTAGCGGTGGTGGATCGAGGCCTTCGACCGGCTCCGAGACCACCCCCGAGACCTCGCTGATCGCACGCTCGCGCACGATGCCGCTGTCGCTATCCACGCGCGGCCCCGGGCTTCTGTCGAGGTCCTGGCTCACGAGCGGCACCGGACCGCTGTCGAGATCCTGGCGCGGAATCGGTCCGCTATCGAGCTCCTGCTTCTGGACCGGCCCGGTCTGCAGCGCGCCTTTGACGTGTTGGACTTTGATCCCGGGCATCGACGCCTGTAGGTCCGCGCGCTCGTCGCGAATCACGCCGAAGATCTGCGAGAGCAGATCGTCCATCGTCACGAGGCCGAGCACCTTGCCGTACTCGCTGACGACGATCGCCATGTGGACCTTCTTCTGCTTGAACGTCAGGAACAGCCGCTTGACCGGCGTGGTGCGCGGGACGAACA
>JBDTJY010000151.1:0-8261 GCA_039935615.1 Kofleriaceae bacterium
GCGCGAAGTACGGCGAGGTGATATCGACCGGCAAGGAGCGGCCGCCGCCGAGCCGCGGCTGCTCGTCGTGTTCTTCGCCCATCGCGACCCGGGCCTGGACCTGGCCGTAGAGGCGCTCCTCTTCGCCGATGATCTTGGCCGCATCGCTCCCTTTCGGGACTTCGTTCCCCATAAGTGGTCGGCGACCCTAGCGACCGGGCGCGTCACGCGCAAGTGCCTAGATCCTGGTCAATGCACGGAAAGATTCTTTGCGTGGATTAGCATCCGAAACCGCCCATGTGCCGAAGACATAGGTGATGCCCACGCCAATCCGGAACGTCGAAGGAATCCGATGTCCTAGCTGGAACGTAGGATCTCCGATGAGTCGAGCCGCCACCGCGCTCCCCCCGCAGACGCGGCTCGGTGGTTACCGGTTACTGCGACTCCTGGCCCAGGGCGGGATGGCCGACATCTACCTCGCTCAAACGGCCGACCACCGCCTGTGTGCGGTGAAGGTGATGAGCCCGAACCGGGTCGGCGACCCCGACGCCCGGCAGTTGTTCATGGATGAGGGTCGCGTCGCGAGCATGCTCGATCACGAGAACCTCGCGGGCGTGTTCGAGGTGGCCAAAGAGGGCCACTGCTTCTACCTCGCGATGGAGTTCGTCCACGGCGCCGACCTCCGCGAGATCCTCGCCGCCGCCGAACGCGCGAGCACCGCGCTGCCGTACGCGACCGCGACCGCGATCGTCGCTGCCGCGGCCGCCGGTCTCGACCACGCCCACCGCCGCTGCAGCCCGGACGGCAAGCCGCTGCGCCTCGTCCATCGCGATGTCTCGCTGTCGAACGTCATGGTCTCGCACGGCGGCAGCGTCAAGGTCGTCGACTTCGGCATCGCCGCCGCGAGCGTCTCGGAGCACCACACCAACCCCGGCGTCGTGCGCGGCAAGGCGAGCTACATGTCGCCCGAACAAGCGCTCGGCGAAGACGTCGATCTGCGCACCGACGTGTTCGCGCTCGGCGTCGTGCTCTACGAGCTGACCACCGGTCGCCGTTGCTTCGCGGGCGCGAGCGACTTCGAGCGGATGCTCGCGGTCGTCCGCGGCGAGTACGTGCTGCCGTCGACGATCATCGCCAACTACCCGCCGGCGCTCGAGCGCGTGATCAAGCTGGCGCTCACCGTCGACCGCACCAAGCGCTACGGCTCGGCGGCGGCGCTGCTCGAGGCACTCGAGGCGCTCGCCGAGCTCGAGGGCTGGGAGCTCGGCACCGCGCCGATCGTCGAGCTGATGACCGAGCTCTACGGCGAAGCGCCCGACCCGTTTGCGGCGATCGCCACGGTCGAGGTCAGCGATTCGGTGATCGTCGACGGCAACCAGGACGACGACCTCGCCGAGATCGCGCTACCGATGCAGTCCGCGATCCCCGCGCAGGCGACCGTCATCATCACGCGACCGCGCCGCGTCGCGCTCGGCACGGACAGCGATCTCCTCGACGACGTTCCGACCCGCGGCCGGCGCTCGTTGCCGGCGATCTTCGCGCCGCGCGTAGCGGCCTGAAGATCCTATTGCGCCGGGGGGCAATTGGCCGTACCTACGACGGTAACGATGGCACGCGCCAAGCTCTTGCTCGCCCACGATCCGCTGCGCCGCTGGTCCTCCGCCGACGCAAACGACACGTACAACATTCCACGTTGGGGTTGCGGCTACTTTGGTGTCAACGAGCAGGGCAACCTGATCGTCACCCCACGGGGCACGGGGGAAGGCACCGGCGCGATCGACATGAAAGAGCTCATCGACGAGCTCGTCGCGCGCGGCATCCAGTTGCCGATCCTGCTGCGCTTCAGCGACATCTTGAAGGCGCGCATCGAGCTGCTGTGCGCGTCGTTCAACGGCGCGATCAAGGAGTACGGCTACGGTGGCCAATACCGCGGCGTGTACCCGATCAAGGTCAATCAGAACCGCACCGTCGTCGAGGAGATCATCGAGTACGGCCGGCCGTTCCACTACGGTCTCGAAGCCGGCTCGAAGCCCGAGCTGCTCGCGATCATGGCGATCCATCAGGACGATGAAGCCCTGATCATCTGCAACGGCTACAAGGACGAGGAGTACATCGAGACCGCGCTGCTCGCGTCGAAGATGGGCAAGACCGTCATCCTCGTCGTCGAGAAGCCGTCGGAGCTCGACCACATCCATCGCGTCTCCGAGCGCATCAAGATCAAGCCGCAGCTCGGCATTCGCGCGCGCCTGTCGTCGCGTGGCGCCGGTCGCTGGGAGCAATCCGGCGGTGACTTCTCGAAGTTCGGCCTCTCGGCTGCCGAGATGGTCGCCGCGGTCGAGCGGCTCAAGGCGTGGGGCGAAGTCGACACGCTCAAGCTCATGCACTTCCACCTCGGCTCGCAGATCAGCGCGATCAAGAGCGTGAAGAACGCGCTGCGCGAAGCCGGTCGTCTGTTTTGCGAGTGCTACAAGCTCGGCGCGAAGAGCCTCACCCACCTCGATGTCGGTGGTGGCCTCGGCGTCGACTACGACGGTTCGCAGACCAACTTCGCCTCGTCGATGAACTACTCCGTGCAGGAGTACGCGAACGACGTCGTCTACGCGATCAAAGAGATCTGCGACGCCGACAACGTTCCGCATCCGAACATCGTCAGCGAGTCCGGCCGCGCGATCGCCGCGCACCACTCGGTGCTCGTGGTCAACGTCCTCGGCGTCACCGAGTTCAACACCGTGGTCCCGCAGACCCTCGCGAAGCCGGTGCCGCCGTTGGTCTCCAACATGTGGGACACCTACCAGGCCGTCTCGCAGAAGAACCTGCTCGAGAGCTATCACGACGCGGTCGAGTACAAGGACCAAGTCCTCCAGCTGTTCAACCTCGGCCACCTCTCGCTCGAGCACCGCGTGCTGTGCGAGAACCTCTTCTGGGCGACCTGCGAGAAGGTGCTGATGCTCGTGTCGCGCCAGGCGCACGTGCCCGAGGAGCTCGAGGGTCTCGAGAAGGCGCTCAGCGATACCTACTTCTGCAACTTCTCGATGTTCCAGTCGGTGCCCGATGCGTGGGCCGTGGATCAACTGTTCCCGATCTGTCCGATCCATCGGCTCAACGAAGAGCCCACCCGGCGCGCCACGCTCGCCGACATCACGTGTGACTCCGACGGCAAGATCGATTCGTTCATCGATCTGCGCGACGTCAAGCACGTGCTCGAGCTCCATCCGAAGATCGAGCACAACGACTACTACCTCGGCATCTTCCTGGTCGGCGCGTACCAGGAGATCCTCGGCGACTTGCACAACCTGTTCGGTGACACCAACACCGTCCATGTCCAGCTCTCGCCCGAAGGCAGCTACGACGTCAAAGAAGTCGTCGCCGGTGACACCGTCGCCGAGGTGCTCCAGTTCGTCGACTATTCGCCGAGCGACTTGCTCGGGCGCATGCGCAACAACGTCGAGCAGGCGCTGCGCAAGAAGCTGATGACGATCGAGGAGAGCCGGACGCTGATCAATCGCTTCCGTCAGGGCATGATCGGCTACACCTACCTCGACCGCGAATAGGCGCGAGTGGCGCGAGTGGCGCGAGTAGGCGTGCTCTGGACCTGCGTCCGCCGAGCTGGTTCATGCCGGCAGGGACTAGCCTGATGACACTTCCGAGCGATACATGACATCGCTGCGCAGCACGTACTTGACGCCGCTCTTCACGACGCAGCCCTCGTGATCGAGCAGGTGCTGGAACAGCAGCGCCGTTCCGACCCGCGGTCTCGCGGAGCAGGCGTAGCCGAGAAACGCGGTCTCGCCGCCGGTGAAGTCGTCGTTGAGATAGACCATGAACGTCAACAGGCTGCGCTCCTGGTCGTTGCGAGCGAAGTAGCCATCGCGGTGTGGCGCGAACCGCTGTCCCGGCTCGTAGCGATAGCAACGAAACCGCTCGTTGATGCCGACCGCGCGCATGTCGCACAGCGACTCGGGAACCGCGATCCGGGCGAAGAGTGTCGAGGCGAGTGCGACGTCGTCGAACATCACGCGCTGGTTGTTGCGCACCTCCGGACGCATCACCGCGCCGGAGGCGGTGGTGACCGGCGCGTCGGACGGACCGAGCGCCTCGATCCGCGCGATCATCTGCGCGCACTCGGTGGGCGACATCACCGCCGGCAACGTGAACGCGAGCGGGCCACGGTAGTCGAAGCTGTCGCCGTCGAGGTAGCCGTGATCACGACCCGGGATGAGCAGCTCCATCGAATTAGTGTATACTACACACTATAGTAGGCGCTGCCAAAATTCGACGTCGTGCCAGCGCTCGAACTTGCGTCCCGCCGCTTTGACCACACCGACCGCGACGAAGCCGAGCGACTCGTGCAAGCGCACACTCGCCGCGTTGGGCAGCGCGATGCCACCGATCGCGGAGTGGAAGCCGCGCAGCACACATGCGTCGAGAAGAGACGTGTACAGCACACGACCGTGGCCCTGCCCGCGCGACGCCGCGGTCAGGTAGATCGTGGTCTCGCAGGTCCACTGATAGGCGGCACGTTCGCGCCACGTGCCGGCCTTCGCGTAGCCGAGGATCGTGCCGGCGTCGTCGGTCATCGTCAGCCATGGGAAGCTGTCGCGCTGCGCCGACCACACGTCCCGCAGCTCGTTCGGCCCGAGCGGCTCGTAGCCGAAGTGGATCGCGGTGGTCGCGATCAGGTCGTTGGTGATGGCGGTGAACACGCCGAAGTCGGCTTCCTCGGTCGCTCGGATCGGCACGCCACGACAATAAGCCCGTGGTACACCGCCCGTCATGAACGACGCGATCGTCCATGTGCCCGAGCCGATCAACGAAACGGTGCTGGGCTATGCACCCGGAAGTCCCGAGAAAGCGCGGCTGAAGGCGGCGCTGGCCCAGGTCGAACGCGAGGTCGTCGAGATTCCGTGCGTGGTCGGCGGCCAGCACGTGCGGACCGGCAAGCTGCGCGACGTGCGGATGCCGCACCGTCACGACCACGTGATCGCACGGTTTCACGCGGCGGATGAAGACACGGTCGAGCGCGCGATTCGCGCGGCGGTGGCGGCACGGCGCGAATGGGCGGCGATGCCGTGGGAGGCGCGCGCGGCGTGCATGCTGCGCGCGGCCGAGCTGCTGGCCGGACCATGGCGCATGACGATGAACGCCGCGACGATGCACGGTCAGTCGAAGACGTGTCATCAGGCCGAGATCGATGCGGCGTGCGAGCTGATCGACTTCTGGCGGTTCAACGCGACGTTCGCGCAGCAGTTGTACGCGATGCAGCCGAGGTCGAGCGCGGGCGTGTGGAACATGAGCGAGCTGCGCCCGCTCGAGGGCTTCGTGTTCGCGCTGACGCCGTTCAACTTCACCGCGATCGGCGGCAATCTGCCGACCGCGCCCGCGATGATGGGCAACACGGTGGTGTGGAAGCCGGCCGAGACCCAGGTGCTCGCGGCGTGGCGCACGATGCAGATCCTCGAGGAGGCGGGCTTTCCGCCGGGCGTGATCAACTTCATCCCGGGGCTGCCGCACAACCAGACCAACATCATCCTCGATCATCCCGATCTCGCAGGCGTGCACTTCACGGGCTCGACCGACGTGTTCCACACGTTCTGGAAGCGGATCGCGAGCAACATCGAGCGCTACAAGACGTATCCGCGGCTGGTCGGCGAGACCGGCGGCAAGGACTTCGTGCTCGCGCACGCGTCGGCAGATCCGAAGGCGGTCGCGACCGCGCTGATCCGCGGCGGCTACGAATATCAGGGCCAGAAGTGCTCGGCCGCGTCGCGCGCGTACATCGCGCAGTCGGTGTGGGACGCGATGAAGGACGAGCTGATCGAGACGATCAACGGCCTGCGCGTCGGCGAGGTCGGCGACTTCACGAACTACTGCGGCGCCGTGATCAAGAAGGGCGCGTTCGACAAGCACGCGGCCGCGATCGCAGAAGCGCGCGAGACCCGCGGCATGAAGGTCGTCGCCGGCGGCGGCACCGACGACAAGGACGGCTACTTCGTCAGGCCGACCTTGATCACGACGGAGGATCCGATGGTCAGGCACATGCAGGAAGAGCTGTTCGGACCGATCGTGACGCTGCACGTGTATCCGGATAGCGCGTGGGAAGACACGCTGCGCCTCGTCGATCGGACGTCGCCGTACGCCCTGACCGGTGCGGTGTTCGCACGCGACCGCGCGGCGATCGTGCACGCCCAGCACGAGCTCCGCGACGCGGCCGGCAACTTCTACATCAACGACAAGCCGACCGGTGCCGTCGTCGGCCAGCAACCGTTCGGTGGTGCGCGCGCCTCGGGCACCAACGACAAGGCCGGCTCGCTGCTCAACCTGATCCGGTGGACCGCCGCGCGGACGATCAAAGAGACGTTCGTGTCACCGACCAACTACCGCTATCCGTTCCTCGACGAAGCGTAGCTGTCGCAGTCAGAGGAAAACCGACGTCGCATCGGGTGTCGCGGCGATGTCGCATCTTTTCTTCGCGATCGCCGCGTCTTAGCGTGCGCGTACATGAGGAAACTCGGTGGTGGGCTGCTCCTCCTGGCAGTAGCCCTCGGTGCATATCTGCTGTTGTTCCGTCATCACGATGCGGCGACGAAGCCGCCGCCGAAACCGCCATCGAAGGCGACGCAGTACAGCGTCGCGTCGAAGGCGCCGGCGATGAAGGTGCCGGAGATCGATCTCGATCGCGAGGGCCCGCTGCGGCTCGAGGGTCAGGTGATCGATGCCGATGGTCACGGCGTCGGCGGTGCCGAGGTGTGGCTCGGGACGGTGCCACCGCGGACCGCGAAGTCCGAAGGCGACGGCTCGTTCAGCTTCGACAAGCTGGTCGGCCGTGCGTACCGGTTGACCGCGCGCTCGGGCAACGAGGTCGGCGGACCGATCGAGTATCGACTCACCGACAAGAGCGATCCGGCGATCCTGCAACTCGCCGCCGGCGCGAAGTTGATCGTGTCGGTGCGCGGCGACGACAACAAGCCGATCGCCGGCGCGGAGGTCAAAGCGGATGAAGACCACGGCCTGACCGTCACGACCGGCGACGATGGTACCGCGACGCTGTCACCGGTCAGCCCCGGCTGGGTCAGCGTGCACGCGGCGGCATCCGGGTTCGCGCCGAACAGCGGCTTCACGAGCGTCGGCTCGGCGAACGCGACCGGACGGATCGACATCGTGCTCCACGCCGGCATCGCCGTCACCGGGCGCGTCGTCGATGAAGCCGGCAAGGCGGTCGCCAAGGCGCAGGTCTCGACCGCCGGGATCTGGAACCTCGGCAGCTCGGTCGAGCCGGTGGCGAGCGATGACAACGGCGCGTTCACGCTGACGCTCGCCGCGGGCACGCACACGCTCGTGGCGATCGACAAGGAGCACGCGCCTTCGCGGTCGACGCCGGTCGTCGTCGGGACCAAGCCGGTCGAGGGCCTCCAGATCGTGATGAAGGTCGGCGGTCGGTTGGCCGGCAAGGTCGTCGATCCCAAGCATCAACCGATCGCGTTCGCGACCGTGCGCGTCGCCGGGAAGGGCTCGGAGATGACCGGCGTGCCGCGACGCCAGACCACGACCGACAAGAACGGTGCGTTCGAGCTGCGCGGCCTATCGCGCGCGAAGCTCGACGTCCGCGCCGAGACCGACACCGCCGGATCGAAGATCCTGTCGTTCGATCTCACGGCGCTCGCCGAGAACAAGGATGTCGAGCTCGTGCTCGACGTCACCGGCACGATCTCCGGCATTGTCGTCGACGATAAAGCGCAGCCGGTCGCCGAGGTCCAGGTCGCGTCGACGCCCGACGTGTTCGGCGGCGCGAACGAAGACAGCCTCGCCCTCACCGGCTTCTCGACCGCGACGACCGATGGCGACGGCAAGTTCACGATGCACGGCCTGCCCGATGGTCCGTACAAGCTCCACGCCTCGCGCCACGACACCCAGCGGTTCAACCTCGAAGGCACCGCGGCGAAGACCGGCGACACCAACGTCAAGCTCGTGCTGGCGACGCCGGGATCGATCAAGGGCTCGCTCGCGAAGTCCGATGGCAAGCCGCCGATCCTCGCGTCCGTGCGCGTGGGTTGGCGACCGGGCACGCCGGCGACCGACGGCCAGTTCCTCGTCGACGAGCTCGAACCGGGCGACTACGACCTCACGATCCACGGCCCCGAGTTCGCGGACATCGTGAAGCACGGCGTGAAGGTCGAAGTCGGCAAGACCACCGACCTCGGCGCGATCACCGTTCCGCACGGCCGCACGCTCACCGGCAAGGTCATCGACGCGACGGGGACGCCCGTCGCCGGCGCGAAGATCAA
>JBDTJY010000152.1:0-3360 GCA_039935615.1 Kofleriaceae bacterium
CATTTCGGGCCGGTGCCATAGCTTTGCGGATCAGATCCGCATGCCGAACACGCAGGATGTTGGCTGGGAGCCGGAGACGCTGGAGGACGTCTACTGGCTGAACTGGTACGGACGCGCGTTCGTCGACCGCATCGGACGCGACCGCGTTTTGACCACGCCAGCGGCAACGCTCGTCGAGCTATCCGACGGCTCGGTGCTGTGGACGACCAGCGCGAGTCCCACCGATTCTGCGTCCGACGAATCACGGATCGCGCAAGCCAAGGCAAGATGCCATCTCGTCGACGGTGTGAGCTTCGACGCAGAGCTCGAGCGGCTACGTGCGCGATCGCGTAGCCTCGTGCGCGTCGAACCAACATGGGGTGCCGAGATCGACGATGTGATGGCGCGCATCGCGAACAACGTACGGCCCCCGTCGCAGTCGGATCTCGTCGCGGAGTTGAACGCGCTGCCGATCCTGCCGGTCGATGAGTACCGACCTGCAGCAAGCGTCACGACGGATGTGGAGGATCCGGCGGACTCGATCGAGACCTACGAGATGTACGCCGAGCAGCTCATCGCGCTCCTCCACGACAAGGTCGAACCGATCGGCGAGTTCAATCCGAAGGATCTCCCGGTGCTGGACGCGCACTTCTGGCATCACACGTACCCGGAACAGTTTCCGCAGCGCGTCGATGAGCTGGTATCAGCGGTCGGTGGCTACATCGGCGAGATGCTGGTGCGTCGCTTCGGCGGTCGCTGGGTGCCGCGCGAGTCACTTGACGAAGCTGCCGTCGTGATCGGTGATCGCGCCTGGTTGCCGTTCGAGCGCGCGCGCAAGTACCTGGTCAACCGCGCGGGTGCGGTGCAGGCATCGATGACGTACTTCGTCCGCGAGATCGAGCGCGCGCTGCGTTGAGCGGCCGAGTGTACCGTCTTGCCGTCGCGACGCGGCCGACCAACTCGGGAATCGTCGGGGGCGATCAGGATCTCGACATCCCGGTCGAGTCGCTTCCCGAGTTGACGGGCCGGAAGCCATCGAAGAAGTTCGTCGGATTTGACCTCGCAGTCGACCAACGGCCCTGATCGCGGCGGCACCCATGCTTTATTTCGTGTCCGGTTCGCGCGACCTTGTTCGTCCTCGGCCATGCCTAAATTCATGTTCATCTTCCGTGGTGGCGGCTATGCAGGCGGGACGCCGCTATCTCCGACCGAGCTCCAGGCCCACCTCGGGAGGTGGGATGCGTGGACGCGAGGACTTCACGGCGCCGGCAAGCTGGTCGAGGGGCATCCCCTCGAGCATCCGGCGAGCGGCAGCGTGGTGCGCGGTCGCGACAAGGTCATCACCGACGGTCCGTACGCCGAGTCGAAAGACCTGATCACCGGGGCGCTGATCGTCGACGTGGCGACGCTCGCCGAGGCCACCGAGCTCGCGCGCGGTTGCCCGATCCTCGAGGACAACACCGGCTCGGTCGAGGTCAGGCCGCTGGGCCACATCCCCAACAGCTAACGTGGACGTCGGCACGCTCGTCTCGGATCTGTTCCGGCGCGAATCGGCGCGGCTGGTCGCGGCGCTCGTGCGCTTGCTCGGGCCGGCACACGTCGCGCTCGCCGAGGATGTCGTCCACGACGCGCTCGTGACCGCGATGCAGGCGTGGCGATTCGGTGCACCCGACGATCCGAAGGCGTGGATCCTTCAGGTCGCGAAGCGGCGCGCGATCGACGTGCTTCGCCGCGAGCGCAAGCAAGAGCCGCTCGGCGAGCTCGACGCGGCGGTCGAGCTGATGATGTCGGCCGCGGCAGATGCCGAGAATCAGCTCGCGATGATGTTCTCGGTCTGCGACCCGGCACTCAAGCCGGAGACCCACGTCTCGCTGATCCTGCGCTTGCTGTGCGGGTTCTCGGCCGCCGAGATCGCAAGTGCGTTCCTCGTCGACGTTCCTACGATCGATCGGCGGCTGCATCGAGGTCGCGCACGGTTGCGCGAGCTCGGTGCGCTCGCGATCGACGATGTCCCGGCACGCCAACCTTCGGTCGAAGCGGCGCTCTATCTGATGTTCAACGAGGGCAACCCGCTCGCGCAGGCCCTGTGCGCGGATGCGTTGCGGCTCGCCGAGCTACTCCTCGATGCGATCGACATCGAGCCCCGCACGGTCCACGCCCTCGCCGCGCTGTTCTGCTTCACCGCGGCTCGGCTACCTGCACGTGTCGATGACGGTGTGCTCGTCCCACTCGCCGAGCAGGACCGCACGCGCTGGGATCACGCGTTGATCGGTCGCGGGATCCGTCACCTCGGCGAGAGTGCGAGCGGCCCTGGGTGGACGCGTTGGCACCTCGAGGCGGGCATCGCGTTCGAGCACGCGCGCGCGCCGTCTCTGGTGGACACTCGCTGGGAGACGATCGTCGAGTACTACGACGCGCTCGTGGCCCTCGCGCCGGGACCGATCGTGTTGCTCAACCGGGGCCTGGCGATCGCAGAGCTTCGCGGCGTCGCGACCGGTCGCGCCGAGCTCGCGGCGCTCGCCGCGGAGCCGAAGCTCGCGACGTACTCGTACTACTGGGCCGGACGCGCCGATCTCGAACGTCGCGATGGCAACGTGGCGGAGGCGAGAGCGTTCTACGAGCGCGCGATCAGCCACGCTAGCAGCGATGCGGAGCGTCGGGCGTACGCGCGTTACGTGACCTAGCGTTCGCAGTTCCTACTAGAAGTGGTGGCTGAAGGCAGAGTTGAACTGCCGACCAAGGGCTTATGAGTTGAGCGCGGACGTCGGTACGCAGGTTTACGTAGCTGTCCTTCGGTACACCCAACCAAACGAAAAAGAGGAGTTGGCTATCTCGAGGTGTCGGGAACCGTCCACACCTTGTAGCCTAGCCAGTTCCTAGAGAGAGCAGCTCCGTGCCTACGCTTCTGTTGAACGAGAAGACCCTCGCCGAGATCCCAACGCCGATCGATCGCGCGCAGGAATACTACTGGGACACCGAGACCTCCGGGCTCGGCGTCGTCGTCGGTCGATCCGGTGCGAAGACGTTCGTGGCGCGCTCGTGGGTCAACGGTAAGAACCGGCGCGTGAAGATCGGCGTGGCTGGTCGACCTCGCGCCGATGGTGCGACGTGGAACGTCAAGCTCGCGAAGGTCGTGGCGAAGGGGATGCTCGGCAAGATGTCCGAGGGCATCGATCTCAACGCCGAGGCCCGCGAGACCAAGAGGACCGAGAACGGTGGACCAACGATGCGCGACGCGTACGAGGCGCATCTCGCGAAGCTTCGCAAGCGGAAACGCTCCGAGCAGACGATCGCAACCGTGAAGAAGGAGATCGAGAAGTATCTCGCCGACTGGCTCGACCGACCGATCTCGGAGCTCCACGGCACGGACCTGATCGCGTT
>JBDTJY010000153.1:0-67074 GCA_039935615.1 Kofleriaceae bacterium
AACCGTTTCATGCCCGCCGCGCAGAGCATCTGTTCCGCGCCGCCGGCTTCGACGCTCGCGCCTGGCACCTCGCCGACAGCCTCCAGTACCGCGATCACCGTCGAGCGGTGCGCTGGCTGCTCCGCGAATACGCGGCGTGGGCGAAGGTCTGGCTGACTCGCTAGTGCGGCGGCGCCGTCGCCAGCGTGATCGGCTGCTTCCGCACGTCGCCCGTCGTCGACTCGAGTTGATCGACGGGCACCCCTTGATCGACGAGGTACCACTTCACGACGTCCGCGCGCTTCTTCGCCAACGCGCTCGCCTTGTCATCCGACTTGTCGGCCGGTTTGTCCGGATGTCCCGTCACCACGACGTGCATCGTCGGGTGCGCGTGCAACTGCACGAGCGCCTTCGCGAGCGCCGCCTTCGCCGCCTCCGATAACTTCGCGCGCGAGGGCTCGAACCGGACGGCACTCGCGGCCTCGAACGCGGCACTCACGATCGCCGGAACCTCGTCGGGACAGCCATCCTCGTCCTCGAACCCGTTCTTGGTCTCGGGCTGATTCGGACACTTGTCCTGGGCGTCGGGAATTCCATCCTGGTCGTTGTCGGGATCCGGGCAGCCGTCTTCGTCCTCGAAGTGATCGAAGTCCTCTGCCTGATCGGGACACTTGTCGGCGCTGCCGAAGATGCGGTCCCCGTCGGGATCGGTCTCGGGGCAGCCGTCTTGGTCCACGAAGCCGTTCTTGGTCTCCGCCTGATCCGGACACTTGTCCAGGCGATCGGGGATGCCATCGCCATCGCCATCGCGATCCGGATCCGGCAGCAACGGCTGCCTCGGCGGTGGCGCTGCTACCACGACGGGCGGCGGCGGTGGCAGCTCGCCGAACCGTAGCCCGATCCCGAGCGTGGCCTCGTAGATCTCGGTCGTCCCGCCGTCCTTCGCCGGCATGAAACCCTGGCGCGCGTCGAGCCGCACGTGCCAACCACGGCCGAACCCCACGGTGGCGCCGACGCCGTAGAACATGATCGGATCGGTCGTGCTCGACAGATACGGCGACGAAGCGAACACCGACTCGCCGCCACCACCGACCGAGGCGTGGAGCGCGAACCCGTCGCCGAGCCGGACCCGGACGAGCAGGCTGCCGCGATAGCCGAGCACCGGCGCGAACGTCGACACGCGCGGGCCGTCGAACCCGTAGCCGGTCCACGAGCCGGTGAACGTCAGCTCGGGCTCGATCCCGAGCTCGAGCGCCGAGCCCCGCAGGAACAACAACGTGCCGCGGACCCCGACGAGCGGCGCGGTCTGCGGTCGCTGCTCGGGAGCGAGCCCGTCGCCGAGCTTGATCTGGTCGCCGAAGTCGTCGACCCCGAGGAATGCCGACGCCTCGACGCGAGGCTCCGCATGCGCGGACACGGACGTCAAGAGCGTCGCGAGCACAGCCCCAAATCGCACGCCGACATCATACTTGAGAAGGACACGAGAAGGGCACGCGGCTGCCCTTGCACGCCTGTCCGCGGTCGAGGCAACATTTCCAACAATGCTCACGTTCAGCACGAATCCCGACGTCGCCGAACAGCAGATGCACGCGATCATCTTCTACCTGACCGCGTTCGGGTACATCGATGGCGAGTTCGACTTCACCGAGAAGACGTTCGTCCGGATCTACATCCGCCAGCTCGTCACCGCTCGCGCGAAGCTGGCGATGCCCGACGCCGATCCGAAAACGCGCGACGAGGTCGTCAACAAGTTCGTCTCGCACTTCCACGAGGTGTTCGAGCAGGTCGATCGCAGCGTCAAGGAGCTGTTCGACGAGGCCGTCGCCGACGGTGAAGACGTCGAGAAGTTCGTCTACTCGAAGCTCAAGCTGCGTAGCTACGAGATCTTCCAGACGTTCGATCGCGACAACCAGACCGAGTTGCTCTCGACGATCGACGAGCTGATCTATGCCGACGGCTCGGTCCATCCGAGCGAGCAGAAGTTTCGCAACGAGATCGAAGCGCTGCTCGACAACCCGACGCCGATCGAAGACGCCGACATCGAGATCGTCCAGAACAACAAGGTCGCGATCGAGGATCCGAGCACGATCAAGACCCGGCTCGACGACCACCCGTTCTTCTCGGCGTTCGAGCACCACTACTCGGCCGACCCGGCGCTGATCAAGCAACAGATCGACGCCGACCTCGACCTGATGAACCGGTTCACCGCGCAGCTCGTCGCGCAGCGCGCGAAGGGCAACGGCAAGCTCGCCGGCAAGCAGTCGGTCAGCGAGCTCACCAACGAGAAGCCGTTCCTCGACGGTCACGTCTACGTCCACCCCGCGCGTCCCGGCGCGGTCTACGAGATCACCGTGCTCGGCGATCTGCACGGCTGTTACTCGTGCTTGAAGAGCGCGCTGCTCCAGGCCGACTTCTTCGCGAAGCTCGAGGCGTGGAAGCTCGATTCACGCCAGCCCGAGCCCAAGCTCGTGCTGCTCGGCGACTACATCGATCGCGGCATGTTCAGCTACAACGGCGTGCTGCGCACGATCATGCAGCTCTACCTCGCCGCGCCCGACCACGTGTTCCCGCTGCGCGGCAACCACGAGTACTACATCGAGTACCGCGGCCGGATCTACGGCGGCGTCAAGCCGGCCGAGGCGATCAACACGTTGATCGGCCACATCCCCGGCGAAGTGTTCCAGGACTACATGCGGATGTTCGAAGAGATGCCGAACATGCTGTTCTTCGACGAGCTGATGTTCGTCCACGCCGGCATCCCGCGCGACACCGACATCAAGGCCAAGCTCCACGACATGGCCGCGCTCAACGATCCAGAGATCCGCTTCCAGATGCTGTGGAGCGATCCATCGACGGCCGACTACATCCCCGACGATCTCCAGGCGCAGAACGCGCGGTTCCCGTTCGGCAAGCGCCAGTTCGAAGCGTTCATGGCGCGGTTCGGCTGCTCGATGATGTTCCGCGGCCACGAGAAGGTCGATGCCGGGTTCAAGACGATGTACGGCGAGGTCGCGTCGCTCGCCACGTTGTTCTCCGCCGGCGGCGCCGACAACTTCGATCTGCCGCCGGAGTCGAGCTACCGCACGGTGACGCCGATGGCGGCGACCGTTCGGCTCGAGGCCGGGACCGCCTCGGTCACGCCGTGGCTGATCGACTACAAGCGGTTCAACGATCCCAAGCGCAATCGCTTCTTCGCGACGCCGCCCGAGATCGAGCACAAGGTTGGCTAGCTGGTACTACGTCTACCTGCTGCGCTGCGCCGATGGCTCGCTGTACTGCGGGATCACGAACGATGTCACGGCTCGGATCGCGGCGCACGCGGCCGGCAAGGGCGCTCGCTACACGCGCGGGCGCGGTCCGCTCGAGCTCGTGCTCCAGCGTCGCTGCCGGGACAAGGGCTCGGCGCTGCGCCTCGAGCACGCGATCAAACAGCTCGATCGTCCCGCGAAGCTCGCACTCGATGCGCCCCAGCTCACGCGGTTGGCCCGGCGTGCCACTCGCCGCTAGCGCCGCTCGCCGCTAGCGGTTGCGGTCACTTGGCAATCGCCTGTCAGGTGGCTCGACGACACATGGTGACGGGCCTGCGTTACGATGGGGCCTATGAGGCGATCTGTCCTGGCTGGACTCTTGGTGGTCGCGATGGCCGGCGTCGCCGGCGCGAACGGTCGCCCCGCGGCGACGTCGACGATCAACTTCGAACAAGGCGCCCCGCAGCACATCGCGGCCGGCATGACGTTCGGCTTTCTGCGCTCCGACGATGGCGGCACGACCTGGAAGTGGATGTGCGAGAAGGCGATCGGCTACGGCGGGATGTACGATCCGGACTACGCGTACTCGCCGACCGGTGCGTTGTTCGCGACCACGTTCGATGGCCTCAAGGTCATGCGCGACGGCTGCACGTTCGCCACCGCGGACTCCGGCACGACGTTCGTGTCCGCGGTCGAGATGGGGCCGGCTCCGGCGGGCGACGTATTCTACGCCGCCGCCGATCCGGCCGACGGCAAGATCTACCGGTCGCAGAACGACGGCGCGATGTTCCCGACCTCCGGGATGCCCGGTCAGAACAACGACTGGTGGGACTCGCTGACGGTCGCGCCGAACGACAAGACGCGGGTCTACGTCACCGGCTATCGCTTCAACAAGGTGTGCAACGCGGCCTCGGCGAACGCCGGCGCGACCTGCACCGTGGACGTCAACTGCGGCACCAACACCGGCGCGATGTGCGAGTCGGTCAAGCAGTTCCTGTTGTTCAAGAGCGTCGACGAGGGCGTCAACTACACCCAGATGTCGATCACTGGCCTCACGACGTCGAACAACTCGGCGATCGACGTCGTCGGGATCAATCACGCGAACCCCGACGAGATCTATATCCGGATCAACCTCGAGAACGGCCAGCTCGGCGACAGCATCTACAAGAGCAGCGACGCCGGTGTGACCTGGCACAAGATCCTGACGACGATGGACTCGTTCGGCCTGTCGTTCCTGATCCGCAGCGACGGCACGCTGGTCGCGGGCACGCAGGTCTCGGGCTCGATGAAGTCCGCGAACGGCGCGGGCTGCATCAGCCAAGCGTCGTGCAACTGGGTCCCGCTGACCGGCGCGCCGCACATCAACTGTCTCGTCGAGAATCCGACGAGCCACGATGTCTGGGCGTGCACGCACAACTTCGATTCGCCGGGCGTCCCGGGCGACGGCTACGGCATCATGAAGTCGACCGACCTCGCGACCTGGACCGGCGTGCTGCGCTACCAGGACATCAACGGTGTGGTCACCTGCGACCCGTCGACGGTGCAGGCCACCCAGTGCGTGGCCTCGTATCAAGGCCACCCGTCGGTGTGGTGCTGCCTCGAACAACAGCTCGGCATCACCGATACGTCGGTCGATTGCACCGGCGTCTCGGACTGCCTGCTCAGCGTGGACGGTCCGGTCGACGGCGGCGGCACGACCGACGTCACGCCGCCGCCCAAAGGCTGCTGCAACGTCGGCGGTGGTGGCGGTGGCTCGCTGTTCTTGGCCTTCGGTGTGGGTGCGCTACTCTGGAGACGAAGGAGACGCTAACCGTATGCTGTCGCGCTTCGACCGACTCGCCTATCACTCGCAGCATCTGTCGTTCATGATCAACGCGACGGTGATGCAGGAGGCGGCGCGCATCGCGACCCGCACGCCGCGTCCCAAGATCTCCGTCGACGTGCTGCGCGTGCTGCAGCGCCGGCGCCAGGAGCTGCATCGCCGGGACCTCGCGAACGTCGACGCCGGGATGTACCCCCGCGAGCTGTTGTTCGATATCCCGACGCGGCGCTACCTGCGCCAGTTGCCGAGGCTGCTCGCCGATGCGCCGAACGTGGTGCGCCGCAAGCACGACAACAACTACAAGGACATCCCGTCGGTCGACAAGGATCGATTCCCGCCGTACTACCGGCGGACGTTCCACTGGCAGAGCGGTGGTTACTTCAGCGAGTTCTCGGCGGCGGTGTACGAGCTCGGCGTCGAGCTGTTGTTCCGCGGCACCGCCGATGTGATGCGGCGCCAGATCATCCCGCCGGTCACGCGCTGGTTACAGGCCCACGCCAGGGGCCCCGCAGCCGACGCGCGCCTGATCGATCTCGGCTGTGGCACCGGTCGCACGCTGCATCAGCTCTCGCGCGCGCATCCCGGGCTGCGGCTCTACGGTGCGGACCTGTCGCCGGCGTACGTCAAGCGCGCGCGCCAGCGGCTGCTCGAGGTCGACGAGATCACGCTCGCCGTCGAGAACGCCGAAGCGTTGCCGTGGGCTGATGGCACGTTCGAGATCGCGACCAGCGTCTACATGTTCCACGAGCTGCCGCGCAACGCGCGTCGCAACGCCGTGCGCGAGATGTTTCGCGTCGTCAAGCCGGGCGGGCTCGTCGTGATCGAGGACTCGGCCCAACCGAGTGAGAGCCCGGAGCTCGAGGGCGTGCTGCGCAACTTCCCGATCGAGTTCCACGAGCCGTTCTACGCGGACTATCTGGAAGATGATCTGGCCGGCATCCTCGCCGAGTGCGGCTTCGTCGAGGTGCGCACCGAGTCGCATCTCGTCGCGAAGGTCGTTATCGCCACGCGGCCGTAGCGTAGGCTGGGGCATGGCCTCAGACGATCCGCGACAACGTGCCCACGACCGATTAGACACGCTCCGCGGCGAGCTCGGTGGGATCGATCGCGAGATCCTCGCGCTCGTCGCGAAGCGCCAGGCCACCGCGATGAAGATCGGCCAGGCCAAGCGCGAGCTCGGCATGCCGACGCGCGACTTCCGGCAAGAGAAAGACGTCGTCGGCCGCGCGCGGGCGTCGGCGACCGAGCACGGGCTGCCGGCGTCGCTCGGCGAGGAGCTCGTGCTCGCGTTCATTCGCGCGTCGCTGACCGTGCAAGAGCAAGACATGGTCGCGACCAGCGGCGAAGGCTCGGGCCGGCGCGCGCTCGTGATCGGCGGTGCCGGTCACATGGGCGCGTGGTTCGTGCGCTACCTGCGTGCGCAGGGGTTCTCCGTCGAGATCGCGGATCCCAACGATGGGCCAGACGATGTCGGCGGCGTGACGAACCATCGCGATTGGCGGACGGCGACGCTCGATCACGAGGTCATCATCATCGCCGCGCCGATGCCGGCGACCAATCAGATCCTGCTCGAGCTCGCGAAGGCCCCGCCGGCCGGTGTGGTGTTCGATGTCGGCTCGTTGAAGAGCCCGCTGCGCGAGGGCTTGCACGCGCTGCGCGATGCCGGAGCGCAGGTGTGCTCGGTCCATCCGATGTTCGGCCCGGATACCGCGCTGCTCAGCGGCCGCCACGTGATCTTCGTCGACCTCGGTGCGCCGGCGGCGACCGCGGCGGCGCGCGCGTTGTTCGAGCCGACGATGGCGACGCTCGTCGAGATGGATCTCGAGAGTCACGATCGGTTGATCGCGTACGTGCTCGGCCTGTCGCACGCGCTCAACATCGCGTTCTTCACGGCGCTCGCCGACAGCGGCGAAGCTGCGCCGCGGCTCGCGAACCTGTCGTCGACGACGTTCGACAGTCAGTTGGTCGTCGCGGCCAATGTCGCCGCCGAGAATCCCGATCTGTACTTCGAGATCCAGACGCTCAACGACTACGGCACCGAGTCGCTGTCGGCGCTGCTCTATGCGGTCGAGCGCCTGCGATCGGTCGTGCGCGCGAACGACCTCGAGGGGTTTCGCGCGCTGATGACGCGTGGCCGCGGCTATCTCGCGGGCCGGGCGACGGTCACCCGGTAGCTAACTCGGTGGTGGCGACACCGAGCCACCGTTCGTGAAGTCGGGGGACACGATGCCGATCCTTCCGACCGCACCGCCGCCACCGCCGCCACCTTCGCCGGGCACGGCGCCGACGCCCGGCGCGGGGTCGATCGAGCCCGTGCCACCGCGACCGCCGGCGTTCGACGACGAGCCGTGACCGCCGGTGCCGCCTTGGCTGCCGAGCCTTCCGGCGACGCCCTCGGTAACGACACTCGAGCCACCACCACCGCCACCACCGGTCGCATCGAGATGCCCCGCGAGCGCGACGTGCGGTGCTTCGATCACGAGCGCGCCGCCCGTCCCGCCACCACCGCCACCGACGCGGCCGCCGAGGAGCACACCGCCTTGGCCGCCACCGCCGCTGACGTCGATCACGCCGCCGATCAAGACGGCCGACGCCGCGACCAGATACAACCCACCACCACCGAGGCCACCGGCGGGTTGGCCCGCACCGCCGCCATGTCCACCCGCACACCCCGCGTGATAGGCGCCCGACGGCACCGCGGCACCGCCGTGGGTCTGGGTCGGGTGGTTGTCGCCACCGCCACCATCGCCGCCGGGCGCGCTGTTGCCACCGCCACCGCCGCCGTCGCCGGCAGCCCCTTGGACCACGCCGGGCTCGCCGGTGCTGACGGCGTCGCAGCCGGCACCGGCGCCACCGGCCGAGAGATCGATGTGGCCCGAGATCTCGAGCTCGCCGGTCACCGCGAACGCGACCGGGTTGGTGCCGGTGATCCGCAACAGCGCATCGGGGTCTTGCACGAACGTCGTGATCGAGACGACATCGAGTGGGCCCCCGATCGTCGTGACCACCACGTGGGGCATCGCGAGGCTGGCGAGGCCGAGGGTGATCATGCCGGTATCGGAGTTGTACGCGGTCGTCGCCGAGGGCAGCGGCGCCCCGGGCGGTAACGCACACGTGTCGATCACCGTCGAGAACGACGTGCAGGCGTCGCCGTCGATCGGGCCGTCACCGGTCGCGTCGTGGTTCGCGTCGTCGATCGCGACCGACGGATCGTGGATGCCGAAAATGCTCCGGCAGCCCGTCACCAGCAACAGCATCGCGAACCGCACGTCCGCCGATTCTACGCGGCTTTCGCAGCGCGCGCTCTAGAGCATCGCGTGGGCGCGGAACCACGTGAGCGCGTCACCGATCGCCCGGTCGAGCGCGCCGTACGTGTAGCCGAGCTCGCGCTCGGCCTTCGCCGACGTGAACCGGAACATGTTGGTGTACGCGTAGCGGATCTGTGTCGAGTTCACGAGCGGATCCTTGCCGCACCGCTCCTGAAAGTCGCCCCACCGACCGAGCAGCTTCGCGAGCGCGTGCGGCGCGCCGAACCGCGGCGGCTTGACGCCGGCGACCCGTGCGATCGCCGCGAAGCAATCGCGATACGTCATGTCGTGGCCACCCAGGATGTAGCGCTCGCCGCGCTTGCCACGCTGCCACGCTGCGATCATGCCGCGCGCGACATCGCGGACGTCGACGAAGTTGTTGAAGCCGGGCGTCCAGCCGGGCACCCGGCGGCGCGCGACATCGACGATCATCTTGCCCGAGCTCGGCCGCGCATCGCGAGGACCGAACATGAAGGTCGGGTTGACGATCACCGCGTCGAGATCGGCGGCGCGGACGGCGTCCTCGGCGCGATGCTTCGTGATCGCGTAGGCGTCGGACAGGCCGAGCTCCTCGAAGTTCCAGGTCGCGGTCTCGTCGCTCCGCGCGCCCGCCGCCGACAGCCCGATCGCGACGACCGACGACGTGTGGACCAAGCGGCGCACGCCGGCGGTCTTGCACGCGGCGATCACGCGCTCGGTGCCGGTGACGTTCGCGTCGGTCATCTCGGACGTGACCTCGCGCTTGACGGTCACCATCGCGGCGCAGTGAAACACCGCTTCGGCGCCGGCGAACGCGCGCGCGAGCGCGTCGGTCGATCCGAGATCCGCCTCGCGCCATTCGATCGCGAGATCCTCGAGGTGCGCGACCTTGGTCCCGGCGCGCCGGGTGGCGACCACGGTGTGACCGTCGCGCAGCAGCTCGGCGGCGAGGTTCGAGCCGAGGAGCCCACTGGCTCCGGTAATCGCGACGCGCGTCATGCGCGCAGTCTAGATCACGCGGCGGCTTGAAACGCGCCGGTGGTGTAGCCACCGATCGAGCGCGGGCTCTCGGGGAGGCCGAGCAGGCGGCGAACCTCGGTCAGTGGCGTGTGCCAGTGGTCTTCCCACGCGAACATCGGCAGCGCCTTCGCGTTGCGGCCGCGGCCGATCATCTCGGCGACGTCGCGCAGGATCCTGCGATCGTGGCGGACGGTCTTCAGCAGGCCGAGCGCGGCGAGGATGCCGGAGCCCGGCGCGCCGATGTGCGCGTAGTAGAACGCTTGGAGCGCGACCTCGCCGGCCGGGTCGGTCTCGGCATTGGTGACGACGTGCCACAGATCGTGGGTCTGCCGCATCCGCTGGATCACGTACGAGCGATGCTCGTCGGTGATGTCGTCCGGCGGGCCATCGAACACGTTCGGCGTCAGGCCGTGGCGCTTCATGAAGCTCGCGTACGCGTGGCCGAGCGTGCCGGAGGGCAGGGCGTAGAGCGCATCGAGATCGATCGTGTGCGAGTCGAGCGCGCGTTGCTCCTCGAACAGACGATGACCGACGGGGTCGTTGAAGAAGTTGTCGATGCGGTCGTTGTTGGTGCCGGCGTTCGCGTACGTCGTGAAGATCAGGACCTGGTCGGTCTGTTCAGGGTTGCGCAAGACGCGGGACAGCGCACGCAGGGCGCGGCCCCAACGAACGGTGGCGGGGAGGCTAGAGGCGTCGATGGATTCAGTCGTTGCAGGGGTCATCATGGTCGAGCTCCTTTGGTTGGTGCAGCTCGTTATTGTCACTCTGATAATAGCGACGACGTTGTTATTGTCAAGGAGCCAATAGTGTGGGAATCTGTGGGTGTGAGGCAGCGCAGGGTTATTGCTAGGAAAATTCGGCGCCGGCGCAGTCCGGAGCTCGCGCGCACGGAGCTGCTCGATGCCGCCGAGCGGCTGTTTCGCGACCTGCCACCCGACCAGGTCGGGCTCAAGGACATCGGGCGCGAGGCCGAGGTCTCGCACGCGCTGGTCACCCACTATTTCGGCACCTACGACGGCCTGGTCGAGGCGGTGTTCGAGCGCCGCACGCTGAACCTGCGTGCGCGCGTGCTCGAGCGGCTCGCGGTCGGGGGCGTGACCGAGGCCGACCAGTTGGTCGATCTGTTGTTCACGACGTTCGAGGATCCGGTCCACCTCCGGCTGATGAAGTGGTTGATCGCGAGCGAGCGAGGCGGCAGTGCCGGCGCGATCGCGCTGCGCGACAAGGGACTCAAGTTCGTGGCGGAGCAGGTCGCGAACGCACTCGATCCGAAGGCGACGGCGGAGTTTCGCGAGATCGTCGAGCTCGCACTCGTGACGACGGTCGCGGCGGCGTTCGGCTACGCGGCGACGAAGGCCTCGCTCGCGAGCTCGATCGGCCAGCCGGTGTCGCCCGTGCTCGATCGCAAGGTCCGCAAGACGCTCACGGCGATGCTGCAAGCGTATCTGCGCGACGGTCACGCGATCGTGCCGTGACCTCGTCGATCGAAGGCGGAGCTCGTGCGGCGCGTCCCGTCGCCGACCGATCGCCGGGTCTCGTTGATCGAAGCGCGCGTCGGCGGTGCGCGGCAGAAGAAGATCGCGGCCGCGGTCGATAGCTGCGAGGCCGCCTGCTTCGCGGCGCTGTCGGCGACCGAGCGCAAGGACCTGGTGCGCCTCATGAACAAGTGCATCGCCGCGCTCGATCCGGAACAACCTGACCGGCCCTGATACGGTACGCGCGAGATGATCACGAGCCTCGGTAGATTCGCAGCGCTGCTCGGCACGGTGACGGCGTGCGGCGAGCCCCAGCGTCCTCCGGCCGCCCCGCCGCCTGTCGTCGTCGCTGCGCCCGCGGCCGAGGACCTGACGGCGGCGGTCGAGGCCGTTCGCGCCGCCGAGAAATTGCCGGCCGTGGGTGTCGCGATCTGGAAGCACGGCACGCTCGTCGCGAAGGGCGTCAGCGGCGTCCGTGCCGCCGGCGATCCGACACCGGTGACGTTCGACGATCAGTGGCACCTCGGCTCGGACACCAAAGCGATGACCGCGGCGTTGATCGGCATCTACGTCGACCGAGGCGTGCTGCACTGGACCGACACGCTCGCGACGCTGTTCTCCGGCGAGACCATCGACCCTGGCTACGCGAACGTCACGCTCGATCAGGTGCTGCAGCATCGCAGCGGTGCGCCGGGCAAGCCGCCCGATGCATTGTGGGCCGCGCTCTGGCGGAACGCACCCGATGCGCGCATCGCGTTCGTGCGCGGCATCCTCGCGCAGCCACCGGCACAAGCGCCGGGCACGTTCGTGTACTCGAATGCGGGGTACATGATCGCCGGTGCCGCGCTCGAGCGCGCGACCAAGCAAACGTGGGAGACCTTGATCGCGCGCGACCTGTTCGCGCCGCTGCACATGCGCTCGTGCGGGTTCGGTGCGCCGGGGACCGCGACGGCGGTCGATCAACCGCGCGGTCACACCGCCGACGGCACCGCGGTGCCACCGGGCCCGAAGGCAGACAACCCGCCGGCGCTCGGTCCCGCGGGCACGGTGCACTGCAGCCTCGCCGATTGGGGCGCGTTCCTCTCGTTCGAGGCCGCGCCTGCGACGCCGCTCGTCACTGCGGCGACCCGGACGCACCTGCATACGCCGCCTCCCGACGGCAATCCCGATCAGGCGTACATGGGCGGCTGGTTGATCGTGAGGCTGACGCCCGGAGATACCCGCTACATCCACGAGGGCTCGAACACGATGTGGCACGCGATCGGGTTGGTCGTGCCTGCACTCGATATGGCCGTCGCGGTCGTCGCGAATCAGGACGACAACAACTTGCTCACGGCGATCGCGCCGGTGGTGAGCCCGTTCTTGAAGAGATGACCGCGCCGCCGACGAGCGTGATCGCGCACGCGATCGCGCACGCGGCGGTCGCGAGCTCGATCGTCGGCACCGCCACGATCCAGAACGGCGACGGCACGATCACGAACGGCATGTGGAACCACGTCCGCACGAGGTAGAGGACCGTGAGCGAGCCGGCGAGCCCCGCCGCGGCGAGCCCGTTCGCGGCGAGCAGGCGATCCGGGGCGCGCCGGATCACGAACCAGCTCGCCGTCACTTGTAGCGCGACCGCGATGGCGATGCCGATCGCGCACAACTTCAGCGTCAACGCGAGCGAGGGCACGTACGACGGCGAGAACTGCCACCGCGTCACCGCTCCTATCGCGACGAGCATCACGCCGAACGCGATCCACGCGACCGGCGCGCGGCGATCGATCACGAACGCATGGGTCGACGCGCGCGTCATGACGACGAAGACGATCAGCAGGACCAGCACGTACATCAGGTGGAGCGCGACCGGCCGCTCGACGGCGTGGGCCTCCGCGATCACGGTCGCGAGCTCGGCGACCCGGGTGGCATCGATCGCGGTTCGCCGCTCGCGCTCCTCGGGCGTCAGCGACAACGCCTCGACCAGCGCGCGGCCCTCCGCGTGACCGGGCGCCGGGAGGCCGAGCAACGCGGCCACCGTCGGTGCGACATCGATCAGCCGCGGGTCCTCGAGTTGCGCGCCGGCGACCACACCCTTACCGACGAGGATCAGCGGCACGTGCGCGACCTCGCGCTCGGTCCCGCCGTGACCACCGGGCGCGACGTGTCCGTGATCGGCGGTGACGATCACGGTCGTCGTCGACAGATCGACCGCCGCGAGCGCTGCACGCAGCATGCGGTCGACCGCGATGGCCGTCGCGCGATACGTCTCGCCGACACCTTCGGCATGCCCCGCGCGATCGACATCGAGGACGAGCACGGGGACGAACGCGAAGTCGCGCGCCGCGAAGTCCGCGATGATCGGTGCGAGCGCTGCGAGCGACGGGGCACGCCGTGCCTCGTCGACCGGCCACGTGATCGGCGCGGGCGGCGTGATCCGCGTGCCCTGGGCGATCCAGCCGATGTCGGACAGCGACCTGGTGTGGCGCGCGAACAGCGAGGGCATCATCCCGAAGTCGCCGGTGGTCGCGACCCGGAGGTGCGCCGCCTGCACGCGATCCATCACGCTATCGACGGCGACCGGAATCCGCACGCGATTCGCACGCACGCCGCTATCCTCCGGCGGCACGCCGCTCAGGATCGTCACGTAGTTCGGTCGCGAGATCGTCGGATACGGCACCGCCGCGATCGCCGCGATGCCGCGGGCGCGCAGCTCGTCGAGAAATGGCAGGTGCGACTCGTCGATGCCGAGGCCATCGATCGTGATCAGCACGACCCGGTCGGTCAGCCGCGGCGTGTGCGGATCGGTCACGATCGGCTCGACCTGCGCGTACGGCGACACCAGCCCGAGTTGATCGTTCCAGTCGCGCGCGCGCAGCCCGCACCGGATCGCGACGAACAGCGTGATCACGAACAGGATCGCAGTCATCAACCGGCGCATGGCCGGTGCGACTGTAGCCTCTGCGATCGCTTCGCGCACGGCGACACAGCGAACGACGTGGCACAATCGCTTCATGTTCACGGTTGATCGATACGTCGCCGCGCTGCGGTTCGCGGCGATCAAGCACGAGGGCCAGCGCATGACCGGCGGCGAGCTGCCCTATCTCGTCCACGTGGCCTCGGTCGCGAGCGAGGTCATCGCGGCGCTCGAGCCCGGCCTCGATGGTGACCTCGCGGTGCAATGCGCCTTGCTCCACGACACGCTCGAAGACACGCCGACCACGTTCGACGAGCTCGCGGCGGAGTTCGGCCGCGCGGTCGCCGACGGCGTGCTCGCGCTGTCCAAGATCGACGACTCGATTCCGAAGGACGACCGGATGGCCGACAGCCTGCGGCGGATCCGGCTGCAGCCGCGCGAGGTCTGGATCGTGAAGCTCGGCGACCGGATCACGAACCTGGCGCCGCCACCCGAGCAGTGGTCGAGCGAGAAGCGTCGCGCGTACCAGGCCGAGGCGGTGGTGATCGCCGACGCGCTCGGCACGGCGAGCCCGGTGATGGATGCGCGAATTCGCGCCCGAATTGGCGCGTACGCGCGCTATTTCTGACGTGCGCGGCGGCCCAGATCACGTACGATCCAAGGGTGCTGCGTCGTCTCGAAGAGCTCCCCTCCGTCTGGCGGTATTGCGTCGTCGCGCTGCTCGGCATCGGCCTGTGGTTCGTGCTGCGCTGGATCGATGACGAGAGCGACGTCCCGCATGTCGCGATCCACCTCAAGTTGAAGCCCGGCGGCGCGCTGCACGAACCGTCGCAGCAGCTGTTCTCTCATCATCCCGCCGACGCGCTCGCGCGGTGGCGCAAGCTCGGTGTCCCGGCGAACCAGGTCGACCACGAGCTCGCCGCGCTCGCCGCGGATCCGGCCGTCGAAGAGGCGTTCGTCGAGCCGACCGTGTCGTTACCTTCGCTGCCCTCGCTGCCTTCCGGGCCCGCCGCGCGCGACGGTGACTCGTGCCCGATCACCACGCCGTCGTACTCGGAGCATCAGGGCTACCTCGATCCCGCGCCCGGCGGCATCGATGCGCCGGCCGCGTGGCGCCTGAACGCGCGCGGTGCCGGCGTCCAGTTCGCCGATATCGAAGGTGGGTGGAACGCGAACCACGAGGATCTGCCGGGCGATCGCATCACCCACATCGCCGGCGCGATGATCAACGATCCGAGCTGGCGCGCGCATGGTACCGCGGTGCTCGGCGAGGTCGTCGGTCGCGACAACGGCAAGGGCGTCACCGGCATCGCGCCCGACGTCGACCACATCTACACGTCGTCGATCGGCAGCCAGGACGTCGCCGAGGCGATCGACGCGGCGGCCGCGCAGTTGCACGCGGGCGACGTGCTGTTGATCGAGCTCCAAGGCGGCGGCCCACGTGGGCGCTACGTCCCGATGGAGTACTGGGACGACAACTACGATGCGATCCGCGCCGCCACCGATCGCGGCGTCGTCGTGATCGAAGCGGCCGGCAACGGCAACGAGGACCTCGACCTCGCCGTGTTCAAGCGCAAGTTCGATCGCACGTTCCGCGACTCCGGTGCGATCCTCGTCGGTGCCGGTGGTCCGCCGCGCGCCGGCTATCGAGATCGCGAGAAGCTCGATTTCTCCAACTACGGCTCCCGCGTCGACGTTCAGGGCTGGGGACGCAAGGTCGCCACCCTCGACTACGGCGATCTCCAGAAGTGCACCGGCGAGGATCGCCACTACACCGACCGCCACTACACCGGCGAGTTCTCCGGAACCTCGAGCGCGTCACCGATCGTCGCGGGTGCCGCGATCTTGGTCGAAGGCGTCGCGCACATGAAGGGCACTACGCTCGCGCCGCGCGCGGTCCGCACCCTGTTGCACGACACCGGCAGCCCGCAGCAGGGCAGCACGAAGCAGCAGATCGGGCCGCGCCCCGACCTCTCGCGCGCGGTCGCCGCGCTCGGCTACGCCTGGTAGAGCCAGACGCGCAATAGCGACAGCAGTTGGTCGGAGTCGACCGGCTTGGTGATGTAGTCGCTCGCGCCGGCCTCGAGGCACTTCTCGCGGTCGCCCTTCATCGCCTTCGCCGTCAGCGCGATCACCGGCAGCTCCTTCCACTTGGCCTGCTCGCGGATCCGTCGCACCGCCTCGTAGCCGTCCATCTCCGGCATCATGATGTCCATCAGCACGATATCGATCTGCGGATTCTCCTCGAGCTTCGCGAGCGCGCGCTTGCCGTTCTCGGCATAGAGCACGTTCATGCGATGGCCCTCGAGCAGCGACGTCAGCGCGAAGATGTTGCGGACGTCATCGTCGACGACGAGCACCGTGCGCTGCGCGAGTTGCGGATCATGCTTCGCGAGCCGGCGCAGCACCTTGCGCTTGCGCTCGGCGAGGTTCGCCTCGACGCGATGCAAGAACAGCGCGGTCTCGTCGAGCAGGCGCTCGAGCGTGGTGACGTCCTTGACGATCACGGTCTGCGCGAGGCCGTGGAGCCGCGCCTTGTCCTCGTCGGTGAGGTCGCGACCGGTGTAGACGATCACGGGCAGCCGCTTGTGCGCGGGGTTGGCCTTGATCTGTTCGATCAGCTCGAAGCCGGTCATCCCCGGGAGCCGGAGATCGAGCACCACGCAATCGTACGGTTTCTCGGCGAGGGTCTGCAGCGCGATCTCGCCCGACGACACCGTCGTGGTCTCGACATCGGTATCGCCGATCAGGTCGCTGATCGCCTCGCGCTGCACCGGATCGTCCTCGACGACGAGCAGGTTCTTGACGCGCTTGTCGACGAACGCATGGATCTCGCGCAAGCCGGTCTCGAGCATGTCGTGGCTGATCGGCTTTTGCGAGAACGCGAGGGCGCCTTGCTGCAAGCTGCGCCGCTCACCGTCGAGGCCTGACAGCACGTGGATGGGGATGTGCCGGGTCGCCGCGTCGTGCTTGAGCCGATCGAGCAACACCCAGCCGTCGAGATCGGGCAGCCGGAGATCGAGCGTGATCGCATCGGGTTTGACGACGCGCGCGAGCTCGAGCGCTTGGCCACCCGTGTTCGCCACGACGCCCTTGAACCCGGCCTCGCGCGCCATCTCGAGGATCGTCATCGCGAAGCCGAGGTCATCCTCGACGACGAGCAGCACGCGGTCGCCCGGCTGGATCGACTCGTAGTCGTCCGTGATCATCCGGACGGGCGCGAGCTCGACCACCGGCTCCGGCATCACGTGCTCGACGATGATCGCGCGCTGCAGCGGTTGGGTCTGCCGCACCGGTTCGTGCTTGCGATACTGGAGCGGCAGATACATCGTGAACGTCGAGCCCTGGCCGGTGGTCGATTCGACCTTGAGGTCACCTCCGAGCAGGCCCGCGATCTCGCGGCTGATCGCGAGGCCGAGGCCGGTGCCGCCGTACTTGCGGCTCGTCGAGCCGTCGGCTTGCTGGAACGCCTCGAAGATCAGCCGCTGCTTGTCGGCGGGGATGCCGATGCCGGTATCGGTGACCGAGAACGCGATGATGTCGTTCTGCCGCGTGATCCGGAAGTGGACCCTGCCGCGCTCGGTGAACTTGATCGCGTTCGACAGCAGGTTCCTCAACACCTGGCGCAGCCGCATGTCGTCGGTCTCGAGCGACGCGGGCAGCGCGCCTCCGAGCTCGACCGAGAAGCCGAGGCCCTTCTCTTCGGCGACCTGCCGGAACGTCTGATCGACGTAGTCGCGCAGGTTCGCGAACCGCACCGGCCCGATCTCGACGGCCATCGTGCCGGACTCGATCTTCGCAAGATCCAGGATCTCGTTGATCAGCGACATCAGATCCGTGCCGGCCTGACGGATCGTGTCGGCGTAGCGGATCTGCTTGTCGCTGAGGTTGCCTTCACCGTTATCGGACAACTGGCGCGACAAGATCAGCAGCGAGTTGAGCGGCGTGCGTAGCTCGTGCGACATGTTCGCGAGGAACTGCGACTTGTACTTCGACGTGAGCGCGAGCTGCTCGGCCTTCTCCTCGAGCTCCTGGCGCGCGAGCTCGACCTGGCGATTCTTCTTCTCGACCTCACCCTTCTGCTCGGTGAGCTGGTGCGCCTTCTCCTCGAGCTCCTCGTTGGTCTGCTGCAGCTCGTTCTGCTGGTTGCGCAGCTCCTCGGTCAGAGACTGCGATTGGCGCAGCAGCTCGTCGGTCCGCATCGTCGCTTCGATCGTCGCGATCACGATGCCGAGCGATTCGAGCATCTGATCGAGGAACGCCAGTTGAATCCCGCTGAACGGCTCGAACGACGCGAGCTCGATCACGCCCTTCACTTCGCCCTCGAACAAGATCGGCACGACGACGATCGAGTGCGGCGTCGCATCGCCGAGCGCCGAGGTGATCCGGACGTACTCGCGCGGCACCTTCGCCATCACGATGCGCTTGCCCTCGAGCGCCGCCTGGCCGACGAGGCCCTGACCGAACTCCCAGGTCTGGGCGACGGTGGGCTGGTCCTGATAGGCGTAGGCGGCGAACAGCTTCAGCACCTGCTTCTCGCCGTCGTAATCGGCCATGAAGAACGCACCGTGGTGCGCGCTGACGAGCGGCGCGAGCTCGTTGAGGATCTGCCGGGCGACCGTGAGCAGGTCGCGCTGGCCCTGCAGCATGCGGGTGAATCGCGCGACGTTGGTCTTCAGCCAGTCCTGCTCTTGGTTGACCTTCGTCGTCTCCGCGAGCGTGCGGATCATCTGGTTGACGGTGTCCTTCAACTGCGCGATCTCGCCGCGCGCCTCGACCGTGATCGATCGCGTCAGGTCACCTTGCGTCACGGCCGTCGCGACGGCGCTGATCGCGCGGACCTGGTTGGTGAGATTTCCGGCGAGCTCGTTGACGTTGTTCGTGAGATCGCGCCACACACCGGCGGCGCCCGGCACGTCGGCCTGACCGCCGAGCCGCCCGTCGACGCCGACGTCACGCGCGACGCCCGTCACCTGCTCGGCGAACGTCGACAGCGTGTCGGTCATGTTGTTGATCGTATCGACCAGCGTCGCGATCTCGCCGCGCGCTGCCAGGTTGAGCTCGCGATCGAGGTCGCCGTTCGCGACCGCGGTCACGACCGTCGCGATGCCGCGGACCCGCTCGGTCAGGTTGCGCGCCATGACGTTGACGTTGTCGGTCAGCTCGCGCCACGTTCCGGACACGCCGCGGACCTCGGCCTGACCGCCGAGCACGCCCTCGAGACCGACCTCGCGAGCGACGCGCGTCACCTCCGAGGCGAACGAGTTGAGCTGATCGACCATCGTGTTGACGGTGTTCTTGAGCTGCAACAGCTCGCCGCGGACCTCGACCGTGATCTTCCGCGTGAGGTCGCCGTTCGCGACGGCGGTCGTGACGTCGGCGATGTCGCGGACCTGGTTGGTCAGGTTCGACGCCATCTGGTTGACGTTGTCGGTGAGCTCTTTCCACGTGCCGGCGACGCCGCGCACCGCGGCCTGACCACCGAGCTTGCCCTCGACGCCGACGTCGCGTGCGACGCGCGTGACCTCGTCGGCGAACGAGCTCAGCGTGTCGACCATCGTGTTGATCACGTTCTTGAGATCGAGCAGCTCGCCGCGGACCTCGACCGAGATCTTGCGCGTCATGTCGCCGCGCGCGATCGCCGTGGCCACCGCCGAGATGTCGCGGACCTGGTTGGTCAGGTTCGACGCCATCTGGTTGACGTTATCGGTCAGCTCTTTCCACGTGCCACGCACGCCGACGACCGACGCCTGGCCGCCGAGCTTGCCCTCGGTGCCGACCTCGCGTGCGACGCGGGTCACCTGATCGGAGAACCCGCGGAGCTGATCGACCATCGTGTTGATCGTGTCCTTGAGCTCGAGCACCTCGCCGCGCGCTTCGACGACGATCTTCTGCTGCAGGTCGCCGTTCGCGATCGCGGTCGCGACGTTCGCGATGTTGCGGACCTGTTCGGTCAGGTTCGACGCCATCGAGTTGACGTTCTCCGTGAGCTCCTTCCAGATCCCGGAGACGTCGCGCACCTGGGCCTGACCGCCGAGCACACCCTCGGTGCCGACCTCGCGCGCGACGCGCGTCACCTCGGACGCGAACGCGCTGAGCTGATCGACCATCGTGTTGATCGTGTTCTTCAGCGTCACGAGCTCGCCACGCGCTTCGACGGTGATCTTGCGACCGAGCTCGCCGTTCGCGACGGCGGTCGTGACCTCGGCGATGTCGCGGACCTGGTTGGTCAGGTTGCGCGCCATCTGATTGACGTTGTCGGTGAGCTCTTTCCAGATGCCGCTGACGTCCTTGACGTCCGCGGTCACGCCCAACGTGCCCTCGGTGCCGACCAAGCGCGCGACGCGCGTGACCTCGGCGGAGAACCGGTTGAGCTTGTCGACCGTCGAGTTGATCGTGTTCTTGAGCGCGAGGATCTCGCCCTTCGCTTCGACGGTGATCTTCTTGCCGAGGTCACCGCCGGCGATCGCCGTGACGACATCCGCGATCGAGCGCACCTGCGACGTCAAGTTCGACGCCATGCCGTTGACGTTCTGCGTGAGCTCGCGCCACACGCCCGAGACGTCGGCGACCTCGGCCTGACCACCGAGCACACCTTCGGTGCCGACCTCGCGCGCGACGCGCGTCACCTCGGCGGCGAACGCCGAGAGCTGATCGACCATGACGTTGATCGTGTTCTTGAGCGCGAGGATCTCGCCCTTCGCCTCGACGGTGATCTTCTTGCCCAGGTCACCGGCGGCGACGGCGCTCGTGACCTCGGAGATGTTGCGGACCTGGAACGTCAGGTTGTTCGCCATCGAGTTGACCGATTCGGTCAGCTCGCGCCACACCCCCGAGACGCCGCGCACCGTCGCCTGACCGCCGAGCCGGCCTTCGGTGCCGACCTCGCGCGCGACGCGCGTCACCTCGTTCGCGAACGCACGGAGTTGCTCGACCATCGTGTTGATCGTGTTCTTGAGCTCGTTGATCTCGCCCTTGACGTCGATCGTGATCGTCTTGGTCAAGTCGCCCTGCGCGACGGCGGTGGTCACACGCGCGATCTCGCGAACCTGCGACGTCAGGTTCGACGCCATCAGGTTCACCGAGTCGGTGACGTCTTTCCACACGCCGCTGACGCCTTGCACGCGCGCTTGTGCGCCGAGCTTGCCTTCGCCACCAACCTCGAGCGCGACGCGCGTCACCTCGGAGCCGAACTGCGAGAGCCGGGCGACCATGCCGTTGACGATCTTCGCGTGACGCGCGTACTCGCCGCGACGCGGAGCGCTGCCGCCGCCTTCTTCCATGGTCTGTTCGAGGTCGCCCTTCGCGACCGCCGAGACGACGCGCGCGATGTCGTTGGCGTGGCCCGACAGATCGTCGATCACGTCGTTGATCGCAGCGATGTACTCGCTCCACCCGCCGATGGTGCCGAGCCGCCGCATCCGGCGATTCGCGAGGCCCTCTTTGCCGACCGCGACCGAAACCTCGCGCGCTTCGGTCTCGATCGAGCCGACCATCGCGACCATCTCGTTGAACGTCTCGGCGATCTGGCCCTCGACACCCGTCAGGTCATCGCGCATCCGGGTCGTGAAGTCGCCGCGCTTGAAGCCGCGCAGCGCCGCGAGGATGTCGGCCGCCTGCATGGGCGACGAGGGTGCGGCCTCGCGACCGAGCTTCTTGCCGTTCTTGCGTTCGGGGCGAATCGAGTCGGTCATGGCGTTTCTCCGTCCCCGTAGATGGCGCGCATGATCTTGTCGGCGCTCGCGGGCTTGACGATGTGAGCGTCGAAGCCGGCTTCGATCGCGGCCGCGCGGTCGGTCGCCTGGCCGTAGCCGGTCATCGCGATCAAGCGCAACGTGCCGATCGGGAGATCCTTGCGCAGCGTGCGTGCGACCTCGTAGCCGTCCATCTCGGGCAAGCCGATATCGATCAGCGCGACGTCGGGGCGGAGCTCGCGAATCACGCGCACGGCCGCTGCGCCGTCTTCGCACGCGGTGACCTCGTGACCCTTCATCCGCAGGAGGTCCGCGACGAGCTCGCGCAGATCCGCGGCATCATCGACGACGACCGCGCGCAACGACCTCGCGACCGGCGCGGTGTCCTCGCCGGGAGGGTGAAAGGTCTGCAACGTCGCGCGGTCGGCGATCGGCAGTTGGACCTCGAACGTCGCGCCCTGCTGCGCGCCGCCACTGGTTGCTTGCATACGTCCTCCATGCAGCTCGACGAGCCGCTTCGCGAGACCGAGGCCGAGGCCGAGGCCACCGGCGCCACTTCCGGTCACGCGCTCTTGCACGAACATGTCGAAGATTCGAGGCAGCAGCGCCTCGGGAACACCGCGGCCGTTGTCGGTCACGCGGAAGAACGCCTGATTGCCGTGAGAGCCCCACTCGACGGAGATCCGGCCTCCCGGCTCCGTATACTTGAGCGCGTTCGAAAGCAGGTTCGATAGCACCTGAACGAGGCGCACCGGATCGCCGAACACCGTCGGCGATGCGCCGTGACCTTGCACCGTCAGCTCGTGCTTGCGCACTCGTGCGGCCGGGCGCGATTCGCCGACCGCCTCTTCGACGAGCTTTGCCAGATCGATCGGCTCGCGCCGCAGCTCGAGCTTGCCGGTCTGAAACCGCGCGACGTCGAGCAAGTCGTCGACCAGTCGAGCGATGCTCTGGACCTGACGCTCGATGATGTTGCGCACGCGCGGCGGCACTGGCTTGGTCTCGTCGGCGGCGAGCAGCTCGACCGCGGTCAGCAGCGGCTGGAGCGGGTTGCGCAGCTCGTGCGCGAGGATCGCGAGGAACTCGTCCTTGCGGCGATCGGTCTCGGCGAACTGGCGGTTCTGATGCTCGAGCACTTCGGATTCGAAGCGCTCGCGCTGCATCGCGAGCTCGCGCTCGTGCGCGCGGACCTGTGCCTTGCGCAGCTCTTCGCCTTTGTCGTGCAGCTCGCGCGTTCGATCCTGGAGCTGGATGAACACGCCGGCCTTCGCTCGCAGCACCTCGGAGCGGATCGGCTTGACGAGAAAATCGACCGCGCCGAGCGTGTACGCGTGGAGGATCTCTTCGTCCTGCCACGCGAGCCCGGTGACGAAGATGATCGGCGTCGCGCGATTGCGAGCGCGCGATCGCACGAGGCGCGCGGTCTCGAACCCGTCCATCCCCGGCATCGCGACGTCGAGGATGATCAGCGCGAAGTCCTGCTCGAGCAGATGCGACAGCGCTTCGGTTCCGGACCTCGCGAGCACCAGCGTGCGCTGGAGCGGACCGAGCGCGGCCTCGATCGCGACGAGGTTGGTCTCGTTGTCGTCGACCACCAAAATGTCGCGGCCATACTCCATGGCCACCGGGTCATCGTCGTCGAAATCACTTCTCACAGGGGGGCGTGATGCACGCGATGTGCCTAGAAATACACGGTTCTAGAGCCGGAGCGGTGCAAGTTACATCGATCCAGACGTAACGATCTGCGCGCGAGCGCACGCCGTGCGCGAGCGCTCAGCTAGGCGAGTTTCTCAGCAGGTCTATTGCGCTGTGTCGGTCGACGGAGCCCAGATCGGACTGTTGTTCACCACCGTCACATCCTGACACGGCAACCAGAACGCCGCCGCTGAAGGATCGAGCTCGGGCTGGGCGTGCGCGAGGTCGACCGCGGAGACCCAGATCTGACTCCGGCCAGCCGCCGGCAACACGACGCCATACGGTCGCGCCGACGAGAACCCGAGCCACGCGAGCTCGCCCTGGAACGGTGCCCAGGTCGGCATCTGGGTCGCGGTGCCGGCGACCCCGTCGACGCTCGCGACGCGATGGCTCGCGAGATCGAGCTTGGTGACCATGCCTCCATCCTTCGCGATCAGCTCGAGCTCCGCCGACGCAGCACCGTACGCGGCCTCGGTCGCGTGGACGAACGCGAGGTAGCCACCGTCGGGCGAGTACTTCGGAAAGTAGTAGTTGTCGACGGTCGTCGCCGGCACGAGGATCTCGGGCCCGCTGAACGTGCGCGTCATGTCGTCGAACGCGAGCCGCGCGATGCTCGCCGCTTTGACGTCGAGGTTCGTGGGTTGCTGCGACGTATACGCGACCGTGACGTAGTGTCCGTCGGGCGACCACTCGGGATGGGTCGCGAATTTTCCGGGCGGTAGCGCGACCTTTCCGGTCGGCGAGTTGATCGGCGTGCCGTTGCCGGCGTCGCGCAGGAACAACTGGCCCTGATTCGCGACGAGCAGCAGCGCGCCGTCGGGCGAGTAGGTGGCCCAGCCCATGTCGTAGAGCTTGGTCTGCGAGATGTCGGTCGTCAGCGCTGGCACCTCGATCGCCTGCAGCGCGGACACGCCCTCGGCGCCGTAGCCCATCGCCATCCGACTGCCGTCGCGCGAGATCGTGTGGCAACCGACGCACGTCGCATCGCCGGGATAGAGCTTGCCGGCGAAGCTCGTGTTGATCGCGCCGCGCATCACACCGTGGGTCGCGGCTGACCAGAAATACAGCGGGCCATCCGGCGAGTCCTTCGAGAATCGGAGGCCGATCGAAGGCCCTTGATAGATCGTGCCGGGGTCGGCGAGCGCGGCCGCATCGATCGACACCGTCATCTGATCGCCGAGGTTCGATTGCGAGAGCACCTGCTGGACCGCGCCGGTCTCCCAGCGATCCGCGCCGGTCAACACGACGAGCTTCAGCAGCGTGGTCTGGAACGTGATGCGGAACGCGTCGTTGGTCGCGCCGCGCGACAGTTGGAACACCGTGTTCGGTAGGCCCTGAGGAAACAGCGTGCCGTCGTTCGGGTAGAGCAGCGCGGGGCTGCGCACCGGATCGCCGACCATCACCGGCTTCGCGTCGTCGAACAGATTCGGATCGGACGGCGGAAACGCGGTGTCGACGAGCTTCGCGTCGATCCGCACGGTGATGTCGGCGGTCGCCCAGACCTCGCTGGCGAGCGCGATCACCTCGACCTGGCCGGCCGCCAGGTTGGTGGTGGTGTAGACGCCGGGGTCGAGGAAGCTGCCGGGGAACGCGTTATCGACGTTCCACACGAGCTGCTTCGTGACATCGCGGCGCGCGCCATCCGAGAACACGCCGATCGCGTGAAACCCGAGCGCGATCGGCGGCTGCGAGAGGTCGCCGATCACGAGCTCGCTGGTTTTTGGCGTGACCTCGAGCCGCACGAGGTTGCCGAGCGGGTCGGGCGCGAGCTGCACGAGGTCGTTGCAGCTCACGCAGCTCGTGACGAGGAGGAGGATCAGCGCGGCGCGAATCATTTCGGCGAGGCAATACGCTGGGCGATGCCAGCGTAACCGCCTCGCGGGAACTGTCGCAGATATTCGCCCGCGGCGACGCGAGCATCGTCACGCCGGCCGGCCGAACGCAGGATTTCGATCCGCAGCCACGTGATGTCCTCGACCTGTGCCGATCCGGCGAACCGCTTGAGATATTCGTTACAGTCGGCGAGCGCCTGGATTGCATCGGTCTTCGCGTCGAGCTCGGCGAGGCCATAGAGGGCGGGAGCGGCCCACGAGTCTTTGGAATTCGCGACGGCGCGATAGGCCCTGGCCGCACGCAGCGGGTCGGTCGCTTCGAAGCGCTGCGCGCTCTGGTAGATCGAGTGGGGCGACGGGCCGACCATCGGCGACGGGACGGGGGCCGCGATCGACGCGGGCGGCGGTTCGACCGGTGCAGCAGGCACCTCGGCCACGGCCACCGGCTCGACCGCGCTGCCGCTGACCGGCGGGGTCCACGATTCGCCCGCGGACAACAGCCACGTGCCACCTGGCGCACGCACGCGCACCTTGCCACGCACGACATCGACGCGCGGCGACGGGGTCTTCGCGACGGTGAACCGCGTGCCGACGACTTCGACGGAGACATCGCCGGCGATCACGTGAAACGGCGGCCGGTTCTTGCGCGGAGCGACATCGCAATCGACCGAGCCGCGCGTGACGACGAGGGTGATCCCACCGTCGTCGGCGTGCTTGACGTCGACGCTGGTATCGCTCGACGCGACGATCACGGCATCGCCGACGGTGAACTGTGACTCGCCTCCGACCGGCGTGACGATGCGTGACGGCGTGGTGTCCTCGACGATCGTCGCGACCGGCGCGGGCTCGGGCTTGTTCGACATCACGAGCAGCGCGATCGCCGCGGCGACCGCAGCCCCGATCCCGGCAAACACCCATGCACGACGATTCGAGACCGGAGCGGTCGGGACGGCGGCATCGGCACGCTCGACCGCGCGCATGTTGGCGAGCTGCTGGAACACCACGCGCTCGACGCGGTCGCGTCGCACGTCGTTGGTGGGCGGTTCGACTTCGATTCGCTTCATAGCAATTCCCTCAACACAGGATCCTCGGCCGCGCGCTTCATCAGCTCGCGGCGTGCGCGCCAGATCCGCACCTTCGCCGTCACGATCGACGTGCCGACCAACTTCGCGACGTCGGCGATCGATCGCCCGTCGATCGCGTACAGCGCAAATGCGGTGCGAGCTTCGGGGGTGAGACGCGCGAGCTCGGCGTACAGCCGGCGCAGACCATCGCGCGCGTGCGCCTGCGCATCGGGCAGTCCGCCGGCGAGCTCTTCACCCAACGCGAGGCCGAGCGGCACCGGCACGCGGCTGCGCGTGCGCACGTGATCGAACGCGACGCGCACGGCGATCCGATCGATCCACGTCGACAGCCGCGACTCGCCGCGAAACTTCGCGAGCCCGCGAAACGCGGCGATGAAGGTCTCCTGCACGAGATCATCGACCTCGCGGGTCGGGCCAAGGATGCGATAGATCGTGGCGTTGACCCGCGGGTACTCGCGCCGGAACAACGCGCGCTGCGCGGCGACATCACCTTTCAGGCACGCCGCGACAAGCTCCGCCTCAACTTCAGGCGTCGGACGCTCGACGATCGACAGGCCCACGTCATCTAGAGGGGACATGCGCTGAAAAGGTTACAACACCCGGAACGTGACGAGGCCACCGATCAGCGCCTGAAGCCGTGGAACTATCAGCACTTGCACGTCTCCCGCCTCGTAGTGCTGACGATTCAACAGGACATCGATGGTCACCCCGAGCCCGACATCGAGGTCGCGACCGAGCCGGTAGGTCAGGCCCGTACCGACTCGCCACGCGCCATCGAACTGGCGATCGCGGATCGCTTGATCGGTCGACAACGAGCCATGGAGCCGCAGCGTGTGGAGCGCGAAGCCGGTGATCGGCGTGAGCCGCAGACCGGGTGCGATCAGGATCGGCAGCCGCGCCACCGCCGCGACCGCGACATCGAGCACCGTGCCCATGAACGCGGACGACGTGACGTCGGCACTCGGTGCGAGCTCGCCGCTGACCGCGAAGCCGAGCTGATCGGGTCGCCACACCACCGCGAGCTGACCGACCAGATCACCATCGGGCGCGCCGAATCGGCCGCCGACCAGCGCGCTCACGGCGAGCGTGCGCTGTGACGGTGCGCTGACCTCGGCGCGCAGCTTCGGCGCGTCCTCGACGGTGGGCGGCGGCTGATCGATATCCGGCGACGTCCGGATCGCGCGCAACATCGTGCGTGCGATGCGCGCCGCCTCGGCCGCGTGGGTCGGCGACAGCGGCAGGTCGAACGGGAGCTCGCGGATCAGCAGGCGATCGCGCTCGCGGTCGTAGGTCACGAGCGTCACACCGTGGGGCGACGCGATCAGCCAGACCGTCGCGGTCGCGTGCAACCGATCGGCGAGCTCGCGCGACGCGGTCGACAGCGCGCCGAGCGACGGTGGCGTGACATCGCTCGCGCGGATCACCCCGAGCCCGGCCGGCGCCACCGCTTCGTCGAGCGCGGATTGAAATACCGGATCCGAGCCGGCGAGCACGATCGACTCCGAGATTGGTTGCGCCACCACGGCACGCGCGACCAGCACGACTATCGTCGCGAGCACGATCCGCAAGACAGTCCTCATCGTACACGAAACAACGTTGCACGACCGTCGGGCTCGTGTTGCGATCACCGCCACATCACGTGAAGGAGTCGTTCGCTGTTCCCGACCCGTTCCGCGAGTTCATGCGCGATGTCACCGCGCAACTGGACTGGGGCGAGGGTGCGCTCACCGGCCCCGACGCGATCGAAGCCGACTGCGGTCGCGGCGGTCGGATCGAGGGCACCGACGTGTTTCGCTTCGTCTACAAGGACGAGACCCGGAGCTACGAGATCGAGCTCCGCGAGCAACAGATCCGCGATATCGCGAGTGGCAACCTCAGCGAGGTCGATGCGTCACCGGTCGAATCGAACATGCGGGTCGCGCGCGGCGAAGCGTTGCTCGTGTGGGGCGAGTACGACGACGACGCGCTGCGGATCCGCACGCTCGGTGACCTCGCGCTCGCGCTCGATACGTTGCAGGCGATCAGCTCGCAGTTCCCGCTCGCGATCCGGCTGTGGAACACCTCCGACGATCAACTCGTGTGCGTGCTCAACGGGCTCGACTGCGCGATGTATGTGGTCGCATCGCAACACGGCTACGGCACCACCGTCGGTGATCCGACGCGCGACGAGACGTTCGAGCTCACCGATCACGACATGGGTGCGGTGAGCGTCCGGTGGGCGGACTTCGTGCCGTGGCGCACCGGCCGGCCGGCCCTGCTGCGGTTCGTCGACCACGGCGACCTCGGCGACAACGTGATCCTCGACGGCACGATCCCGAGCCAGTTGCTGATGCTCGGCGACTTCGATCGCGAGGCCGAGCTCGAGTCGAGGCGCACGCCCCCGGTCGAGCCGGTGAAGTCGAGCCTCGCCGAGAAGGCGCCGCAGGGCATGTGGGCGCGCCGGCTCGTCGCGAGCCTCGTCGATCGCCAGTTGATCGAGCTCGACGAGTCGATCCTGAAGACGATCCTCGCGCGCGTCGCGCTGCTGCTCGTCCAGCACGGCCAGGACGCGCAAGACTCGCCCGACGTCGCGACCCAGCTCGTGAAACAGATCGCGCGCGTGCGCGGCGTCGGTGCGTTGTTCGCGACCGGCGGCGATCTACAGATCGCGTTGCGTCGCACGCAAGAGCCGCAGACCGAGCCGGTCGAGCTTCCGGTCTAGAGCAACACGCAAACGAGCGCTTCACGAGCTCGGCCGAGGGTTTCGTCCGGTTCGGCGTCCAGACCGTGGCGGGCAGGTTTGTCCTGATCGATCCGGCTCAGTGACAGGTGCCCGGCATCTGCGTGATCCAGTCGCGCAGCAGCGCTACGCCCTCGGCGTAGACGAGGCTGCGTCCGAGCTCCGGCATCTTGATCTCGGGCTCGGTCGCCGACACGCGATAGATCAAGATCGACGCATCGGGATTGCCGGGGACGATGTCGAACGCGAGGCCACCCGAGCCGCGCCCGGTCGCGACCGGCGGCTTGCACGTGCCGAGCTTCGCGGCGTCGGTCTCGAACGCATCGAGGTAGAGCCCCGACGTCCGCGCCTGGCCGGTCGGGTTGTGGCAGTGACCGCAGTTGATATCGAGGAACGCGCGCGCGCGCTGATCGAGCGTGCCGGTGGTCGAGTCGACCGCGTTCGGATCTTTCGGCCACTGCGCTGCGGCGGGCGCGCCCGCGAGTTGACCGTGATCGATCATCGTCTGCAGTTGGTGGCCGAGGTTGAGGTGGCGCGCCTTCGGACCGAGCGGCGTCACGACATC
The DNA here is from genome assembly GCA_039935615.1 of Kofleriaceae bacterium. Taxonomy (GTDB): domain Bacteria; phylum Myxococcota_A; class Polyangia; order Haliangiales; family Haliangiaceae; genus JABFXX01. The sequence goes on from JBDTJY010000153.1 coordinate 29,318, forward strand.
GTCGTGCTCGGCGTGGCAGTTCTTGCACTGGTTCTGGTTCGGCACGACGTACTCGTTCGTGCGTGTCGAGCCATCGTCGTGGGTCCACTTCGCCGGGACCACGGTGCCGGCCTCCGCGAGCGTCGCGTCGCGACCGTCCGGATCGTAGACATACGACGCGCCGTGCCAGCCGGCGCTGCCGTGGATCAGCAGGCGGGTCTCGAGCTTGTCGAGGTGCGAGTACGGATCGCGGCGATCGTCGAGATAGCCGAACGTCTTCACGAGCACGCTCCCGACCGGCAGCTCGAACGCGTCGTCGTCGCTCCACGTCGCGGTCGTGCCCGCCGGCAGCACGAAGAACCGCTGCTTCGTCGTGTAGTCGGAGAACAGCGGCGTCTCGAGCTCGTACGGCGTGACGCCGGCCGCCGGCTGCTGCGTCGCGATGTCGTCGAACAGGTCGTAGTACGACAGTCGCTCGCACATCGCACCGTCGAGATCGCAGGTCGAGTTGTCGCCACATCCGGCGCCACTTCCGGCGATCACGGCGAGCAGCAACCACCACTTCATTCGAGCACGACCGACGGCAGCGGCGCGAGCGTGCACGCCATCGCCGTCAGATCGGTCGACGGCTTGGTCGCGTCGGCCAGCGGCCACGCGAGGTTGATGAAGTCGGCGTCGCCGTTGTTCGAGACGCACAGCCGGTCGGCGTCGGCGTACGCGCCGGTCGCGGCGGTGCGCGCAGGATCGAGCACGCCGTCCCACGCGATGTCGGGGACGATGTACGGGCCGGTCGTCTGGATCTCGCCGAGCGCGGAGATCAACAGCGCGCCGAGTGGGCCGGTCGGAGAATCGCTGGTGCCGGCGAGCGTGTTGTCGTGGATGTTGATCGCCGTCGGATACTCGTCGTACGACGCGTCGGTGATCGGAATGCCCGTCGGCTCGTAGCTGATGATGCCGATGTTGACCGAGTCGTGATCGTGGACGTTGTTGCCGAACACCTCGACCTGGTGCGCGGCGAGGATCGCGATGCCGGTGCCGGCCGGCACGAGCCCGACGATGTTGCCGTCGGGTGCGAAGTTCGGCGTGTTGTTCTCGTAGACCTGGTTCATGAACACGCGCGTGATCGCGCCGTTCTCGACCGCGAGGCCGGGCAGGTTGAACACGAGGATCCCGCCGGTGTTGTTGGTCGCGGTGTTGTCGTGGACGTCGGCGTTCGTCGAGTTCTCGATCTCGATCCCGGCGACGTTGAGCTCGACGCGATTGCCGCGCAGCTCGATCATGTCGCTCTGCCCGACGTAGACGCCGGAGTCCGAGGCGCCCTTGACGACGTTGTCGTGCATCAACACGTCCTTGCACTGGACGGGGTAGAGGCCGTACGAGCCGTTCGTCACGTTCGCGCCGGAGGTCCACTCGACGCGCGTGTTCGAGATCCGGACCTTCGTGGTGCCGAGCAGCTTGACGCCGTCGCCCTTGGTGTCCTCGACCGCGAGGTCGTGCATCGTGAAGCCGTGGAGCGCGGTGACGTACAGACCCTGCGCGCCATCGGTCTGACCCTTGAACGACAGGATCGACTGGTCCATGCCGGCGCCTTGCAGCGTCACGCCGTCGACATCGAGCGACAGGCCGGTCTGCAACGAGTACGTGCCGGCGCCGAACGCGACCGCGCCGCCGACCGGCACGTCGATCAACGCCTGTTGGATCGTCTCGCCCGACGAGCCTTCGGGCACGCCGACGCACGCGCCGGTCACGCCCGAACACGGGTCATCGGTTCCACATCCGGCCAACACCAGCGTCGCGATCAGCCATGCTCTGCGCATGGCGAGAGATCGCCACGGAAGTGGTCAGACCGTCAAGCGAATTGGTCTGTCCACAAATCGTATATGATTCTCTATAGATCGTGGACGAGAAAGAACTGCATCTGGGTCGCGAGGCTCGGTGAAGCCGCGAACACCTGGTCGGCCGTCGGCGTCGACGTCCACATCTGATTGGTCTTATCGAGGCGCGCCGGGTCGTAGTTGAAGTTGCCCATCACCAGCGTGCGGATCGTCGCGCCGACCCGCGTCGCCGGGCCGAGCTTGAGCTCGCCGCCGACGCCGAGGAAGCCCCACGGCATCACCTTGTCGTCGCGGATCGCGTCGTCGCCGTACGGGACCGAGACCTTGGTCATCTCCGCACCCATGCCGAGCTGGACGTAGCCGTCGAGCCACGACGTGAAGTTCGAGCGCGCGCCGATCGCGGCGGAGATCAGGACGCTCTGGCGATCGATCGGCAGGTCCACGGTCTGGTGATCCGCCGTCGAGAAGTAGGTGTCGAGCGCGGCCTCGGCGAACAGCGGGCCGCGCACGGTCTTCTGCGCGAACACGCCGACGCCGTTCATCCGGCAGTCGTCCCATTTACCGGTGAACGTGGTGTCGCCCTCGCGGCGAAAGCCGGACCCACCGATCCGCGCGCCGACCGAGATCATCGGCGCCGGAGCTTCGGCGGTGACGCCGAGCGGCTCGGCGGAGGCGGCGGTGGACGACAGGAGGAGCAACGCGACGGAGAGAGAGCGCATGATGCTCGCGAGCCAGTTCACGCCGCGCACCATCGCGAGATGTGGTCGCCGCCTGACGATCCGTCAACGCGCGGTCACAGCGCGGTGTCGGGAATCGCGGCAGCGTGGGCTTTTGCCACGGCTTCACAGCGTCGCGGAGCTACACACGGCGATCACCTGCTCGCGGATGGCGTCGTCGGGGACCCATTCGCACTGACAGTCGAGCCACGAGTCGCCGGACTTGCGCAGCACGTAGGTCTCGCGCTTGGGCCGCGCCGGATCGATCGCCGGCTTCACGGTGACCGTCATCTCGAAGCCATCGGCGAGCGCGTGCTGCTCGGAGATCTCCGCGGTCGTGCCCGCGTCCCAGATCCGCTTGCGCATCGCGAGATAGTCCTCGGGGGTCGGCGCGACCGCGGCGCTGAACCGCTGGACGTGCGCGTAGACCGGCCGACCGTCGGGGGCCTTGGTCGTGAACAGCCAGACCTTGGAATCTTTCTCGTACTCCGCGGTCCAGTTCGCGGGCAGCGTCGCCTTCATCGCCTCGAGCGAGCCCAGTGGCGTCGGCACCAAGCTGATGGCGGAGCCCGAGCCGGTCTTGACCAGCTTTTCACGGATCAAGTCGTGCTCGCGGTCGCGACAACCGACGCTGAGAAGGAGCACGAGCACGAGCACGAGCCTCATTCGACGCCGATCAGCTCGCGCGCGGCGGCGAGCAGGTTGATGTCGGTCGTGCCGGCCCCGAGCTCGAGCAGCTTCGCATCGCGCGCGAGCTTCTCGAGGCCGAGCTCTTCCATGTAGCCGTAGCCGCCGTGGATCTGGATCGCCTTCATCGCGCACTCGACCGCGTACTGCGCGCACATCGCCTTCGACGCGTTGACGAACGGCATGTCGCGCACGCCCTTCTGCTGCATCCACGCGGTGCGATACACGACGCTCTCGACGGTGCGCAGCTTCAGGAACAGATCGGCGATGTGCAGTTGCACCGCCTGGAACGCGCCGATCGGCCGGCCGAACTGCTGGCGCTCGCGGACGTACGCGAGGCTCGCATCGTAGCAACGCTCGATGATGCCCCACGCCATCGCCGGGATCCCCGAGCGCTCGTTGCCGAGGCTGTCCTTCGTATCGGTGCGCCCGCCGCGGCCCTTCTCCTTGCCGCCGAGCAGGTGCTCGACGCCGAGATGGACGTCGTCGAAGAACACCTCGCTGGTCGGCGAATCGCGCATGCCCATCTTCTTGAACGGAGGACCGACGCTGACGCCCGGCATATTCCGCTCGATGATGAACGTCGCCACGCCGCGCTCGTCGGCGGGCTCGCCGCGATCGATCTTCGCGTAGACGAGGAACACGTCGGCGCCGGGGCCGTTCGTGATGAACGTCTTCGAGCCCTTCACCACGTAGCCGCCCGCATCGTTCGGTTTCGCGACGGTGCGCATCGAACCGAACGCGTCGGAGCCGGCGGCGGGCTCGGTCAAGCACCACGAGCCGATCTGCTGGAGCGTCGCGAGCGGCAGGCCCCAGCGCTCGATCTGATCGGCCGTGCCCTTCGCGACGATCGCGCCGCCGACCAGGCCCATCGAGACGCCGAAGCCCATCGCGAAGCCGGGCGACACGCGCGACAGCTCCTTGACGACGATGTGCATCAGCATCGGGCTGCCGACGCCTTTCGCGAGCTGGCGATCGCCGTCGTCGGCTTCACCGGAGCGCAGCCTCGCGATCCGCTTCTTGACGGATGCGCCGAGCATCGCGTCGAAGCCGAACGACTTCGCCATCTTCTTCATCAGGTCGAACGGCTGTTCGGTGCCGGCTTCGAGCGTCGGAATCTTCGGTGCCAGTTGGGTCTGACACCACTGCCGTACCATCGTCGCGACCATCTGCGTTTGCTCGTCGAGCTCGAACATGCGCGGGATGGTAGCTCAGCCGTGGAACACGCGGCTGGCCACGATGTAACCGTCCTGTACATCGAACACTTCGGCGATCGGCAGATCGGGCTCGCCATCGACGTGGCGGAGGTACTCGAGCAGGACCGAATCGGGCCCGGCCGTGATCTGCGTCGGGAGGTAGCGCAGCGTCGGCAACCGCGCGAACGCCTCGGCCCACCACGTGCGCATCGCGGCCTTGCCGAGCAGCTTGCCGCCGGTGTCGGGATGACGCTCGCGGATCTTCGGCGAGGTATGCGTGGCATCGTCGGCGTAGAGCGCGAGCAGGCCGTCGAGGTCGCGCGCTTCGAAGCACGCGAGCCAGCGCTCCGCGATCGGCCGGGTGTCGTGGCTGCGCCGCACGTGCTCGCCGGTGGCGGCGACGAACTGCGAGCCGCGCAGCTCGCTGCAAACTTGAAGGGAATACTCCGCGTAGTAGTGCGACCGACCGCGCTCCTGCGCCGCGCGATGTGCGGCGAGCTCGCGCCACGCGGCGAGCTCGGGCGACCCGGCCCATTCGACCAGCGCGAGCCGTTCGCCATCCTCGGCGACGAAGTCCTTCACGGCCAGGAACCCCGGCTGCTGGATCGCCAGATCGTAGATCGTTTCGGCGTGGCTTCCGTACTCGTCGGCGACGCCGTCGCGGAGGCGGGAGCGGAACACGATGACGTGCCTCATGCGCGCGGATTCTACGTGATGTAGCCTGGTCCTATGCTCGACGAAGCAACCAACGAGTGGCTACGCGGGCTGCTCGCGCGTCACGCCGCCGTCGCCGGCACCGTGCACGTGGTGAAGGGGGACGTGCTGGTGATCGCGGCAGCCGTCAACATCCCGCCGAAGGTCCAGGAGATCACGGCGACGATTCCGCTCGGCAAGGGCATGGCCGGCCTGGCGTGGCAGCACGACAAGCCGATCCAGACCTGCAACCTCAAGGAAGATAATTCTGGTGCGGTCAAGCCCGGCGCGAAGGCGGTCGATGCGAAGGCCGCGGTCGCGCTGCCGATCCACGATCCGTCCGGGACGATCCGCGCGATCGTCGGGCTCGCGTGGACGCACGACAACGAGCTGTCCGCCGACGTGCTCGCGAAGATCAGCGCCGACGCCGCGGGCCTCGCCTAGCGCGGGTTCCAGCTCGAGCAATCGCCGATCGGGCCGCTCTCCGTCGACGTGCTCACCGGGCTGGCCCACACCGAGCCGTTGCACTGGTACCAGATGCCGCTCGACCCGGACTGCACGCACGAGCGCGCCGGCATCTCGCGACCGAGCGTCGCCGAATCACAAAAGCCGTAGGCGACGCCGCACGCGGAGTCATCCGCGATGCTGTCCCACGCCCCGTTGGCGCACTGGTACCACGCGGCATCGCTCGCGGCCTGCACGCACGTGCCGTCGTCGACATCGCGCGCGAGCGTCGCCGAGGCGCACGCCGCGCCGGGCGAGGTCATGCCGGAGCCCGAGCCCGAGCCGCCGCCTTCGGTGGTGTTGCCGGGCGGCGGTGGCGGTGTCGATTGGCAGATGCCGAGCGGCGTCGACGCGCCTACCTCGGTGACCGTGACCGCGAAGTGATCGCTCCAGCCGGCGCTCGCGCTGTTGAACAGGATCTTCGACGCCGCCGGCGAGACATCGAGGATCGGCGAGTGCGCCGCCGTCTCGACGCAGACGTCGGGGCCGTAATCGAGCGCGGCGAGCACGACACACTTGCCGTTCGCTTCGACCATCAGCTTCGTCCCGCAGCCGTAGCGCTGGCGCGACGCCGCGTACCACCCGACGCCGTCGGCCTTGCCGCCGCACGACATCGATTGTTCGTCGCCGGGACCGCCGAACGACGTCAGGTCGTAGTGACCATCCGAGGGGATCGAGGTCGAGGCCTTACCGTGGCAGCCACTCAAGTGGCTCGTGTACGTGACGCTGTCACCCGACGTCGAGCCGGTGTCTTCGGTGATCTCGACGTCCGCGGTGCAGGCGACGAGCAGGAGGAGCGGGGCAACTCGGCTAAGCACGCGCCGGCGAAGTGCAGCGAATATGCCGCCTTGCCACATGTGGTGATCGTGCGGTGATCGTGCGGTGATCGTGCGGTGATCGTGCATCAACGTGCACGCCACGTGAACGGCGATCGGTGATCGCTGTTGGCCACGCTACCAATCGCGGCGACCGCGGCGAGTGCGCTCCACCGCACGAGGGGGACAACCCCACTTGCCAGGGAGTAAACGTCTCAGGGGCACGCGGCCGTGACGGCCGCCGGCGCCGGCACGGTGGGCACGCCGTCGCGCAGGAACGTCTGCAAGAAGCAGCCGTACTGGTACTTCACCGCGTCGAGCTGGCGATGGATGTAGTGCGCGTCGAGGATGCCGTCGTCGTGATACTGGACCACGACCGCGGTGGTCTGCCCGGCGTGATTCGCGACGACCGGGTAGCTCATCATGCCGTCGAGGTGATCGACCGCGAGCGAGGTCTGGGTCGTCGGCCACACCAGATCGCCGGCTTCGCGATTGCCGTACGCGAGCGCGGCCGCGTCGAACACGTCGTCCGGGAAGAACTTGTCGTCCATACCGATCGGCTCGTAGACGTGGCGCGCGGTCGTGCCCGCGAGCGGGCGGCGGATCAGCCGCGCCATCGAGTTGATCGGATCGGCGATCTCCCAGCCGTGCTCGATCAGGCCGAGCGCCGGATGCACGAACGAGATGTAGTCGCCATCGACGCCGAGGATCGACGACAACAGATCGTGCGCGCCCGGCAGGATCGCGGTCTCGAGGATCATCAGGTTCCAGAAGCCACCGGCCCCGAACGGCGTGATCGCCCCGAACCGCGGTTCGACCGCGGCGATCATGTTGGTGTACATCCCGCCCATCGAGTGGCCACCCGCGACGAGCTTCTGCGCGTCGAAGTGATGCGTGGTCTGCGCGACGCCCGTGCACGACGCGACCGTCGCCGCGGGGATCCGGAGCTCGACGAGCGCGTCGAGCAGCATGCGTTGCTCGAACACGCCCTGCTGGAACGTGAACGGGAACGCCGAGAGGTTGTTGAAGTTGAGATAGGCGTAGTTGCTCGCGTTCGCGAGGCGCTCGGGGTTGAGCGGCATCGCGCTCGACGCCGCCGCGATGCCGCGCCGGGCGACCACCGCACCGGGGCCTTCGCCGACGAGCGGCGGGCTATCCGCGGTGAGGCTCGGACCGTCGTCGACGAGGTCGCTCGAGGCGCCGCCCGAGCCGTGGAAGAATTGCCACAGCGGCCAGCCGTTCGCCGGCATCGCGCCGTTCGGGATCGTGATCGTGAGCGGCACGGTCATCATGCCCTGCTGCTGCGGGACGCCGTTCGCGTCGTAGACGAACACGCCGTCGCGATCGAACGGCTGCGTGCCGGTCTGGAACTGGGGAAACGTGACCGTCGCGAGCAGCTCGCAGTAGCCATCGTGCGCGGCGCCGTCGACGGGATCGACGTGCAGGTCGTCGATCGTGACGTGGTGGCTGCGCAGCGCCTCGGAGCGTTGCTGGAGCACCGAGACCTCGTCGCCGGTCGTGAACACCGTCGCGACGAGGACGTTGTCGGTCGAGTCGAGTTGCGGCCACAGCGGTGCGTAGAGCTGCGTCGCCTGGTCGTTCGACGACTTCTTCGCGACGAGATCGGCGAATTGCGTCGGCACCTCGACGCCGGGCGCGAACGTCTTGTCGACGACGAACGCGTAGCGCGTGGTCGCGCGCAGCACGAGCCCGGGGAACGGTGCGATCGCGACGAGCCCCTTGCCGGTGTAGTCGTCCTCGACGAGCGTCTGCGCGACCACCGGATACGTGGTGCCGAGCTCCGGCGACGCCGGATCGATGTCGATGATGCGGGCGTCGTGCGTGATCTGCGAGAGGTCGTGATCGGGCGCGGCGTCGGTGAACTTGATGTAGGCGATCGGCATCACCGGGAACCCGGCGCGTCGCTTCGCACCGGCGAGGAGGTCGGTGACGATCGGCAGCTCGCGGCGATTCGGGAAGCCCGTGAGATCGACCGTGCCGTCGGCGGCGAGCCGGAGATCCGACGGATAGGGCAGGTCCCAGTACGTCGAACCGGTCGCGAAGGCGCTGTCGAGATCGAACGCGACGGTGTGGGTCTGGGGAGCCGGATCGGACGTGCAGGCAGTGACCAACAGGACAGCGAGGACCGTGCGCATGGACACTCGTACCGCGGTGGTGAGCCACGCTCGATGAATAGAATGAGACACTGGAGCGGTGAGGTGGCTACTCGTGTTGCTCGCCGCATGCGGTGGCGATGATGGGAGTCACCACGTCGACGTGTCGTGCGCGAATTCGACGGTGTACCTCGACCGGTTCGGCGGGGCGTACGTGCACGGCCTGGTCGACGATGCGACGCAGCACCAGAGTGCCGCGATCGACATCGCGCGCACGCTGCCGGCGTTTCCCGGCGACGACGTCGCCTGGGGCGATCTGACGGCGTGCATTCGCGCCGCGCTCGCGCCGTTCGCGGTCGTGGTGACCGAGACCGATCCTGGATCGGCGGAGCACCTCGAGCTCGTGTTCACCGACGCGTATTGGGGCGACGGCGCGGTGACCCACGTGTTCCCGTCGAGCTGCCGCACGGGCCATCAGATCGAGTTCATCTTCGGCGACGCCCTGTCGACGCCGACGCGCGGCTGCCAGGTCGCGATGGACGGACTCGCCGAGATGATCGCGCAGCTCGGTCCGAGCGAGAACTGCCTCGACTTCACGAGCCCGGCGATGGACTGCGGGGTGCGCTCGTTCGTCCCTGCGGAGGCGGCCTGCGTCGATCCGGCGACCAACCTCCCGGCACCGTGCCGCTGCGATGCGACGGCGACGACGCAGGATTCGTTCGGCGCGCTCGACGCGTTGTTTCACCCCTGTAGCTAGGGAAACCGGAGCGCCTGGAGTCGCATGCGCTTGATCAGCGCGTCGTACGAGTACGCCGACGGCGGTGCCATGTCTGACTTGTTGACGAAGTACCAGCCGATGCCGCGCTGCTGGCGCAGCCGCTTCGAGCCGTGGCGGATCGCGTTGACCTGCCGGGTGATCGCATCGAGGTCGTGCGACGGCTGATCGAGATAGCGATACTGCACGAACGTCGAATGCATCGACGTGCCGATCGTCGTGATCGCGCGCTGGTTGATCCCCGGTGCGAGCCCTCCGACGGCGAGCGCGAGGCGATCCGAGGCGAGGCGCAACGTCGACGGCGCGTGACCGCCGATCACCGACGCGGTGTGCTGATAGACCTCGAGCGCGAGCACGCGCGCGCGGTTGCGGAACGCGCGCAGCAGGTAGCGGCGGTTCTTCATCGCGACCGCACCGATCGCCTCCTGCGTGAGGTCGATGCTGATGTACGGGATGATCGTGCGGAGCGGCATGCGCAGCAGCAGCGCGCGGAGCTCGTGGTTGAGCGCCTGGCCGTCGGCGAAGTCGTGCGCCGACGTGATCTCGTCGATCACGATGTAGTCGTAGCCGATCGCGAGCTTGTGGCGCAGATACGCCGCGGTGCGCTCGACGCCGTTCGAGCGGTTCAACAGGTCGCGCAGCTTGTCGCCGTTGCGATCCAACACGAACCCGCTGCGCCCGCCTTTCGCGTGCGCGGCGGCGGACTTCATCGCGCCGATCGGCCCGTCCTCGCGCTTCTCGCCGACGACGACCTCGCCGGGACAGCCGATCAAGAACCGCAGCGTCTCGACCGCGCCGGGGCTCGCGTAGAGCAGCTCGAGCGGCGAGTGCTTGTCGGCGCTGCACGTCGCGGCGGCGAGCTCGGTCTCGGGCGGCGCCGGATCGGTCATGCCCGGCGGCCACACGTAGCCGAGCGACTTCGTGATCGTGGAGCCGTCGGCGACCCGCGCCGCGATCGCGTCGCCGTCGGTCTCGTAGCTGTGACAGCCGTCCGCGGACGTCAGCTCGACGAGCTCGGCGGTGCCGTCGCCGGCCGCCGCGTGGGCGTACCCGAGCAGCGCGTCGCCGGCGGTGGTCACGAGGTCGTCGCCGCACGCGCCCGCGGTCTTGCTGATCGCGATCGCGTCGGGCGCCTTCGCGAGCGCGAACGCGGCCACCGGCTGGGCGGCATCGGGCGCGAGCGGTTGATGGGCGAGCAGGAACTGCGCGCCGCTCGGGAGCTCCGCGCTGAACACGTCGGCGTAGTCGCCGGACAGCGCGCCGTCGTCGATCGCCGAGTCCCAGTCGTAGCTCGCATCCTGCGCACAGGCGGCGATCACGAGCGCGAGCACGAGCCGGCGGCGGCGCGCGATCACGAACAGGCCGGCGACCGCGACGATCACGATCAACCCGGCGCCGCTCGCGTTGCAGCCTGCGGGTTGTTGCGCGGCAGCGCCGCCGACACACGCACCGTCCTGCACGGTCGCGCCCTCGGGACACTGCATCGCGCCGCTGCCGTCCCAGACGATCGGATCGACCATCGTCGGAGCGGCGGCTTCTTGCTGCGCCAGGGTCGCGTCGTCGACGTCGACCTCGGGCTGACAGCCCGCATCGGGTGCGGCGCACTCGTCGATCGTCGGATCGAACGGCGAATCCGGCGGCGCGTTGTCCTCGTCGTCGGCGTACGCGTTCGAGGCGATGACCAGACACAACACCAGCACGAGCCTGCGCATGCGCCGCGCCTTCTGCGTGCGCCGTGCCACGCGCAACTACCCAGATCGTCGTTGGTGGATCCCACCTCGAGGCTCCGGTGCAACCGGTCGTGTGCGCGTTCAACTGCGCGGTTTGGTCAAGCGAAACGACTTCACTTGCACGCGCGCGCGAGGTGGCGACCGAGGTCGCCGGCAGCGGCGGCTTTGACCTGCGCGAGGCCGAGCCAGCCCGCGAGCGCGCGGAGCTCGCCGGCGAGCGCGACGGCGACCGCGGGCTTCGCGATGCCGGCCTCGGCATGGGCGGCGTGCGCGAGCAACGTCCCGGAGTGCCGGTCGGCCTTGAGATCGACGCGCGCGACGAGCCGATCGCCGAGCAGGAACGGCAGCACGTAGTAGCCGTGCACCCGCTTGGGCTTCGGCACGTAGATCTCGAGCCGGAACCGCATGCCGAACAAGCGCTCGGTGCGATCGCGCATCCAGATCAGATTGTCGAACGGCGAGAGCACGGCGGCGCGCCGCGGATCGATCGCGGCCGCGCGCGCGTCGCGATGGCGGTACGCGAGCTTCGCCCAGCCCTCGACGCGGGTCGGGATCAACGTGCCGGCCTCGACGAGCTCGGCGATCGCCGCGCGCGCGCGCACCGGTGCGAGTCGGTAGTAGTCGCGCAGGTCGGCCTCGGTCCCGATCGCGATCGCACGCGCGGAGCGTTCGAGCAGCGTGCGATGCGCGTCGGCGATCGTCGGCGTGGGCGCGGCGATCACCTCGGGCGGCAACACCCGCTCGGGTAGATCGTAGAGCCGCTCGAAGCTACGCCGTCGCGCGCTCGTGACCTGGCCACTCCAGAACAAGAACTCGACGGCGGTCTTGGTATCGGACCACGACCACCACCCGCCCTTCGCCTGCTGCTTCTTCGCTTCCTCGAGCTCGACCTCGCCGGCCGCGATCGGACCGCGCTCGCCGACGACGCGTAGCACGTCGGCGATGAACGCTTTCTTGTACCTCGCGAGCCGCCGGATCCGGCCCCACGCGTCGGTCGCGGCCTCGGCCATCCGAAACCGAAACATCGGCTGGAGCTCGACCGGCAGGAGCGACGCCTCGTGGCCCCAATATTCGAACAGCGCCCGCGGCGGATCGAACGCGAGCGCGTCGAGGGCTTCGCGATCATAGGCACCGAGCCGCGAGAATGCGGGCAGGTAGTGCGAGCGCGACAGCACGTTGACCGAATCGATCTGGATCACGCCGAGCTGTTCGGCCAGCCCGCGCAGCATCGGCTGGGTCACGGTCTTCGGGCGCGGACCGGCGAGGTGTTGCGCCGTGATCGCGAGCGCGCGCGCCTCGGCCAACGAGACCGAGTCGCCGGCTGTAGGCGGCTTGGGCTTCGGCTTCATGCCTGCGCGGGCGGACGGAGATGGACATCGCGCTGCGGGAACGGGATCTCGATCTTCGCCGCACGGAACGCGCGCGAGATCGCGAACCGCACGCGCGATGCGACGATCAGCTCGTCGCGCGCTTCGGGGATCCACGCGATCAAGTTGAGCTCGATCGCCGAATCGCCGAAGCCGTAGTGCCGGATCTCGGTCGGCGGATCGTCGAGGACGACCGGATCGTCCTTCGCGATACCGAGCAGCACCTTGACCGCCTCGTCGAGGTCGGTGTCGTAGGCGACGCCGACCTGGATCGTGATCCGCTTCGAGTTGGTCGGCACGCTGTGGTTGATCACGATCGAGGTGACGAGGTTCGCGTTCGGTACGATCATCGTGACACCATCGCGCGAGATCACGTGGGTCGCGCGCAGGCCGATGTCCTCGACGGTGCCGAGGATGCCGCCGACGTCGATGAAGTCGCCCTTGCGCACCGGCCGCTCGAGCAACAACAACAGGCCCGAGATGAAGTTCTCGGCCAGCTTCTGCAACCCGAAGCCGATGCCGACCAGCAGCACCGCGCCGCCGGCCATGATCGCGCTGGTGTTGACGCCGATCGTCCCGAGCGCGACGAACACGCCGATCAGCATGATCACGTAGCGCGTGATCTTGTTCGCGGCGAACCGCATGCCCTTGTCGAGGTCGCGCGACGTGAAGATCCGCTCGACACTGCGCCCCACGATCGCCGCGACGATCCGCGCCGCGATGATGATCGTGATCGCGGTCAGGATGGTCAGCGCAGTGACGGGAGTGCCCGACAGGACCACGAACGGGGTACGCAGGTACTGGAGGATCGTATCGAGCACGGAGCGCACCGTACTGTGATAGATCGCGGCGATGCAACGAACGATCTGGACCGCCCTGCTGGTGATGGCTTCCACGGCCAGTGTGGCTAGCGCGGCGCCGAAAGGCCTCACGATCCAGGACATGCTCGCGATGCAGCGGGTCGGCGAGCCGGTGGTCAGCCCCGATGGCAAGCGCGTGGTGTTCGCGGTCCGCGACACCGATTTTGACGCGAATCGCGGCCGCTTCGATCTCTACCTCGCGAACGTCGACGGCAGCGGTGGCGTCGAGCGCTTGACCTCGAACCCCGAAAACGACACCGACCCGCGGTGGTCGCCCGATGGCAAGTGGGTCTACTTCATGTCGGCGCGCGGCGGCTCGAGCCAGGTCTGGAAGATCTCGCCGAACGGCGGCGAGGCCGAGCAGGTGACCAAGCTGCCGATCGACCTCAACGGCTTCCTGGTCTTCCCCGACGGCAAGCACCTCGCGCTGACCGCCGACGTGTGGCCCGATGCGAAGACGCTCGCCGAGACCGTCAAGCGCGACGACGACAAGGCGAAGTCGAAGGTCAAGGCCCGGGTCTACAGCGAGCTGATGTTCCGCCACTGGGACACCTGGGAGGACGGCAAGTTCTCGCACCTGTTCGTGTGGTCGCCCGAGACGCCCGCCGACGCGCGCGACCTGACGCCCGGCCAGATGACCGACACGCCGGTCAAGCCGTTCGACGGCATGGAGGACGTGTCGATCGCGCCCGATGGCAAGTCGGTCGCGTATCTCGCGCGGGTCGGTGGCCGGGAGCAAGCGTGGACCACGAACACCGACGTGTTCCTGGTGGCGACCGATGGCCGAGGCAAGGCGGTCGATCTGACCGTCGCGAACAAGGCGTACGACTTCTCGCCGGCGTTCTCGCCGGACGGCAAGTCGCTCGCGATCACGATGATGAAGCGCCCCGGCTTCGAATCCGATCGCACGCGGCTCGCGGTGATCGATGTCACGACCAAGAAGACCCGCGTCGTCACCGAAGGCTGGGACCGCTCGGTTACCAGCATCGAGTGGTCGCGCGATGGCAAGACGATCTACACGGCGGCCGACAACGTCGGCAATCACTCGGTGTTCGCGATCGACGTCGGATCGGGCACCGCGAAGCTGCTGCTCGACAAGGGCACGAACGAGTCGCCGCAGGTGGCGGGCGATCGGATCGTCGTCGCGCGCGATCGGCTCGACCTGCCGACCGAGTTGTTCACGATGAAGCTCGACGGCAGCGACCTGCGCCAGCTCACGCACTTCAACGACGCGCGCGTCAAGGCGATCGCGTTCGGCGCCTTCGAGCAGTTCTCGTTCAAGGGGGCCAAAGGCGATGTGGTCTACGGCTACGTCGTCAAGCCGAGTGGCTTCGTCGCCGGCCAGAAGTACCCGATCGCGTTCCTGATCCACGGCGGTCCGCAGGGCAGCTTCGACGATCACTTTCACTATCGCTGGAACCCCGAGGTGTTCGCGGGCCATGGCTACGGCGTCGTGATGATCGACTTCCACGGCTCGACCGGCTACGGCCAAGCGTTCACCGACGCGATCAGCGGCGATTGGGGCGGCGCGCCGTACGACGATCTGATGATGGGCCTCGACGCGGCGGTCGCGAAGTACAGCTGGCTCGACGGCTCGCGTGCCGCGGCGCTCGGCGCTTCGTTCGGCGGCTACATGATCAACTGGATCAACGGCAAGACCGACCGCTTCAAGGCGCTGGTCTGCCACGACGGTAACAACGACGAGCGCAGCGCGTATCTCGCCACCGAGGAGCTGTGGTTCCCCGAGTGGGAGCACGGCGGCGTGCCGTGGGAGAAGCCCGAGGGCTACGCGAAGCACGAGCCGTTCGACCTGATCAAGAACTGGAAGACGCCGACGCTGGTCGTCCACGGCGGGCTCGATTTCCGGATTCCGGAGACCGCGGGCATCGGCACGTTCACCGCGCTCCAGCGCAAGGGCGTGCCGAGCCGGTTCCTCGAGTTCCCCGACGAGAATCACTGGGTCGTGAAGCCGCAGAACTCCAAGCTGTGGCACGACGAGGTGTTCGCGTGGATCGATCGCTTCACGAAGAAGCATTAGTCGCGGAGAGTCGTTGCGCGAGCTCGGGCAACACGAGCCCGGCCCGCGCATCGATCAACAGCGCGGCGTGTTCGTCGCCGCGCGTGACGCCGCGATTCACGATCACGACCGGCACGCCGCGCTCGGCGGCACGCCGCACGAAGCGATAGCCCGAGAACACCGCGAGCGAGCTGCCGACCACCAGCAACAGCTCGGCACGATCGAACAGCGCCCACGCCGCATCGAGCACCGGCTTGGGCACGCTGCCGCCGAAGAACACGACATCCGGCATCAACACGCCACCGCACGCGGTGCACGCGACGACCTCGAAGTCCTCGACCAGCGCCTCCGGCAGCTCGACGTCGCCATCGGGTTGGATCCGCGCATCGCCGACGTGCCGCGGATTGTGCTCGATCAACCGCTGCTGCATGTAGTCGCGCGACGTCAGCTCGCCGCAGTCGAGGCAGCGCACGCGGCGCAACGCACCGTGGAGCTCGACGACCTCGCGCGACCCGGCCGCGCCGTGTAGCCCGTCGACGTTTTGCGTGATCACGCCCGCGATCACGCCTCGGTCCTCGAGCGCCACCAACGCGCGGTGCCCGGCATTCGGCTGGGCCTCCGCCATCCGCGGCCAGCCGATCATCGAGCGCGCCCAGTACTTCGTCCGCATCTCCGGCTTGTCGACGAACTCGCGGTGCTGCATCGGATCGCGGACGCGTGGCGGCCGGTCCGGTCCGCGATAGTCCGGAATGCCGCTCTCCGTCGAGATGCCGGCTCCCGTCAGCGCGACGATGCGCTTGCCGCGGGCCATCTCGACGAGGTCATCGGTCACGCCTCGAGCGTTGTAGCACCCTATTTCTTCTGCGCGCCGCCGGTCGAATACAGTGGCGTCTGTGCCGCTTGCTTCTCGGTCACCGCGAACGACTCGGCATCCGACGGGAACGTGCTACCGCGGACCTCGGTGACGTACTGACCGACCGCCTCTTTGATCGTCGCACCGAGCGTCGCGAACCGGCGCACGAACCGCGGCTTGAACGATTCGTCCATGCCGAGCATGTCGTACGACACCAGCACCTGGCCATCGCAGTCGACGCCGGCACCGATGCCGATCGTCGGAATGGTCAGCGCCGCGCTGATCTCGCGTGCGATGTCGGCCGGAATCGCCTCGAGCACGATCGCGTACGCACCCGCGGCTTCGAGCGCGAGCGCGTCGGCGAGCAGCCGTTCGCGCCCGCCGCTGTCGCGACCTTGGACCTTGAAGCCACCGAGCTGGTGGAACGATTGCGGGGTGAGGCCGATGTGGCCCATCACCGGAATCCCAGCACCGACCAGGCGCTCGACCAGCGGTGCGTACTGCGCGCCGCCCTCGAGCTTGACCGAGTGACAGCCGCCTTCCTTGATCAGGCGACCCGCGGCGATCATGCCTTGCTCGAGCGAGGCCTGATACGACATGAACGGCAGGTCGCCGACCACGTGCGCACGCTTCACGCCGCGCACGACCGCGCGGCAATGGTAGGCCATCTCCTCGAGCGTGACGGGGAGGGTGGTGTCGTGACCCTGGATCACCATGCCCAGGGAATCGCCGACCAGGAGAACATCGGCACCGGCTTCATCGAAGAGTCGCGCGAACGTTGCATCGTACGCGGTCAGGACGGCGATCTTCTCGCCCTTCTCTTTCATCTGCCGGAGGGTGTGGATGGTGACGCGTTGCGCCTTCATTCCGTCCCGCCTTTCTTTTGGAATCATGGCTCGCTTGCGAGGTCGCGCGCCGGAACATCCGGCTACGCGCTTCGTTCGACCACTTGGCGTAAGCGTATCAGATCGGCGCCAAAGAGAAATTCACTCGTAGCTGGGAGCCCGAACCGGTGAGGATCACGGCGGAATCCTTGCACCAGCCGGTCTCGAACGGGTCGATCGTGATCTCGTTGCCGAGGTCGTCGTTGATTGGACAACGGGTCGTAGTCGTCGAGGTGCGCCTTGAGCTTGATCGTCGAGCCGGCGAGTTGTCGTTGAGGTAGTTCAGCTTGTACGCGATCCGCCGTCCTTGATGAACGCGATCAGGTTGTCGTAGCTGTCGATCGCCCATCTCTTCTCATCGGAGTACTCGGACTCGAACGTGAACAGCACGAGCCGGCCGTAGGTGATCGTGGTCCCGGTCGCATCCGTGAGCGTGTCCTGTGGCGTGAGCCTCACGATCACGTGACCCGCATCGCCCGCGAGCGCGAGCGGCGTGGGCTTGGCCGGCGGTGGCGCCGCGGGCTTGCCACACGCCAGCACCGCGAAGAGCAAGGCTGCTGCGATCAGGCGGGTCATCGCGAGGATCCGTCGCGAGCGGCGATCAGCAGGTTCTCCAGGATGAAAGCGCCGCGCTGTCGAGCACGAAGCCACCACCGAGGTCGATCGGGCGGCGCTCGCGGTGGACGTCGAGCCGGAGCTGCGGGCCCGCGATCGAGGGCCACATCACCGCGAACGCAGGTGGCGTGTAACGCTTCACGCTTCGCACGTCCGCGCGTGGAAACCGCTTCGATCGAGACCACGGTCCGAGCATCCACGTGACCGTACACCAGCCGTCGTCGGTTGCTGCCACACGCAATCGACCGCGTGCGGCGTAGGCCGCCGAGACCAGGATGGCCGCGCCGAACGCCAGCGCGAACAGCCCGACGAGCTCGTTGATGACCGCCGTCGCATGGCCCACGATCGCGACGACTCCCGTCGCGACGAAGATCAGTCCGAACGTCGTGCCGATATAAACGTACGGGTGGCGCTCGCGGGCGCGAAACTCGAGCTCGCTCATCTCAACTCGTTTCGCTCTGCTCAATCTTCGCCGTGACCGTGCTCCCGTTGGTCGAGCTCTTTCTCGAGGTCGCCCAGGTGCTGGTTGCGCGCGGAGCATCGCCAGGTGGTAGCGTCCGGCCCGGTGGGGGGACACATGATCGAGAAGCTTGAGGATGCGCTATCGTCCGCATTTCCGCCGGTCACCATCGATCGAGCAATGATCGACGAGCCGACCGCGAACTGGGGCATGTACGACGACGACGATAGAGCCGACCTCGTCGCCTTCGAGGGCAAAACGTGGCGTGATCTCCCGGCATCCGTGCTCAAACGCCATCCCACACTGCCCATTTACGCGGGTGATGCGCTGTTTTGCGCGACGTTGCCAGCATTTCTTCGATATCTCCTCAACGAGCGCGAGAGCTTCAACGACCTGCCGTTTCAGCTTGCGGGCCAGCTCACGCGTCGGACCGACGTGGACAACGTGAAACTAGATCGGCGGCTGTTGCGTCTGGCGACCGCACAGCGCGTGGTGGTTGGCGAGATGCTCGCCTATCTCGCCACGGTCGCTCCGATGGACGAGATCATGGGTCGCGCGCTCGTAACCTGGAACCAGGAAGGGGAATGATATGGTGATTAGTCGAACACTCGGACGCAAGCTGGCGATCGTGGTAGCGGTGGCGATGTTGGGTCTCGGGGTGGCAGCGCAAGCGTCCGAGTACAACTTCTACGACCAGGCTGATAGGAAGGGCTGCGCTTCGATCATCACCGAGCGAGGACAGAGCGATTGTGCGGCGGTGCAGAGGAACAAGGATAACCTATGCAGCATCCCCGTCGACTGTGACCCAGACAGGCAGGAGAAGACGATCGCGAAGTACAAAGAGGCGAAGGAGCGCCTCGACAGCGGCAAGGTGAACGATTCCGACAAGGACAAGCTCAAGGACTCGGTCCGCGATCTCAAGGACGATCTTGATCGCCGCAAGGACGCAGCGCGCAGGGGGACCTCGGACGCACAGAGCTGCGTACGTGCTCGCGAGGACGTGCAGAAGTGGTTCATGGAAACCGGCATCTCCCTCACCGAGCGCACGCGTGATGACGCTCTGCGATTGCGCAAGGATCTGCTCGACAAGCTCTCTGACGCCCAACGGAAGCAGGCTGACGCAAAGTCGAAGCGCGATGCCAAACCAGGCGACTCGAGTGCGCAGAGCGAGTACGACCGCGTGACCGACGAGATGCGCAACGCCGAGAAGGAGCTCGAGAAGTTCAACAACAAGTACGGCAAGGACATTGAGCGCTACGCATCACGGTTGATCGACCAGTACAAGGCAGAGAAGGAGTCGCACGAGAGGCCCCTCTCCGAAGCTCGGAACCGTGTCGACAACTGCAAGAACGTCGACAACATGAGCTACTGAACCGCTGTGGCTCGACGCTGCTTGGCGGTCCGTGGCTGGTGGGGCCCTGCCGGGAACCCGAGCTCGAACATACCGATCTCGGCGCGGCGGCCTGGAATTTCGGCCGAGGATCTACTCGATCAGCCGCTGAACGTCACGTCGCGTGCTTGTCGACGAGCGCGATGTACGCCGCGATCGCCACGTCCTTCGGCGTGCCCTTGTGGTTCGCCCATGCGTCGTACTTCGCGCGGCCCCGGAGATCCAACATGCCGGGGCGCGAGCCGCTGACATCGCCGGCGGTCGCCTGCTTGTACAGCGCGTACAGGTCGAGCAGGACGTCGTTGCCGAGTCCGGTGACGGGTTTGATCTTCGCCTGAGCCTCTGCGAACCGCTGCGCTAGATCGGCCATGCCACGAGGATAGCCTGCTAAGACTGCCGCATGGAGGCTCGCATCCTCGATGGCGACCAGCTTCGCATCACGCAGGATCCGAAGGAGATCCACGCCGCGCTCGAAGCCAAGCAGATGATCTGGGTCGAGCTCCAGCAGCAGGATCACGCGTGCGACGTGTTGCTCGCGCAGCAGCTCCACCTCCATCCGCTGACGATCGAGGACATCTGGGCGACCCGCAGTCAGCCCAAGCTCGAGGAGTACGACGACTACCTCTACATCATCGTGCACGGCATCAAGGCCAAGGGCACCGGCGCGATCCAGTTGATCGAGCTCGATGTCGTGATCGGCGACCACTACGTGATCACGCACGATCCGGAGCATCTGACCGACGCCGTGCGCACCGTGCTCGATCGCTCGCCGAAACTCCTCGCGAAGGGGCCGGGCTGGCTCGCGCATCAGATCCTCGACACTGCGGTCGATCGCTACCTGCCGGTGATCGACGACCTCGACGTCCAGATCGAACAGCTCGAGAACGACGTGCTGCGCAAGGCCGGCACCAAGCAGGGCCCGCCGATCCTGCGCAAGATCCTCCGCTTCAAGCGCATGCTGCTGACGCTGCGCCGGATGAGCATCCACCAGCGCGAGATCCTGCTGCGGCTGTCGCGCGGCGAGTTCGACGTGATCCCGAAGGAGTTGATGCCGTTCTACCGCGACGTCTACGACCACTTCCTGCGGGTCAACGACCTGGTCGAGAGCTATCGCGATCTGGTGACCAGCGCGCTCGAGGCGTACCTCAGCGTGCAGTCGAACCGGATGAACGAGATCATGAAGCAGCTCACGCTGGTCGCGACGGTGATGCTGCCGATCACGTTCATCGCCGGGGTCTACGGGATGAACTTCAAGCACATGCCCGAGCTCGATTGGTGGTGGGGCTACCCGGTGGCGCTGGCCGCGATGGCCGCGATCGTCGTCGGGTCGATGGTCTGGTTCTGGCGCAAGGGGTGGATCGGGTCGCGGGATCTGGACGTCCCCGGGGACGCAGCGGTCGACAAACCGGACGACGAGTAGTTGCCGCCGGGGGCCAAAATGTGGAGACTCGGCGGGTGGTGAAGCCGGCTCTGATGCTCGTGGCGATCGGCCTGTGGGCCGGAGCTGCGCGCGCCGAGAAGACCACGGGCTACGTCGCCGGCGCGAAGACGTCGCTGCGAGTCACCGAGATCAACGGCAAGGACGTCGAGGTCCGCACCGCGAAGGCCTTTCGCGTGATGGCGAAGGCCGCGCAGAGGCTCGGCGTCGATCTGCGGATCCGCAGCGGGTTTCGCAGCTATGCGAAGCAAGCCAAGCTGTACAAGCAGTACCGCAAGGGCGCAGGCAACCTCGCCGCGCCGCCGGGCTACTCGAATCACGAGAGCGGCCGCGCGCTCGATCTGTACGTGACGAATCACAAGGCGTTCGATTGGCTGCAATCGCACGGCGCGACGTACGGCTTTCATCGCACCGTGCCGGGCGAGGCCTGGCATTGGGAGTACCTCGGCGACGAGGACAAAGCTGCGATCTCGCGCCCGGCGCGCAAGACCAAGCGCAAGCCCAAGCACGACAATAGCTAGGGCACGTCCGGATCGTTCACGATCACACGTCGTCGGATCCGAAGCCCGACGAGCAGCAGTAGCCAGCCGCCGTTCGCGTGGGTGGTCGAACAGCCGCCGCCGTCGGCGGGCGCGAAGCATGCCTGTTCGGTATCCGCGGCGTCGCCGCACGTGGTGCCACTCGGGCACGTGAAGCCGGGCAGGTCGGTGAAGCAGCGCACGCTACACACCGCCTGCGCGACGTTCGCCGGCGCGACGCACAGCGCATCGACGCAATCGCTGTCGCCGGTGCACGTCGAGCCGATCGCTCCCGGGCTCGGCGCCGGATGCCGGCACACCCCGTCGATGCACGACGTGCCGTCGCTGCAACCCGCAGCACAGGTCGTCGCGCAGAACGACAGCCGCGGATCATCGAGCGCCGGCGTGCACGTGCCGCCGCCGCAGTTCGCGGGATACCAGCAGCGATCACCGGCGCCGGCGCCGCCGGCCGAGGTGCGTGCGACGAGGTCCGCGATGTACCCGGCGTGGACGTCGACCCGCGTGTGCTTCGAGAATGCCGCGCAGTTGGCGTCGCCCGACGACGCGACTCCGACGATCTGCTGTTCGGCCAGCGCCGGTCCACCGGAGTCGCCCTCGCAGGTCTGCGACGGAGCCGCGGTCGACGTGAACTGGAGGTCGTCGATCGCCGTGATCTGCGACATCCCGGTGAGCCGCATCGGCGGCGCGGTGTCGCCGGCGACCGTGAAGCCATAGCCGACCACGCGAATCGGCATGGCCACGCTCAGATCGTCGAGCGTCATGACGTACGGCATCGGTGTCACGGTCAGCGGTGGATCGACGAGGATCAGCGCGAGATCGTGATCGAGCGTCGTCGGGTCGAACTGCGGATGGATGAACGCCGCGAGCGCCGCGTGATGCTCGGTGCCGTCGACCGCGACCTCGGGCAACTGCGAATCGGAGAGACAATGCGCGGCGGTCAGCACGAGCTGCGGCGCGATCACCGTCCCGCTACAGGTCAGGACGTCGCCGTGCACGATCGCCACCACGGCCTCGTCGCTGCTCGGTGTGCCGTTGGTGATCGGCAGCACCGCCCCCGCAGCGACGAGGATCCCGATCACGCCTCAGCCTAACACCCGAACAGAGCGATGACGGCGGTGATGTTGTAGCAGTAGTACCACTGGCCGCTGCGGCACCACGAATCGTGCTTCGCGCAGCCGGTGTGATAGCAGCAGTCGCCGCACACCCACGACCAGCAGGTGCAGCCGGGGCCGCACATGCCGTAGCAGTCGTTCGCCGTCGGCCGCGCGCAGTAGTCGGCTTCGGGGTTCTGCACGGTCATCTCCGGCAGCTCGATGCCGAGGGCATCGGCACTCTCGCGCGCCATCTTGTGCATCGCGAGGCTCGCCGGATACGCCGTGCCGGTGTAGCCCATCGAACCGAGCGCGCGCGACAGCCACGGCAGCGCGCGAACCTCCGGCATGCTGACCATCTCGTCGAGCACGGCCATGTCGCCGGTCCAGTGCATCGCGCTGGTGTCTTTCGCGGCCGGGCCGTCATCGCCCTCGGCCTGGACCTGCGCGACCCACGTCTTGTCGATCTCGAGCGTGAGGCGTTGGTCGAGGTAGGTGAAGACGTACGACGTCGGGGTGGTCTCGGCGTGGATCAACTGATGCCCGGCGCTTGTCGAGAGATCGAGGAAGAACGTGTCGCCGGAGCGCGCCGTGTCGAACGTCAGCGACAGGCCGGTCGCGTCGACGTAGGTGCCGGTGAGCCGATCGGGCGTCGCCGTGGTCAGCGTCACGCCTTCGTTGCCGTCGCTCGACAGCGGCGGGGTCGGCGCCGGCTCGGTCGTGCCGCACGCGGCGAAGAACAGCGAAGCGAGGAGTAGCGTCGTGGTCTTCATGGGGCGATCTAGTTCATGCGACGTGCCGCATGCGGAGCCGCATGATTCCGTGCCGTTGCGACGAGCTGTGCAACGTTCGTTGCGCGAGTTGCCCAACGATCGAGCAACGCTGCTCAGGCCTTGCGCGGACGCGAGACGCCGTAGGTGTCGAGCCGAGCGAGCAGGGTGTTGCGCGAGATCCCGAGCGCGCGGGCGGCGCGCGTCTGGTTGCCGCCGCACGCGTGGAGCGTCTCGAGGATCCGCTCGCGCTCGAGATCGGCGACGGCGGTTGGCAACGACTGCAGCGATTTTGGCGCGTCCACCGTCATCCGCGGGAACGGCATCGTCACGCTCGAATCGCGACGCGGCCGCTCGAGCGCGAGGTGGGACGGTCGCACCGGGCCGCCGGCCGACAGCAGGATCGCGCGCTCGATCGTGTTGCGGAGCTCGCGGATGTTGCCGGCCCACTCGTGTTGTTCGAGCGTGGCGAGCACGTCGCCGGCGAGTACGACCGGTGCCGCCGAACCGCGGGCGCGCCGCGCGAACGCTCGCGCGAGGCCGGCGATCTCGGACTGGCGCTCGCGCAGCGGCGGCACCGCGATCGTGACGCCGTTGATCCGGTAGTACAGATCGCGGCGAAACCGACCGGCCTCGACCTCGTCGGCGAGCACGCGGTTGGTCGCGCAGATGAAGCGGACGTCGAGCGTCTTGCCGGTGGTCGCGCCGATCCGCCGCACGACGCGCTCTTCGAGCACGCGCAGCAGCTTCGATTGGACCTGGAGCGGAAGCTCGCCGATCTCGTCGAGGAACACCGTGCCGCCCTCGCCGGTCTCGAACAACCCGGGCCGCGCGACGAGCGCGCCGGTGAATGCTCCGCGCTCGTGACCGAACAGCTCGCTCTCGATCAGGGACTCGACCACTGCCGCGCAGTTGAGCTTGACGAACGGCTTGGCCGCGCGCGGCGACAGCCGATGGATCATCTCGGCGCACAGCTCCTTGCCGACCCCGGTCTCGCCGTTGATCAACACCGAGACCTCACCGGCGGCGATCGTCGCGAGTTGCGCGCGGACGTGATCCATCGCGCTCGGTGCGGCGTTCGGCGGACGCCGCAGGTGTTCGTCGGCGTGCGCGGCGAGTTGCTCCGCGGTGACGCCATCCTCGGGGTAGCGCGCGACACCGAGCCGTGCGGCGATCCCCTGTTGCGCGAGCAACTGGATCATCCGCGAGATCCCGAGCGCCGAACGTGCGGCCGGTGTGTCGACGAGCAGGACCTGATAGCTGCGCGCATCCTCGACGCCGACCGCGTCGGACGTCCGGACGATCTCGCGGAGCAGGCCCATGATGTCGAGCGTCGAGGGCTCGACGAGCTCGAGCCGGACGAACGCGAACGGCGAGCGCGACCGTGCCGAGCGCGCGCACTCCATCTCGAGCAACC
This sequence comes from Kofleriaceae bacterium, assembly GCA_039935615.1. Lineage (GTDB taxonomy): Bacteria > Myxococcota_A > Polyangia > Haliangiales > Haliangiaceae > JABFXX01. The sequence goes on from JBDTJY010000153.1 coordinate 54,063, forward strand.
GCGCGATCGATTCGCCGGGCTCGGTGTCGGGCGCGAGCTCGACCCCGTTGACGAGCGACGACGGCTGCAACAGGATCGCCGCTTCGCCGATCTGGATCGCTTCGCCGATCACGAGCGGCGTCGGTCGATCGATCGCGATGCCGCGCACGCGGGTGCCGTTGCGACTGCCGACATCGATGATCGCGAGCGGCGACACGCTCAGCGTCGCGTGATGGCGCGACACCGACGCGTGGGGCACGACCAGATCGCAGGACGAGCCGCGACCGATCGTGACCTCACCATTGTCGGGCAACACCTTGGACGTGACGACGCCATCGACGCTGATCAGTGCGCACAGGCGCGGTGACTCCACCAGCAGCTTCGAGACGTCTGTCTCGATATCGTCGTAATCCCCGATAGCTCGAAGAATAGCTCACGAGGGCGGCGAGCTACCATCGCCGAGATGACCACACCCTGCTCACACTTGTGGGCACATTGGATGTGTAAGCTCCGGTAGCCATGGTGGTCGAGACCGACGATCCGTTGATCGGGACCGAGGTCGGTCGTTATCAGCTCACGCGGTTGCTCGGCGAGGGCGGGATGGGCCGGGTCTACCTCGCGGTGCAACCGATGATCGGCTCTCGGGTAGCGGTCAAGATCCTGTCGGATCAGTGCGCGCGCAACCCCGATCTGCTCGAGCGGTTCTTCGCCGAGGCGCGAGCGGTGAACCTGATCCGCCACGAGGGCATCGTCAACGTGATCGACATGGCGATGCTGCCCGACGGGCGGCCGTACATCGTCATGGAGTTCGTCGAGGGCGGCACGCTCGCCGACGCGTTGCGCGCGGGGCCGTTGCCGCTCGGCGGGCTGGTCCAGGTCGCGAATGAGGTGTTCTCGGCGCTCGCCGCCGCGCACGCGATCGGCATCGTCCATCGCGATCTCAAGCCCGACAACGTCCTCGTCACCGCCGAAGGCCACGCGAAGGTGCTCGACTTCGGCATCGCGAAGCTCGCGCCCGGCTTGCAACAGGGGCTGTCGCCGCGCACGCAGACCGGCGCGCTTCTCGGCACACCGCACTACATGGCGCCCGAGCAGATCCGAGGATCGAGCTCGATCGACGCGCGCGCCGATGTCTACGCCGCCGGCGTGATGCTGTTCGAGGCGATCACCGGCCGGCGACCGTTCGAGGGCGAGACGCTCTACGACCTGATGAACGCGCATCTCGAGCAGCCGCCGCCGTCGCTGCGGGCGTTGCGACCCGAGCTGCCGGCCGCGATGGAGCAGGTCGTGCTGACCGCGCTCGCGAAGCATCCCGACCAGCGGTTTCAATCGGTGACCGCGATGGCGCAGGCGTTGAACCAGGCGGCGACCGAGCTGTCGCCGGAGGCGCGGCGGCCGTTGTCGTCGCGCAACCAGGGCAGGCCGTTGGTCTCGCGCGGTGGCAGCGGTTCGTCGCGCGCCGCCGCCGAGCTCCGCGCGACCGTGCCGTCGTCGACCCCGCCGCCGGAGACCCGGTCGCGGTGGCCGTTGCTGGTGCTCGCGGCCGCGGTGGTGATCGCGATCGTCGCGCTCGCCGTGGTGTTCCACGCTGGCTCGTCGCCGCCGCAGATCGCACAGGCGACGCCGGGCGATGCGGCCGTGTTGATCACGACGCCGACGCCGAAACCCCAGGGGGATCCGGTCGTGCAACCCGCGCCGGTTCCGAGCGCGCCTCCACGCGCGCCGGTGCACGCTCCGCCGCCGGTCGCGCCACCACCGTCCGCTCCGACCTCGCCGCCGCCGTCCGTCGTCGGCGATGCGGCGAAGCACGGCGTGATCATCGGCAACAACGTGACGATCGGTCCGAGCGTGGCGACGCCCCCGCGGTCCGCACATCCGATCGACTACGATCCGAAACACTTCGACCCGACCGCATACGCACCGAAGGCCTTCGCGCTCGCGCGCGCCGTGTACGCCGACGTCGGGTTCGTCCGTTACGACATGGTCGCGGTCTATCCCGACGGTCACGCCGATCTGACGCTGACCGACGACCGTGCGAGCTATCTGTTTCGCTCGCCGTCGCGCTCGGCGCGCCCGACCGATGTGCCGGCGAACCTGCCGGTCAGCATCCCGTGCTACGTCGAGGTCACGGTCGGTCCGAAGGCCGTCGACGTGCGCGCCCGCGACCTGGATCCGATGGATCCGACCTGCAAGTGGCCGCTGCGCCGGCTCCCGAGCTGCTCGCTCGCGCACGTGTGGGACGCCGCGAAGCAGGCCGGCGCGAAGGCGAACACGATCGCGAAGGTCGCGTTCCTCGAGGACGGCAAGTGGTTCTTCGACAACGAGTACGCCGGCGCCGGCATCTCGACGTCGTTGTCCGACAAGTGTCCCTAAATCAGAACGAACAGCTCAGAACGAGATGTCGACGTCGGCTTTGACGCCGGGATACTTCGCCGCCATCGCCGCCTCGACGCCCTTGTGGATCGCCTCGTAGGTCTTGTAGTCGCGGACGCCGGTGCGATGGAAGTGATAGCCGAAGAACGTCCCGAGGTCGGTCCAGTCGACGATCGTCAGGCCGCAGGCCTTCAACGCCGCGACCGGATCTTTGCCCTGCTTCGCGGCGTACGCCTGCTCGTACATGATCTCGTAGTACTGCGCGTACGGCATCGGCAGCTCCATCGCGAGCTCGCGATTCGCCGCGCGTGCGGCCGCGGCCTCGCGCGCATACGGACCGTACTTGCCCTGCGACGCGGCCTGGAACGCGGTGCCGTAGACCGTCGCGATCGCGAACGTCGTGTCGCGGGCCATGCGCGCGTTCCACTCGTCGTTGATCCGCTTCCAGCGTGCCTGATCGATGCCGGCGCCCTGGAGCAGATCCTCGTGGTTCGCACCGCCGACGATCGCCGCGTTGATCGCCGCCCAGGCTTCGAGCGTGGTGCCTTCGACGGGCTCGAACGAGCCCCCCGAGCGCGCATTCGCGACCTGGCCGGTCATGTGGGTTTGCATCTGCGCGGTGCGCCAGTTCATCTCGCGCTGGCCGACCTCCTCGTACGATCCGTGCTTGCGCGCGAGCAGTGCATAGACCGACTCCTTGACCGTGTGCCAGTGGCTGCGATCGCGGATGCCGAACCGCGCGCAGATTTCGGCGCGCGACTCGTCGGTGCCGCCGAACTGACCCTCCGACTCCATGTGCAACACGGCGTTGAAGAACGAGTCTTCATCGTCGGGATCGAAGCCCGCGACGTCGAACTGCGGTTCGTCGTCGGGTTCGTCGTCCTCGACCTCGGGAACGACCGCCGGCTCGGGTGCCGGCGCCGCGTGGTGGTGCTGCACGGCGGATTGTTGCTTCGCCGGCGTGGCGACGGTTTCGGCGATCTTCTTCATCTTGTCGAACAGACCCATGCGAGTGCTCCTTGTGTGGACACCCCGCATCGCAAGTCATGGGCCGCGCGCAACTGGCTGATCGCGCGTGGCGTGCGGGCGGCGATCACGCAAGCCGTTGCGCGATCGCGCAGTCAGCGATCGAACTTCTTCTTGATCCCGTAGAGCTGGATCTTGTGGACCAGCGTGCGCAGCGGCAGCCCGAGCGCCTTGGCCGCCTCGGTCTGGTTGCCGCTGTGCTTGTGCAGCGCGCGCACGATCAACTGGGCTTCGTACTTGCGGACGTGGTCCCGATAGTCGCTCGGCACGTCGCCGTCGTCGGTCGGCGGCTCCGGCGCGCGCGTGATCCGATCCGCCAGATCGGTCACGAGGATCGCCTTGCCCTCGGCGAGCACGACCGCACGCTCGATCGCGTTGCGGAGCTCGCGCACGTTGCCCGGCCAGTTGTACGACTCGAGCGCGGCCAGCGCGGCCGGATCGATCTCGCGCACGTCACCGCCGGCCTGCCGCGATGCCTCTTTCAAGAACCGTTCGGCGAGCGGCCGGATCTCCTCGACGCGCTCGCGCAGCGCGGGGATCCGCAGCGTCATCGAGTTCAGCCGATACAGCAGGTCCTGGCGGAACATCCCGGCCTCGACCATCGCCTCGAGGTCGCGATGCGTCGCGGCGATCACGCGGACGTCGACCGCGATCTCCTTGTCGCCGCCGATCCGCGTCACCTTCTTGGTCTCGAGCACGCGCAGCAGTGCCGCTTGCGCCGAGGCGGCGAGCTCGCCGATCTCGTCGAGCAACACCGTGCCGCCATCCGCTTGCTCGAAGATCCCGCGCGCCGATCGATCGGCGCCGGTGTACGCGCCGTGCTCGTGACCGAACAACACGCTCTCGATCAACGTCTGCGGAATCGCCGCGCAGTTGATCGCCTGCAGCGGGCCCTTCTTGCGCGGCCCGTTGTCGTGGATCGCGCGCGTGATCACTTCCTTGCCGGTGCCGGTCTCGCCGTGGATCAGGACCGCGATCGTCGACTGCGCGAGCCGCTTCACCGTCTGCATGACCTGCTTCATCGCGGTGCTCTTGATGATCACCGCGGCGGTCTCGTCGTCGTCCTTGACGGCGCCCGCGCGCTTCGCCACCTTGAGCGCGGCGATCAACTCCTCGACCGAGCCACCGTCGCCGGGAAACGTCACGACGTTGCACGCGAGGCGCGGCTCGCCACCCGTGAGCTCGGCGGAGAGCGTCCGCACGCGCTCCGGCGTCGCCTCGGGCAGCGCGACCAGCACGGCCGACGGGCCATAGATCCCGACGCGATCGACCGGCCGCATCCGCATGCGCAACCGGCTCGCCCACGTGCTGATGTGATCCTTCGCGTTCGCCGCCTTGACGAGCATCACCGCGAGCGAGCGCTGGAACGTGCGTGCGCGGACGATCTCGTCGGCGAGCATCGCGACGAACCGATCGTGGCCATCGAAGCCGCGCAGCTCCTGATCGACCGACGAGATGATGTGGATCTTCACCATCACCGGACCGATGCTGACCTCGTCGGTCGGCACGATCCGCGTCGACTTGATCCGCTCGCCGTTCTTCTTCGTCCCGTTCGTGCTGTCGAGGTCGTCGACCCAGAGGCCTTGATCGTTCCAGGTGAACCGCGCGTGCTGGCGCGACAACCCCGGATCCGGAATCGCGACATCCGACGGCGCGCCGCGGCCGATGATCAGCGGGCGATCTTTGTCGAGCTGCGCGACCGTCGCACCATCGCGGTGATAGAGCACGAGTGTCGTGCGCGCGTGCAGCACGGTCTCGGCAGCACCCTTGAGCGTGGTGCGCTCCTCGTTTGCTCGATCACGCAAGTTCTTGCTCGGGAGGATGCCGAGCCTCGTGTGAAATCACAAGCACTTACGGCTGGCTCGGACGTTGCGTTAGGCGACCTCCACACAACGGAGGAACTCACATGCTTGCAGGACTGATCACGATCGCCGGCGGACTACTCGCCGCTTCCAACCTCATCATCGCGAAGAAGCCCAACGCGAAGGACCTCATCGACAGGCTCACGCCCTATCAGGGCTGGATCGGCATCGTGATGTTCTTCTGGGGCATCTGGGAGACGTTCAATGCGCTGCGCTTCATCGGCGCGCTGTCGGCCGCGCCGATGCTGTGGATGTTCGGATTCGCGACCGCGGTCGCCGATCTGGTCGTCGGCTTCTTGCTCGGCTTTGGCCTGATCACGAAGTACACGCTGAGCGGGAGCCCGGCGGCACAAGCACGTGGCCAGCAGGTCCGCGCGAAGCTCGCACCGTGGCAAGGCACGTTCGGCCTCCTCGCGATCGCGATGGGCGTGCTCTACCTCGTGTGGATCTACGTCCTGTAGTCGACACAGTGTGCGGACGGTGCGCCGCAGAACGCGGCAGCGCCTGGCAGGTCGAAGCAAGGCCTGGCTGGCGCGCACGTTGCTGTAGCAGCGTGCGGAGGCCGTCATGCAATCCAGCTTGGAAGCGTCGTCGATCGGTTTGTCGGAGCTGATGAACCTGACCTGCGGTGGTGAGCGTCCCGAGTCGCGCGCGCAAGAGACCATGCTAGCGGTGATCGCAGTCGCCGCGGGTCTGGTGCTCGCAGCGATGTGGGGTGTCGCCGCGGGAAGCTCGTCGGCGGAGCTCGCACTCGCCGATCTGTACAAGGTGCCGATGGTGATCCTGCTGTCGGCGGTGACCGCGCTACCGGCGGGGTTGGTGACGCTGCGCCTGACCAACGCGAAGCTCGGCGGTGCGGAGCTCGCGGGTGCGTTCGCGACGTCGATCTTCGGCGGCACGCTCGTACTCGCCACGCTCGCGCCGCTGGTCGCGATCTACTATCACACCAGCGCGAAGGCCGGCGTGCCGCTCGCGCTGGGCTCGGTGTTCGTCGCGCTCGCGACCGCGTCGCTGTTGTTCGCGCGCGCGGTGGCCAAGCGCATCGGCGAGCACCGGCGAGGGCTGTTCGCGGTCGTGATCCTCGTCGTGATCTTTCTCGCGGCGCTGCTCCAGTTCGTGGCGCTGGCGTCGCCGATCATCGGCGTGCACGGCACCGCGCTCGACGGCGGCTTCGACGGGTTGCGGCTGTGAACCTCGCCGGTCACGACGAGCATTATCTGCACGCGATGTGGACGGTGGTGTCGGTGCTCGGGATCCTCGTCGCCGTCGGGCTCGCGGTGCTGTACCGGCGCGCTCGCCGCCGCGCCGAGACCGAAGAGATCGAGCGCCTCCTCGCCGAGGACGACGCTCGGCCGGGGCACGTGACCGAACGCCATGGCTAGCAGCCGTCGCAGGCCGGATGCATCGGATCGTCGAAGTCGATCGCCGGTTGGGTGCCGATCTGGACCGAGCGCCAGGCGCCATCGGACTTCGACGTGTCGTACTCGCTGTCGGAGACGATGCCGGATCGATCGAAGCACAGCGTGAAGCTGCGGCGGTCGCCGAGCGCGCCGCTGGCGAGCCCGTTCTCGACGGTCTTGTCGTGGACGCACCAGCCTGCGCGCTGCCTCGTCGCTTCGACCGTGCGGGTCGAGACGTCGCCGGTGTGCGAGTGATCGCGCTCGCGGGGTTGATCGCGGATCAGGAGATCGTCGTCGACCAGGCTCGCGAGATCATCGGGCTGCGTGATCGGCCCGAGTGGGTGATACAGGCCGTTGGTCTGCGCGACCCACGTGCCGTTGATCGAGAGATCGTCGTACGGCTTGTCGCACTCGAGCACCGCCACGGCGGCTTCGCCGATGTGGTCGAGCTTCGCGATCGCGCAGTGGACCTTGCCGGTGGTGTGGTGCTCGGGGTGGTAGCCGCTCGAGAAGTGGCAGGAAGAAGCTGGCAACGCGACCCCTGCGCCGCGCCTGTGAATCGAGACCACGCGTCGCGCGTTACGCACCGATCGGTGTTTCAGGGGCTTGCTGCGCGAGCGCATGGCCGATCCGTTGCACTACCCGACCTCATGGTCGTCCCACTCGTCTTGTTAGGCACGCTGACAAAACTCTCGATCGCGATCGCCGCGATCTACCGCACGCGCTGGTGGTGGCTGCCCGGCGTCGCCGCGATGGGGATGGGCGTCGTCGAGGCGACCCTACCGATCCCGCGCACGATCGGCGAAGGCAGCATGGTGCTCGGTGCCTGCGCAGTCGTGATCGCCAGGCTCGTCCGGCCTGCGGTACCATCCCCCGCATGAACGAAGTGAAGTCGCGCGTCAGCGAAGAGGAGTGGAAGCTCCGCGTGGATCTGGCCGCGTGCTATCGCCTGGTCGCGCTCTACGGCTGGGACGATCTGATCTTCACGCACATCTCGGCGCGGCTGCCGGGCACCGAGCATCACTTCTTGATCAACCCGTACGGGATGACGTTCGACGAGGTCACCGCCTCGAGCCTCGTCAAGATCGATCTCGAAGGTCACAAGCTGATGGAGTCGCCGTACGAGATCAACCCGGCGGGGTTCGTGATCCACAGCGCGATCCACGCGGCGCGCGAGGATGCGAAGTGCGTCCTCCACACGCACAGCGTCAACGGCGTCGCGGTCTCGGCCACCAAGCAAGGCGTGTTGCCGATCTCGCAACAGTCGATCTTCGCGTTGGCGTCGCTCGCGTATCACGACTACGAAGGCGTCGCGCTCAACGAGGGCGAGAAGCCCCGGCTCGTGCGCGACCTCGGCGACAAGGCGTTCCTCATGCTGCGCAACCACGGCCTGCTGACGGTCGGCGCGACGATCGCGGATGCGTTCTTGCTGATGTATCTGTTCGAGGCGGCGTGCACGATCCAACTCCGTGCGCAGTCGACCCACGCCGACCTGATCTCGATCGATCCGAAGATCGTCGCGGGCGCCACGATGGCGGCGAAGCAAGTGACGCGCTCGGCCGGTGGCGGCCTGGCGTGGCCGGGCCTGTTGAGGAAGCTCGACCGGCTCGATCGCAGCTACCGCGACTGAGCTAGAATCGGCGGATGCCCGCGCCCGTTGATCTCGAGACGCTGCAATTCAAGCTCAAGAAGCGCGGCTTCCGCCAGGACGACCTGTTCCTGCACGAGTGCCCGGCGTGCGCCGAGAAGGCGGTCGCGATCTATGCGATCTCCGGACGCACGGGCGGCCGCGATATTCGGCTGTGCCTCGCCTGCGGCGATGCCCGGTCGTGGCGAGCCGGGGCGGGGATGGATGCCCGCGAGCAGGATCCCGCGTTCGATCTGCGCGAGTTCCTCAAGTAGGCCTACATCAACAGGGCCGCGGCCCGGCCGAACCAGGGGTGATGCGAGCGAAATTCCGCGAGACGCTGTGGTTCAAGAAGGGCGAGAAAGACGCCCAGGTGGCCGCGGAGACCGATCCGCACGACGTGATGGCCCCCAAGGCCGCCGACTTGATGCCGATCGAAGACCGCTACAACGACGACCAAGAGGATCTGGCGCCGATCGATAGCGTCGCGTTCGGCATCCACACCGGCCGCACCGAATACCTGCCCACCCTCGCCGCGACGAGCGATGGCTCCGACCCGGTCGACGAGGGCTTGATGGTCAAGGACCTCAAGCGCGGTCGCCGCAAAGTGTTCGCGATGATCGGCGCCGGCGCCGCGCTCGTCGTGGGTGTCGTCGTCGCGTTTGCGGCCCTCTAGTTGCGATGTAGCTACGCCGCGACGAGGTTCGGCATCATGCGTGTGACGTCGGTGATCGAAACGCCGAGCCGCTTCGCGTAGTTCGCGACCTGATCCGCGCCGAGCCGACCGATCGCGAAGTACTTCGCAGCGGGATGCGCGAAGTAGAGCCCCGAGACCGAGGCGGTCGGGGTCATCGCGAAGCTCTCGGTCAGCGCCACGCCGTGGTGCGCCGCATTGTCGAGCAGCGCGAACAGCGTCTGCTTCGGCGTGTGATCCGGGCAGGCGGGGTAGCCGAACGCCGGGCGAATGCCGCGGTACTTCTCGGCGAGCATGTCCTCGCGGGTCAGCACCTCGGTGCGGCCGTAGCCGAAATCCTGGCGCGCGCGGTGGTGCATGAACTCCGCGGCCGCTTCGGCGAGCCGATCGGCGAGCGCCTTCGTCATGATCGCGTTGTAGTCGTCGTTCTGTTTCTCGAACGAGCCGGCGAGCTCGTCGGTGCCGAGCCCGGCGGTGACGATGAAGCCGCCCAAGTAGTCATTCTTCGGCGCGATGAAATCGGCGAGCGAGAAGCAGACTTCTTTGTCCTCTTGCTGGCGCAGCATCGGGAACCGCGCGAGCCCGTTGTCGAGGACGATATCGTCGCCGTCGCTGGTCGCGTTCCAGAACCCGTAGGTCGCACGCGCGCGCAGCAGCTTGCCGTCGACGATCTGCCGGAGCAGGGCCTTGCCGTCGTTGAACAGCTTGGTCGCTTCGACCCCCTTCTTCGGATCCTTGAGGATCGCCGGATAGCGCCCGCTCATCTCCCACGTGTGGAAGAACGGCGACCAATCGATCCACTCGGCGAGCTCCGCGAGATCGAGCTCGACGTTCTTGACGCCGGTGAATGCCGGTACCGCGACGTTGGAGAAGTCGACCTTGTCGCGTCGCGTGCGCGCGACGTCGAACGCGAGCAGCGGTCGCTTCTGCGCGTTCTGGTACTGCGCGCGCGCCTTCGCATGCTTCTCCGCGACCTCGGCGAGGTACGCGTCGCGATCGCTGCCCATCAGCTTGCCGAGCACGCCGACCGCGAGCGAGGCGTCGGGCACGTGCACGGTGGCGCCCGCATACGACGGTGCGATCTTCACGGCGGTGTGCTTGCCGCTCGTGGTGGCGCCGCCGATCAACAGCGGCATCTTCATCCCGCGGCGAGTCATCTCGGCCGCGACGTTGATCATCTCGTCGAGCGACGGCGTGATCAGACCCGACAGGCCGACCAGGTCCGCGTTCAGCTCGATCGCGGTATCGAGGATCTTGTGCGCCGGCACCATCACGCCGAGGTCGACCACCTCGTAGCCGTTGCAGCGCAGCACGACGCCGACGATGTTCTTGCCGATGTCGTGGACATCGCCCTTCACCGTCGCGATCACCATCTTGCCCTTCGCCGAGCGCAGTCCGAGGCGCGCCTTCTCGGCGTCCATCAGCGGCTCGAGGATCGCGACCGCCTTCTTCATCACGCGCGCCGACTTCACGACCTGCGGGAGGAACATCTTGCCGGTGCCGAACAGCGTGCCGACGACGTTCATGCCGTCCATCAACGGCCCCTCGATGATGTCGAGCGGCTTCGGGTAGACCGCCAGCGCCTCGGCGATGTCCGGATCGATGAAGTCGGTGATGCCGTTGACCAGCGAGTGCGAGAGCCGCTCGCCGAGCGTGCCCTTGCGCCAGACCAGCTCGTCTTCCTTGCGCACGGTCGTCCCGGCGAAGTCCGCCGCGATCGCGAGCATGCGCTCGGTCGCGGTGACCCCATCCATCTTGGGCCGGCGATTCAGCACGAGATCCTCGACGGCCTCGCGCAGTTGCGGATCGAGCTGCTCGTACACCGCGAGTTGCCCCGCGTTGACGATCGCCATGTCCATGCCCGCCTGGATCGCGTGATAGAGGAACACCGAGTGCATCGCCTCGCGCACCCGCGGGGACGTGCGGAACGAGAACGACAGGTTCGAGACGCCGCCCGAGACCTTCGTGCCGGGGAGCTCGGCCTTGATCCGCTTGACCGCTTCGATGAACGACACGGCGTAGCCGTCGTGCTCCTCGATGCCGGTGCCGATCGTCAGGATGTTCGGGTCGAAGATGATGTCCTCGGCGGGAAACCCGACCTGCTCGGTGAGGATCTTGTACGCGCGGTGCGCGATCTCGAGCCGATGATCGACGGAGGTCGCCTGGCCGGTCTCGTCGAACGCCATCACGACGACGGCGGCGCCGAACCGACGCACGATCTTCGCCTGGCGAATGAACGACTCCTCGCCCTCTTTCAACGAGATCGAGTTGACGACGCCCTTGCCCTGGAGGCACTCGAGCCCGGCCTCGATCACCGAGAACTTCGAGCTATCGACCATCACCGGCAGCTTCGCGATGTCGGGCTCGCTCGCGATCAGGTTCAGGAACCGCTTCATCGCGGCGACGCCGTCGAGCATGCCCTCGTCCATGCAGACGTCGAGGATGTTCGCGCCGCCCGCGACCTGATCGCGCGCGACCGAGACCGCCTCGTCGTACTTGTCGTCCTTGATCAACCGGCGAAACGCCGCCGAGCCGGTGACGTTCGTGCGCTCGCCGACGATCACGAAGTTGGTCTCCGGCGTGATCGTGACGGGCTCGAGCCCCGACAGCCGCATGTACTTCGCCGGCTTCGCGATGATGCGCGGCGCGACGCCATCGACCGCTTCGCGGATCGCCGCGATGTGCTCGGGGCGCGTGCCGCAGCAACCACCGACCAGGTTGAGCAGGCCATCGCGCGCGAAGCTGCCGAGGACGCCGGCCATGTGCTGCGGCGTGTCGTCGTAGCCGCCGAACTCGTTCGGCAGGCCCGCGTTCGGATAGCACGCGACGCGGATCCCGGCCGAGCGTGCGAGCTCTGCGACATGCGGTCGCATGTCCTCGGCGCCGAGCGCGCAGTTGATGCTGACCGACATCAAGTTAGCGTGCGAGATCGAATTGAAGAACGCCTCGACGGTCTGGCCCGACAGCGTCCGCCCCGAGCGATCCGGAATCGTCACCGAGGCGATCACCGGCACGCGCCGTACACCCTGGGCGAACAGCTCCTCGAACGCGTACAGCGCCGCTTTGCAGTTCAGCGTATCGATGTGGGTCTCGGTCAGGATCAGATCGACGCCGCCCTCGATCAGCGCGCGCGCTTGCTCGCCGAAAGCGGTGACCAGCTCGCGGAACGTGACCGAGCGCGCGCCCGGGTCGTTGACGTCGGGCGACAGCGACGCCGATTTCGTCGTCGGACCGATCGATCCGGCGACCCAACGCGGCTTGCCGTCGTCGCGCTGCGCCCGTTCGGCCGCGCGGCGCGCAACCTCCGCAGCTGCGATATTGAGGTCGCGCGCGGCGCTCTCGAGCCCGTAATCCGCCAGCGCGATCGAGGTCGCGGTGAACGTGTTGGTCTCGATCATGTCCGCGCCGGCGCGCAGGAACTGATAGTGGATCTCCTCGATCACGTCGGGCTTGGTCAGCACGAGCAGGTCGTTGCAGCCCTTGACCGAGGTGGGGTGGTCCTTGAACCGCTCGCCCCGCCAGATCTCCTCGTGCGCCAGCTCGAGCCCCTGGACCATGGTGCCCATCGCTCCGTCGAGCACGACGATGCGGCGGTCCAACAGCTCCAACAACTCGTCGACGGAAGACATCGTCCGTGATTACCATTACTAGGGGCAAACGTCGATTCCCCACGAGTGGCCACGTGACGTAGAGTGCGCCTCGATGCAGCCGCGTACCCCCGGACCCATCCTCGATTCGATTCTCGACGCCACCGGCAACACCCCGATGGTCCGCCTCTCGCGGATCGGTCGCGATCTGCCGTGCGAGTTGCTCGGCAAGTGCGAGTTCATGAACCCCGGTGGCTCGGTGAAGGATCGCATCGGCGTCAAGATGCTGCTCGATGCGGAGAAGTCGGGCCGGATCAAAGTCGGCGACACGCTGATCGAGCCGACGTCGGGCAACACCGGCATCGGGCTCGCGATGGCTGCGGCCGCGCGCGGCTATCGCGTGATCATCACGATGCCCGAGAAGATGTCGCAAGAAAAACAGGTCGTGCTCGAGGCGCTCGGCG
>JBDTJY010000154.1:0-4244 GCA_039935615.1 Kofleriaceae bacterium
ATCGCCATGTCCTCGGCGATGTCGAGGTAGGCGTTCACCAGCCGCGAGAGCTGCGCGAGCTCCGCCTCGGTCAGGTAGTTCTTGGCGACCACCACGTCGAACTTCTGGATCTTGCCGTGGGGAGCATCGCTCCATGTGCGGAGCCCCATGTGCTCCTGGTTCGCGTCGGCGCGGTCGACAATGACCTCGGCCGCCGTCTGCCCATGGATGGCCCAGTGCAGCTTGTTCTGAACGGTGGCGAAGAAGCGCTTGGTGGCCTGGGCTGTCACGTCGTAGTCGACGCTGGTCGCGTAGATGTCGGTGACCTTCTGGTAGAACTTGCGCTCCGACAGCCGGATCTCGCGGACGCGCTGGAGCTGCTCTTCGAAGTAGCGATCGCTCAGGATCGAGCCGCCTCGCTTGAGGCGCTCGTCGTCCATCGCGAAGCCCTTGATGGTGAACTCCTCGACGACGCGCGTGGCCCACTTGCGGAACTGCACCGCGCGCTCGGAGTTGACCTTGTAGCCAACGGCGATGATGGCCGCGAGGTTGTAGTGCTTCGTGTCGTAGCTCTTGCCGTCGGCGGCAGTTATTCGAAAATTTCGAACAACTGCGCTCTCCTCCAGCTCGCTGTCCTCGAAGACCTTCTTCAGGTGGTAGTTGATGGTCGGGACCTCGACGTCGTAGAGCTGCGCCATCATCTTCTGGCTCAGCCACACGTTCTCGTCTGCGTAGACCGCTTCGACGCCGCCCGTGCCGCTGGCCGCCACGAAGGTCAGGTACTCGGCCGCCGAGGAGCGGACGAGAGAAGCGGCCGGTTTCTTCTTGCGGGTCACGCGACACCTCCCGTCTGCGGAAGGAGGCCGCCTTCGCCGAATCGCTCCATCATCTCGAGGTCGTGAAAGATGTGCGCGAACCCGCCGTTCCGAGCCCGGCTGGTGTGGACGACGTGGGTTGATCGTGTAGCCGACGCCATTTGCCGTCTTGACGCTAGCCGCCGCGAGGATCCGCTCGACGAGCATCGTTTTCTCCTCACCGTGTCGTCGAGCCCGACTGCATCGCAGATCTCTTTGAGCGTGTCGCGCGGCAGCGACTCCTGAACGATCGCGTCCGGCTTCGCCCGCTTGCTCTTGGCCAGCGCGTCGCGCTGCTCCTCCACCCCCATCCGGGTCGTGACGTCGAGGTCGATCTCGAGCAAGAGATCCTTAACCAGCGCCGACAGCGCGCGCCGCTTGAAGCTCATCGAGACGCCATCCTAGCCCAGCGGCCTGACCGACCAATGCGGAAATGCAGAGGGGCTGGAATCAGGGGTAAGCCGGCCGGGCACTGCGACCTCGAAAGCGGCATCGCAATGATCGCGAGCACAGCCGTGATCGTTTCGCGATCCGCACCTGCCTCGATCGTGATCCGCACACCACCGGCCCCTCGACCACGATCGTCTCACGTCGACGTCCGTCGCTCGGCGAACGAACGAGGTGCGCCACGCGCACGATCGGCGTCGCCGTCTCGTCGGCGTCCGCCCGCGGCGCATGTCCTCGCACTTGTCGTCGGCTTCGGCCAGCTTCTGCGTCCAGGGCACGCTGATCTTGTCCGCAGCGCCGCTCAGCTTGTCGCGAAACGTGCTCCACAGTGCCTCGCCGGCTGAGAACCCTCGCGCCGTGTGCTCGCCAGCGACGCCAGGGTCGATCTCTGTCCGCCTCAGAAGAGGGGGCCGGTGCGTCGTCCTTCTTCTTCTTCGGCGCCACCGGATCGGTTCTCGGCGCGGCTGGCGCAGCAGTCGTCGGTGACGTCCCCGTCGCCGGCGTCGGCGCCGTGGGTGGATGCGAGCCCGCGTCGGCGGGGCCGAGGTCGAGCAGCACCGGGCTGTGGGCGTAGCCCGTGTTGATTCTGAGTCCCTGTGTGCACGCGGCCGACTAATCGTGCCAACGTTTCCCCGCGCTCGGCATATATGTACCGAGATGCCGGACGTCGCGGAGCTTCTAGGTGAGGCCGAATGGCTGACGCGCCTGGCGCGCAGCCTGACCGGCAGCGCCGCGGATGCCGACGACGTCGTTCAGGACACGTTCGCCACCGCGTTGCGTTCTCCGCCCGATCCGGGTCGGCCGGTGCGCCCGTGGTTGCGACGCGTGGCCACGAACATCGTGCGGATGCGCCATCGCGGGCGCGTGCGGCGCGATGCGCGCGAAGCGGTGATCGAACAGATCACCGAACCGATGCGAACGCCAGAGCAGCTGCTCGAGCGCGCCCGCATCGAGCGCACGCTCACGGATCTCGTCCTCGCGCTCGAGGAGCCGTATCGCACGACGATCTTGCTGCGCTACCGCGAAGGCCTCACGGCCGAGACGATCGCGAAGCAAGAAGGCGTGCCTGCGGGCACCGTACGATGGCGGTTGAAGACCGGCATCGATCGGCTGCGCACGCGGCTCGACGAGCGCGAGTCCTCGAAGACCTGGCGCGCCGCGTTCGCGCCGTTCCTGGCGATGCGCACGAGGCACACGCCATGGTGGAGGCTCGTGATGGCGAAGACGATGACGAAGACGAGCGTCGCGGTGATCGTGTTGTTGCTGCTGGCGATCGGTGGGGGCGCGCTCGTATGGAAGGCGCATCGCGGCGGCTCGCACGCCGAACCAGCGACGGGTGGCCGCTCGCGCGCAGAGCCGATCATGGTGATGCAGGGCAGTGCGGCCGATCCGGTGGTGTTCGCGCAGGCAGGGCTTGCCCGTCGCACGCTCGTTGGGCGCGTGACCTATCAGGCAAGGCCGTTCGCGGGTGCGACGGTGCGCATCGTCCACGCGCTCACCCAGACATCGGTCGGCGAAGCCGCGACCGGCGACGACGGCACGTTCGCGTTCACCGGGCTGACGGCCGATACGTTCGTCGTCACGGCAAGTGCGACCGACAAGACCGCGATGCCCGTGCGCGTCGATCTGCGCGCGCCGAAGCAGGGCCCTGTCGACCTCGCGCTGATCGGCTGCAGTCACGTCCGCGGAATCGTGAGCGACAGCTCCGGCGGACCGATCGCGCACGCGCATGTCGCGCGCGACGACACGGCGTGGCCAACCGCGGATACCGATGCTCTCGGCCGCTACGACCTGTGCACGCACTTCGGCCCGACGACGCTGCTGTTCACCGCGAGCGGGTATCAAGGCGCGACCGCGAGGGTCACGGTCGACGCACACACCCAGCGCGACATGGTCCTCCTGCCCGAGGCCGTCGTCGCGGGCACCGTCGTCGGCGCCGACGGCAAGCCGGTCGGCGATGCCTGGATCACGATCGATCCGCGCGACAAGTTCGAGATCCGCAATGCCGTCGTCCACGGCCGGAGCGGCTCGGACGGCTCGTTCCGGCTGAACGGGGTCTCTCCTGGGCGGGTGGAGGTCTCGGCGGTCGCACCCGGTGCACGCTCGCGCAAGATCGGGCTCGTGCTCGGCGCAGGGGAGACGCGCGAAGGCGTGATCGTCCGTCTCGATCGCGCGGCGCGGTTCTCCGGCCACATCAAAGAAGGCGACAAGCCGGTCGCGGGTGCGAGCATCGGCCTGCGCGTCGGCAGCTTGTTCGAGCCTGCACTCGCCGTCTCGCAAACGGACGGCAGCTTCTCGATCGATCGTGCGCAGCCTGGCGAGCTCGCTGTCGTCGTCGACGGTTACCGGGTCGTGTCGCCACATTTCGTGAAGATCGCAGGCGATACGATTGCGGACATCGTCGTCCGCTCGCTGCCGAAGCTACGCGGCACGGTCGTACGCAACGGAGCTCCGGTTCCGAACGCGATCCTCGATTGTCCCGGCTCGCCGATCACGGATGCGAACGGCGCGTTCACCTGCACGCTCGACACGTTCGGCACGGTCGAGGTGATCGCGCAGGACGGCGAGGGTCACTGGGGCCAGGTCCAGGTCACGATCCGGGAGGGCGACAGCGATGCCACCGTGACGATCGAGCTCGCGAACGCCGGTGCGATCTGCGGCACCGTGCGCGACGACGCAGGCGCGCCGATCCGCGGGATCACGGTCCACGCGGCGGACGATCTGATGCGAGTCGCCGACGACGACACGAGCGGTGACGACGGTGCGTTCTGCGTCCGTTATCTCCGGAACGACGGCACGTACGTGATCACCGTGGCGAGCGGCGGCCAGAAGCTCGAACCGATCACCCCGATCCCTCCGGTCAAGATCGTCGACGCTCACGCCGAAATCTCGATCGTGCTGGCATCGCCGAAGTCGTCGATCGCCGGCATCGTGGTCGACGATGCCGGTGCGCCGCTCGCAGAC
>JBDTJY010000155.1:0-6073 GCA_039935615.1 Kofleriaceae bacterium
AACCCCTTGAAGAAGTTGATCCGCTTGAATCCCTGAGGTGCGTCGCTCATTTCTTGTCTCCAGCGGGGTTCGATTCGGGAAGCTCTTGGACGACCTCGGCTCCGATGCCGATACCGGAGCGTAGGCCGATCGCGAAGAACTCGCGAAGCTCCACGTCCCCCTCCTCTTCCGAGAACTGCAGGTAGTAGTTGGTGTGTGCGGGCTTCTCGAGCTGGATGATCTGGTGGATCCGGATCACGAGCTCGGGCGTGATGTCCTCGAACTTGATCGGCATCGTCACGACGAAGCAGTGTGCAAGCTCGACCGGCGGTAGCACCACCGAATCGAGCGCGATCCGCGCCCCCTGCTCCGCGCCTTCTCCCTCGACGCGGAAGCCCTTGAACGGCCAGGTGTTCTCCTGGATGTCGGGCTCGTGGCCGGTGAACAGCTTCAGGAACAGCGTGAGGCCGCGCTTGGTCCCGCGGATCCGATAGAGGTCGACGGCGCGCTTCACGAGCGCGCGCTTCTGGGCTTCGGGCCAATCGAGGTCGACGGAGAACGCCGTCCAGTGCGACAGCCACTGCAAGAACTCCGGCGGCGCGACGTGCGGATCGTAGAACCGCCAGCCGTCGGTGAGGTTGGTGTCGACCGAGTCGAACATGTGCTCGAACACGAAGCACACGTCGCGCACGAGGTTGCGACCGACCGCATCGCTGCGGCGATAGATCGCCGGCAGATGCTCGAGGTAGCCACGCCGCGCGATCCAGATCGTGACCTCGGTGGTCTCGTAGACCATCTGTCCGCGCGCCGGACGTTGATCGAGGACGGTGTCGCGATCCTCGTAGCTCTCGCGATACAACACGACGATCTTGTTCAGCCCGCCATCCTCGAGCAGGATGCGCGCCTTCTCCAGCGTCTTGCCCGAGACATCGGGGACGCGAACGACACGACGATTTAGCGCTTCGGTGACCATGCGTTACTTGATGTCGTCGCGGACCTTCTCCGCGAGGTGAACGTGGACGAGGAACGGCAGCTCGTCGTCCTCGATGCGCATGTGCTCGATCCCGACGTTGCGCAGCTCGTCGCGGAGCTCGATCGCGTCGACACCCTCGACGCCCGGAACTTCTTCCACCAGGTGAATGATCTCTGCTTTTAGCACCGGCCGGCCGAATTCCCAGCCCTTGCCATCGCGCCCGCCGACGAGCGAGTGCATGAACTTGCGGACCTTCAGCTCGATGTCGCGGCGCAGCCGGTCCGACGTCCCGATGCTGCGGCGGATCAGGACGATGCGCAGCGACAGGTCCTTGTACTTCGGCCGCACGACGTTCAGCACGGTGCCGACCAGCTTGCGCTCGTCGAGGTAGCGCTTGACGTAGCGCAGCACTTCGTTCGAAGGCACGAGCCGGCGGGTCAGCTCGTCGGTGCGCGAATCGGCTTTCGGCAAGAGAGCGAGCGTGACGTGACCGCGGTTGCTGCGATCCGGGACGCAGCGCGCACGCGCGAGCTGGGTCGACGCGCGCAGCGCGAGCATCTCGTAATCCTCGACGGTGACCGCCCGGTCACGACTCTTGATCGTGTACGGCGCGCGATTCTTGGCTTCCTCGATCGATTCGCGATCGCTGCCGCCCGTCGCCGGGATCGGGTTCGTGACCGCTTCGATGTACGCGAGCGCGCGACCGAGCGAGGTCAGCGTGTGCGCGTTGACGTTGCCGGCGGCGCCACCCCCGATCCGATACGAGATCGCGACGACCGAGTTCTTCGCCTCGGGCGGCACCAGGCCGCGGCGACCATCGCCGAACTGCAACGAGCCGGTGATGTAGTCGAGCGTGTAGTGCCGGCTGCGCGGGTTCGACGCGAAGAAGCTATCGACGCGCTTCCACCGGACCCAGACCTCGTTGTTCTGGGTGTTCTCGGGCTCGACCTTGCGCACGGCCTCCGCGCCGAGATCCGAAATCTCGTCGGGGTTCGGCTGCTGACGCTCGCGGATCTCGATGACCTCGTCGTCGAGCAGCGGCGTGCGCAGGAACCGGAACGTCTGCAGCGGCGTGCCGTCGGAGCTGCCGAGGGTCTCGCCGCGCACGGTCTCTTGGTTGAACCCGTCGATGGCGTTCGTGACGATCATCTTGACGCGCGGTGGCTTGACGTAGCCGCCCTGCTCGAGCCGAGCGCGCAGCCACCAGCGATCCTCGGTGAACTTCGAGGAGCGCTGCCAATCGTCGGGCGCCATGAAGAACGCGAAGCCCGAGCTCGTGAAGCCTTGGGTCTCGTCGTCGACGGAGAGTGGCTCCCAATCGCGGCCGTCGAAGTACTCCCAGATCACGCGTTGGCCGCCTTCCCACGACAGCCGGCGCATATTTTCGTACTTGTCGAGCTCCGCGGTCGCGACCTCGGCTTCGTCGGTCGGCAGCGAGCCGAGCCCGAGCTCTTCCTCGAACTGGAAGAACAGGCCGAGCGGATCGTTCGGCGGCTTCGCGGTGAAGCCGAGATACAGCGCCGGCGATTCTTCGGGCTTGGCCTGGAACGGCTGGAAGATCGTGAACTCGGTCCGCGCGACGTCGGTGCAGTCGGTGAACTGGAAGTCGTTGAACGCCAAGACGTGCCGCACGTCGCGATAGTCTTCGCGATAGCGAAAGGTGATCGTGCGCAGCGCCGGTGGCTTCAGCGGGCGATCATCCTTGAACAACCACTTCTCGTTCTCGAGCGTGTACTGGCCCTGCTCACCGAAGTCGCCCTTCTCGATGCGGACGCGGATCCACTTCTTCGCGACGCCGTTGATCTCGAGCGCCTCCATGTCCTTCGGGCGGCGAAAGCTCACCGTGCCCGATTGCGACATCGCCTTGGTATCGTCGTGGAAGCCGAGCTCGTCGCCGGCGCCCGGCAACACGCCGCGCGTCGCGGTGCGGCCGAGGTGACGCCAGCGCTTGTTGTCCCAGTACTCCCACGCGAGCACGAGCTGATCGCTCGGGTTCGGCCGCGGGATGATCGTCGAATCGGCGAGCAGCATCTCGATCGACACGTACGCGTCGGGCGTCTGCATCAGCTCGTCGCACGCGAGGTACAGCACGCAGTCGACCTTCGGATCTTTGCCGAACGGATAGAGATTCTTCGACAGGTCGAGCTGCAGGAACGCGGCGTTGTCGAGGTTCGCGTACGCCTGCGTCGGCAACAGGCCCTCGCCGACGACTTCGACCTTGGTCCGGATCGTATCGATCTCGGTGTCCTCGGGCGACTGCGGAACCTCCGCGAGCCGGCCGCGCAGCCACAGCCCGTCGACGTGATTGACCGTCGTCGGCTCGAACCGGATCGGACCGAGGAACGCGACCTCGCCGCGATCGACGTCGATCATCGCGGGCTGGAGATCCTTCCACCGCGAGCCGTCCCAGTGCTCCCACTCGAGTAGGCGTGCCATGTCGCGACCGCCGCGCTCGGGCGTGCCGAGGAAGACCTTGAGCAGCGCCGACTCGCCGGTGTTCGCGAACCGCGGATCGCCGAGGTAGATGTAGCGCTCGATGCGCTGTGCGCCGTTGAAGATCTCGAACGAGTCGGCGACCGCGCCGACCTCGGGATCGATGTAGCGGCTGTTCTCCGAGTACGCCTCGTCGTAGTACGAGAAGCAGCGATCGGGACGCGCGACCGAGACCATCACGTCGCGCGCCGTCTCGAACGTCACCGTATGCTCTTCGGTCGCCTGCGGCGTCGACACCTGCGAACCGCGCGGCACGCGTTGCTTCGCGGCGCCTTCGACGAGCGCGAACCGCAACAGCGCCTTCGCCGCGCGCGGAGCACGGAGCTTGATCCCCAACAAATTCAGGAACGCGACGTAGTTCTTGTCGGGGACCTGATTGAGTCGATAGATCAGGAGGTCGGTCATCCACGCCGCGAGCTCGATCAGCGTGATGCCCGGATCCGACGGATTGTGGTTCGTCCATTCCGGCGCGTAGCGCGGAATCATCGAGATGGCTTCCTCGACGATGTCGTTGAAGGACCGGTCGTCGAGTTTCGGCGGTGGAATCATGGATTGTGGCCGTTCGTACCGTTCGTCACGGGTGACCCGTCTTCGTCGTTCTTCAAGTAGAAGGGGAAGACCAGGTTGCGCTTGTCGTTCTTGCCAGCGATCACGTACTCGATGCGGATGTCGAGGCGGTTCGGCTCGTCGGAGTTCGGCGACGCGCGACACACGACCTTCTCGATCCGCGGTTCGAACTTGTAGATCGCTTCTTCGCAGTAGATCTCCGCGCGAGCCGAGGTCAGGTGGTTATTCGGCGCGAACATCAGGTCGTGGATCTGGCAGCCGAAGTACGGCCGATTGATCCGCTCGCCGGGCGCGGTGCCGAGGACGATGAAGATCGATTGGCGCACGTTCTCCTCGAGCTGACTGCTCGACACACCTCCGTTGAGGTTGACGGAGACGGGGAACCGAAGCCCTCTACCGAGAAAATCGCGATCGTTTGCCATCTAGATCAAAACGCCGAGAAGCGACCCTGGATAAACTTCTTGCACTTGCCGCAGGAGATTCGCGTCGAATTATCGATCTCTTCGACGAGCAGTGGACGGTGCTGACAGTACGGGCATGACAGGTCGTTGGGGCGCCCAGCGACCACCATATCGAGCACGTCCTGCCATGCGATCAGCGCTTCCTCATCGTCCGCCATGCGCGCGAGAATCCTTTCGTTTCGACCCCTTCGAACGCCGAGCAAATCATAGGAAACACATGCCGATCCGATCAACGCATCGGCGGATCAAAACGCGAACAGGCGTCGAGTTGTCCGTTCCAGCGGACCTTGACTAACCCAGGTCCGAGGTGACGATTCCGGCGGCTA
The DNA here is from genome assembly GCA_039935615.1 of Kofleriaceae bacterium. Lineage (GTDB taxonomy): Bacteria > Myxococcota_A > Polyangia > Haliangiales > Haliangiaceae > JABFXX01. Next base: position 4,800 of record JBDTJY010000155.1, read on the forward strand.
TTTGCTGCCTGGCTTCGGCGTCGTGACGGTCACGTTCGCCGAGACCGTGCCATCCGCCGCATTCGGCGTCACCGGGAGCTTACCGGCGACTTCCTCGTCGACTTCACCCTCGGCCGCGCTGCGCGCTGCGGCCTGCGGATCCGTGTACACCGCGACGCCACCTTCGACATCGCCACGGGCGGTCTGCACCGATTCCGGAGTGCGGTCGGCGATCTGGCCATCGACCTCGCCCTTCGCCGCCGTGGTCGGGTCGTTGTACGCGAGCGATGCTTCGCCTTGGACGGCCTCCGCCTGGTTGCTCGTCTGGACACCCGACTGAAGCGTTTCATTCCCGCTGACCGATGCGACCGTGCTCGCGTCGAGGGTCGGCGCCGTCGGTTGGGTCGGCAAGCCGGCCCGCGACTCGACTTCGCTCGACACCGAGACGTCGGTGCTCGGCACGTCCGAGGTCGGCGCGCTCGGTTGACCGGGGATGCTGCTACCGAAGGTGCCTTCGGCGGTCGGCTGCGACACGTTGCCGCCACTCGTGTCGAACGAGCTCGAGCTCGAGACACCGCCCGACGATGCGGACGCGCCAAACGTCGCGCCACCGGTCGGAACGTCGACCGGAGCACTGCCGCCGCTGCCGCTGCTCGCGCCACCGACGTCGGCACCGCCGCCGCCGACATTGCTCGCGCCGCCGCCGACATTGCTCGCGCCGCCGCCGAGATTACTCGCGCTGCTCGCGCCGCCACTAACCGAGCTCGTAGATCCGCCGGCCCCCGCCGCTGCGCCAGCTCCGCCGCTTGCCGGACCGGATGCGTCTGCGCCCGCCGATCCTGCTGCGCCCGCGGATCCGCCGCTCGCCGCGTTTGCAGATCCAGCGCCCGCAGATCCGCCAGCCGCGTCCGCGGATCCAGATGCGCCCGCGGATGCTCCACCACCGGCTGCTGCTCCGCCACTCGCAGATCCTGCACCCGCGGATCCGCCTGCCGCTGCTCCGCCGCCCGCAGCTCCAGCTGCGCCCGATGATCCACTCGCTGCTGCTCCGCCGCTCGCGCCCGCAGATCCAGCTGCGCCCGATGATCCACTCGCTGCTGCTTCGCCGCCCGAGCCCGCAGATCCGCCTGCGCCTGCTTCGCCACTCGCGCCCGCTTTGGCTCCGCCGCCCGCGCCCACTGATCCACCCGCGCCCGCTTCGTCACTCGCGCCCGCTTTAGCTCCGCCGCTCGCGCCCGCTGATCCGCCTGCGCCTGCTTCGCCACTCGCGCTCGCTTTGCCGCTCGCGCCCGCGG
>JBDTJY010000156.1:0-45247 GCA_039935615.1 Kofleriaceae bacterium
AGATCATCAGCTCGATCAGCGTGAAGCCGGCCTGAGATCGCGGACGCTTCACAGCCCGCGTCTCCCGCGCATGATCACCTGGTGCGCGATGCCGTCGTCGGACCAGTCGACCTCGCAGTACAGATCGGCGTAGGTCGCGCCGACGGTCACGCTGTACTTCCGGGTGTAGATGCCGCCGGTGCCCGCGCGCTCGTTGAGGTTCGGCTCGCTGGTCAGCACGATGCTGGTCGTCAGCGGTGAAGGACCGATCAGCCGCAGCTTTTCGAGCCGGTCCTGGGCGAGCACCGAGGCTTCGGTCGAGTGCCGCGAGAACCCCGACGCCTTGGTCTCGGTCACGTACAACGCGATGATGCCCATGATCGCGATCGCGGTGAGCACCATCGCGATCATGACCTCGATGAGGGTGAACCCCTCTGCGCGTCTGCGACGCTTTACTGGGAGCGGAGCCATAGTTTGCGCTTGAGGCCAACGGTGGTTGCGGTGTCGACGCCTTGACCGACGACGTTGGCGGCGTCGGTAGCGAGTCGTGACTGTTGATCGGAAGAGCCGGAGTACACGCCGAGTCCCGAGTTGATGACCGAGGTCGCGCCACCCTCGACAACGACCGTGGTGCCGAGCACCGGGCTCGCACCGTTGATGTTGATGTTGTAGACGTGGCCGCTCGCGCCGGTCGTGCCGTACGCGTTCGGGTTCGTGTTGTCGTTGGTGTCGGCGGTATCGGTCGTGACGTAGACCTGGCCGTTGATCACGGTGGCCTGGGCGATGCCCTTCTCGTTCGCGCCGAACGCGTACTTGAACGAGATATCGGGTGTGCCCTTGCCCTCGTTGATCGTCGCGTCGGCGATCGGCGTCGACAGACTGATCGCGAGCACGTAGTTCGTCGTGCCGGCCGGGCTCCAGTTCGTATCGTTGGGATACGTGTCGACATAGCCACCGGTCGCGACCACCGCGTACTGCGTGGCGCCCTTCATATAGATCGCCGGCTTCGCACCGATCGGATGGTTGTCCGTCGACCACCGGAACAGCGGCTTGCCGGCGCCGTCCTTGCTGATGCCGGTCGCCGGATCCGCGCGCCAGACATCGCCGTAGAGCGTGCCCCACACGACATCGGTGACGTAGCCGTTGCCGGTCTTGTCGATCGCGACCGCGCCACCGGGGACGCCGGTGCCCGACGGAATCGACGCGCCACCGACCCGCAGGGTCGTCGCGAACGCGTAGCCGGCGGTCCACTCGGCCTGAGCGGTCTCGGCGTTGATGCCGATCATCACGTCGCCCGCACCGGCGGTGCCGCCGTTGTTGGTCTGCACGAACACCATCGTCTTCGCCGTGACGCCGGTCTGCACCCGACCCGCCGCGAGCGTGAGGCCGACGCCGAGCTCGAACGCGCCGCGCGCCGCGACATCCGTCATCGAGTATTCGAAGATCACGACCGGGTTCGTCGGGTCCGAGATGTCCATCCCGTAGACCGCCGGCTTGCGATCGTTGCCGGTCGTGTCGCCGCTACCGGTCTGGAAGAACATCAGCGTGCTCCACTTGCGCTGGCCGGAGCCGGTGAAGTCGCCGAACGAATCGATCACGTGTGGAGACCCGTCGATGCGGCCGGTGTTGTAGCGCACCGTCGAGAGCTCGGTGCGCGGCAGGTAGGCCCACAGCTCGCGGCCGATGATGTCGCACGGCCCGGTGACGCTCATGCAGACGGCGTGCATCATGCCGTCGTCGGCACCGAAGTACGCCATCATCGGACGCGTCGAGTTGACGAGCGGGCTGGTGTCGATGATCGCGACCGTCGACCGGTCGACCCCGCCGAGCGCCGGGCGGAAGAAGCCGGGGATCAGCGAGTCATCGCCGGCGATCACGCGCTGGATCAGGATCTCCTGATTCCCCGGGGTCAGGTTCGAGCCCATCAGCGGCCCGAGCGTCGTCGCTTCGGACTGCTTGAGGTAGTGCATCGCCGGCTTCTGGCCCTGGTCGACCGTGGTGAACACCGTGCGGCACAACGCGGTGTAGTTCGTGCCGCAGCCGGCGTACGTCGCATCGGGAATTCCACCCGACGCGTCGAACACCGCCGAGCCGGTGTTGAAGCCACTGGCCGTCGTCGTGATCGACGCGGTCGTGCGCGCGCGCAGGTGCCCCCTCGTGAACGGGTAGCGGAACGTCGCCGAATCGCTATCCGCGGAGAACGTCGGCGTGGTGATCGTCGTCGACGACGACGTGATGAACTCGAAGGTGCCCTGCACGATCGCCGGGCTGCCGTCGATGGTCGCGGCGATCGGCGAGTTGCGCGAGACCTCGACGATCGACACGATCGGCGGCAACGTGCTGATGCCGAGCTGGAGCAGCGTCTCAAACATGACCTTCGTACCGGCGACGCTGGTGTGCTCGTCGTGGCCGGCGAGGTAGAGGATGTTCGCCTTGCCGGCGGTGTTGTCCTTGACGCTACGCGTGGTCAGATCGGCGACGACGATCGGCCGGATCGCGGTGGCCGCGGCGCTCGCCGTGCCGTTGTACGGCGTCGGGGTCACGATCTTCGTGCTATCGGATGACGCGACCTGCGAGATCAGCGGCACGACGCCCGGGCGGTAGATCGAGCTCGTCGCGCTGTTCGGCAACCACGCCTGGGTGTGGCCGCTGACTGGCGAGAACGAGTAGTCACCGGTCTGCGCGAACGAGTCGCCCGGATACGAGAAGAAGATGCACTTGCTGGTGTTCGCGAGGTTCGGATCGGAGCAGTTGCGCACGAAGCTCGCGAGATACGAGCCGGTGCCGTTGCGGTCGATGCCCCAGGGCGTGGTCGTCGCGGCACACGTCCCGACACCGGTGTCGAGGCAGGTCTGGAACTGTGGGACGCCCTGGCTGTCGGCCGCGCCACTGGTGTAGTCACCTTCGTAGCTCGTGACCGACGCGCACTCCGCCGCGAGGCCGGTCTGGCTGTCGAGGAACGAGCTGATCTTGGTCAGCGCGCTGAGCTCGTTCGCGTTCGGCGGGCCGACCGGAGAGGTGAGCGTCGCACCGCACGAACCGGTACCTGCGAGCCTCGAGCACGAGGTGCAGTTCGTGTAGCACTTGCACGTGGTCGCCGGCGACGTGACGGTCGGAGTGCACGTGTAGAGCTTCGCGTGGGTGACCTCCCAGTGCGGCGTCCACAGCATCGTGTACAGCGGAACGCCGGCGACCGTCGCCGTGAGCTGGCCGTTGACGAGATCGTCGAAGTCGAACGAATCGTAGATCTGCCCCGACACCGCGCCATTCGGGCAGACCGTCGCGTTGCCCGCTTCCACCGACAGCGGCGGGCAGCCGTTCGCGCCGCTGTAGGTCAGCCCTGCGTTCGTCAGGTAGGCCTGGAGGATGTTGTTCGAGATCGTGCTGGTGTGAGCGTTCAAGTTCGTCGCGAGCAGCGCGAGCCGCGGCGGCACGGCCTGGAACGCCTTGCCGATGTTCGCGACGAACGCCGTCGTGGTGCGGTGAATATTGACGAAGTGATCGACGCCGAGCGCGCAGCCGCTGGTCGGTGCTGCAGTCTGCGTCGCGTTGCGCGTGCGAAACGGCGAGAAGTCGATGATGTTGCCGCTGATGTCCTTGGCCTGGATCGTGTTGTCGAGCAGCTTGCGAAACGTCGGCGCATCCGAGGCGAGGATCACGAACGGGCCACCGAGGTAGTTCGCCTTCGCGGCGCCGGTGAGGACCCTCGAGACGTATTTCGGATAGACGTTGCTCTTGCCGGTCGTCACAAACGAGGCGATCGTCGAATCGGCGGCGTTGTGGTTCGTGTTGTCGATCTGCAGCGCGCCGACGTTCGTGATGTCGCAACCGTCGTTCCATAGCGGCGACACCGTGGGCGCCGTATCGAGGGACGTCGGGACGCAGCGGTTCGGCGAGCCCTTGGTATCGAGGTAGGTGTAGAAGATCGTGATCGCGGAGTAGCCGTTCGCCGCGAGCCACGTGTTCGCACGCAGCACGTTGTAGATCAGGCCGTAGGCCGACACCGAGCCGCAGTCGTCCTGGAACGCGGAGTTGACCGGGATGATCAACGAGCCGGTCGGAAACGCGGTCGATGTATTGGCGTGCGCCGGTGCGGTCGCGGCGAGACCCGCGGCGACGACCAACGAACACAGGACTTTGCTACCAGGAGTTCCGCGCATACGAGCTCCCTGTCGACTTGTAGACGACCACCCGATACTGCTTGTTCTTGCCCGGATCGGAGACGTAGATCGTCCCGCCCGTACTCGAACCATCAGGTCTGAAATCGAAGCTGAAATCGAGCGTGCCGTTCGCCGCCGACGGGGCCGCGCCGCACGGCGGGGTGATGCACACCGTCGTGTTGCCGTCCCACACCGTCACGCCCGAGGGGATGTTGTCGACCGAGACCTGCTGCCAGACGTACGACGCATCGGTCGCTACGGGGATGGTCATCCCGGTCTTCGACCACTGCCACATCGTCATCGCCGTCGGCGTGATCTCGCAGTGGTGCCAGCGCCGCGTCGACACCGCGCGCATCTTGCAAACGTTCAGGTCGGACGTCAGCTGATCGGCGACGTTGGTCGAGCTCGCCCCGTAGGTCTGCGAGTTGACGCCGAACATCAGCGCCGCGAACACCGCGATGATCGCGACGACGACCATGAGCTCGATGAGCGTCACCCCACGCTCTCGCTCTCGGCCACGCTGAGATCTGCGACGTTGGATCATTTGCCGTAGTTCGTTTTCAGGACCGCGTTGTTCCAGCTCTCCATGCAGAACGTGGCGTTGACGCCGCCGTCTTGAGCCATGTCGCAGGTCGCGATGATGTAGTACCAGGCACCGGCGATCGCGGTCGCCGGCAGCGCCGTGCAGGTCGCGCCGGGTGCCGGCACCGCGCCGTCGGGTCCGACGGTGATCGCGTAGCTGCAACGGATCAACGAGTCGGTCGGGTTCACGCGCAACGTCACCCACGGAAGCACACCGGTCACGCACGCCGTGTTGAAGTCCGTGCCGGCGGGCACCGGCGTCGCGGGACACGCGGCGGCGGCGAGATACAAACCGTTTCCGACTTCGGACTTGTATTGCGCTTCGCGCGTGGAGATCTCCGTCATCATCGCGGAGATCTCCGGATCGTATTTCTTGTTCCGAGACGTGCTGGTCCAGTTCGGGATCACGACCGCGGCCAGGATGCCGATCAGCGCGACGACGATCATGAGCTCCAGCAACGTGAACCCGCGTGGAGCTCTACCTATGGATGTTGTCCCGTCCCGCACCGACCCAGTCTAGCACCGGCGTCGTCGAAACCGCTGTTTTGCTAGGGTGATCGATCGGTTAGCGGACGATGTGACCATCGACATCGAGCTCGACGAAACCACCGCTCCCTACATCGCCTTTCGCCGCCAGATCCTCGAGCGCCTGACGCAACGTGACCTGCGTCCCGTTCTTCAAGAACGGGACGCGACGCTTGTCCTTCGGCTGCGCCGGGTCGTCGACGATCATCTTCGCGTCGCCATCTCCGACGACGAGGAACACCGCGGGCGCCGGCCTCAGGTGAGCGGCCGCCGATTTCTTGACCTCGGCCTCGGTCACCTGGTTGACGTGGTCGGCGTAGGTATTGAAGTAGTCGAGTGGGAGCCCGTAGTACACGAGGCTCCGATATTGACCTAGAGCCGCCTGGGCGGTGGCGAACTTACCTGGGAGCGCGAGCGTCGCATTCAGCTTCTCGCGCTCGAGCTCGTCCTTGGTCACCGGGTGCTTGCCGGCCCACAGCTCGGTCATCTCGCGGGAGATCTCGAGCAGCGATTGATAGGTCGCATCGGTCTGCACCGACGCACTCGCCGTCAGCGCGCCGTAGTGCTTCGAGTACGACAGCCCGCCGCGCGCGCCGTACGCGTAGCCCTTGTCCTCGCGCAGGTTCATGTTGAGCCGACTCGTGAAGCTGCCGCCGAACACCGACGCCATGATCGTGTTCGGGAAGTAATCGGCCGCGGTGCGGACCGGCCCGTGCTCCATCAACAGCACCGTCGATTGCGCGGCGTTCGGCACGTGGACGAAGAAGATCCGGCCGGCCATCGTGGCGGGCGCCGGCAGCGCGGGCAGCTTCGGCGCCGCGCCCTTCCAGTCCGCGAGCGCCGACTGTGCGAACGTATCGCGGACCTGCTGCTCGGTCAGATCACCGACGACGAACAGCCGCGCATGCTTCGGCTGCATCCACTCGGCGAGTTGCTTCTTGCAGTCCGCGAGCGTGATCGCCGCGAGCGATTGCTCGGTCGTGATCGCGCCGAACGGATGCGTCGGGCCGTACAGGATCGCATCGGAGACCCGACCCGGAATCGCCGTCGGGTTGCCGCGCGCTTGCTTCACCGCTTCGATCCGGCGCTTGACCATGCGATCGAGATCGCTCTGGCGCAGCCCGGGTGTGCGCAGCGTCTCGGCGAACAGCGCGAACGTCGCGGGCAGATGCTTCGTCAGGCTCGCGAGCCCGAGACCCTGCGAGTCATCCGCGGCGTACGCGTTGACCGACGACGCGACATCGGCGAGCGCCTCGGAGAACTGGATCTTGTCGAGCTTCTCGGTGCCCTCGGTCAGCATGCTCGTGCAGATGCTGGCGAGTCCCTCCTTGCCCTTCGGATCGGTCAGCGAGCCACCGTCGAAGTTGAGGTCCATCGAGACCAGCGGCAGCGTGTGCTGCTCGACGAGGTAGACCGCGATCCCGTTCGGCAACGAGAACGGCTTCATCGCGGGCAACGAGAACGCGTGGAGCTGCCCGGCCTCGGGCTGCTTCGCGCGGAACTCCTCGTTCGGAAACTTCAGATCCTGCGGTTGCGCGGTCTGCGTGGTCGGAGTCGGGGGTGGGGTGGTCATGGTGGGCTTCTCCTGCGCCGGCGGCGGGCCGGCGTCCTCGGTCGTCGGCTTGGGGGAACCGCCGCACGCTGCGACGAGGATGGCAACGAGGGCGCGCTTCACTTGGCCACCTTGGGGCCCAGCGTGGGATTCGTGGTGATCACGACGACATGCGCCGGCGAGAGGTACTTCGCCGCGGTCGCGCGGATCGTCTCGGCGTCGGCCTTGCGATAGCGATCGAGATCGAACGTGATCTTGCCGGGGTCGCCGAGGAAGTGGTTGTAGGCCTGTAGCGTGTTCGCGCGCGCGTTCAGCCCTTCGAGCTGGCGGATCGCGCTCGCCTCTTGCGAAGCGACGAGCCGGCCCATCTCCTTCGCCGTCAGCGCCTCCTTCGTCAGCTTCGCCACCTCGTCCATCACGATCTGCTGGACCGCCGCGGCATCGGCACCGCCGCGCAGCGCCACCGTGATGTTGAACGTGCCCGAGAACTGCGCGCCGCTCTGAAACGCGCGCACGGTCTGTGCGAGTTGCTTGTCGTAGACCAGCGTCCTGTAGAGCCGGCCGGTGCCCTCGCGGGTCAGCGCGTCGGCGATGAAATCGAGCTCGGCATCACCTTCCTTGAACGTCCCCGGCGAGTGCCACGCGAACGTGATCTGGCGGAGCTTCGCGAACGGATCGTCGACGGCGAGTTGCTGGGTGGCGACCGTCGGCGTCGCGATCGTGACGACCGTCGGCTTGATGCTGACCGGGAAGCCGCCGAACCACTTCTCGACGAGCTTCTTGGTCGCCGCGACCTCGAAATCGCCGACCAGCGCGAGCGTCGCGTTCGCGGGCACGTACCACGTGCGATAGAAGTTCTTCACGTCCTCGACCGACGCGGCGACGAGATCCTCGTGCTTGCCGATCGTGAAGTAGCGATACGGATGGCCCTCGGGATACAGCGCGGCCTGGAGCGCGAACCGCGCGACGTTGTACGGCGCGTTGTCGTAGCGCTGGCGGCGCTCGTTGCGCACCACATCGATCTGATTCGCGAGCGAGTCCTTGTCGAGCAGATCGAGCAAGTGGCTCATCCGATCGCTCTCGAGCCACAGCCCGACCTCGAGCTGATTCGCAGGCACCACCTCGTAGTAGTTCGTGCGATCGGTGTTGGTCGTGCCGTTGACCTCGTCGGCGCCGAGCTTGCGCAGCACCGGGAAGTGCTGATCCGCGCCGACGTTCTTCGAGCCCTGAAACATCATGTGCTCGAACAAGTGCGCGAACCCGCTCTTGCCCGGCACTTCGTCGCCCGAACCGACGTGGTACCAGACGTTGACCGCGACGAGCGGGATGCTCGGATCGGGCGCGAGGATCACCTCGAGCCCGTTCGCCAGCTTGTACTTCTCGAACGGAATCTTCGGATCATCGGCGTGCGCGAGCTGTGGCGCAGCGACGAGAGCCAGCGTTAACAGGGCCCGGTTCATGGGGCCGGAACGTACTAAACCCCACGTCGAGGCGTAAGCGTAAGCGTCGGCGTAAGCGTAAGCGTCCGTCGGGTTACGCGATCATCTTGGTCAGCATCGAGACGATCCTCACGATCAATTCGTCGCTCTCGACGAGACTGACGTGCTGCAGCTGCAGTGCTGTCATCGCATCCAGGACGGCGGCGCACTCGAGGGCCGATCCACGAGCGATCACGAGAAATTTGCGCTGATCGTTGCCGAAACGGCCAGTCCCTTCAGCGATATTCAGGTTGATCGAAAGTGCCGCTCGGCGGAGCTGGTTGGCCATTTCTCGGTCGAGCTCCTCGGCAAGTGCGTACGCCTTCGGGAGCAACATCACGGCGCATTTGTAGACATCGAGGCTTCGAAAATGGAGCATGCGACCATATCGCCCCCGCCGCGTTCGGGTTGCCCGGATTCCGCTTACGCTTACGCTCGACGCCTACGCTTACGAATCTACAGCTCGAGCGGCTGAACGCCGAGGACGACGTGCTCTCCCGAGACCGCGTCGAGCCACAGCAACAGGCGACGCACTTCGGTCGGGCTGACGTCGATCTCGATGATCCGGCGGATCGGGCTGCCCGCGAGCGTGCGCGCGATATCCGCCTCGGCCGTCGACCACGCGTTCGCGAGCGCCGTCGACTTGACCGGCAGGCCTTCGACCTCGACCGACACGCCCATCACGAACTTCGCGAACGCCGGATTCGCCGCGACGATCTGCCCCTGCGGGGTCAGCAGCGCGAGCGGCAACCGGCAACCATCGAACGCGGTGCGCGCGAGCTCGTCGCGGCGCGACGGCTTCTGCTCTTTCTGCTCGATCAGCACGCGGCGCGACGGACCCTGATTCGCGCCGCGGCGGCGGCCGTAGCCGAGCATGTCCATCACGGTGCGGAGCTCGTAGATGAACGCCGCCATGTCCTTGTGACGGTCGGCGGGACGCTTCGCGAGCGCGTGCAGCACGAGCTTCTCGAGCGCGGGATCGAGGCCACCTTCGATCAACTTCGACGGCGGGCGCGGAATCTCGTCGAGGTGACCCGCGAGGATCTTCTGCACCGGGCCATCCCAGGGGACCTGACCGGTGAGCAGCTCGTACAACAGGATGCCGACGCCATAGACGTCACTCGCCGGCGATGCGGGCTCGCCGCGGATCCGCTCGGGCGCCACGTAGTGCGGCGTGCCCGACAGCGAGGTCGAGGCGCGACTCGCGACGAGCGAACGTGCGAGACCGAAATCGAGGAGCTTGACGACCATGCGCGTGCGCTTGGCCTCGATCTCCTCTTCGCCGATCAGGATGTTCTCGGTCTTGATGTCGCAGTGGACGACGTTCTGGCGATGGATGTAGTGCAGTGCTTCGGAGACCGCGAGCACGATCTCGCACGCCTTCTTGATGGTCATCCGCTTCTCGCGGAACAGGATGCGGTTGAGGGGTTCGCCGTCGACGAACTCCATGACCATGAACATCCCGACCTTCTCGTCCTCACCGAAATCCACGACCGACGTGATCGCCGGGTGCGCCATCGCCGATGCGAACCGCGCCTCGCGATAGAATAGCTCGCGCGCTTCATCGGTCTCCGCGACCTGGCTCGAGATGATCTTGAGCGCGAACCGTCGCGACAGATGGATGTGGTTGACCTCGTAGACCTTGCCCATCCCGCCCTGGCCGATGCGCTTGACGATCTGATAGCGCCCTCCGATCAGCGACGAATGCTGCGCGGTCGTGACGCGGACATTGGCGCTGCGCGGCGGCGGTGGCGGCGCGGCGATCGATCGCCGCCCGCTGTTCTTCTCGAGCGGCGGGATCCCCGGGCGACCGAGCCTGGTGGTCGGGTCCTGCCGATCGCGGCGCAGCCGCGCGGCGGTGATCGAATCGCGATTCGGTGCGAGCGCGCGGTGATCGATCCGGACCTCCTGCGAATCATCGAGGTTGACCTCGGGGAGCCGCGGCAAATCTTCGGGCGGCGGAGGCAATGGCAACGCCGGGGGCCTGCGCCCGGAAGGGTTGCGCTGATCCGCCACGAGTGGATGGTACACGAACGCAAGCCACGGGGCTTCCGGTACATTGATTCCGTCGATGCACGAGCTGTGGTCGAGTGCGAGCTACCACGCACACCTGTTGTCGCTGCCGTTCGCGTTTGCACCGGCGGCGATGGCCGTGGTGATCGCGTACGGCATCGTGATGCGCGGCGAGCCGGTCCTGCGCGCGTGGATGCTGCTGCACTTCGTCTCGCTGATGCCCTACTCGATCTGTATGGCGCTGTCGCCTTCGATCACCTCGCCCGGGGCAGCCGACGCCTTGTTGCGAATTGCCGCGTCGTGGGTGCCGATGGCCGCCGCCGCCGGGCTCGGCTTCCAGCTCCGGCTGCTCGGAATCCGTACGTGGCTGGTGTGGGTCGGGCTCGCGATCGCGATCACGTGGATGGTCGTCGGTGCGACGACGAACGGTGTCGTCGACGGCGTGTATCGACTTCCCGCCGGTCTGTGGTACGCGCAGCACGGTCGCTACGCCGGGTTCGGCGTGCTGACGACCCTCGTCGTCGCGACGCCGGGCTTTGCCCTGATGCTGCGCGCCGCGTTGCAGAACCCGCCGTCGCACGAGCGCCGGCAACTGCGCTCGATGTTGCTCGCGAACATCGTGACCTACAGCGCGCTCAGCGACGTGTTGCTCGCCTGGCACATCGGCGTCTTCCCGTTCGGCTGGGTGCTGACCGGCGCCGGCAGCGTGATGTTCGTGCGCGCGCTGATCTTCGAAGATCTGTTGCGCGTCCGCGCGGTCGACGACACGGTGCCGCGGATCCTCTTGCACCTCGCGTTCGCGATTCTGCTCGGGTGGATGTCGCTCGCGATGCTCGGCCCGGCGCTGACGTGGTGGGGCGCAGCCCTCGTGATGCTCGTCGTGTTCGCCGGCGTGCGCATCACGATCTCGGTGTTCGAGTTGATCAGCCGCGGCGGGCGTCACGCGGAGAACACGCTCGATCGCTTGCTCGGTCAGCTCGTGACGCGCGCGCGTACGATGCGCCGCGAGGTCGAGGTCGCCCAGCTCGCGATCGACGTGATCGAGCTCGCCGTCGGCGTCCGCGTCGGCGTGTGGATCGCGGCGGACGATGACTACGGGTGGACGACCGCGACCGGCGAACGCCTCAGCGACGAGGCCGCCCCGGATCCGCTGCTCGGCGCGTGGATCGCCGAGCAACCCGGCACCTTGTTGTTCGCCGAAGCGAGCGTCCCCGAGGATCTCCGGCCGCTGCTCGCGAAGCTGCTCGCGAGTGCGAACGCGGCGACGATCATCCCGGTGATCAACCGCGACGAGCTGCTCGGCCTCGTCACCCTGCGACCGATGACGCGCCGCCAGCGTCGCCGCGTGCTCGCGTTTGCCGAGCGCGCGATCGATCGGCTCGGCGAAGGCATCGTCCACGCGCGGATGACCCAACGCGCCGCCGCACGGGCCACGCTCGCGCGCGAGGTCGAGCTCGCCGCGACCGTGCAGCAGCAACTGCTCCCCGGCAAGGGCCCGCACATCCACGGCGATGTCACCGTCGTCGGCTCGTGGCAACCGGCGACGCGCTGCGCCGGTGATTTCTGGGGCGTCTACCCGCTCGGGCCGCAGCGCGTGTTGCTGGCGATCGGCGACGTCACCGGTCACGGCGTCGCGTCGGCCACGGTCACCGCCGCCGCGGTCGCCGCGTGCGATGTCGCGGTGCGCCGGCATGGCGAGGCGCTCGAGCTGACGGCGCTCGTCGCGGCGCTCGATGCCGCGGTCGCGCGGGTCGGCGGTGGCCAGCTCGCGATGACGCTGTTCGCGGCCGTGATCGACGGGGCCACCTCCACGATCAGCTACGTGTCGTGCGGGCACACCACGCCGTACGTGTGTCACCCGGGTGAAAAGGAGATCGAGCTCACGGCGTTGGTCGGGCGTGGCAACCCGCTCGGCTCGAGCTCGCCGCAAGCGCCGCGTGTTCAGCAACGTGCGCTGCGAGCCGGTGATCTGATGGTCTGGTATACCGATGGTGTGATCGAGGCGCAGGACCCGCACGGCGACGCGTTCGGCGACCGGCGGCTCCAGCGATTGTTGCGCCGCCTCGATCGCAACGCGCTCGCACCACCGGCGGTTCACGACCTCGTGCATGCGAGCGTCGCCGCGCACCGCGCCGGCCGGCCGCGCAACGACGACGAGACCCTCGTCGTCGCGCAGTGGCAGCCCAGCCAGGTCGCGACATGAGGCTGCGGCTCGTCACCTACAACATCCACAAGTGCATCGGTGGCGTCGATCGTCGCTACAACCCCCAGCGCATCGCCGACGTGCTGACGAACCTGCACCCCGACGTGCTGCTGCTCCAGGAAGTCGATCACGACGTGCCGCGCAGCAATCGGGATCGCCAGGTCGACGTGTTGGGCGACCTGGTCGGGATGCGCTACCGCTCGTGGTTCCCGAACGTCGACGTGCGCGGCGGCGGCTGCTACGGCAACGCGATCCTCAGCCGCTATCCGATCGTCGAGACCTCGAACATCGATCTGTCGATCCGGTTCAAGAAGAAGCGCAGCGCGCTCCACGGGGTGATCCGCGTGCGCCACCACGACGGTGAAGACGTCGATCGCACCGTTCACCTGTTCAACATGCACCTCGGGCTCGCGCGGTTCGAACGCCGGATCCAGCTCAAGAAGTTTCTCGACTCGCACCCGTTCCTCGGCATGCAACACGAGACGCCGGTGCTGGTCGGCGGCGATCTCAACGACGTCTACGGCAAGCTCGGCGATGACCTCCGGCCCGCCGGCTTTCGCGGCCTCGATCGCCGCCCGCTGACGTTCCCCGCGTGGGCACCCGTGCGAGCGCTCGACGCGGTGTTCGTGCGCGGCGGCGTCGATTTTCTAAAGCTCACGCGCTGCGACAGCGAGATGGCCCGGCGAGCGAGCGATCATCGCCCGCTCGTCGCCGATGTCCGCCTCCATCCGAATCAGCGGTGACGCAGATCGTTCTCGACCGTCGAGGCGGTCTCGCCCTTCTGGTCGATCCCGTGGGCGCCGCTCGCGTCGAGGATCTGGCGAGCCTTCTTCGCCCATTCCTTGTCATCGGCATGCACCGCCAGCAGCGCGCCGCCCTGGTTGAGGAACGACTCGTAGCGCTTCGCTTCGTACTCGGGAATTCCTAGGCCGATCAACGAGCCGATGAGCGTTCCCACCGCACCACCGGCACCAGCGCCGGCGAGCGTCGCGACGATCGGACCGGCAGCGATCAACGGGCCGACGCCCGGAATCGCGAGCAGGCCGAGGCCGACGAGCAGGCCCAGGGCCCCGCCCGCCACACCGCCTGCCGTGGCGCCGGTCGCTGCACCTTCCGGCGCCTTCGTATGTTTCTCGTGCGCGATCTCGCTCGTGCTGCCCCAATCCGGCAGCAGCGCCGACATATCCGCCGGGCGAAAGCCCGCTGCGCGCAGCGTGTCGATCGCTTGCTCGACCTGGCCTCGCGTGTTGAACAGGCCGAACACGGCAATCTGCTTGTCTTGCTTGTCGTTCTTCATAAATTCCTTAGTTGGTCACTTCGAGGTTGTTGACGACGGTGAGGCCAGACGCGTCGACCGCGATCCGCTCGAGCCGAGCCTTCTCGTCGCTGGTCGCGACCGGGCCGGTGAGCGTCACGGTCTTCGCATCCTTATCGACGACGACCTTGCAGTTGTGGGCGTTGGTCGACAGCGAGCCATCGTCCATGATCGCCCTACGAATCTTGGCCTGCTGATCGAGCGCGCTGCCCGACTGCGCCGCCTGATCCGCGGTGGTCTCGACGATCTTGTTGCGGCCGCTGTTGTCGGCCTTGTCAGGATTGTTCTTGCAGGCGCCAACCGCGATCAGCGGTACGGCGATCAAGAGGGTGGTCAAGAGCGTTCGCATGACCTCACGCAATGCACGCCGCGCGCCTAGTCGCGGATGGCACGACCGACGAGCAGTCCGATCGCGAACACCGCGACGACACCGAGCACCAAGGCGTGCTTGCGGATGAACGTGAGCGGGACCTCGACGACCTCGATCACGCGCTTCGGTGTCTCGAGCTTGTCCCCGATCACGTGCTTGAGCTCACCGATGGTCTTCTCGAGATCATCTTGCGCCGCATCGAGCTTCGCTTGAATGTCTTTGGTTTCGGCCATGGCAACCTAGTGAGCGAGTCCGTCGGAGACCTTGTCGATCGTCTGGCCGACTTCATCGACCTCGTTGGCGAGATCGGGACCGCCGAGCATCTTCCTCGCGAAGATGTACGCGGCCGAGCCACCCACCGCGATGAACACCAGCGACATCAGCAACAGGCGCAGCCACAGCGCGGCGATCACCGGCTCGAGCGCGACGACCGCGACCACGCAGAGCATCGCGAAGCCGACGAGTGCGACGAACGCGCTCAGGATCATCACGGCGGCTTTGAGCACCGTCCGCTCGAGATAGCTTCCGAGCTTGGTGCGCGCGAGCTCGAGCTCGCTGACGGCGATCGTCTTGACGTCGTCGCCGATGTGCTTCAGAAGTTCTCCGACCTTCGCCGGCTCGTGCGTGACCGCCATGCGTGTACGCCGTGCAGCCGCCGTGCCCGGACGTGCGAGCAAGCGGCGACGCCTTGCACCTCCGACTGTGCGGAGACGCGCGCGACGAGCGGCAGCGCTGAGCGCTAGCGGCTGATCGGCTTGTACTTGATGCGGTGCGGCTGATCCGCGTCGGTGCCGAGGCGGCGATGGCGATCCGCCTCGTAGTCGGCGAAGTTGCCCTCGAACCACTCGACGTGGCTGTCACCCTCGAACGCGAGGATGTGGGTCGCGATCCGATCGAGGAACCACCGATCGTGGCTGATCACGACCGCGCAGCCCGGGAACTTCTCGAGGCCGTCCTCGAGCGCGCGCAGCGTATCGACGTCGAGGTCGTTCGACGGCTCGTCGAGCAACAGGAGATTGCCGGCGCGCTTGATCATCTTCGCGAGGTGGACGCGGTTGCGCTCACCACCGGACAGGACGCCGACTCGCTTCTGCTGATCCTGGCCCTTGAAGTTGAAGCTCGAGACGTACGCGCGCGACGGGATCGATTTTTCACCCATCTGGAGGTTCTCGACGCCCTCGGCGATCTCGTCGAAGATCGTCTTCGTGTCGTCGAGCGCGTCGCGCGATTGGTCGACGTAACCGAGCTTGACGGTATCGCCGATCTTGATCGTGCCCTTGTCGGGCTGCTCGACGCCCATGATCATGCGGAACAGGGTGGTCTTGCCCGCGCCGTTCGGTCCGATCACGCCGACGATGCCACCGCGCGGCAGCTTGAACGTCAGATTGTCGATCAGCTGGCGATCGCCGAACGACTTCGACACGCCCTCGAACGAGACGACCTCACCACCAAGACGCGGGCCCGGCGGCACGACGATCTCGAGCGACGGATCGCGCGCTTCCTTCTGCGACTCGGCGAGCATCTCCTCGTAGCGGTTGAGGCGCGCCTTGCTCTTGGCCTGCCGCGCCTTCGGCGACAGCCGCACCCACTCGAGCTCGCGCATCAGCATGCGCTGGCGTGCGTCGGCTTGTTTCTCTTCGTCCTTGTGGCGCTTCGCCTTGAGCTCGAGCCAATCGGTGTAGTTGCCCTCGAACGGGTGGCCCTCACCGCGATCGAGCTCGAGGATCCACTTCGCGACGTTCTCGAGGAAGTACCGATCGTGCGTGATCGCGACGACCGTGCCCTTGAAGTTCTCGAGTGTCTTCTCGAGCCACGCGACGCTCTCGGCATCGAGGTGATTGGTCGGCTCGTCGAGCAGCAGCATGTCGGGCTTCGACAGCAGCAGGCGGCACAGCGCGACGCGGCGCTTCTCACCGCCGGAGATCACGCTGACGTCGGCATCGCCGGGCGGGCAGCGCAGCGCGTCCATCGCCATGTCGACCTGGTGATCGAGCTCCCACGCATTGACCGCTTCGATCTGATCCTGAAGCCGCGCTTGCTCGTCGAGCAGCTTGGTCATCTTGTCTTCGGGCATGTCCTCGCCGAGCTTGGTCGAGACCTCCTCGAACCGCGCGAGCAGGGCGCGGGTCTCGGCGACGCCCTCGTCGACATTCTCTTTGACCGTCTTGGTGGGATCGAGGTGCGGCTCCTGCGCGAGGTAGCCGATCTTGAGGCCCGGGGCCGGCAGCGCCTCGCCGAGGAACTCCTTGTCGACGCCCGCCATGATCCGGAGCAGCGTGCTCTTACCGGCGCCGTTGTTGCCCAGCACGCCGATCTTCGCGCCCGGATAGAAAGAGAGCCAGATTCCCTTCAGAATCTCGCGCTTCGGCGGCACGAGCTTCCGGAGGTCTTTCATCACGAACGTGTACTGGGCGGTCATGGGCGGCGTTATACCCTAAGAGGCACATGGCGTATCGTGGCGACGAGACCGGCGCAGCCTCGAAGCGCCGACCGCGCAGGGTGTGCTCCGCGAGGAGCTCGCCCGCCGCATCGGCCACCTGGTCGAATAGCGAGGTTGTGCGGCTTTCCGACACTTTGACAGCGTCGGAAACGTGCGCATATTGACGGACATGTTCAAGCAGTGGCGACTGGGCTCCCTGTTCGGATTTCCCGTCGAGATCAACCTCAGTTTCTTGCTCCTCCTCGGCTTCGTGTTCGTCGCGTTCGGCGGCATCGCCGGCGTCGTGATCGTCTGCCTCGCGTTCGCCTCCGTGCTCTTGCACGAGCTCGGTCACGCGTTCGTCGCGCGTCGGCTCGGCGTCCGGATCAGCGGCATCGAGCTCGGCTTCTTCGGCGGTGCGGCCAAGATGGTCGACTTGCCGCGGACCGCGAATCACGAGCTCGCGATCGCCGCCGCGGGTCCTGCGGTGTCGCTCGCCCTCGCCGGCATCGGCCTGGGCTTGGGCGCGATCACGCACCTCCCGCTGCTCGCGTGGATCGGCTGGACCAACCTGATCCTCGCCGCGTTCAACCTGCTCCCGGCGCTCCCGATGGACGGCGGCCGCATGCTGCGCGCGCTGCTCACGCGCAAGCTCGACTACGTCCGTGCGACCGAGGTCTCGGTCAAGATCGCGCGGGTCACCGCGATCGCGTTCGCGGTGCTCGGCCTCGCGTTCGGCATGTACCAGCTCGTGTTCCTCGCGCCGTTCCTGTGGATCCTCGCCACGCGCGAGCAACTGATGGCGCGGATGATGGCCGACCAGTTCGCGTACGGTGCGAACGGCTATCGCCAGCGCTACTACCGCGCGCCGGCAGTGCCCCGGGCGGATGCGAACCAACCGAAGCGGTTCACGGTCGCGCAGCGCAACGGTCGCTACGTCGTCGAAGAGATCGTCTAGCGCTTCGCGTCGCTGTGGTAGGCGCGCGCCGCCGCGATGATGACCTCGACGACGAGCGTCAGCGCGACATCGACCGCGAGACATGACACCGCGACCTCGACGGCGGGGATCAACACGAGCGTGTGGGCACCGGGCAGCGTGACGTACGGCGGCGGCAAGAACGCCCACGCGAGCCCGGCCGGGATCATCGCGAGCATCAGGCCCATCCACGCGATGCCGTTCGCCTTTGCGAGCCGCTCGCCGAGCGAGCCCTGATCGCGCAACGCCCACAGGCTCGCGAGCAACTGGACGAGCATCGCGGCGATGCCGTACTTCGCCATCACGATCGCGATGTGACCCTGCGCGGGCACGAGCGAGGGCGAGAAGCCTTGGCCGGCGACACCGATCATCGCGTAGTACACGACAAAGAACGCCGGCACCGAGACGAGCAACACGCGCCAGTCGAGCAGCATCACACGGCGGCGGATCAACAGCACGGCACCGAACGTCGCGAGCAACGCACCGCCGGCGACCAGGCCGATCCGCCATGCCCGGCGCGCTTTGACATCGAGGTGGGCGGCGGCTTCGGCGCGCGAGACGACACTTCGCGTCGAGCGGACCCGCGTGGTGTCGGCCGCCTTGCGCGCGTCGCGCACCGTGTCGTCGAGCGAGAGCAGCCCGGTCAACGTGTGACCGAGCCCGTGACCGGGCGCAGGGATGCCGAGCAGCGTCGCGACCGTCGGCGCGATGTCGATCAGGTGCGCGTCGTCGGCGTTCGCACCGGGCTTGACGCCGGCACCGGCGAGCACGAGCGGCACGCTCAGCACCTCCGGTTCGATACCGCCGTGACCACCGCGATTGGTGTGACCGTGATCGGCGGTGACCACGATCGTGTCTTGTGTCAGGTCGACGCGACCGAGCACGCGGGCGAGCGCATGATCGGCGAGCTCGGCGGCGACGCGATAGTCGGTGCTCGCACCACCGTGCGCATGACCGGCGGCATCGACCGCGCCGACGAGCAACACGACGAGCTCGGCATCGCCCTGCGCGACCGCGGCACCCGCTTCGGAGAACCCGCCCGGCCACGGTGCATAGCGCGCGTCGTCGAACGGCGAGACGAAGTTTGCATCGGGCGCGCGGATCGCACCCTCCGAGAGCGGGCGATCCATCACGTCGATGTCGAGCGGCTCTTCGTCGTCATCGTCGGCGAGCTCGGGCTCCGGCGTGCGCTTGCGCAGGAACAGCTTCGGCAGCGCGTCGTAGTCGGTCGCGAACGCGACCTTCATGCCCGCGGCGCGCACGCGATCCATCAACGAGTCGAGCTCGACCGGGGTCGAGTGATGGTTCGTGCGCACGCCACTCGCGATCGGCGGCACGCCGGTGAGGATCGAGACGTAGTTCGGGCGCGACCACGTCGGGTAGTGCGATTGCGCTTCGGTATCGACGCCGCGCCGGCGCAGCTCGTCGAGGAACGGGAGCTCGTACGACTTGTCGAGCCGAAGCCCGTCGATGATCACGAGGAACACGCGGCGCGCATAGCGTGGCGTGTGTGGATCGGGCAGCACCGGTGCCGTGCGCGCGAGCGGCGACTGGACCTGCTCGAGGTCGTACATGAAGTCGGCACCGGCGAGTCCCGCCTTGACGGCGCCAACTGCCCCGAGGGCCGCGAGCAAGATCGACGTCGCGACGACGCGGCGCAACGTGCCCGGCGGTTTCACCCCCAAGGCTAGCGTGCGGGTGTACGGTGCGCTCGTGCGTCTCGCGATCCTCGCTCTGGTAGCCGCGTGTGGGAATTCGTCGTCGGCACCGCCTCCGACGCAGTACGGCACGACCGACCGGCCGGTGACGCTGCAGATTCCGGACAACTACGACAGCGGCAAGCACTATCCGCTGATCATGGTGCTGCACGGCTACAGCGCGAGCGGCTTCGTCCAAGAGGCCTACTTCGGGATCAAGGCCGAGGTCACCGCGGGCAACGCGTTCGTGCTCGCACCCGATGGCCTCAACGACAGCACCGGCGCCGAGTACTGGAACGCCGACCCGGGCTGCTGCGACTTCGATCATACAAATCCCGATGACTCGGGCTATCTACGCTCGATCCTGGACGCGGTTCGCGCCGATTACCCGATCGACCACATCTGGCTGATCGGTCACTCGAATGGCGGCTACATGGCGTATCGCATGGCCTGCGATCACGCCGACATCGTCGAGAACATCATCGTGCTCGCCGGCGACGCCGCGACCGATCCGAGCGTGTGCAACCCGGTCAAGCCGGTCGAAGTGCTGCACTTGCACGGCGATCAAGACCTGGAAGTGCCGTACGCCGCCGCCGCGATGCGGAGCGTTGCCCAATGGGCCACACACGACACCTGCGCGCAAACCTCGCACGCCGGCCCGACCTACGATCTCGATACCTCGGTGCCGGGCGCCGAGACCACCACGCAGATCTTCGACGGTTGCCCGACCGGCATCGATCTCGAGCTGTGGACGCTCGTCGGCTCGGGCCACGTGCCCTCGCTGACCCCGGCGTTCGAGCCGACCGCCTACCAGTGGTTTCTCGATCACGCCCGTCCGTGATACCCATCTAAGCGGTGACCGAATCGCTCAAAGTGCTCGTGGACAAGACGCTGGGTGAGACCGCTCCGGTCAAGCACCTGAAACCGCGCGTCGACCTGTCGACGCTGCACCATCGCCAGTTGCTCGACGGACCGTTCTGGCAACGCATCCCGGCGTATCGCGGCGTCGACGAGAAGACGTTCCTCGATCATCAGTGGCAGGCGAAGAACTCGATCACGAATCCCGCGAAGCTGCTCGCGACGGTGCAGGACCTCGTCCCTCAGACGTTCTACGACGACGTGATCGAGGGCTTCAAGCACGCGCCGATGTCGATCCGCGTGTCGCCGTACTTGCTCTCGCTGATCGAGTGGGGCGATCCGTATAACGATCCGTTGCGCCGCCAGTTCGTGCCGGTGTCGTCGCGGCTGTTGCCCGACCATCCGAAGCTCACGCTCGATTCGCTGCACGAGCAAGCCGACGCGCCGGTCCCCGGCCTCACGCATCGCTATCCGGACAAGGCGCTGTTCCTCGCGCTCGACACGTGCCCGGTTTATTGTCGATTTTGCACGCGCTCGTACGCGGTCGGTGTCGATACCGACGAGGTCGAGAAGGTCTCGCTCAAGGCGACCGAGGATCGCTGGGACCGCGCGTTCCAGTACATCTCCGAGCGCGTCGAGCTCGAGGACATCGTGGTCTCGGGCGGCGACAGCTACCAGTTGAAGGCGCGCCAGATCACGCTGATCGGCAACAAGCTGCTCGAGATGCCGAACATCCGGCGCATCCGCTTCGCGACCAAGGGTCCGGCGGTGATGCCGATGAAGCTGATCACCGATACCGAGTGGCTCGACGCGCTGACCGCCGTCGTCGAGCGCGGCCGCAAGCTCCACAAAGAAGTCGTGCTGCACACGCACTTCAACCACCCGAACGAGATCACCGCGATCACCAAGCGCGCGCTCGACGGCGTGTTCGAGCGCGGCATCATCACGCGCAACCAATCGGTGCTCCAGCGCAACGTCAACGACACGATCGAGACGATGCAGCTCCTCGTGAAGCGCCTCGGTCACTGTCAGGTCCATCCGTATTACGTGTACGTCCACGATCTCGTGAAGGGCGTCGAGGATCTGCGCACCACGCTGCAGACCGCCTGCGATATCGAGAAGGCCGTGCGCGGCGTGACCGCGGGCTTCCACACACCGACCTTCGTCGTCGACGCCCCGGGTGGCGGCGGCAAGCGCGTCGCGCACAGCTTCGAGCACTACGATCGCGATACCGGCATCTCGGTGTTCTCGTCGCCGTCGGTGAAACCCGGCTTCTTCCTGTACTACGATCCGGTCGATACGCTGGCGCCGGAGATCCAGGCGAAGTGGAAGGATCCGGCCGAGCAGGACAAGATGATCGCCGCTGCGATCTCGCAGGCGAAGCGCAAGCACACGTCGACCGCGCGCGCGTCTAGCGTTCGCTGAACATCACCGTTTTCCGAGCGTGGTGGCCCACGCCTTCTCGTCGAAGCCGACCAGCGCCGCACCGTCGGTGACCGCGAGCGGCCGCTTGATCAACTTGCCGTCTTTCGCCAGCGCGGCGAACGCCTGAGCATCGGTCATCGTCGGGAGCTTCGTCTTGAAGTCGCCATCGCGATACGAGCCACCCGCGATGTTGAACAGCTTCTTGACCGGGACTCCCGCGAGCTTCTGCGCGGCCTCGAGCTGCGCCTTCGACGGCGGCGTCTTGACGATATCGACCGCCGTGAACGGAATCTGCTTCGCCTTCAACCAGGCGAGCGCCTTCTTGCAGGTCGAACAGTTCGGATATTGGTAAACGGTGAGTGCCACGAGACCGGTTCTAGTATGGTCGGAGTGTGGACGTCGAGAGGCACCGGACGGCGGCGGTCGCGCGAGCGGTCGAAGGCGATGGCCAGGCCTCGCTCGAAGCACGCCGTGCCGCGTTCGCCGGCGACGGTCCGGAGTCGATTCGCCCGTTGATCGAGAAGGTCGCGCAGGCCGCGTACGAGGTCACCCCCGACGACATCGCTGCGGCCAAGCAGCACTTCTCCGAGGACGAGATCTACGAGCTCGTCGTCTGTGCGGCCTACGGTCGCGCCGAGCGGATCCACGCGGCGGCGCTCGCCGCGATCCTGGAGGTCGGTTGATGCGCCTCGACGTCCTGAACACCGGCCACAAGCTGCGTCACAAGCTGCTGTTCAAGATGATCCGCTTGATCAGCGGCCATCCCGCGCCCGATGTCGTCAAGCTGCTGATGTATCGCGGCGAGTTCTTCGGTACGCCGATGAACGAGGTGTTCCAGGAGACGATGCGCGGTCCCGCGGAGTGGGCGATCGCCGAGCGCGAGATGATGGCGTCGTACATCTCGAAGACCAACGAATGCGAGTTTTGAACACGCGCCCACGGCGCGGTCGCGTCGGTCGAGCTCGGTAACGCCACGGTGCAAGCGGTCCTCGCGGATGTCGACTCCGCGCCGATCCGCGAGCCGTTGCGCGCGGCGCTGCGGTTCTTGAAAATCGCGGCACGCGGGACGCCGACCGCCGGCGACGTGCGCACGGTCTACGCCGCGGGAGTCTCGAAGGTCCAGCTCCAGGAAGCGCTGAACGTGCTGTTCTGCTTCAGCGTGATCACGCGGCTCGCCGATACGTTCGAGTTTCACGTCGGCTCGACCGCGAGCTTCGAGTCGTCCGCGAAGATGCTGCTGAAGCGCGGCTACAAGACGTGATGATGCTGCTCTAGCGCCGCGATCAGCGTCGCACCCGTCGCACCTGTCCCACGACGATACGGTAGTGATACGCGAACGATTGTTGACGCCGATCGGGGGTCGTTGGGCATAGTGGAGATGGTCGTGGCAGACACGTTGACGTTAGTTCCGGAGCGCGCGCGGGACGGGCAAGTAGCCTGCGCCGCGCTCTTCGTCGTGCTCGATGCGGGACGTCCTCGCGCGGGCACGCGCCACTTGTTGCGGGGCATCGAGCGCGCGTTGATCGGTCGCGGTGCAGCTCCGGCCCGGCGCGACGGCACGAACCTGCGCATCGATCTTCCGGATCCGCATCTCTCCGTCGAGCACGCCGCGATCGAACGCGCACTCGGCGGCTGGACGCTGCGCGATCTCGGATCGAAGAACGGCGTGATCGTGAACGGCGAGCGCGTCTCGCAGCGCGTGCTCTCCGACAATGACTGGATCGAGGTCGGCGAGACGTTCCTGCGGTTCCGCACGCTCAAGGTCTCGACGACGACGCCCGACGACGTGTCCGGACGCGACGTGCCCTCGCTCGTGCCCGGGGTCGAGACCGCGCTGCGTCGCTTGATCGATGTCGCGCCGAGCATGGTGCCGGTGTTGTTGCTCGGCGAGAGCGGCGTCGGCAAGGAGCTCGCCGCGCGGATGGTCCACGTGCACTCGCTGCGGCCGGGCGGCTTCGTCGCGGTCAACTGCGCCGGGCTCGTCGAGACGCTCGCGGCCGCGACGCTGTTCGGCCACAGTCGCGGCGCGTACACCGGTGCGACCGATGATCGTCCCGGCGCGATCCGCTCGAGCGATCGCGGCACGCTGCTGCTCGACGAAGTCGCCGATCTACCGCTCGCGACCCAGGGCACGCTGTTGCGCGTGCTCCAGGAGCGCGAGGTCGTGCCGGTCGGTGAGACCCGACCGATCGCGATCGACGTGCGGTTCGTCGCCGCGACGCTCAAGGATCTCGAGCGCGAGGTCGAAGCCGGTCGGTTCCGCGTCGATCTCTACGCGCGGCTCGCCGGGCTGCGCGTCACGCTGCCGCCGCTCCGCGATCGGCTCGAGGATCTCGGCACGTTGGTCGCAGCCTCGCTGACGAGGTTGCGCGGCAACCGCCCGATCAACGGCCACGAGCTCGGCCTGTCGTCGGCCGCGGCGTGGGCGCTATGCCGCCATCGCTGGCCGCTCAACTTCCGCGAGCTCGATCAAGCGATCGCCGCGGCGACCGCGGTCACCCAGGACGGCCGCATCGATCTGCATCAACTGCCCGAGCAAGTCGCCGGGCGCGCACCGGCGGCCGCGGTCGAAGCGGCGCGCCGCGACGAGCTGCTCGCGCTGCTCCGCGATCATCGCGGCAACCTCGCGGCGGTCGCACGCGCGCTCAATACGTCGCGGGCGCAGATCCATCGGCTGCTGCGGCGCTACTCGATCGATCTCGATAGCTACCGCGCGCCGACACCGCGCTAACGTTAGTTACAGACGCCGTACGTGGTGCCGCCGATCACGAGCGGCGTGCCGAACTGCAGGCACGTCTTCGAGCCCGGGCACGTGCCGGCGACGAACGGGAATTTGCACATCGTGCGGCAGTAGTAATCGGTGCTGTTGACGGTCGTGCACAGCGTGTTCGCGCCGCACAGCGTGTCGTCGCCGGTGCCGCTCGCGGTGCACACCGTGCCGCTGCCGGTCGCACCTTGCGTGCCCGCGCCGGCCTTGCCGCAATCGGCGATCGGGACGTTCGAACCGCCGTGGCTGACCGAGAAC
The DNA here is from genome assembly GCA_039935615.1 of Kofleriaceae bacterium. Taxonomy (GTDB): domain Bacteria; phylum Myxococcota_A; class Polyangia; order Haliangiales; family Haliangiaceae; genus JABFXX01. The sequence continues at coordinate 24,578 of JBDTJY010000156.1, forward strand.
ACGCTGCACTTGAGGCCGGTGGCGCACGGGCCGGCGGCGTTGTTCGCGGGATCGCAACTCGACGAACACGCCGGCGGGATGCCCATGATCGTCGTCGTGCCGTTCGTGATGTCGATGACGCATTGGCCGCGCGGCAAGCCGCACTGCCCTGCACTGCCGGTCGCGTTGCAGTACTCGTGACAGCTCGAGTTACCGGCTGCGCCGAGGCAGACAAAGCCGGCGGAGCAGTCGGTCGGGCCGTTGCACGCGCTGCCCGCCGTGCCCGGATTCGCGATCGCGCGGCAGGCCGTGCCCATCTGATCGCTGCCGTCGATGTCGCACGCGCTGCCCGGGCACCCGCACTGCGAGCCGATGTCGCACGGCAGCGTCGAGCAGGTGTTCGCGTCGATCTGCTTCGCGTCGATCGCCTTGCCATCGCCGGGCGCACCATCGCCGGTGCTCTGCTGCGCGGCGGTCGCGCACGCTAGAACGGTCGCCAACCCGACGACGCCGGCCCGGTACATTCCGAAATTCTACTGTAAGAAGCGGGTGAAACGGGACCTCACTTGCCATGACCGCTCGAATCAACGTGCTCGACTTCACAGCCGACCGGTGTGGGCCCTGCAAGGCCTTGAAACCGACCCTCGAGGCCCTGGCCACGGAGTACGGCGCCCGGATCTCGATCGTGATGATCGACGTCGATGAGGATCAACTCACGGCGCAGCAGTACGACGTACGCGCGATGCCGACGATCGTGATCCTGCGCGACGGCGTGGAGGTCGGACGCACGCACGGTGCCCGACCGCGCGCGTTTCTCGCGGGCATGATCGATCGCGCGCTCCAGGGCGACGTCGCGATCGCGTCGCCCTAGAACGCCACCGCGGTCCCGACGCCACCGCCGACGTGCGCCGATCCATCGCGCGGTCCGTACGAGACCTGCGCCTTGACGCTCAGCCGATCGTTGATCCGATACGCGATGTCGTACGCGAGGTAGACGCCGAACCGCGACAACACCGCGCCCGGCAGATCGGTGCGCACGACCGAGGCTCCCATCAGGAGCGGCGGCACGGTGTCCCATTGCAGGCGCGCCCACACCGTCGGACCGAGGTCGGCCATGTACTCGGCGCCGAGCTGCACCGACGACCGCCACGGCTTGCCGAACGTGACGACGCCGCGCACGTTGCCACCGAAACCGTCTTGCGACACGCCGAGGCCGACCCGGCCGTCGAGGAACACCGAGGGGTGGAGGCGTAGCCGAACCTGGCCGAAGCCGTAGCGCGACCCGTTGTGCTCGATCGCCGAGTCCGGCGCCGACATCATCGGCGTGCGACCGGAGATCTCGCCGAAGCCGAACCCGATGTCGTAGAGCGTGCGCAGCAGGTGATGGGTGTAGACCAGCTCGCCACGCTCGTACTGATCGGCGAGGCCGTAGCGATTGCCGAAGTCATGCGCGATCACGTCGAGCGCGACCTCGTCGACGAGGCCACCGAGCCGCGCGCGATCCTGATCCTCGAGGCGATCCTCGACCGACGGATCGACGTGCACGACGTGCGGCGCATCGGCCGAAGCGAAGTGCGCGACCTCGCCGCCCGCAGCGTCGGTGCCGCGAATGAAGTACTCGACCCCCGGCGCGGTCGCCGGTGGCAACGTCGCGTACCAGCCACCGGCGGACGACCGCTCGAACCTCGCGTCGTGCCAGGCGGGCTCACCGATCGCGCGCCAGCGCACCGTGAGTTGCTCGGCGTACGGCGCGTCGATCATCGCGACGAGCTCGATCGGATCACCCGCGACACTCTCGGTCGGCGCGACGTGCACGACCAACGAGTGCGGCGACGGATCCGCGTGAGCGGTGCCGAGGAGTAGGAGCAAGAGGACGTATTTCATCGTGCACCTCACCAATCGAAGTTCATCGCCATGCCACCCGACACACCGGTGTGGTCGAGGGAGCGCGCCTGGTACGAGACGCGCACCGAGGGATAAAACCAACCGAGCTGCTTGTAGCCGACGTCGCCGATCAGGCGCACGCCGAAGTCCGAGATCACGGGTTGGTCGGTGACCTGCACGGTGATCTGCACGGGCACCACCGGCGCCGGCAGCCAGTGATATGCGGCCTCGAGCAACGTGCCGACACCGCGCGTGAAGCTCGCACCGAGCACGAGGTTCGTCGCTTGTTCCTCGCCGAGCCGCAGGCGCATGCGGCCGCCGATGCCGGTGAGGAACTGACAACCGGCGACATCGCGCGACTGGCAGCGGGTGGCGTCGTCGCCGGGCATCGTGTCGGTCGCCAGCACGCCGATCTGCGGGCGCAACAGCAGCGCGACGTTGCGGCGCAGCTCGAGCTCGACCTCGGTGTAGACGTACGAGAACGTGACGCGCTTGCACTGATAGACGCCGTTCTCCATGCACGATTGCGTCGGATCGGTATCGATCACGTTCTTGGGTCCACCGATGCCCGAGAGCGTGCCGAAGCCGAGCCGCATCGAATAGACCGGCTCGAGGAACCGGTACATGAAGTCCGCTTCGGCCTGGTAGTACTGGTCGTAGCCCTTCGAGAGCCGGCCGTCGAAGTCGACGTAGTCGACGTGGAGATCGACGTGCGACCGGCCCTGCGCCGGCGGCGGTTCGGTCACGGCGGCTTCGACCTCGATCGAGCGCGGCTCGAGCTGCGAACCGACCGCCGCCGCCGCCGCGTCGTTGCCGGGCGGCGTGACCTCGACGTACCAATCGACGCCGGCGCCGTGCATCAGGTCGGCGGGGATCGTGCCGCGCAGATACGCATCACCATCGCGCGCGAGCTCGCTGCGATGAAATCCGGCGTCACCGTGCGCGCGCACGTAGAGATAGGCGCGCCCGACCCGGCGCGGCGCGCGCACGAGGAACGCGAGCGCGACCGGGCGATCCGGCACCGCGGTCGTGACCGCGTCGACCGCGAGCACGCCCGTCAAGGTCTGAGGCTCGGCACGGGCGAGCTCGACCGCGAGCGCGGACAGCCGCTGGGTGCGATCGTCGCTCGGCGTGCGCGCCTTCGCGAGCGCAGCATCGCGTTCGACGACCTGCGCTCTCAAGCTCGTGATCTCGAGCTCGATCGCCCTGCGGTACGTGGTCTGCGGATCGCTCGCGAGCAGCTCGGTCCAGCGCGCGATCCGTGGTTCGGGCGGCGCGCCGAGGTTCGCCTGCCACGCGTCGCGCGCGAGCGCCGCGTGATCGATCGCCACGCCGTTCGCCACCGTCGGTGGCGCGACGACCTTGCTTGCCGCGACCTGCTCGGCCCACGGATCGACGAACGTCTGCTTCGCGGTGACTAGCCGCACGTGATCGCCGACGAGCACGCGCTTCGCGAGGTCTTCGGTCGCGTGCGCGACCGCGACGCCATCACCGCTCTTCGCGACGGCGAGCTCGCCGAGCGCGAACCGATCGTGCAGCGCCTTGCCGGTCGTCGGATCGGTCGCGACGATCTCGTGCAGCAGCTCGAGCCGGGAGCCCATGCCGACGCCGTCCCTCGCGCCGACATCGACGTAGATGTCCGTGCCGTCGACGGCGAGCACGACCGGCTCGCCCCTGCCTGTCGTGATGGGCTGGGCCAGCGCCGGCGCGGAGGCCAGCATGCAGATCAGGATTAGCTTGCGCATCATGGCTCCTAGAAATCCACGTTGGCGCCGACGCCACCGGTGATGCCGGCGACCTGTTGGACGCGCGCCGCATAGCCGATCCGCACGCCGAGCCGTACGCCGCCACCGACCTCGTGCGCGATGTCGTAGTACAGCCGCACGCCGGTCGGTCGCTCCGAGGACGGCAGGTCCGAGACCTCGACGGTCGCGGTCATCGGAAACTTCGGCACCGTGCCCCAGCCGAGCCGAAAGAAGCCGCTCGCGCCGACGTCCTGCATGCCCTCGACGCCGACCGCGACGTGGCTGCCATCGCGATCGCCGAGCCGGAGCTCGCCGCGGCCACCGACCCCGACGCCACTCGGCGTGGCCATCACCATCATGCGGGCGTCGAGCCGAAATCCTTCGACCGGCGCGAGCCCGAGCTCGAACCAACCGGCGACCTTGAAGCCTGCCTCGGCGGTACACGGCGTCGGCGTCGGGCACGCCATGCTCTGGGTGTCGCCGAGCAGGCGCGTGTAGCCGACGCGGATCTCCTCGAGCGGATACGCCCACAAGCGATACGCGAAGTCGGCGTCGACGCGATAGTAGTGATCGGCGACGCGCGTGGTGCCGACGGTGCGCGTGCCGTAGTCGACCCACTCCGCCATCGTGTGGATCCGCGAGCGCCGCCCGCCGCTGCGCACCAGGTCATGGCCCTTGCGTTCGTCGGCGTCGTCGAGGCGGACCTCGATCGTGTGCGGCACCTCGGGAGACGCGAACACCGGTTGGCCCTCGGCGGCCAGGTAGTACTCGAGCCCCGGTACGACGACGTCGATCGCCGGCACGACCGCGACCCAGTGGGCCTCGTCGCGCCGCACGAGCTCGATCTCGCGGTACGCCTTCGCGCCGGTCACACGAACGTGAGCGACCAACTGCGGCGTCGCGGCGTCGGCCTCGGCGACGAGCTCGACCGTCGCACCGGCGATCGCGTCACCCGGTGGCACGTGACGAACCGTATCGGCCGCCGCGAGATGGCTCGCGAGAACAAGTAGGAAGACGATGCCCTTCATGAGGTCCCTCACCAGTTGAACGCGACGCCGCCGCCGCCTCCCAGACCGCCGTGGTCGACGCTGCGTCCCTCCCACGAGCCCCGCACGAGGATCGAGACATTGCGGATCGCATAGAGCTCGAGCTCGGTGCCGAGCACGACGCCGACGTCACCTTCGTTCGGTTGATCGGTCGCACCGACCGAGATCCCGAGGCCGAGCGGCTGGGCGAGGCGCGTCCCGAACCGGATCTGCGACAAGGACCCGACCTGATCGATCGTGCGACCGAGGAACACGACGTTGGTCGCATCGCGGTCGCCGATCCGCACCCGGCCTTCGCCGCCGAGCCCGAAGCCCTGTTTGCCGACGCCGGCGATCAGCTGGCCACCGACGGAGACGTGAATGCCGTCGGCATGACCGCCGACCTCCATGTCGGCGTAGCCGTAGTGAAAGCCGGTGGTCGGCGCCGCGTTGCTCTCGGTCCACACGGCGTCGCGAAACCCGCCGGTGCCGGCGAACACGCCGCCGCCGACACCGACGCTCTCGACCACACTGCGCAGGTGATACGTGAAGTCGAGGTTCGCGGTGTAGACGTGATCGGTGCGGTCGCCGGCGCGCCGATCGAGCGAGCTGAAGTTCAGCGCATCCGCGGTGAACCGCACCGTCGACCCGGCCGAGCGCGCGCCGATCTGGTCGAGCAGCGTCGGCGGTCGAACCTCGACGGCGATCGGCACGGCCGGCGAGCCGAGTGCGAGCCCGCTCGTGCCATTCGGCATCGCGACCTCGACGAAGTAGTCGACCCCGGGCGCCTCGACGACCGCGGCCGGCACGGCGCCGTGCAGATAGATGGCGTGGTCGCGGGTCAGCAACACCGCGCGATACGTCGGCGCGCCGTGCGGTCGATAATGCAGATACGCGCTCGCGACGCGCTCCGGTTGATCGAGCACGAACGCCAGCGGCAGCGAGACACCAGCCTGCGCGACGGCCGGCGCGGTGTGCGTGATCGTCGCGATCCGCTCCGCGCCATGGACCGAGCCCGGCATGCGCATCTGATCGCGGAGCGCGCGCAGCTCGTCGAGCTCGCGCCGGATCCCGGCGCTGTAGCGCGAGCTCGGACGGATCGAGAGGTAGCGCTCCCATCCGGCGATCCGCACGTCGATCGATTGGCCGGCTTGCGCGGTCAGCTCGCCGAGCACCTCGGCCGTCGCCGCGTCGACCGGCGGGGCGGCCGGGCCGTGCTCGACGGGGCGCGGCGGCTCGGGCCGATCGATCAACACCTCGGCGAGGTCACCGACCCTGATCTCGGCGACGAGCTCGCCGACGACCGCGCGCGACATCTCGTAACCCGCTTCGGTGACGTTCGCCGAGCCGATCGGAACCCAATCGTTGATCACCGCGTGCGTGATCGGATGACGCAGCGTGATCGGGCGCTTGATCCGCAGCGCGGCGCCGGTCAAGACGCCCTGATTCGAGCCGAGGCTGACGTAGATCTCTTTCGCTTCGATCCGGACGACCGTGCCGTGCAGGATCTCGTCGTCGGCGTGCGCGACGCTGCCGAGCAGCGCCAACACGATCAGGATACGCATCATCGGACCTCCTTCCAGAACGCAGCCCACGCGGCCGGCGTCGGCACGACAGCCGGAACGGGTGGCGCGGCCAGAGCGGGCGGCGCTGCGACCGGGAGAGGCTCTGGATCCTCGGCGACCACCGGCGGTTGCGGCGTCGGGTCGAGCGCCGCGTACGCCACGTTCGCCTTGCGACAGTCCTCGACGACGTTGTTGCCATGGATTGCCGACCCGACGAACACCGCACCGATCACCGCCGGGAGGATCGCCGCCGCACCGCTGCTGGCCCCGATCGAGACCGTCGCGAGCGCCATGGTCGTCGCGAGCAACCCGTCGGTGAGGACCCGGCCCTTGCCGGTCTCGCAGGTCGGGGCGGTACGCGCGGGGCGCTTCGGATCGGGGCCGTCCAGCGAGAACGAGCAGGCCGTCATGACTACGAGCACGAGGCACCAACGCGTCATGGTTCCATCGTAGCGGTCCGGCCATCGGACGTCCCACGACACCGCGCGGCATCGTTCGGAAGATGTCTGCGCGCGGGCAACCGTTCCGGGACAACGCCGGCAGCAACTGGCGAGGCCTGATCAGCCCGCCCGCAACATGCACTGCTCGAGCTGCTTGCGCGCGCGATGCAACAACACGTGGACGTGATCGGGCGTGAGCCCGAGCTCGCTCGCCGCTTCGTCGCCGCTGAGCTCCTCGAGGATCCGCAGCGTGACGACGCTGCGGTGGATGTCGCCGAGGTCGGCCATGCAGCCGGCGAGCTGGTCCGCGGTCTCCGCGCGTTCGACCACTTGATCCGGCGGCGCGAGCTCGCTGGCCAGATCGTCGGCGAGCGGCACGTGCGGTCTCGCCCGGTGATGGCGGCGCCGAGCGTTGCGCGCGGCGTTCCTCACGATCGCGACGAGCACGTTCGCGGCATCGGTCGGGTGATCGCGCAGCGCATCTTGATCGGGCCGTGCGAGCAGGGTGTGGAACGCATCCTGGACGACATCGAGCGCATCCGCCGCGGTCAGCCCTTCGCGACGCGCGACCGCGGCGAGCCGGCTCGCGTGATCACGGGCGAGCCCCGAGATCCAATCCGCGCAGCAACATGGGGGTAGTTCCGTCATCACTCCGTGAGGTGTCGAACCGGCCCGGCCTTACAGCCTATTTCCGGCCGAGCTTGATCGGGCGATCGGGGTCGGCCGCCACCGGCGGGGGCGCGACCACCGAGGTGTCCTTGCACTCCGAACCGGTATCGCGCGTGACCTGCGGCCGCAGCGCCTGGGTGTGCTCGATCCACACCCGTTGGACCTCGGGATCGACGGCGTGATCGCGCATCGTCTCGCGCAGGATCTGCAGTCGCCGTTCGAAGTGGCCGCCGAAGATCGACACGTTCGCGTGGACCGTACGAATCGGCTTGCCGGTGTACTTAACGTCCGGCGCGCCGAGGAACGTGGCGGCGAGCTCCCACTCCTTGTCGATCAACCGCTGCTTGTCTTTGCCGGCGAACATGAAGCCGATCATCACGTCGGGAAACACCCGCGCGTAGAAGTCGGTGATCACCGCGCGCAGCTTGTCGCCGCCGATCTTCGCGTAGAGCTCGGGCCCGCGGTCGGTCATGACACCTCGACCGGTTGTCCCGTCAGGGCGCTCGTCCCCGACAGCTCGTCGGTGAACGCCGGATCCAGGATGTCGTTGACGCTCTCGCCCGCGTGTGCCGAGGCGATGCGCTGCCGCGTGTGCTTGCGATTGTGTCCCCAGCCGTGCGGCACGCTGACCACGCCCGGCATGATCGAATCGCTGATCTCGACCGGCAGAGAGATCGCACCGCGCGCCGTCGCGACGCTCGCGGTGCCACCCTCGACGAGGCCGCGCGCCGCCGCGTCGTCGGGATGGATCAGCAGCGTGCAGCGCGGCGGCCCCTTCACGAGGCGCTCGCTGTTGTGCATCCACGAATTGTTCGAGCGCAGATGGCGCCGCCCGATCACCACGAGGCCGGTCGGCGGGATCAGGAACCGCTTCTCGAGCCGCGGCAGATCGTCGAGGTAGATCTTCGGCGCGAGCTCGACCTTGTGATCGCGATGCGCGATCCGCCCGGGCAGCCGCGACACCAGGGCACCGAGGTCGAGACCGTGCGGCGCCGCGCGCAGCTTCGCGAGCGACAGACTCGCGCGCCCTTTGCGCATCCCCCACGGACCGAACCGCAGCCCGAGCTCGACGATCGTCTCCGGACCGAGCGCGCCGAGCGCACGCTGCGCGAGCCCGCCGCCGAACGGCAACGCCATCCGCGCGAACAGCGCCGCCATGATCTCCCAATCGTGACGGCCATCGGCGCCGCGCTCGAACACCGCCGGCGAATACTTGACGATGTTGCGCACCGCCAGCGCGTAGAACGCCGCATCGAACTGCGAGCGCTCGAGCGGCGACGAGCCCGGCAGGATCACGTGCGCGAGCCGCGTGGTCTCGTTGAGATACGGATCGACCGAGACCATGAACTCGAGCTGCTTCAGGGCTTCCTCGAGCTGCGGCCCACCCGGCGACGACAGCACGGGGTTGCCGGCGGACGTGATCAGCGCGCGGATCTGATCCTTGCCCGGCGTCAGCATCTCCTCGGCGAACACCGACATCGGCAGCTCGCCGCCGAACTCGGGACGGTTCGACACCCGGCTGTGCCAGCGCGCGAACCCGCCGTCGTAGCCCATCAGCTCGGCGATCGGCACCGGATCGAACGCGGGCGTCGTGAACATCAGCCCGCCCGGCTCGTCGAGATGGCCGGTCAGGGCGTTGACCGCGTTGATCAGCCACGCCGCCACGCCGCCGAACTCTTGCGTGCACACGCCGATGCGGCCGTACAGCGACGCGCGCGGTGTGGTCGCGAGCGCGTGGGCCAACGCGCGAATCTCCTCGACGGCGACGCCCGTGATCGGCGCGGCACGCTCCGGCGTCCACGGCTGGCTCGCGCGCCGCAGATCGCTCTCGCCGCGGATGTGCGGGGCGAGCCGGCCGAACCGCGCGCCCGTCGCGAACACCTCGTGCGCGATCGCGAGCAACAACACCGCGTCGGTGCCCGGCCGGATGAACAGATGTTGATCGGCGCGTTCGGCGGTCTCGGTCCGCCGCGGATCGAGGACGATCACCTTGCCGCCGCGCGCCTGGATCTGCTTCAACCGCGACCGCATATCCGGCGCGGTCATGATGCTGCCGTTCGAGGCGAGCGGATTCGCGCCGATGCAGATCAACAGATCGCAGCGATCGAGATCCGGCACCGGCATCAGGATCTGGTTGCCGAACATCTGAAGCGCCGCGAGCATGTGCGGCAACTGATCGTTCGACGTCGCCGAGTACATGTTGCGCGTTCCGAGCGAGCGCAGCGCGAACTGGCCGATCGTGACGAGCCCGAGGTTGTGGACGGTCGGATTGCCCTGATAGACCGCGACCGCGTGCTTGCCGTGGGCGCGCTGCACGGCCTTCAATTTGGTCGCGACGAGATCGAACGCCTCGTCCCACTCCATCTCGTGCCAGGTCTCGCCGTCGCGCCGCATCGGCCGCGACAACCGATCCGGATCGTGATGCAGGTCGCCGAGCGCCGTGCCCTTCGGGCAGATGTAGCCGTTGCTGAACGTGTCCAGATCGTCGCCACGGACCGACGTGACCCGCGGCCCGTCGGTCTCGACGACCAAGCCACACGTCGCTTCGCACAGGGGGCAGCTCGTGTAGTGCGTGGTCACGGAAGGAGCTTAGCGAGCTTCATGGCAGGGGGCCTCCCGCGAAGGCGACCAACTGCAGGATCAGCCCCGAGACGTCCGTTTGCCCGGCGGTGACGGCGAGTGGCCCGGCGGTCGTCACGATCTGATCGGCGATCAGGTCACCATTTGGCGTGGTGAAGACCCGGCTCGTGAACCCAGTCACATCCGTTGCTTGCGAACCAACGCAGCTCGACGCAAACACCAACGCCGGCACGACCGGAACGTCGATCATGAGCTTGATCGAGGCCGCACTCGGGTCGGTCTGAGCTCCGGCGTTCTCGACCGGCATCAACTCTGCGATGTTCGCGTATTCCGCGACGCGCAGGTCGGGCGAGTAGCCGCCCTCTGCATCGAAGGTCACGCGCACCTTGAACGGGGAGCGCGTCTTCGTGACCCGCGACCAGTAGACGTAGGATTGCAGCGCCGGGGTCGAGGCGCCGATCGGCAGATTCGTATACGTGGTCTGATTGTCGTCGGAGATGCCGGTGACGCCGTTGTGTGGAATTTGGCAGATCGCGACGACGATCAGATTGTCTTGCGTCGCGGTGTCGAGGCTGACCTCGAGGGTCTGAACCGGCGATTCGCTGGAACTGCGAGCCACTCCGTTCGCCTCGACGAACACCGGCATGCCGTTGCGCACGCCGACCGTATCGAGGCCGAACACGGAATCGCAGCCCGAGAGCGCAAGCAGAGCGACCAGTCGATGCACGATGCCTCAGTGTAACGGATGCTAGACTGCTCGTGCGATGGCCACCGCGCTCACGATCGCGCAGTTACTCGAGCTTCACCCGTTCCCGGCGGAACACGCGAACAAGAAGCGGATCGAGCGACTGTGGGTGTTCGACCTTCCCGGGACGCCGGCGATGCTGTGGCCGTTCATCTCCGACACGTCGCGCATGAACCGCGCGCTCGGCACGGCCCAGATGACGTTCGTCGAGAAGGACGGTCTGCGCCACGGCAGCTCGAAGGCCGGCGGCCTGCACCACGAGTGGGTCGAGGTGCCGTGGAACTGGGTCTCGGAGCAGTGGCTGACGTCCACGAGAATCTACGAGCGCGGCTTCATGACGGTGCTGTACGCGATCCATCGCCTCGAACCGACGCCCGAGGGCACGCGGCTGTATCTGTACTTCGGCGCGGTGCCGCGCAACGCGCTGTGGAGCGCGGCGATCAAGCTCGGCTTCCCGTCGCTCGAGAAGTCGTATCGCAAGATCCTGCCGGCGCTCGCCGCGCAGCTCGATCGCCTGCGCCCCGACGTGTTGCAACTCCCGCCCCCCGAGCTCGCACAGGGTTCGCTGTCGCGGTTGCGTGCGGTGCGCGAGCAGCTGATCGCGGAGCAGCTACCGACCGCGTGCGTCGACGCGCTCGTCGATTGGGTGCGCACCGGCGACGAGTCCGACCTCCATCGCATCCAGATCCGCGAACGCGCGCGCGTGTGGAAGGTGCCCGAGCTCGACCTCTTGCGCACGGCGCTCCACGCGACCCGTGCCGGCATGCTCGATCTGTCGTGGGACATGATCTGCCCGCACTGCCGCGGCGTCCGCGACGAGCACGACAAGCTCGCGAACCTCACGGCGAACGGTCACTGCGAGGCGTGTCAGGTCGACTTCACGACCGATACGGCCGAGGCCATCGAGGTCACGTTCCGCGTGCATCCCTCGGTGCGCGACGTGGCCGAGCGGTTGTATTGCAGCGCCGAGCCCTCGCAGAAGGAGCACATCCGCGTGATGAAGCTCGTCGCACCGGGCGAGACCACGACGCTGAAGCCGCGCCTGTCACCGGGCCGCTACGTGGTGTGGAGCGGCCGCACCGGCGGCTGGTATCTCGACGTCCAGGACGGCGCACCGCCGGAGATCACGTACGAGGATCACGCCCAGGGCACGGTCGTGAAGGCGAGCCCGAATCCGGTGGTGACGTACACCAACCGCGGCAAGCAGCCCGAGGCGTTCTCGATCCAGTGTTCGACCTGGAGCGACGATGCGCTGCGGCCCGGGATGCTGCTGTCGTTTCAGGAATTCCGCGATCTGTTCTCGGAGGATTACATCGGCGTCGACGTCAAGCTCGCGGTCGGCGAGCAGACGCTGCTGTTCACCGATGTGGTCGGCTCGACGGCGTTCTACGCCGAGCGCGGCGATCCGGGTGCGTTCGTCGAGATCAAGCGCCACTTCGACGAGGTGTTCAAGATCGTCGCCGACCATCGTGGCGCGGTCGTCAAGACGATCGGCGATGCCGTGATGGCCACGTTCACGAGCCCGGTCGATGCGGTGAAGGCCTCGCGCCAGATCCACGACACGTTCCACCCGACGCGCGCGGATACACCGATCCGGTTGCGGATCTCGCTCAACACCGGTCCGTGCATCGCGGTGCGGCTCAACTCGAACGCCGATTTCTTCGGCGGCACCGTCAACGTCGCCGCGAAGCTGCAAGCGCTCGCCGAGGGCCATCAGATCGCGATGAGCGAAGCGACGTATCGCTCGGCCGATGTCGCGGCGTACCTCGAGAGCGTCGGCGCGGAGCTCGACACCCTCGAGTACACGTCGAAGGCGTTGCCGGCACCGGTGGCGGTCAAGCGGTGGTCGGTCTACCGCTAGCTCGCCTTCGCCGGCTCCTTGTAGAACACGGTGATCGCGATGCAGTGGAAAGCAGCATCGCTCGATTGCGTGACGACCATACTGCCCACCGTCGATTGCGGATTCGCCGCAATCCACGCAGAGACCTTCTCGCCGAGGTTCGCGCGATCCGCGAACATTGTTGCCGAGAACACCTTCACCGCGTTGAACGACAGACCAGGACGTAAAACTAGCTCGCTGGCGCCGAATGGAGTCATTCCTCACCTTAGCCGGGAAACCAGTGCAGTGCGTAGGGTCTGTAACTCATCGCAACCAAATACAGACTCCCGAACCCAGAAATGGGTTTGCCGGGTGGATTCGGTACGCTGGCATGCAAGACGAACATGGAACTCGTCCGCAGAGCCTGGTATTCAACCGGCCATGAAGCCTCACGTCGCGATTGGTGCCCTTGGACTTGGTCTGATGCTCAGCCCGCTCCTTACGAGCATGGGGCGAACCGCCGTTCCGGCGTCTCCGAAGATCGGCGTGATCGATCTCGACAACACGTTGTCGACCACGCCGGCCGGCAAGCGTGCGAACGACGCGTTCGAGAAGACGCGTAAGACCAAGCAGACGCAGCTCGATAAGGATCAGGATGATCTCAAGCGCGCCGCGGCGGATCTCGAGAAGCAAAAGGCCGTGTTGAAGCCGGATGCCTACGCGGCGAAGCGCGACGAGCTCGAGAAGAAGTTCATGGCGCTGCAAGGCACGCTGCAGAAGCTCGAGAAGGATCTCGCCGGCGAGCGCCAGCAGTTGATGGCCGGCCTGTTGAAGCAAGCGCAGCCGCTGGTCGAGAAGCTGGCGAAGGCCGAGGGCGTGACGATCATCGTCGACCGCCAGTCGGTGGTGTGGGCGGATCCGGCCGCGGATCTGACGCCGAAGCTCAACGCCGACATGAAGTAGTCACGGGCGGCGTTTGCCGTAGATCACGATCACGTACGTCCGCCCGGCGAGCGCGCCGTTGCGCGGCGCCTGGAGCGCGGCGACGCCGACGCCATCGAATGGCTGGTCGGGACCGATGTCGACGAGGCTCGGATCGTCGGTGAGCAGCAGCGTGAGAGCGCGCCACGAGGTTCCGAAATTGCCGAAGTCGAGCTCGACGTCGTGCTGGGTCTCGTAGCTGACGGTCGGATCACCCCAACCGCGCGCGCGGTTGAGCACGTACTTCCAGGCGACGTGATCGAGCAGCTTGTTGCGCTCGAGCGGCCCCCACTGCCGGCGCTCGAGCTCGGGGCGGCGCGCGTCGATCCGCGCGAGCATGTTCGCCTCGATCCGCGCGGTGTCGATCTTCGGGATGATCGAGACCAGATCGATCGCGATGAACAACTGGTGCGCCTCGTCGTACTCGATCGAGATACCGAGGTGCGTCGGCTCCGGCTTGGACAACATCTCGCGATAGCCGCGATGGTTGAGCAGGATCTCCGACGCGGTCGCGAGGTCCTTCGCGTGGAGCGTGGCCTCGAGCGTGAACGGCGCCATCAGACCTTCGTCGCGCAACCGCCCGATCGTCGTGGTCTTCGCGAGGTCGTGCTCGACGGAGTGGTTCCGGCGCATCAGCGCGGTCTCGGTGCGCGCGGCGTTGCTCGCACGCAGATCGCCGCCGAGGATCTGGACGCCTGCCGCGGCGCGCTCGCGATTGATGATCGCGGCGAGGCGATGCTCGAGCTCGGCCGGCGCGACCTCGGTGTTCGCGCGCGGCTCGATCCGATAGCTGGTCTCGAGCGGCTCGTCGCAGGATACCGGGACGAGCAGCAGGCGCTGGACGACATTCTTGGCGTCGCACGCCTCGACCAGCATCCAGAGATTCCCTTTGTGATCGCCGCACGCGATCGTCGCCGAGAACGTCACCGGATCGACGCGCGTCGCCTTGGGATGATCGCGCGCCTCGCGATCGTCGTCGTAGGCGACCGTGATCCGCGGCGAGTGCATCGAGCTATCGATCGATGCCGAGAACGTGAGCTCGCCGTGCGCGGCGAGAGCGCGCGGAACCGTCGGCGGCAGCGTCACGAGCGAGGTGTGAATGATCGCGACCACGAACGGCTGGCCATCACCGCCGCCGATCCCGACGTGGACATTCGCGACCCGCAGCGAATCGAGCAGCTGCGGCTCGAGCTCGACGAGCGCCGCCTCCGGCGTGGCCGCATGCGAGACGAGGAGCGCGTGCATCGGCTCGGGGATGCCGTGCTCGTGGAGCACGAACTCGATCAGATCGTCGTCGGCAACTCCGCCGCGCGCGACCAGCTCCGACAGCTCGCCGGCGAGCAGATCGAGGCGCGAATCGCGCTGGGGCTCGCCCTTGTCCTTCGCCGTCTCGACGAGCGCCGTGAACAACTGGTCGCGTGCCGCGGTGCTCGGCACGTCGCCCGCCGGCTCGTTGTACGCGGTCGCGCGCCTCGCCACCGGCCCGAACACCACGGGCGCCGCGAGCGTCGCGCGTTGCGGTGCGCTCTCGACCTCCGCGATCATCTGGGCGCGCGGAACACTTCCACACGCGACCAACAGAGCCGCCAGTGCGACGCGCATGGCCCCGAGTATAGGCGCGACTCAGCGCCCGACCCACGGCGACGCGAGCTCTTCGATCTTCTGTTCGAGCGTGACCGCCGATCCGTCATCGCTGCAGTGCGCGTCGTCGATCGTATGTGAGATGTTTTGCCTCGGCCGGGTGACCGTGACGACCGTGTGCGACGTATCCGAGCACACGCTGAACGATCGGAACGAGCACGTCGTCGTACCGCCGATCGTCGTGCAGCCTTGTTGCTGCGCCTCGTGGCCCGAGTCATCGAGCTCGAAGAAGTGCACGCGGTCGACCGCGCGCGACAGCTCGATCATCTGCGAGCGCGTCAACCTGCGTTTGCGCTCGCCGGTCTCGGCGACGTTCTGCCGGCCGTAGTAGCGCAGCTGCCCGTCGCGCTGGATCGTGACGTCGAACACCGGGCACATCCCCATGCAGGGCGTGCGGCGCAACCTGACCTCGAGGTCGACGTTCGTGTGCTCGCGCGGCTTCGGAACCATCGGCTCCGGCGCGAGCTCTGGAACGGTGCCGGTCCAGCACGCGGTGAGGAGCATCAGCACGAACGTGCGCACGCTGCGATTCTACTGCACCGCTCGAACGAATGGCGGCACCGTGTCCTGGACGTAGCAACCATCGATCTGGTCGAGCCCGGCGTGCTGGTCGTGGCCGTCGTCGTCGATGTAGCGGACCGCTACGGAACGAGCTCTTGCAGGAACGCCATACCGTCGGCCTTGTTCGCGATCAAGCCGGCGACGACCTTCGCGATCTGCGCGGCCATCGGCGGGCCGGAGATCTTCTTCAACACGGCTTGCGACGCGGCGAGGCCGGCGTCGGTCTTCGCGAGCGTGACGAACGCAGCCGCTGCGACGAGGCGGCGCATCGCGTGACCTTCCGAATCGGTCATCAAGTCGGCGACCTTCTCGGCGGTGTTGGTCTTCGCATACGCCGCGGCGAGCGCCGGCAACATCGCGACGCGCACGTCGTGACTCGGATCGTCGAGCAGCGGTTCGAGCAACTGGGTGCCCTCTTGCGGATAGCGCTCGACGAGGCCGATCGCGGCGGCAGCGGCCTGCGCGCGCTCGCGTTCGACCCGCGAGGCGAGCGAACGATGCAGGCGCACGATCACGGCTTCCTTCGGCGCGACCCGCGCGATCGTGGTCAGCGCGAGCTGGCTGAGCTCGGGATCCGGATCGCGGACCGCGAGCGACAGCGCGCGATCGAGGACCGCCGGTTCGACCTTGTCCTTCTGCGCGGCGAGGCGCTCGAGCGCCGCCTTGCGGACCTGCGGATCGGCATCGGCGAGCGCGGCCGAGAGCGTCGGCGCCGCACGTAACCCGGAGCCGAGCGCCGCATCGACCGCGGCGACCCGGACGAGCGGCGACGAATCGGCGACCGCGAGGCCGACGAGATCCGCCGCACCGACGAGCTTCGCGGTGCGCAACAGCGCCAGCTTCTCGCCTTCATCGCCACGCTCGAACAACTTTGCCATCGCGACCGAGGCCGCCTTCGGAGCGTCGGGACCGAGCGCACCGATCGCGCGCGTCGCGATCACGCGAACCTCGCGGTCCGGATCGTCGAGCAGGCCGACCAGCGCATCGCCGACGCCGGCCGGGGCCTTGCCCTTGCCGACCGTCATCGCGAGCACGCGCGCGGCGTCGGCGCGGATCTCGTTGTCGGGATCGTGGACGAGCTTCGCCGCGATCGCCGCACCGTTCTTCGCGGGGTCAGGCCCATCGGCGACGCACGACATCACGATCCGGCGAACGTCGACGGAAGTATCGGTCGCCGCGTTGCGCAGCGCCGCACGAGCGTCGGCGCTGCCGGCGATCGCCGCGTTGCACAGACCATCGACCGCGATCGGATGCAGCGCCGGGTCCTCGGTGATCCGCGACGCGCTCGCGAGATACTCGACGACGTTCGCGAACGGTTTCTTGCGCGCGAGGTGTGCCCAGATCTTCACGGCATCACGCCGCGGCCGGCCCTTCTCGCGCCACAGTTGCGCGATGCCGTCGATGCCGACGCCGACGTTGCCGCCGGAGTACGTCGACACCGCGAGCCCTTCGGCCGCACCGAGCCGGACGTTGTAGTTCTCGCCCTTCGCCATCTTGACGAGGCGGTCTTGATACGTCCGGCCGAGCTTGCCCGACGCGGTCGCGGCCGCCGCGCGAATCTCGGGATCCTCGTCCTTGATCATCGCGTCGAGCGCCTTCTCGGCGGCGCCGTGATTCGCCGCCTGGACCTCGCCCCACCCGAGCGCCGCGGCGACGCGTAGCGGCTTCTCGAGCTTCTTGTCATCGAGCATCGTCGCGAGGTCACCACCGGCGCGCTCCGGATCGACCTTCGCGTAGAGCGGCAGCGCCGAGGCGCGCACCGCGGGTGACTTCGAGTTGAACGCGGCGCGTGCGGCGTCGACGAGGTTCGCGACCTTCGGCGTCGGATCGAGATCGCGCAGCGTCTCGATCGCGAAGATCCGCGACTCCGCCGGCGCGCGATCGGTCGCGACCAACCCGGTCAACGCGGCCGCCGCGGCGTCCGGATCCGAGGCCAGCGCGGCCTTGAGTTGCAGCTTCGCCTTGTCGCGCAGCGGCGCCGAGGAATCGGGATCCCCGAGCACGGCGATCGCGGTGCTCGCCGACGGCTTGTCGTCGGTCGCGACCTGCGAGACCTCGAGCAGCAACTCGCGGCGAGCCGCCGCCTCGGGCTCGCGCGCGAGCGCCGATTGGAACAGCGCCTTGCCGCGATCACCGAGGTTGCGCACCGCCGAGAAGGCGATCCGGCGAAGCTCGGGATCCGCCGAGGTCAGCGCCTTCAACAGCGTGTCTTTGTAGACGTCGTGGCGCTGCGCGGCGGCACCGGCCGCGGCCACTGCGGCGCGCTGCACCGACGGCGACGGCGTCGCGATCGCCGCCTCGATCATCTGGATCTCCATCGGCGTGCCGCGCGCGATCGGCCGCAACGCCGCCAACAGCTCCGCGAGATCCTCCGGATCCTTCGCCGCCTTGCGCAGCTCGGCGAGCGCCGCATCGCTGCCGGTGGTCGCGTACTCGACGAGCCCCGCGAGCTGCGGTGCCATCATCGACTTCAGATTGTCGTCCCACGAGGCCTTGCCCGCACCGAGGTCGCGCGAGCTGATCTTGTTCCAGACCTCGGGCGCGACCATCGAGCGCGACAGCCCGGTATCGGCGATCAGCCGGCCGTAGCCCGAGCCCGGCAGCCAACTGAACGCGGACAGTCCCGACCGGCCGCCACGCACGACGACTCGATCGCCGCCTGCGCGCGGCTGCAGATCGAAGAACACGTGGCCGCGCAGCGACACGAAGATCATCATCATGATCATGATCGGCACCGCCGCGATGCCGGCCGCGAGCAGCTTGTAGTAGCGCTTCGAGCGCTCGACGATCGACTTTTCACTCGGCGTGATCGGCGCGATGCCCTCGCGGTGTAGCGCGCGGAGCTCGCCGAGTGTCAACCGACCCTGGGCGCTCGCCTTCGAACCGAGCAGATCGAACGCGCGCCGTGCCGCCGCTCGCGCCGGCGCGGTCAGCTCGCGCACGCGCTGGGTCAACACCTCGTGACGCAGCAGCCACGTCGTGCCTTCCGGATCGCCGCGCACGATCACACCGCGTTGCTCGAGCACGTCGAACGCGTGTTGCGCGAACGTGCCGTCGACGTTGATCCGCCGTGCGACCTGATCGCCGGGCTTGGGACCCGCGACTCCCGCCGCGAGCTCGGCGCACAGCCGCAGCGCCGAGCGCTCGTTGCCGGTCGCGGCGCACGCGTCGTGCAGCCACAGGCCTTCGAGCTCGCTCGGTCCGCCGGCCTTCTGGAGCGCCGCGAGCGTGGTGATCCGCAGATCGCGCATCGCCATCGCGCACAACTGGAGATCCGCGCACAGCACGCCGTGGGCGTTCGCGATGCCGTTGACCACCGCCTCGGCGAGCGCGGGATCCGCGGCGACGCCCGACAGCGACAACACGCGATCGAATAACGCGGCCGCGGCGGCCGTTGGCAACCGAGGGAGCTCGTAGCGATTCGACGGCGGGAACAACGAGCCGGTGCGGCGCTCGAGTGCGCCCAACAGATGTTGGCGCTCGCTCGCCGAGACGAACAAGAACCGCGCGCGCCCCGCCGAGCGACTGACGACCTTCGCGAACATCTCCGCGAGCTCGCCGACCGCGCGCTCGTCGTTGCTCGCGAGGTCGACATCGTCGACGACGAACACGAACTGTTGCCCGGCGACCGAGTTCGAGACCGCGCGCGTGATGAACGCGACCGGCAGCTCGCCGGCGTTGGGCTGGATGCCGAAGGCCGAGAGGCCGGCGGCGAAGCTCTGCGCCGGAGCGCCGAGATCCTCGCAGACCAAGGCGACGATGCCGTGATCGCGGAGGTGCGGGATCAGGCCGGCGCGGACCAGCGAGGTCTTGCCGACGCCCGGTTCGCCGAACAGCAGGCCCGCGCGAAACCCGTCGGCGGTGACCATGCGCGCGAGCTCGTCGCGCTCTGCCTCGCGGCCGTGCCAGACATCCCGTTCGGCCTCGCCAAACGGATCTAGCCCCCGCAACGGCGACACCGTGCCCGGATAGGTCGCGACCGCCACCGACAAATCATACACACAGAACCGCGCGGGCATCTCCTTGGTGGCCAGCGTATGCTTCCAGCGATGGGTATCCGTCCGTGGTGGTGCGCCGCAGCCCTTGGTGCTGCAACCATAGTGGTGGGGCTCGGTCAGGCGGGCACGGGTGCGAAGACGGAGATCACGATCTGGGGTGCGAACCCGGCGGCCGTCGCAGCTCCGGCGTATGGCGGGCAGAGCTACGGCACCGTGACCACGCCGACCGGCGCGATGATCGTCGAGCATCGCGAGGTCGAGGTCGCGGCGGGTGGAGAAGTCCGGATCGCCGGCGTCCCCGCGACGCTCGACCCGGCCTCGGTGCAGATGCGCAGCGTCTCCGATGCCGGCGGCTTCAGCGTCAGCGAGCAGCGGTTCGTGCCCGGCGCGACCACGCCCGACGAGATCCTCCAGCGCCACGTCGGCGAGCAGGTCACGATCCAGACGCCGAAAGGTGAGGTCGCCGGCACGCTGCGGTCGGTCGATCCACAGGCGATCGTCGTCGAGGTCGGCACCGGCGATCAACGCCGCCTCCAGGTGATGCGGCGCGATGGCTACGTGCAGGACGTGCGGCTCGCGGTCACCGCGGGCGCCGACAAGCCGAGCCTCGTGTGGCACGTCGCGACCAAGCAACCCGGCAAGCACGACGTCGAGGTCTCGTATCGCACCGAGGGACTGTCGTGGACCACCGACTATCTCGCGATCCTCGACGACAACCAGAAGACGCTCGACTTCTCGGCGTGGGCGACGATCAAGAACGCGACGAGCGCGACGTTCGACAACGCCGAGCTCACGCTGGTCGATCCGTCGGCGATCACGACGACGCATCCGAACGGCGCGCGGTTCACCGTCCCCGGCGCGGTACGGCTCGGCACCGGCGAGTCGGTGCAGGTCGAGCTGTTTCCGCCGCGCACCGGCGCGAAGCCCCGCTCGGTGGTCGTGTTCGAGGCGACGCCGGATCAGTCGGCGAGCTTCCAGCAGTTCCAGGCGGTCGATTGCAATCAACTGAGCGCGAGTGTCGGTACGTCGCACTCGGAG
>JBDTJY010000157.1:0-9813 GCA_039935615.1 Kofleriaceae bacterium
AACTTCTTCGTCCAGCGCGGGCCCGAAGGCCAGGCGCGGATCGTCGTCCTCGATCTCGGCTCGGCGACCGAGCTCCGCGCCAACCTCGCCGACGGCATGTTCGACATCCTGCAGGGCCTGATGACCCGCAAGGACGACCTCGTCGTCAAGGGCATCGACCAGATGGGCTTCATCGCCGCCGATGGCGATCGCGAGTTGCTCGAGCGCACGACCCGCAAGTATTTCGAGAAGCTGCTCGACCTCAACATCAGCGACTTCTCGAAGCTCGATCCGCACATCGCGGATCAGCTCGCGGATCCCGAGATGAAGCGCGAGGAGCTGCGCGAGCTGATGCGCTCGATCGCGTATCCCGAGGGCTGGTTCTACGTCGAGCGCGCGTCGGTGATCATGTTCGGCCTCCAGGCGCAGCTCGCGCCGAAGCTCAACGGGATCCAGGTCGGCTTCCCGTACGTGATGCAGTTCATGATGGAGCGCAACAAGGCGCGGCTCGTCGAGGCGGCCGCGAAGTCCTCCGACGCTGTCACCGATGCCGTCAAAGACGCGAGCACGTCCGACGAAGCGCTGCTCAATTAATCTGGTAGCGTCACCGCGTGTTCGACATCGTCCTCGCCGCGGATCTCGATTGGAGTATCGGCAAGGCCAACGGCTTGCCGTGGCCGAAGCTGAAGGGCGACCTCCAGCACTTCAAGCGCGTGACGTGTGCGACGCGCGAGGGCATGCGCACCGCCGTGATCATGGGCCGCAAGACCTGGGAGTCGGTCGAGGTCGCGGGCAGGCCATTGCCGCGCCGGCTCAACATCGTGGTCACGCGCAAGGCCGACTACGCGGTCGCCGAGGGCGTGCTCGTCGCGCCGTCGCTCGTGGCCGCGCTCGGGCTCGCGGCCGCGGCGGCGGACATCGAGGCCACGTTCGTGGTCGGCGGTGCCGAGATCTTCCGCGAGGCGTTCGCGGACCCCCGGTTGCGCTACGTCTATCTCACGCGCGTCGAGGTCCACTGCGACGGTGACACGCGCGTCCCCGATCTCGATCGAGACTTCGTGCACGACGCCTGGGACGGTGAGCAAGCGCTCGAAGACAACGGCGTGCGCTATCGGATCGAGCGCCTCGTGCGTCGCGCGTAGCAGCGGACACGCGATCGGATCGCGCGCTCAGAACGTGCTGACGCTGACCGACACGCGCGAATGATGGCGCCCGCCACCGCTGAACGGGCTCGCCGCAGCCGCCTGCGGTGCTCCCTGCGGGGCTGCCGCCTGTTGCTGGCTCGGGTCGGGCGCCGCCTGCTGCTGGCCGCCTCCCTTCGCGGCCGAGATGATGCCGGTGACGCCCTGCATGAGCCCGGGCAGCATGCTCATGAAGCCGCCCATGCCGCCCATGCCGCCTGCTGCGCCGGCCGCCGCGGCGGGTGCAGCCGCAGCCGCCCCGTCGTCCGCGCCGCCGATAACCGTCGCGAGTTGTTCGATGCTGATCGTCTGCATGATGATCGGTCACTACAGCACCGACCGTGCCACGCGTAAGTGCACGGATCGCCGCCGTTCCGACGAGCTGCCGCGTCGGGTGCGGGATACGAACGAGTCCCGTCGTCGGCGTTAGGCCAGGAGCCGGCGGACGTCCCGCAGCCGTTCGCACAGCGAGTCGTACTCGGCGAACTCCTCAGGATCCTCGCTGTGCACGAGGTGGAACCGCGCATCGGCGAGGTGCTCGAGCGTGCATTCGAGTGTGGCCAAGCGCCGCTCCGGCGTGAGTGCCCCGACCTGCGCGAGCTGCGCGTCGAGATACTCGCTCGCCGCGTCACAGGCGACATCGAGCTGCGCTGCGAGCGTCGCGTGCACGGCTTCGAACGTGACGGCACGCGCCTGGACCTGAGCGAGGTGCTCTTCGATCTCGTCCATGCGGCGATCGGCCGCCGTGGACACCATGCTCAACGCCTTGTCGAACGAATCGAGCAGCACGAACGGCAAGCGCGCCTTGCCGACGGACATGTGGGTGGCGATGATCGCGAGGACGAGCGTGACGCCGAACACGACGCGCAGCGGTAGCAGTCGCAACCAAGTCATGACGCTCCGGTAATCACGCGCTCGCCCGCTGTCAACTACGGGTCCGCGTCACTCATCCTCGAACGTCGGGGTGACCAGACCACGCCGGCCAGCGGCGATGACCTCGGCGAAGCCAACGGCAGCGTCGTGAGAACGGGTCGCATACCAGGCCAGCGTTCTCGGTAGTCGGCCTCGTCGGTCGAGCTCGATCGACCAAGCGGCCTTCCACTCGTCGGGTGCGAGCTCGTCGTCGTCGTCGGGCTCCAGCGTCCGCAGCAACTCGACCGCGAGCTTCCCGCGTTCCTTGTCGGGAAGCTGGAGTGCTTGTTCGAGCAACGTGTCGAGCGCGGCGATGGTCGGAGGGTACGCGGTCCAGTTAGACCGCGACGGGGAACTTGATGAACGGGTGGTGCTGATAGCCCTCGAGCGCGACGTCCTCGAACGTCATCTCGAGCACCTTCTTCGGCGCGAGCACGAGCTTGGGCAGCGGCAGCGGATCACGCGCGAGCTGGGTCTTCACGCCTTCGACGTGGTTCGAGTAGATGTGCGCGTCGCCGAGCGTGTGCACGAAGTGGCGCGGCACGAGCTCGCACTCCTGCGCGATCATCGCCTGCAACAGCGCGTAGCTCGCGATGTTGAACGGGACGCCGAGCGCGAGATCCGCGGAGCGCTGATAGAGCTGGCAGTCGAGCGATCGATCGTTGACGTAGAACTGGAACAGCGCGTGACACGGCGGCAACCGCATCTTCGGAAGGTCCGTGACGTTCCACGCGCTGACGATGATCCGCCGCGACGTGGGGTCCTTCTTGATCGTCTCGATCACCTGCTGGATCTGATCGACGCCGGGGGTCTCGTCGGTCTTGCCCCAGTGCCGCCACTGAGCGCCGTAGATCGGACCGAGGTCGCCGTTGTCGTCGGCCCACGCGTCCCAGATCGGGGTGTGCGCGTGGAGATCGTCGTGGATGTTGGTCGAGCCCTTGAGGAACCACACGAGCTCGCGCACGACCGCCGGAAACAGCACCTTCTTGGTGGTGAGCAGCGGGAAGCCCTCGCGCAGATCGTACCGAGTCTGCGTGCCGAACACCGAGATCGTGCCGGTACCGGTGCGATCGTCGCGGCGCTCTCCGTGATCGAGCACGTGGCGCAGCAGGTCGAGGTAAGCGCGCATATCTGGCATATAGCATTGCCATATGACGCAGCCGACGGCGATCCACATCGCGGACCTCTTGGACCGCCACGCCGGCGTGCTCCTCGACGTGTACGGTGTCCTGTTCGACGCGCGCGGCCCGCTGCCCGGTGCCGCCGCGCTGCTCGCCGAGCTCGACCGCCGCGGCACGCCGTTTCGGATCGTCACGAACGATGCGTCGCGCTCGCAGACCACGTACGCGGCGCGGTTCGCGAGCCATGCGATCACCGTCGCGCCCGAGCGCTTCGTCACGTCGGGATCGTTGTTGCCGGCGTACATCCGGACGCACGGGCTCGTCGGTGCGCGCATGCTCGTGCTCGGCACGACCGACTCGGTCGCGTTCGCGCGCGCCGGCGGTGCGCTCGCGCTGACGTTGCCCGCGGCCGCGGCGGGCCCGCGCCGGCTCGCCGATACCAACACCAACGACGACACCGAGCCCGTCGGCATGCCGTTCGTCGAGGGCGACGACCTCGACGCGATCGCTGTCTGCGACGACGACGGCTTCGACTTCCTGCGCGGCGTCGAGCTCGCCCTGTCGGCGATCGTGCGCGCCGTCGAGGCCGGCAAGTCGCCCGCGCTGATCCTGCCGAACCCCGATCTCGTCTATCCCAAGGGTGGCGGCGAGCTCGGCTTCACCGCCGGTGCGATCGCACTCCTCCTCGAAGCCGCCCTCGCCCGCCGGTTTCCCGGCCGCGCGTTGCGCTTCGTCCATCTCGGCAAGCCCGAGCCGCTGCTGTTCACGACCGCCGCCCGCCAGCTCGAGCTACCGCCCGAGCGGCTCGTGATGATCGGCGATCAACTGGAGACCGACATCGCCGGTGCGCGCGCCGCCGGGTGCGCGTGCGCGCTGCTCGCGGGCGTGTCGAGCTGGGCGCACGCGCGAGAAACGTCGACCGTGGTACCGGACTTTCTGCTCGACGCGCTGACTTAGAGCTCGTCGAGCGCGTCGCCTCCGACGTCGAACGTCCACTGCTTCATCACCTTCGCGTGCGCGGTGAGGTCGTCGAAGATCTCGATCAGCTTCGGCGTCTTCGCGAGTGCGTGCCAGGCCTCCGGCGACGCCGCGGTGATCGCGATCGAGACGTCCCACTTCGCCGCCGACGCATCCGCCGGCACGCCGATCAACGCCTCGGCGCCGGCCTCGGCAAACACGGCACGCAACCGTACGGCGAAGTCATCGCGCCCCTCGATGTGATGATCGTGCAGCTTGACGAAGCAGAACCGCTGGATCACGTGCGCAGCCGATCGATCCAATGGGCGAGCTCGTCGGGGATCGGGCGTTCCCATCGCACCTTCTCGCCGGTCACCGGATGCACGAACCCGAGCACCGCGGCGTGCAGCGCGAGGCGCGGCGCGCGTGGCAGGAAGGTGCGGCTGGTCTCGCCGCCATGCGCGCGATCGCCGGCGACCGGCGTGCCGACCCCGGCGAGATGGATCCGGATCTGGTGCGTGCGCCCGGTCTCGAGCCGCGCCGAGATCAGCGTCGCACCGGCGAGCGCTTCGAGCGGAGCGACATGCGTGACCGCGCGCTTGCCGTCGATCGGGCGATCGATCGTCTGCGCCGTCACCGTGCCGATCGCGACCGCGCGGTACTCGCGGTCGACGTGGTGCTCCTTGAACGCCTCGCCGAGGATCTTGTTCGCATCTCGCGTGCGCGCGAACACCAACAGACCACTGGTCGGCAGATCGATGCGGTGCACGAGGTAGACCTCT
This sequence comes from Kofleriaceae bacterium, assembly GCA_039935615.1. Taxonomy (GTDB): domain Bacteria; phylum Myxococcota_A; class Polyangia; order Haliangiales; family Haliangiaceae; genus JABFXX01. The sequence continues at coordinate 4,933 of JBDTJY010000157.1, forward strand.
CCGAACTGCTTCGTGAGGATGTCCAGCAGGTCGCCACGATCGCTCTCCGGCGTCGGCGCGGTGACGAGGCCGGCCGGCTTGTTGACGATGATGATCGCGTCATCCGAATACACGACCTCGACCACCGGCACCGGCCGATCTTCTTTGACGCGCTCGAGCACCGAACCGATCACGACCTCGATCACCTGCCCGGCGCGCAGCGTTCGCCCCGCGACCTTCACGCGCGCGCGATCGACGTACACGCCACCGAGATCGATCACCGCGCGCGCCTTGCGTCGCGACAATCCTTCGACGTGCCGCGGCAGGATCTGATCGAGGCGCAGGCCGGCATCCTCGGCCGTCGTCGTGAACTTGGTCTTGGTCGCCGTATTCATGACGCGTCGCTGCGTTAGTACGTCAGCGGAAAATAGGTCGCACCTATTTTCCGCGCGGATTGCGCATTCTCGGCCGAGTCTCGGACACTGCGCGCGCTAACGCTGCGAAGGCACGTTCGCCTTCGCTCGCGCTCGCTGACACGAATGTCGTGACGTCCGAATTTCGGACGCGCTACTCGGCGGTCGACGTTGCACATCGCTGGCACTGCGCAGCATCACGATGTCCGCGTCGCCGTCAGCGACGCGCGGCTACCACTCGCCGTCGCCGTCGTTGCGCTTGCGAGGCTTCTTGCGATCTTCGACGCCTTCGCCGTGTTTCTTGTCCTTGTCACCGCGACGTCCCGGACCACCACCACCCGGGGGACGATTGAAACCGCCTCCCGGTGGGCGATTGAAGCCGCCACCCGGCGGACCTCCGCCGAATCCGCCTGGACGCGGAGCGCCAAATCCACCGCCGCCACCGCCACCGCCGCCTTGATAGCCACCACCACCGGGAGGACCACCGAATCCACCGCCGCCACCTGGGCGCGGCGTGAATGGACGCGGTGCACCGCCGCCGCCGCCGCCCGGACCACGAGCTTCGCGTTCGCGAGCCTCGTTGATCCTGAGCTGACGACCGTCGAGCTCTTGTCCGTCGAGCTCTTGCAGCGCTTGCGCCGCGCCTTCCGGTGTCGAGAGCTCGACGAATGCGAAGCCGCGCGAACGTCCGGTCTCTCGATCCATGATGATCGAGACGCTTACGACTTCGCGACCGTTCGCTCCGAATGCTTCTCTGAGTGACGCTTCGTTGGTGTTGTAGCTAAGGTTGCCCACGTAGAGCTTCGTTCCCACGGCCTAGGTCTCCTGCGGATCAAGCGGACTGCAACTTGGTGATCTCGCGACAGATGGAACAAATCCATCCCACGCCCGACGAGAATATCACACCCGGTGGGATGCTTGATCCCTCATCGGCGAGGGAAAACCCTAGCCTAATTGCGCGTCTCGGCCGATTGAGCGATAGTAATGGTGCGTCTCACAAGGGGGACCCATTGAAGAAACTCGCTTTGTTTGGAACCGCGCTGGCGCTCGGTGCTGGTGTTTTGGTCGTGACTCAAAAGAGTCAGGCCGCCGACCATCTCGACGCGCCCACTATCAGAATGGTGGCGAACGCGATGGCAGACATCAACGATGTCTACACGTGGAACACCGCCGACGGCACCGCCGTCAATCTGGCGATGACCGTCTCACCGGGGGACGATACGACGCGTCACTTCGGCCCGTCGGTCCAGTACGTGTTTCACGTCACCAGCCATCCGGGCGTTGACAACCCGCACGCGTACAACACGCCCGGCACGGAATCCAAAGTGATCTGCACGTTCACGAGCGATAAAGCCGGCCAATGCTGGGTCGTGCTCGGCTCGACCGTGAAGGACTACGTCAAGGGCGACTTCAGCTCGCCGGCCGGCCTCACCAGCGCCGACGGCAAGATCCGAGTCTTCGCGGGTCGTCGCGCCGACCCGTTCTTCTTCAACCTCTCTGGTTTCCACGCGGCGCAACACGCCATCGAGACGGGTCCCATCCCGCCACCGGATGCCGCCGGCTGTCCGGCGCTACCCGAGCCGAACGCTCAAGCACTGCGCGGGCTGTTGTCCGGCGTCCAAGCCGTCGACCCCGATGGCTTGTGCACGGCGGCCCAGGCCGACTGTTTCTTGCACTTCGATGTGGAGGCGATCGTGCTTCAGGTCGACAAGACGTTGCTGCTCCAGAACACCGACAAGCTCCTCAGCGTGTGGGGCAGCTCGCACGCCACCCCCCAATAAGCGGAGATGACCATGACCAAACTATCAATCATCGTCTTCGCCGCTTCGCTCGCGGCCGGCTGCGGCGACAACATCAAGCTCACCGATGCCGGCGGTGGTGGCAGCGACTCCACGACTGGCTTTCCCGCAGCGCCCGCCCTCGGTCCGCAGATGGATCGTCTCGGTCGCCCGGCGATCAACACCGTGCTCAACCACGGCTTCGACACCGGGGGCGGCCCGTCGAAGGACGCGTACAACCAGGATGCCTCGCCCGGTGGCTGGTTGGCGGCCTACACAGCGCTGTTCGCGGGCAACCTCGCGCTGATCGACGTGCTCGACACGGGGCTGACCTGTAACGGCATGGGTACCTGCACGCAGTCCGCGGCGGTGGCTCCGGGCGCCGGCTGCGGCAATCAAGCGTTCTACAACGGCAATGCTACCGGCGGCGGTGCGGCCAAGCTGGACTCGTACAGCGTGCTCGCGAGCGTGTTGACGAACGATCAGTTGTTCCTCGACACCGGAGTGACGCTGGCCGAGTTGCCGGCGACGCATCAGGGCTACCTCGCGGTCGAGCTCAGCGCGTTCGGCGTGATCCAGAACGTCGTCGGTGGCGGTCGCGCCCCGACGATGGACGTGATCGACACGAGCTACACCGCGCTCGCGGTCGGCATCACCGGGTTCGACTCTTCGAACCAGTTCAACCCGGCGTTCGGAGATGGCGTCGGTCCGCATATGGGCGTCACGAATACGACGTTCCCGTTCCTCGCAGCTCCGAACAACTAGTGCAGCGCTTCGTCGTCGCGGTCGCGCTGGTGATGGCGTGCCGCGGCGACCACGCGAAGTCGAACGCGACGACCGTCTCTGCGGGTGTCGCGTCGATCGTCCCCAAGCTGGGCATCAGCGAGGACGGCGTGGTGGAGTTGCGTGCCCTCGACCGGCGGATCGAGCTCCATCGTAGCGAGCCGATCCACGAGATTGGGCTCCTGCTCCTGCGCGCGACGTATCGCGGTCACGTCGAGGATTACCAGGCGGCCGAGCAGATGTCCGCGGAGCTGGTCGCGACGACCAACATCCTCACCACGTGGGACATCCGGACGCGCGTGCTCACCGCGATCCATGATTTCTCGGCGGCGCGCGAAGCGCTGATCCACGTCAAGAAGCTCTCGCTCAGCGACGATCAATGGATCGAGCTGTCGACCGCGATCGACGAAGCCGCCGGCCGGCGCGATCGATCGATCCCGGCGCGCGCGGAAGGTGCGAAGCGCTGGCCGTCGGCGACGAACCTCACGGTGTACGCTGCCAGCCTCGCCTTCCTCGGTCAGTTCGACGCCGGGATCGCGCTGATCCCGAAGGCGGCGAAGTCGATCAACGACAATTCGCCCGAGACGTTCGCGTGGCTGTTGTTCCAGTGGGGACGGCTGTACGAGCAGAAGGGCGACTTCGCGTCGGCGCGCGCGTTCTATCAAGCCGCGCACGACCGGCTGCCGGGCTACGTCGAGGCGAATGCGCACCTCGCGTTGACGATGATCTCGACCGGCGATACCGCGGGGGCCAAGCGCGTCGTCGCAGATGCGTTGAAGACCGATCAGCAACCGTCGCTGCTCGAGCTCGCGGCGCAGCTCGGGATCGGGCCGGTCGAAGCCGCGCGGGCGGAGTGGGAGCGCTACGTCACGACGCTGCCCAAGGCGTTCGCCGATCACGCGGCGCGGTTCTATCTCGGCGTCGGCAAGAACCCGCAGCGCGCGCTCGAGCTCGCGCGGATCAACCTCGCCAATCGCGACGTCCCCGAGGCGCGCGAGCTCGTGATCCAAGCGGCGCTCGCCGCCGGCGACACGGCGGCGGCGTGCGAGGTCGCGGGACCGCTGATCGACGCTCCTCTCCGCGCCCACCGGTTCGCGGCGTGGCAAGCGTTCAGCCGGTGCGGCCGCACCGACGAGGCAAATCGGCTTGCGAAAGACCTGGGCATCACACCGTAGCGACCGAGCTCACGCGGTATTGTCGGCCTAAGGCATGCCGCTGCCCTATCCGCACCGCGCGACGTTCCTCGCGAGCACGCTCGTGGTGCCCCTCGAGCAAGCCGGCACAACTGCGTTTCTGTCGCGGCTGCTCTCGCTCACGGTCTTCGATCACTTCCTGCGCCATCCGATCGTCACGCTCGGCGATGATGACGAGCGGCTCGCCGATGCCGATGGCCGTCTGCTCGATGCGAGTCATCCACAGATCGAGGACAGCATCGATTGGCTGTTCCGGATCTCGCGGCGCCACGAGGTGATGTGGTTCGAGATCTCCGTCGACCGCGCGCGGCCGCAGGCGACGCTGCTGCACTCGCGGTTGCCGAACGGCATCACCGACGAGTGGACGTCGAGCCCGGACCTTCCGCTGTCGCAACAGCTCTCGCAGTGCCTCGTCCAGTGGTTGAAGGCGCGGCGGCTGCCGATGGTCGCGTCGCTGGCGGATTTCTCGACCGATGATCTGCGCGCCGCCGCCGACAAGCTCAAGAAGGCCAACGCGATGCTGTCGCTGCGCGACGAGTACACGCAGTTGCCGGCGTCGCTGTTCTCGCCGCTGCCACGGCTCGCGGTGCCGTACCTGCGCGTGCTCGCCGAGGTCGCGGGCAATGCCGCGCGCACCGTCGATCCGAAGATCCTCGAGATCGAGCCCGGCCACCCGGTCGCGCGGCGCAACGTCTACGTGACGAACCTCGTGCAGGGCACGATCGATCGCCGCGA
>JBDTJY010000158.1:0-13892 GCA_039935615.1 Kofleriaceae bacterium
TCTCTCCACCGAGCAGCCCCGGGGTCGCGAGACTCGCGACGACCTCACCCGTCGCGACCGGCTCGACCGAACACGCCCCGAGTAGCGCGAGCACCACCACCACCACCACCCTGATCCCGTCCATCCGCCCACCGTAGACAGGTCCGACGGTCGTGTGGGCGTCAAACGTACGTAGGCACCCCGCCGATAACCGAGATTACTTCGAGCTCCTACGGATTACCGAAGCTTAGGGTCTTCACGTACTCGACGACCGGCTGCAACGCCGAGCGCGAGCTCGCGCGCAGCAGATCGCTCTCGCCGATCAGCCCCGCGAGCGCCGGACCGAACGTGTAGTAGGTCTCGACGCCGAGCTCGCCGATCACGTTGGTCCGCAGCATCGTGTCGCGCACGTGGCGCAGCATCTCGACCTCGTTCGCGAGCAGCGAACCATACGCCGCGGTCGCGACGAAGCAGGCATCGACGGAGCCCGAGGTCCGGGTCGCGGTGCGGACCTTCGTGATCGCGACCTCGCCGGCGTTGTGACAACCGTCGAACGCGCGGACGCCGACCCAGTAGTCGGTCTCGGGCAACAGGCCGTCGAGCTCGAACGACTCCTGGGTGCCCGGCAGATCCGCGCCGACGTGCGCGGTGACCGGCATTGAATCGGCGAAGTTCGCCGCCGTCATCTCGTCGAACGCGCGGATCCGGATCTCGTAGCCGCTGACCGGCGCCCGCATCGGGCCGACGCCCGGCGCGACGAACGTCATCGCCAGCGAGCCCGCCTGGATCTCGGTCGGTGCGAGCGCCCCGGGCGCCGGCGGTGGTGCGCCACCTTCGTTCGGATCGACCGCGACGCGCACGCGGTACAGGTCGCCGCCGTCGCTGACGAGCTCGAGCCGCGAGCCACCCGAGCCCGGCGTGTCGATCGTGATCGTTTGGTCCGGCGGCCGGACGGTGCCATCGGCGCCGGTCGGATCGCCGTAGCCGAAGAACGTCGAGCTCGTCGCGCTCGTCGGCGTCGCGCCGACGCTGAACGGTACGCGATACACGATCGACGGTTGGCCGCGATAGGGCAGGCCGTAGCCCGAGAACGTGATGCCGGTCGGCGCCGGATACATCGTCGCGTCGTAGAAATCGTTGGTATCGAACTCCTTCGCCGCCTCGACGAACAACACGTAGTCGCCGGCGCCCATCGACGCCGCGAACGTGGCATGGGTCGACGTGCCGGCGATCGGCGTCGGTTGCGAGACCGCGTCGAACGGATTCATCGCCTTGTACAGGTCGACCGAGGGCGAGTCGCTCGATTGGCGTGCGAGGTCGCTGCGCGGCGGATAGCCGGTCGTGATCGTGGGGTCGGTCGTGAACCGGCCCTTGTCGGTGAACGCCGTCGTCGCACACGTGCCGGTATCCCAGCCGCCCTCGTGCTCCTGTAACGGTTGGCAGAAATGATGCTCGAGCGAGCTCTGATCGAAGCGGTGCGAGAGGTTGTTCTCGCCGCACGACGCGTACTCCGCACCGGTCACGGCGAAGCAGTGATTCGGATCCTGAAACGGTGTCATGTCGGGTAGCACGTCGCCCTGGAACATCACCATCGGGAACGCGATGCCGTGACGGTGCGACCACACCGGGAACGTCGTGATCCGCCGGCCGTACGGCCACAGCGGACCGCTGTTGAAATCGAAGCGGCCGGGACGGTTGCCGAGGCCGAAGCTGCCGGTCAACTGGGTGATGTAGAGCGTGTCGATGTATTGACCGCTCGCGGTCTCGACCCACGCGACGAGCTGCAGCTTCTCGGTCGGCGTGAACTCGACGTCGATGCAGCGGTTGTCGTCTGCGAACGCCACCGCGGGGACCAACAACAACAGCAGCGCACACCGCACGAGCGCAGTATGTCCGATCCGGTGGCGCTCGGTCACTCCGATAGCTCGCGCAGGATGCGTTTTGCGGCTTCGCGCACGACCGGTGGATAACTCACCTGCGTGCACGCCAATTTGAGCTCGTGCTTGGGGAGAAGTCGCACGATCCGGATCGCCTGGTCGGTGCCGAGGCGGGGATTCGAGAGCAGCGCGCGGCGGATCTCCGGAATCTGCAGCCACGCGCCGTTGCTGCAGATCAGCTCCACGAGCGGACGCGGCAACGCTCCCATCCGGGCGATCCGCGCGACCTCCGGGCCGGTCACGCGCGGGTTGCGGAGCAGCGGATCCCAGACCGTCTTGCCGTAGATCCGCTCGAGCACGATCCGCTCGGACGCCTCGCCGTGCTGGGCCATCTTGATCTGCTGCACGAGCGTGAGGCCGCGCAGCCGCTCGTGGACGTTGCGCGCGACCGGCTTCTTTGCTTCGGGCTCGGGCTCGGGCTCGGGCTCGACGTTCGCGAGCGTCATCAATTGTCGTTTCTGCTCCGCCGAGCACGCGAGCTCGAGTCCGGCGCCGGTCGCATTGACGAACACGACGCGTGCGGCGAACACCATCTCGGTCGCCTCGCCACGCACCACGAGCTCGACATCTTCGAGCAGCGCCGCGGCGCAGCCCGGTACGAACACCCCACCGGCGGCGAGGTCGCGCGCCAGTTGATGGTCGTCGGCGAGGTCGAGGACCACCCGGGCCATCCGAGAATTGTACGCTACTGCGCGTTCGTGATTCGGATCGCGACGCTGCTTGCCTCGCCCGACGTCTGGTCGTGCTGGTAGCTGTAGGCGGCCCGACGACAGTCCTCGTCGAACGCGTGGCTGCACTCGATGCGGACGCGCAACCACAGCGCCGCCGGCAGCTCCTTGCCGCGGTTGAACCGGCGCGTGTACATGTCGAGCGTGCGCAGCGCTTCGGTGTCCTGGCCGAGCGGGCGATAGAGCAACACGGCGATCTGATACATCGCCTGCGAGGCCTCGGGGCCGAGCGTGCTCGACGAGTACGCGACCTTCTTGAGCTTCGCGATCTCGTTCGCGGCATCGGCGTGACCGTCGATGCTCGGCGCGAAGTCGAGCGGCACCTTGAGGATCGCGGTGCGCAGCTCGACGTACGGATCGACCGCGAGGGTCGGCAGCGGATGCTCGATCGGCGTGGGGGCGGCCTCGACGTGATGGACCGGATGGACCGCGGCCGGGTGCGTGACGACCGGCGCCGCGACCGGGTGCGGATCGGCGACAGCGACGACAACCGGTGTTGGGAGCGGTTTCGGGACGGGCGTCGGATCGAGCGCCGCGATCGCGACGAGCCCGAGCTCGGTCGTCCACGCACTGCCCGCGGCGACCCGCACGACGTTCGCGCCGCGCGTGACCTTCACTTCGCCCTCGGTCACGCGGACCGAGACGCCGCTCCGGCCGTCGAAGTCGACGTGGAACTTCGTCCCGACATCCTCGATCTCGGTATCGGCCGCGCGGACCACCAGCGTGCGATGCGGATCGTGGACGACCGCGAAGTCCATCGCGCCCTGCTTCAAGACGATCACGATGCGACCCGGATCGCGCGTCACGTCGTAGCTCGCGTTGCCGCCGAGCGTGGCGCCGTCGAGCAGGAGCTGCGAACCCTCGGCCACCGCGAAGTGCTCGGTCGCGGGCGCAGGTGGCTCGACCACCGGCACCGCGTGGAGCTTCCACCCGAGCAACGCGGCGGCCGCGACCGCGAGGACGCCGCTCGCTGCGACGAACAGCCCGCGGCGCGGCGCTCGCTTCATCGACAGCTCGGAGACGCCGACGACGAGCCGGCGCTCGAGGTTGGTCAACCGCTCTTCGTCGAGCGGCTCGACCTTGATCTGATCACGCAGCTTCATGCGAGTCTTTCACCGGGGGCTTCGAGAAACTCGCGCAACACCGGATCCGCTGCCGCCGCCGTCTCGATCCGCTTGCGAGCGCGCCACACGCGCAGCTTGGTCGCCGTCACCGTCGAGCCGACCAGATCCGCGACCTCGGCTAGAGGGCGACCGTCGATCTCGTGCAGCGTGAACGCGAGCCGCGACGCCGCGCCGAGATCATCGAGCACCGCGTACAGGCGGCGCACACCGTCACGCGCGAGCTGGCGGCGATCGTCGGTCTGCTCGCCGCCCGGAATCGATTCGTCGTCGACGATCGGATCGGTCTGGATCCGCCGGCCGCGTTGCGACAGGTAGCGATACGCGACGCGCACCGACACGCGATCGATCCACGTCGCGAGACTCGCTTCGGCGCGCCAGCCGCGCAGCGACTGGAACACCTGGATAAACGCGTCTTGTAGCAGATCGTCCATATCGCGATTCGAGCCGAGCACGCGGAACAGGCTCGCGTGCACGCGCGTGCGGTGCCGCCGAAACAGTTCGCGCGTGGCTGCAGGCTCGCCGGTCAAGCACCGGTCCACCAGCAGCACATCATCGACGTAGGCCGTAGCCACGGTCACTGTCTAGATCGTGCACGAGAACCGCTCCGCGGTTACACCTTGCGTTTACGTGGCTTGTTTCGCGGTGTTAGCTGGACCAGATCGTCGAGCGGTCCGGGGCACTCTGCGCGCAGCTTGCACTCGGCGCATTCGCCGCCACTCCAGATCCGCTCGTACAGCGCCTGGACCTGATCGAGCAACGGTCCGTCGTCGGTGACGAAGCCGAGCTCGAAGTTGCGGCGCCCGCTGCCCTTCGCGCCGAGGCCGGCGCCGGTCCAGTTCGCGCTGCCGAGATACATCACCTCGCCATCGACGATGACGACTTTCAAGTGCACGCGCGGGCAGCGCCGCAGTTCGAGGCCGCCTTGCAACAGCCGCGGATGCTGGGCGAGCTCCGCGCGAAACGGACGCGACGGAATCTCGGCGTGCAACAGGCGGAGCTCGACGCCGCGCATCTCGTCGAGCAGCTTCAAGATCGAGCTGTAGCTGCTGCGCCGCAGGTTGCGCCGGCGACCCGGTGCCGCGCGGCCATCCTCGACCATCAGCTCCTTGACGTTCGCGCTGCCGATCCACACGCTGACCTTCGCCTCGCGCACGGCGGCGAGCACGCGATCGTAGTGACCGCGTCCGGACACGAGCTCCATCTGGATCGCGCGCTTCGGCATCACGACGTCTACAGGTGACGGCGGAGATGGCTCGGCAGATTTCTTCACGTCGGGATGAACGAGGGCGTCCACACGCAGTGCCCACCGTCGACGACGAGCGTGTGACCGGTGATAAACGCGCCCGCCGCCGAGCGCAGGAACACCGCGGCCGCCGCGATCTCTTCGATCGTGCCGAAGCGATGCAGCGGGATGCCGGACTTCGCGCGCTCCGCCGCGTCGCCGGGTGCGAGGCGCCGCATGCCCTCGGTGTCGCCGATCGGCCCGGGCGCGATGCCGGCCGCGCGAATTCCAAACTGGCCCCACTCGACGCAGAGGTTCTTCGTGATCGCGTCGACGCCGGCCTTCGCCGCGGACGCGTGAATCTGCAGCGGCGTGCCGTGATAGTGCAGCGTCGCGCTGATGTTGAGCACGAGGCCGTCGCCGCTCGTGCGCAGCGCTTCGAACGCGGCGCGCGACGCGTTGAACGTGCCGCCGAGATCGATCTCGATCACCGTCTTGAAGCCGTTCGGTGACAACCCGGCCGCGGGCACGAGGAAGTTACCGGCGGCGCCGTTGACGAGCGTGTCGAGCTTGCCGAACTTCGCGATGCACTCCGCGATCACGTTCGCGATCGCCGCCGGATCGCGAACGTCGCCGACGAGGCCGAGCACACTGCGTCCGGTCGCCGCGCTGATCTCCGACGCGGTTTGCGCGATCACCTCCGGCTTGCGGCTGACGATGCAGACGTCGGCGCCGAACCGCGCGAACGCATGTGCGATGCCTCGGCAGATGCCGGTGCCGCCGCCCGTGACGACCGCCACGTGGCCGGCGAGCGCGTCGTTGCGAAAGACCTCGAGCGGGCTGAGCATTCGCGGAGCTTAGCGAATTCGGGAACCGCGAACGCCCGCCGGTGTCTCAATGCTTGAACCCGAAACGCTGCGGCTTGCGGAGAGCGAGCTGGAGCACGGGGCTACCGGAGGTCTGTGTATGCGTGCCACTCGTCTGGCGCGATGGGCGACGTGCGCCCTCGCGATGTCTGTGCTGTTGCCTGCCGTCGTCGCCGATGCGTCGAAGAAGTCGCTCGCCGACTGCACGACGTTCGATCAAGCCGACAAAGGCGAGGACGCCGTGCAATTCACGGTGAAGAACACGTGCTCGATCCCGGTCGATTGCACGTTCTCGTGGCGCGTCGTGTGCGCGCCGCAGTCGAAGAAGCGCCGCAGCGTCCACGCCGGCGATGCGAAGGTCTCGCTCGTCGCCGACACCGGCTCGTCGACGAAGGATGTCTCGGCGGCGGTCTGCGGCGACGACTCGTTCTCGATCGAGGGCATCGAGTGGTCGTGCGCGGCGAACAACGACTGAGTTAATCCGGCAGGTTAGACCTGCGACGGGTCTTTAGATCCACGCGCCTCATGCTGCGTTTGTAGGTATTGAAAGAGCGAGACGGATGGCTCGGGCCGACACGAAGTAAGTGTCAAGCGCTCGTTTCCATGGGCCATTCCGTAGGTCGCTCCATGCGTACACCCGTAGTATAAGGACGTAAGAACGTGTTGGATCGTCAGGACATCGATGCGCTGCTGGTAGGTGCCCTCTACGGCGAGCTGAGCTCGGCCGACGAGGCCGCACTGACGGCGCATCTCGACTCGCATCCGGCCGACCGGAGTGCGCTCGATGACCTGAAGTCGATCCGCACCAAGTTCCAGTCCAGCCGGATCTTCGAGCTCCAGTTCGAGCCGCCGCAGGCGCTGTCGGCGCTGCTGCTTCAAGAAGCCGCGCGGCGCGCTCCCAAGATCGAGGTTCGCAAGGAGGGCTGGTTCCCCCGGTTCGTCACGCTGTTCGTCGCGCACCCCGCGATGGCCGCGGCGGCGACGCTGGTGTTGGTCGTCGGCGTCGCCGGCACCGTCTACGTCAAGAACGATCGCCCGGTCGAGCCGACCGCATCGCAAGACCTCACGCGCCTGCCGGCTCCGACGCCACCCGCCGCGGTCGCCGCCTGGGGTTCGGCGGCGAAAGCCGATCCCACGAACATGGATGGCATCGACGGCAAAGAAGCTACGGCCGGCGACGGACGCCACAAAGGGCAAGGCCAAGACACCGTCGCGGTCGCGCTCGCCGAAGAGCAGGTCCAGAAGAAGCTCGAGGACACCGGTAAGGACGTTCGCAAGAACAAGGTCGAGTCGAAGCCGCAGTTCCACACCTCTCCCAAGCGCGACGAGCTCGCGTTCGGTGGTGCCGGTGGCGGCAGGTACGAAGCGACGCCCGACGAGATGCCGGCGCCGGCGAACAAGCCCGCCGCGACGCGGCCGTACGTCGAGGTCGGCTCCACCGAGCGCGGGCCGAAAGACCTCGAGCGCGGAATGGCCGACGACAAGGTCGCCGCGGAGGCGCCCGCAACCGGTGCCGCCGCAGGCCCGAATGGTTCCCCCGGCAACTCGCGCGCGTCGAGTGCGACCGTCTCCTCGAACGGCGTCGCGAAGCCGGCGCAGATCGCGGCGGCTCCGGCGACTCCAGAACCACCGGCGACGACGAAGTCGGCGACGCGTCCGGACACCAACCTCGCGTGGGCGAAGGACACGCACGCGCGGGTCACCGCGCTCGTCAAAGAGGGCAAGTGCCAGGCGGCCGCGCCGCTCGCGATCGCGATCCGCAATCGCACGCCCGACTATTACAACTCGTACGTTGCGACCGACCGCGAGCTCAAGCCGTGCATGCCGTACATCACGGACGCGACCGAGCACTCGGAGCGCAGCGCGCCCAAAGCTGCCAAAGCGACCGACACGAAGTAGTCGATCCTACCGCGCGATTGAACGCCGATCCGAAGCGTGTCGGATCCAGGCGGAGCCGCCTGCTCGAATCTGTAGAGCCGAAGCGGCGTGCAACGAACGGATCGGGTCACCGGCTGGGTGGCGGTCCGGCCGGTGCGGGCCCGCGTACCGAGGACGATCGACTACGAAGTCGCGAGCCACTCGCGCAGTGCTGCGGGCGCGTGCGACAGATCGCGCGCCGGTGGCAACACGACCGTCGACTTGGTCGCCCACAGCAGCAGCGGCCCGATGCCGCGGCGATGCAGGCGCAACAACGCGGCCGCGGCTTTCGCGCTGTACACGCCGTCGAGGCGCGGCGCATCGGCGTGCGCGAGCGCGCGCATCGCCGCTTGGCTGCGCGGGGTCGACCGGCCGTAGCCGGGGCCGAGCTCGCGACCATCGACGACGAGCCGGCGCAGCAGCGTCGGGAGACCGACCGCGATCTGCGGACCGCCGAGCTTCGCGATCCGGTCGAGCGTGCGCAGCGCGAGATAGGCGGTGCGCACGCGCGAGGTCACCGGCCACGGCGTGACGCGCACGGCGTGAATGATCGGCACCGGCCACGGCCAGGCGCCGGTGGCGTGTGCGAGCGAGAATCCGGCGACGAGCCCGGCGCTCGTGCACGTGCTGCCGATCGGCAACACGATCCGCACCGGCGGCGGTGCGAGTCCAGCCGTGACCTGCTCGGCGATCTCGAACGCCGCCGACATCGCACCGAACGTGCCGAGTGGCGTGGCCCCGCCCGGCGGCATCACGACCGAGCGACGATCGCGGCGCGCGATCCGCAGGCCCGCGAACGGCACCTCGATCACGTGGCGCAACCGCACGAGGTCGCAGCCGGAGGCGACCAGCGCGCTGGCATTCTCGTGCGCCCACTCGCTGTGCGGTTGCGGAAACACGATCGCGCCGGCATCGAGGCCGATCGCGCGCGCGTGCAACACCGTCGCGATCGCGTGATTCGATCCGTACGCGCCCATCGCCCAGATCCGCTCGAAGCCTTCGGCCTGGGCGTGACCGAGCCACGCCTCGAGCGTGCGGATCTTGTTGCCGCCGTAGCGGGGGCTCGAATCGCCCTCGCGCTTGATCCAGATCGGCTTGCCGTCGACGGTGATCGAAGTGAGCGGTGTCGGCCAGTCGCCGAGCCGGACCCACGGCACGCGCCCGGCGAGCTGCGGCAACCACCGAAACAGCGCGACGCCATCCACACCCCGACCATACCGGGTACCGCCACTCCAGGTGCCGCAATGTCGCCGCGGCCTCAGTGAGGTGCGCACACCAGCGCGGTGGTGTTCGGATCGGAGAACCGCGGCTCGGTGATCGCCGAGGTCTCGGGCAGCGCCGCGCAACTGCTGTTCTGCGGCGCGGACTTCGCGACGCACATACCGTGGGCGGTGTCGTCGGGATTCGCGATGCAGAACGTGCCGGCCTTGCCACTCTGATCGGGGCAGGTCGAGGTGCACGCCTCGGTGCAGAAGCCGGCGCCGGCGCACGTGCCACCGGAGTAGTTGCAATCGGTGCTCGTGGTGCACTTGTCGCCGATGAATTTCGGCGTCACGCCGTTGAGGCGCGGCAGCACCAGGACATCGTCGAGGCGCGCGAACGTGAAGCCGTCGGCCTCGAGCTTGGTGAGGATCTCGTCGAGGTGATCCGCGGTTGACTGGTGGATGTCGTGCATCAGGATGATGCCGCCGTTGTTCTGGTGGAGTTGCTCCATGATGAAGCCGACCATGTCGTGGCGCAGCGAATCGGTGACGTACTGGAACGTCGCCGGCGAGCAGTAGCCGTGGCCGGCCGCGTAGCACCAGTCGGCGCTGTCGATGTGCCAGCCGACGACGGTGTAGCCGAGGCCTTCGACGTAGTGCTTCGCGGAGCAGCTCGCACTGCCGAACGGGAAGCGGAGGTACTTCGCGTTCGACCCGGCCGCCTTGATCAGCGCGTCGGTCTGCATCACCTCGCTCGTGACCTTCGCGGTGGTCTGCTTCGCGAGGTTGATGTGATTCTGCGTGTGGTTGCCGAGCATGAAGTCGGGGTCGTGCGCGATCTGATTCGCGAGCACCTTCGCGGCGGCGGAGTAGCGCATGCCGTTGTTGAAGAACGTGGCAGGCGCGTGGTGCTTGTGGAGGATCGCGATGACCTTCGGCGTGGTCGCGGGGTTCGGACCATCGTCGAACGTCAGGACGACGTGCTTGTTGAAGCCGTTGCGGTCGGGGACGCGGACGCCCGAGCAGTCGTAGCCATCGGACTTGGAGTCGGTGTTCGCGTCCTCGTACGCCTGGTTCATCAGGTCGGCATCGCCGCAGCTCTCCTCGGGATCGCAGGCGGTGTCGCTCTCCATGCACGAGGCGTGGGTGGCGATCGCGAGGGCCGAGCACAGCGTGAGGCCAAGAGACTTCATGTGGGGCAACCTTCAGCAACCGGCGAGCCAACGGATCGGTGCCCACGGGCGTGCTCAACCTCGTGATCGCGCGATCCAAGTCGGCGCGATTGCTGGCTAGTCCCCCGGTCCGGCAACTCGAGTTGCTGGTGACTGCGCAACCTGCGCCACGGCGGGCTAGCGAATCTCGGTCAACTTCGCCATCGCTTCGACCGCTTGCGTGCAGCGCGGATCGACGAGCAGGTCGCGGATCAACTGCAGGCCTTCTGGCGCGCGGCCGAGTCGCCCGAGCACCAGCGCCTTGTTGAGGATCAGCATGCCGTAGGTCTCGTCGTCGGGCTTCGCGGCGAGCCCGCGGTCGACCGCGACGAGCTCTTCGTCATCATCGTCGAGCAGGAACGCGAGCTCTTTCCACGCGGGCGCGAAGTCCGGAAACTGCTGCGTGATCTGGCGATACATCACGATCCGGCGATCGTCGGGTTGCCACTCCATCAGTGCGAACTGCTTCGTGAACCCGGGGAACAGCTCGCCGCGACGCTCGCGCCGGATGATGTCGAGCGACGCCTTCGCCGTGAAGAAGCCACGCGGCGCGAGCTGGTCGACGAGCGCGTACCAGGTCTCGGCCGGCTCGAGCTGTCCGTCGAGCAGGTACGTGAACGCGAGGTCGTACGGCGGATACGGCCACTCGGGCGCGAGCTCGTGCGCTCGCATGAACAACTCGACGGCGCGCACCGAATCGCCGGCACTTCCGGCGGCACGTGCATCTTGATGGGCGTTCTCGGCCGCTGGCGAAACCATGGCCGAGAGCGTAGCTCAGTCGTCGGCGTCGTCGATGGCTCGCTCGCGGCGCTCGCTCAGGCCCGCGCGCGGCGCACCACGATCACCGCGACCCGTTGACGATCTTGTTCGAGTGCTCGATCCAGTCGGCCCACGCCGTGGCCGAAACCGTGTCGTAGATCCGCTGACCCAGCGAGCCATGGGGCGCATACGACCATGCGCAGCCCGGGACGGTAATCAGGCTCCGGCCCGACCATTTTCATCTACGATACGGCGATGCGACCGCTTTGCCTCGGAGCCGCCATCTGGCTGGGTTGCGCCTGCGGCGATAACGCCTCCGCGCTCGACAACTACTATCCGGTGCTGCCGCCGGCGACCGGTGGCGCGCAACAAGCGTTCGCGGGTCAGGTCACCGATCCGAGTCAGCTCGTCACCGGTCCCGCGCAGAGCGGGATGGTCGGCGACTTCTTCATCAAGAACGACAAGGCGACGTTCATCGTGCAATCGCCCGCGCGCGTGCTCGGCGTGATTCCGCAGGGCGGCAACCTCGTCGACGCGACGCTCAACGATGGCTCGACGGTCGATCACTTCGGCGAGCTCGGCCTGATGTACGTGCTCGGTCGAACGTGCGAGCCCGACCACGTCGACATCGTGCGCGATGGTTCCGGTGGTGGCGTCGCGGTGTTGCGCACCGTCGGCAAGACCGCCGACGACGACTACCTCAACATCAAGGGCATCGGCGTGCTCAAGGTCGACGTCACGGTCGATCCCACGATCGACGATCACGCGGAGTGCGCGACGACGTACGTGCTCGCGCCCGGCGACTCGGAGCTCCAAGTTTATCACTCGCTCTACAACCCCGGCCCCGACCAGATCAACGGCCCGATGGGCACGATCGCGGACACCGGCGGCACGACCGAAGCGTGGACCAACACGCGCGGCTTCGAGCGCGCCGACATCGGCCAGATCGCGACGCTCGGCACCCCGCATCCGACCGACTTCGTCGTGTATCAGGGGCCCGGCGTCGCGTACGGCGTGATCCCGCGCCACGACGTTCCGACCACGCACACCCAGGTGTTGATCGCCGGCGTGTCCGTGATGCTGAACGGCAACGAGGCGCTGCTCGATATCCTCGATCCGACGAAGTACTACCTCCACCTGCCGAGCAAGACCGGCATCCTGCAGCGCTACGACGTGGTCGTCGGTCACGACGCCGGCGACATCGCCACCTACTGGCGCGAGCGCACCAACGGCGAGGTCCTGACCGACATCTCCGGCAAGGTGACCTTCGACGGCGGTGTCGCGGCGACCGGCGCGCGGGTCGGGGTGTTCCTCGATGGCAACGGCAACGGCACGATCGACGACGCTTCAGCCGACCTCGACGGCGACGGCCAGCCGGATGACCCTGCGATCACGTACTTCGACGTCGCGGCCGACGGCACGTACCACGGCCGAGTGCCGAAAACGGGCAACCTGTTCGTCCGGGCCGAGGTCAAGAACGTAGGGCGCTCGGCGGTGTCGCCGCTCGCCGCCACCGTCGACCTCTCCATCCCGGCGCCGATCAAAGTGGATTTCCAGATCCTCGACCACGCTACCGGCCTGCCCATCCCGGGCAGGCTCGTCGTGATCGGGACGCATCCGGCGTTCCCCGATCAGCGGCTCTACGAGGTCTACGACCGCGCCGAGGGCATGGTCACGCAGGAGCACTCGATCCGCGGCACCAGCACCGACCTCGGCGATGGCGCCGACGATCCGATCTATCTGCCGGCGGGCGGGACCTATCGCGTGTACGCGTCGCGCGGCACCGAGTGGTCGATCGCGTCGAACGCGGTGACCGCGTCGGGCACGTACACGTTCGCGCTCGATCGCGTGGTGCCGACGCCGGGCTACTACGCGACCGATTGGCACGTCCATCAGATCAACTCGCCGGATTCGCCGGTGCCGTCCGACGAGCGCGTGCGCAGCGCGGTGTCGGCGGGCGTCGAGATGTTCGCGGTGACCGATCACGACTACATCTCGGACCTCCAGCCGATCGTCGAGTCGCTCCACCTCGAGCACCTGCTGCGCGTGGTCCCCGGCGAAGAATCGACCCCGTTCGCGTACGGCCACTACAACGCGTGGCCGCTCGTCCCCGACACGACCTCGCCGATCGGCGGCGCGATCGATTGGGCGCGCGGCGCCGCGCTCGGCCTCGCGATGACACCGGGCGAGGTCTACGCCGCGTTGAAAGCGCGCGGCGCACGCATGGTCCAGGTCAACCATCCGCGCGGCTCCGGCCTGTCGGAGTTTCAAGCGTCGTTCTCGCGCGCGAACTTGAAGTTCGACTACGACCAGCACCTGATCTACGGCGATTACGCCGACGCCGACGTGCCGAACGATTGGCTGCGGCTCCCCGAGGAATCGCTGTGGAGCGATCAGTTCACCGGCCTCGAGATCTGGAACGGCTTCTTCACCGGCGATTCGAACGGCGATGGTCTGCGCGAGAACCGCGCGCTCGACGGCATCATGCACGACTGGTTGAGCATGTTGTCGCTCGGCCTCTACGTCACGCCGGCCGGTGACAGCGATACCCACACGATCACGACGAACCCGCTCGGCATGCCGCGCACGTACGTTCGCGTCGCCGACGATTCGGCCGATGCGCTCGCGAGTGGCACCGCGGTCGATGCGGTGGTCCAGACCCAGACCGGCGCGAATCAAACGCCGCGCGACGTGGTCGTCACCGACGGTCCGATGCTCGATGTCACGCACGCCGGCCTCCCGGCGCTCGGCAGCGTGATCGATTCGAGCGCCGGTCCGGTCACGATCGACATCAAGATCTACTCGGCCGAGTGGGCCGCGATCGATACGTTCGAGGTGTTCGCGAACACCACCCCAGATAACGTCACCTCGCACGACGACACCACGCTCGTCCCACTCGCATGCTGGACCAGCCGCGACATCTCGACGCTGAACGCGAAGGATCCGT
>JBDTJY010000159.1:0-18948 GCA_039935615.1 Kofleriaceae bacterium
ATACCAAGACCACGTGGCGGATCGGCGACGGCACCGCCGCGTTCTACAACTACATCTACGGCACGATCGCGGGCTTCACCGAGGACGAGGCGATGCTCTCGAACATGGTGCGCGAGGGCCACATCGACCGCGCCGAGGCGATGGTGCGCGGCGCGGAATATTCGAAGCCGCGGTGGGAATCGATCCGCGAGTACGCGCAGCTGATCGGGTTCTCCGTCGAAGAGGCGCTCCAGATCATCAACGCCGCGCCCAAGTTGTACTGAGTGGCCGACGCCAGGCTTCGCCGCGACATCGCGTGGAACCTGATTCCGGTCGCGCTCCTCGCGATCATCGGGCTCGGCTTGAACTTCGCGATCGCCGGTTGGTGGGGCGCCGGCGCGCTCGGCATCTTCAACCTGGTCACGATCGCGTACTTCGTGCTCGCCGTTGCCGGCGCCTGCGGGATCCAGTACTCGGTCCTGCGCAGCGTCGCCGAAGCCGTCGACGATCGCGATCGCGTCGCGTCGGTCGTCGTCGGCGCGCTCGTGCCGAACCTCGTGCTCGCACTCGCGGCGACCGCGATCTTCGTCGCGTCGCGCCACGCGCTCGCCGACGTCTTCGACCATCGTGAAGTCTCCGAGGGCATGCTGTGGGCCGCGCCGGGCTTGTTCTGCTTCGCCGTCAACAAGGTGATGTTCGGCATCGTCAACGGGATGCGGCGGATGCGCACCTTCGCGATCTACACGTCGTTGCGATACATCCTGATCGCGGTCGGTATCGGCCTCGCACATGCGATCGATCTCTCGAGCGCGCGGCTCGCCGGGATCTGGAGCTTCGTCGAAGGCGTGATGTTGATCGTGCTCTCGATCGAGATCCTCGCGACCGTCGCGGTGCGCCGTGCTCGCGACTGGCGACGCTGGATGCGCGATCATCTGGCCTATGGCGTGCGCGGGTTGCCGGCGACGCTCGCCTACGAGATCAACACCAAGCTCGACGTCTGGATGCTCGGCGCCGCCGGCTTCACGAAGGAGCTCGTCGGCATCTACAGCCTCGCCGCCGGGATCAACGAGGGCGCGACGCAGCTCGCGGTGATCGTCCAGAACAACGTCAATCCGATGATGGCGGCAGCGCTCGCGGCGAACCGGCCCGACGACGTCACCGGGTTGATCTCGCGCACCCGGCGCTGGTTCGTACCGGCGTTCGTCGGCGCATGCGCGATCGGAGCGTTCGCGTTCCCGGTGATCATTCCGCGGCTCGTCGCCGATCCGGCATTCGCGGCGGGCGCACAGCCGTTCGCGATCCTGATGATCGGGCTCGCGCTCGCTTCCGCGTATCTCCCGTTCACGCAGTTGCTGCTGATGGCCGATCTACCCGGTTGGCACACGATGTACATGGTGGTCGTCGTCGGGACGAACCTCATCGCGAACCGCCTGCTGATCCCGCACTACGGACTGAGCGGCGCTGCGGCTGCGACGTCGATCGCGGTGATCGCATCGGCGTTACTGATCCGCACCCTGGCCCGCGGTAAGGTCC
Organism: Kofleriaceae bacterium; assembly: GCA_039935615.1. Lineage (GTDB taxonomy): Bacteria > Myxococcota_A > Polyangia > Haliangiales > Haliangiaceae > JABFXX01. Next base: position 1,513 of record JBDTJY010000159.1, read on the forward strand.
ACGTCGCGTGTTGAACAGGATCGCGGAACGAGTACGTGCGCTGACCGCGCGTTCGATCTTGCTCGCGAGCCTCGGTCTGTTCTTGCTCTACGCGTGGCCCGGCTTCATCGGCTGGGACACCCGCGAGCACATGATCCAGGAGCGCGCTGGCGTCTACACCGACGGCCATCCGCCGGCGGTCGCGAAGCTGTTCCGCTTGTGCGAGGTCTTCGTCGCGGGGCCGGCGCTGATGCTGTTGATCCAGGCGGTCGCGCTGCTCCTCGGTTTGTACATGATCCTGCGCGCCAAGCTGCCGCCACGGCTCGCCGCGATCGTGGCCTCGCTGGTGTTCCTGTTTCCGTATGTCGCGGGCGTCACGGGCTTGGTCGCGAAGGACGGCCTCATGGCCGGGTTCCTCGTGCTCGGCATCGGGTTCATGCTCGAAGCGAAGCCGCGGCGTGCGCTCCTGTTCCTGGTGTTGGCGAGCCTGATGCGCTGGAACGCCCTCGCCGCGACGTTCGCGCCGATGCTCCTGCTGTTTCAGTGGCGGCCGACGATCACGGGGCTGCGCCGGTATCTGGTCGCCGTCGTGTTGTGGATCGGCGTCACCGGCGTCGCCTACGAAGCGAACGAGCTGATGACCTCGAAGCGCGAGTTCCTCTGGTACTGGTCGTACGCGTACGAGGACATCGCCGGGACGATGGGCAACATGCCTGCGATGGACGACCCGACGATGGAGACGATGCTCGCCGGCTTGCCGCTCAAGTATCACGACCACATCTACGACCGGTTCAAGGCGATCTACGACCCGGCGAGTCACTACCACCTGATGCGCGGCCCGAACCGGCTGCTCGAGATCCCGGCGAATCAGACCGAGCGCGCTGCGGTGGCCGCGGCGTGGAAGCGGTTTGTCCTCGGCAACCCTGCGGCCTATCTGCACTACCGCGTCGACAACTTCCGCCAGCTGCTGATGCTCGATCGGCCGCCGACGTTCTCGAACGTCTACGTCTGGTTCAACGTGATCGCGGCCCCCGAGGTCGTCGCGGAGCTCGATCACGACGCGGCGCCGAGCAAGATCCAAAAGCGGCTGATCGAAGGGTCGATCTGGATCAGCCTGACACCGCTGTACTTCACGTACGTGTACTTCGCGCTGTGCATCCTGCTGTTGCCGTTCGCGGCGCGGCGCCGGCTCGAAGCGGCACTCCTGTTGAGCGCGCTCGGCTACGAGCTGCAGTGGTTCTTTCTCGCCGCCACGGCGGATCTTCGGTACTCGCAGTGGATGACCCTGGCCACGCTGACGGCTGCGGGCTTGCTTGGCTTGCGGCGTTGGCAACGCACGTGATATCGCGACCCTAGGATGTGGTCTCGGGTCTTGCGGGTGCTGTTCATCGCCTACGTGGCGCTGACCGCACTGCACATCGGCTGGGTCGTCCATCACGAGCCGTTCACCTTCGACGCGTGGAACGTCGCGGTCGACACCCACGCGAAGCCGTTCTCGGTCGGCCACTTCTTCGAGTACTGGAAGTTCGAGTACACGCACTCGAATCCGCGGTTCGGGCAGACGTTCGCGTACCTCGACTACAAGCTCGAGTGGTTCGCGGTGATCGCGACGCCGCTCGCGTATCTCTTGCTGTCGCTCGCGATCACGATCCTCGGCCTCGCGCGGCTTCCGTTCAAGCGCGGTCGCGACCTCGCGATGTGGGCGTTCATCCTCGGCGCGCTGTGGTACGCGCTGCCGCAGGTCGGCAAGACCCTGTTCTGCCGCGCGTACTGCGCGAACTACATCTACGGGCTCGTGATCCAGCTGTGGTTCCTCGTGCCGCTGCGCCTCGCGAAGCATCCGGGCACCGCGAAGTGTGTCGCGTACGCGATGCTGGGCGTCGTCGCCGGGATGTGCAACGAGCACACCGGCCCGACGCTGTGCGCGTTCATGCTCGGCTACGCGTGGTGGCAAGAGAAGCGCCCGCTGTCGCGGCTCGCGCGGTTCGGCGCACTCGGCGCGAGCATCGGTTTCGCGATGATCTTCTTCGCGCCGGGGCAGGGCCAGCGCTACGACGGCCTCGCGACGAAGGTCTCGCTGTTCGGCCGGCTCCTGCAGCGCGGGATCACCGGCAACGTCGAGATCGTGCGCGATCTGATGCTCGGCGTCGCGCCGGTGCTCGGCTTGATCGCGATCGCCGCGACCATGGCGATCATGATCCGCGAGCCCGAGAATCGCGAGCGCGAGGTCCGGCGCGATGCGGTCCGGATGATCGCCGTCGCGATGGTCGCGGCGCTCGCGATGGCCGCCACGATCTTCGTGTCGCCGAAGCTCGGGCCACGGTTCTATTACGGATCGGCGTGCCTGCTGCTCGCCGGCCTGGTCGCGCTCGCCGATACCGTGTTCTCCAACCGCCACATGGTGTCGCTGGTCACGCTCTCGGTGGTGTCCTCGATCTATGCGGCCGCGCACACGATGCCGCTCTACGGTCGGGTCAGCCGCGCCAGCGATGTCCGCATGGCCGAGCTCGCCGCCGCGAAGCCAGGGACCGTCTACATCGCAGAGTCGTTCGAGCAGGTCGATGAATCGTGGTGGTTCCTCGGCGACGATCTCCGCGACGCGAAGAAGCGCGACATGGTCGCGACCTACTTCGGCTTGCAAGGAGTGGAGTTCCACGCGTTCGATCCGGCCGCGCCGCTCGGGCTCTCCGGCGCGCGGTTCGTGCCGTTCTACAAGATCGAGCCGGCGAGTTGCCTCGATCAGACCGGCGGCCTCGTGCTCGGTTCGTTCAAGGGCTTCGACATGGCGGCGTTGCAGCGAGAGGTCCGCACCGCGATCGAGGTGTTGCGCTCGCGGATCAGCGGCAACCTGTACGAGCTCGACCTCGGCGTGATCGTCGACGATCCGCGGATCACGTTTCCGCGCAAACGGATCTTGGTCTCGAAGTGGTCGCCGATCAACTACGAGAGTTACGTCGGCGCGATCGACCGCAAGGGTCGTTCGACCACGCGCGACATCGTGCTGCCGGAGTCGCTGCAGAACACCGACTTCCAGATCGTCGTGTATCAGGTCGGTGGCGAAGCCAAGACGATCGGCGGCACGCACGGCGAGGCGTTGCAGTACGTGCCATGGCACTCCGGGGTCTACTGGATCCTCGCGTGCCATCCTGAAGAGTGCTTCGTGATCGCCGCGTCGAGACAGGGCGGATGAAACGCGCGCAGGTGGCGTGGCTGGCCGTCGTAGTGCCGACGTGGCTGGCCTTCATCATGTGCGCGCATTGGGAACCGGTGCTGCGCGACGGCTGGGGCCACGTGCAGTGGCATCGCACGTCGGCGACCACGCTCGGCAACGTGTGGCAGTTCGCGCACGACAGCTACGTCCACAACAATCCGCGACTCGGTCAGGTGTTGACGTTGCTCGTGTACACGCCGGGACCGTGGCACGTGATCGTCACGCCGCTCGTCGAGATGGCGCTGTTCTACCTGCTCGCCTTGCACGCGCTCGGGCGCAAGCCGTCGTTCGCACGCGTCGACGACGCGCTGATGTTCGCCACGATCATCGGCATGGTCGGGCTGACCGCACCGCTGATCGGTCAGATGCTGTTCTATCGGCCGTTCACCGGCAACTACGTGTTCAGCTTCGTGATCGCGTTGATCTTCCTCGCGCCGTACCGGCTGCATGCGGAGACCCCGAGCCAACGTCGCTGGTGGTGGATCCCGATCATGCTGGTGCTCGGCTACGCGACGGGGCTCGGCAACGAGCACACCGGGCCGACGTTCGTCGTGGTCGTGGCGTTCGCGATCGCCGCATTCTGGCGGCGTGGCCGAACAGGAGGCGAGCGACCGCGGGCGTGGATGATCGCCGGCTTGGTCGGCGTGCTCGCGGGAGGTCTCGCGCTGTATTTCGCCCCGGCGCAGAGCATCCGGTACAACGCGCTCGCGACGTCGACGTCGTTGCTCGGACGGGTCTCGGCGCGATCGCTCGCTCAGAACGTGAAGATCATCAGCGGCGCGTATGCGGCGACGTGGAAGCTCGTGCCGTGGCTCGCGCTGATCGCGATCGGATGGCGAACGCGCAGCGGGTGGTCTCGATCCCGCGTGGCCGCGGCGCTCGTCGCGATCGGCGCCTCGCTGGCGATCGTCGTGACGCTGCTGGTCTCGCCGAAACAAGGCGGTCGCCTCGACTTTGCCTCGATCTGCCTCGCATGCGCCGCGCTCGCGAGCGTCGTCCTGCCGTTCGTCGTCAGCCGGTGGGCGCAGCTCCTCGCGTGGATCGCTGCGGCCGCGGCGATCGCGTATCTGCTCTACAACTGTCTCGCGACCTACGGACGGGTCGGGCCCGAGTTCGAGGCTCGGTTCGACGCGATCGAGAGCGCCGCGCCGAATGCCACGGTGATGGTCGCGCCGTACACCTTGCCGCGTTCGCGGTGGTTCCTCGGTGAGGACTTCGCATCCGATCCGCTCAGGTTCGGAATCGCGTGGAACCGCAAGCTGCAAGGCGTCGTGCTGACCGCGCCCGCCGAGGCAAACGACGATGCCGGCGGCCTGTAGGTGTGTTAGCGTGCCGCGCGTTTCATGACCCGCTACTTCGTGACCGGTGCCGCCGGGTTTATCGCGAGCAACGTGATCGATCGGCTGCTCGAGCTCGGCCAGACCGTGGTCGGCTACGACAACCTGTCGAGTGGTCAGGAGCGCTTTCTCGCCGAGGCCACGCCCTCGCCGGGCTTCACGCTCGTCAAGGGCGACATCCTGGATGCGGTCGCGTTGACCACCGCGATGGCCGGTGCCGACTTCGTGTTCCACTTCGCCGCGAATGCCGACGTTCGGTTCGGTAGGCTGCATCCGAGCCGCGATCTCGAGCAGAACACGATCGGCACGTTTCGCGTGCTCGACGCGATGCGCGTCAACGGCATCACGAAGATCGCGTTCTCGTCGACCGGGTCGGTGTACGGCGAGTCGAAGGTGTTTCCGACGCCCGAAGCTGCGCCGTTTCCGATCCAGACCTCGTTGTACGGCGCCGCGAAGGTCGCCGGCGAAGGCTTGATCGCGGCGTTCTGCGAGGGCTTCGCGTTTCAGAGCTGGATCTTCCGGTTCGTCTCGATCCTCGGCGAGCGCTACTCGCACGGTCACGTCTACGATTTCTACAAGCAGTTGCTCGCGGATCCGACCAAGCTCCACGTCCTCGGCAACGGCAAGCAGCGCAAGTCGTATCTCTACGTCCAGGACTGCGTGACTGCGATGCTGCTCGCCGTCGAGCGCGCGACCGAGAAGGTCAACGTGATCAACCTCGGCACCGATGAATACGTCGAGGTCGACGCCTCGATCGGATACATCTGCGAGGCGCTGAAGATCGCGCCCGTGAAGACCTACTCGGGCGGCGAGCGCGGCTGGATCGGCGACAACCCGTTCATCCTGCTCGACTGCACGAAGATGCGATCGTTCGGCTGGAAGCCGACGCTGACGATCCGCGAGGGCATCTTGAGAACCCTGTCGTACTTGCAAGCCAACACCTGGTTGCTGGAGTCCCGCAGCTAATGCTGATCACGCGCAGCCCACTTCGCATCTCGCTCGGCGGCGGCGGCACCGACTTGCCGTCGTACTATCAAGACCACGGCGGCTATCTGATCTCCGCCGCGATCGACAAGTACGTGTGGGTGACGATGAACAAGCCGTTCGTCCCCGGCGTGTATCTGAAGTATTCGAAGATCGAGCGGGTCGATACCATCGACGAGATCGAGCATCCGATCGTGCGCGAAGCGTTTCGCATGATGGGGATCGAGAAGCTGCAGCACGAGATCACCACGCTCGCCGACATTCCGGCGGGAACGGGGCTCGGCTCGTCGGGCAGCTTCACGACCGCGCTGCTCCGCGCGATGTATACGTTCGAGCGCCGGCTGTTGTTGCCGAACGATCTGGCGCGGCTCGCCTGCGAGCTCGAGATCGATCGGTTGAATCAACCGGTCGGCAAGCAGGACCAGTACATCGCGGCCTACGGCGGCATCACCGCGTTCGAGTTCGCGAAGAACGGGGAGGTCCACGCCGAGCCGCTCGCGATGTCGGCGACCACGCTGCACGAGCTCGAGGATCACCTGCTGCTGTTCTTCACCGGGTTCTCGCGCAGCGCGAGCTCGATCCTGAAGGATCAAGACACCCGCACCAAGCAGGCCGACGCCTCGATGATCGAGGGCATGCACTACGTCAAAGAGCTCGGCTATCGCAGCAAGCGTGCGCTCGAGTCGAACCAGCCCGTGGCGTTCGGCGAGATCATGCACGAGCACTGGGAGCAGAAGCGCAAGCGCTCGAGCGGCATGAGCAACCCGAAGATCGACGAGTGGTACGAGAGCGGTCGCAAGGCCGGCGCGATCGGCGGCAAGCTGGTCGGCGCGGGCGGTGGCGGCTTCCTGATGTTCTACGCACCCGAGCCGATGAAGGTGCGCGCCGCGATGGCCGAGGCCGGCCTCGAAGAAGTTCGGTTCCGCTTCGACTTCGACGGTACCCGCGTCGTGTTCTCGTGATCCCGGTCGCGATCCTCGCTGGAGGACTGGCGACGCGGCTCGGCGACGTCACCAGGACGATCCCGAAGGCGCTGCTCGACCTCGGCGGCAAGCCGTTCATCGCGTATCAGCTCGAGCTGCTGCGCGCGGCCGGCGTGACCAAGGTCGTGATGTGCATCGCGCACCTCGCCGATCAGATCGAAGCGGTGCTCGGTGATGGCAGCGCGTATGGCCTCGACGTCGCGTACTCGCACGACCCGCTGCTCGGCACCGGGGGAGCGCTGCGCAACGCGCTGCCGCTGCTCGGTGACGAGTTCCTCGTGATGTACGGCGACTCGTACCTCCTGTGCGACTACGCCGGCATCGCGCGCGCGTGGCAGGCGAGCGGCAAGCTCGGGCTCATGACGGTCTTCAAGAACGACGGTCAGTACGACGCGAGCAACGTCGAGATGCGCGATGGCCGGGTCGCTCGCTACGACAAGTCCAACGTGCCCGGCCTCACCCACATCGATTGGGGCCTCGGGGCGTTCCGTGCCGAAGCATTTGCCGGCTACCCCGAGGGCAAGCTAGACCTGGTGAGGATCTATCAGGATCTGCTCGCCAACGACCAATTGTTCGGTTACGAGGTCAGCGAGCGGTTCTACGAGATCGGCTCGCACGCCGGCCTCGAAGAGCTCCGCCGCTTGCTAACGAAAGAACACCCATGAGCTACAGCCGCCAGCACCTCGACGAGTCCAAGAAAGTCATCGACGGTCTCGATGCCGACGCGATCGAGAAGATGGTCGACGTCCTCGTCGCCACGCGCGAGCGGGGGGGCCGGTTGTTCTTCCTCGGCGTCGGCGGTAGCGCCGGCAACTGCTCGCACGCGGTCAACGACTTCCGCAAGATCGCCGGCTTCGAGGCGTACGCGCCGACCGACAACGTCTCGGAGCTCACCGCGCGGACCAACGACGAAGGTTGGGCGACGGTGTTCGTCGAGTGGCTGCGCACGTCGCGCCTGACCAAGAACGACGCGCTGTTCGTGTTCTCCGTCGGTGGTGGCAACGTCGAGAAGAACATCTCGCCGAACCTGGTCTACGCGTTGAAGCTCGGCAAAGAGCTCGGGGCGAGCATCCTCGGCATCGTCGGTCGCGATGGCGGTTACACCAAGCAAGTCGCCGATGCGTGCGTCGTGATTCCGATCGTCAACGAGTCGAACATCACGCCGCACTCCGAGGCGTTCCAGGGCGTCGTGTGGCACCTGCTGGTCTCGCACCCGAAGTTGAAGAAGGTGCAGACCAAGTGGGAATCGACCGCTCCGTGAAATCCGCGGTCTTTCTGGACCGCGACGGCGTGATCAACGCCTCGGTCGTCCGGAACGGCAAGCCGTATCCGCCGGCCTCCGTCGACGAGATGGAGATCCTGCCGGGTGTCTCCGAGGCGCTCCTGGCGCTGCGCGCGGCCGGCTTCGAGCTGGTGGTCGTCACCAACCAGCCCGATGTGGCGCGTGGCACACAGACCCGAGCCGCGGTCGACGCGATCCACGATCGCATGCGGGCCACGCTCGCCCTCGACGCGGTCTACGCGTGCTTGCACGACGATGCCGACGACTGCGCGTGCCGTAAGCCCAAGCCGGGCCTGCTCGTGAACGCGGCGGCCGAGCGCGGCATCGATCTCGCGACCAGCTTCATGGTCGGTGACCGCTGGCGCGATATCGATGCCGGCCTTGCCGCGGGTTGCCGAGCCATCTTCATCGATCGCGGCTATAACGAGCGCAAACCCGAGCGTTTTGCGGTAAATGTCGCCGGTCTTCCCGAAGCAGCCGCTTGGATTTTGGAGCAAACAGCATGACGGCAGTGAACGACCTCAAAGTGAAGATCTTCGCCGACGGCGCCAACGTGAAGGGCATGGTCGAGATGTACGCGAAGCCTTTCGTGAAGGGCTTCACGACCAACCCGACCCTGATGCAAAAGGCCGGCATCTCGGACTACCGCGGCTTCGCGAAGGAAGTGCTCGCGGCGATTCCGGATCGCCCGATCTCGTTCGAAGTCTTCTCCGATGACTTCGCCGAGATGGAGCGCCAGGCCAAAGAGATCGCGAGCTGGGGCAAGAACGTCAACGTCAAGATTCCGGTGACCAACACCCAGGGCGAGCCCAGCTACAAGCTGATCAAGTCGCTCGCGGGGCAGGGCATCCAGCTCAACGTCACCGCCGTGTTCACGCTCGAGCAAGTCCGCGATGTCGTCGCGCATCTCGATGCGAAGACGCCCGCGTACGTCTCGGTGTTCGCCGGACGGATCGCGGATACCGGCGTCGATCCGCTGCCGCTGATGGCGGCCGCGAAGGTGATGACCCACACGCTGCCGAAGTCCGAGCTGATCTGGGCCTCCCCGCGCGAGCTGCTCAACGTGTTCCACGCCGACTCGGTCGGCTGCGACATCATCACCGTCACCAACGACGTGCTCGCGAAGCTGACCAACGTCGGCAAAGACCTCGCGCAGTTCTCGCTCGAGACCGTGAAGATGTTCCGCGACGACGCCGTCAAGGCCGGCTTCAAGCTGTAGCTACTGCCAATCACACGCGCGGTCGCCGGGCCCATGCTAGAAGTGGTGCTCGATGGCTTCGCCCACGCTCTCGATCGTCGCACCCGCGTACAACGAGGAGCGCAACCTCCACGCGTTCCTCGCGGCGATGATCCCGGTGCTCGAAGGCATCGGCGAGACCTTCGAGATCATCTTCATAAACGACGGTAGCCGCGACAACACGCTCGGCATGCTCGCCGCCGCGGCCTCGCAGGATCCGCGGATCAAGGTGATCGGGCTCGCGCGCAATTTCGGCAAGGACATCGCACTCTCGGCAGGCCTGCAGTACGCGACCGGCCAGGCGATCATCCCGATCGATTGTGATCTCCAGCACCCGCCGGAGCTGATCCCGCAGTTCGTCGCGAAGTGGCGCGAAGGCTACGACATGGTGCTCGGCGTGCGCAGCAAGCGCGACGAGGAGAGCTGGCTCCGCCGCACGCTGTCGCAGACCTACTACAAGGTGATGCGGAAGATGACGAGCGTCGAGATTCCGCCGAACGCCGGCGACTTTCGTCTGCTCGATCGCAAGATCCTCGACGTGATCAACAAGATGCCGGAGCGCCACCGCTTCATGAAGGGCATCTTCGCGTGGCCGGGCTTCAAGGTCACCTCGATCGAGTTCCAGGCGAACGTTCGCGCGAACGACACGCGCACGTCGTGGAGCTTCTTCAAGCTGTGGAGCTTCGCGCTCGACGGTCTGTTCTCGTTCTCGACCGCGCCGTTGAAGCTGTGGACGTACATCGGCGCGCTGTCGGCGCTCGGCGCGTTCCTGTACTTGATGATCACGATCATCCAGAAGCTGTTCTGGGGCATCACGGTGCCGGGCTACGCCTCGCTGTTGATCGTGCTGTTGTTCTTCAACGGCCTGTTGCTGATCTCGAACGGGATCCAGGGCGAGTACATCGCGCGGATCTTCGAAGAGGTGAAGGGCCGGCCGTTGTTCGTCGTTGGCCAGACCTTCGGGTTCGATGCCACGGCCGTCGTCGCGGTGCCGGCGCCCGTCCAACCGACGCAGCAGCACGTGGCGCCTCCGGCACCTCCCGCGATTCCACGATCCGGTGGTCATTCGCAACCACCTGCGTTGCCGAGCGTGCGGCGCACATCGACGATGCCGCCACCGAGCGGCCTCGCTCCGACGCTGCCCGTGGCTCCGGTCCCGCCGACGCCGGATCCCGAGACCGGCGAGGCGAAGCCGCGCCGCGAGCTGCCGAAACCCAACCGCGCGTGAACCGTCGCGCGGTCGCCACCTGGGCCGCGGTCGTCGTGCCGTTGTGGATCGTGCTGATCCTCTGCACGCGCTGGGAAGCCGTCCAACGCGACGGCTGGGGCCACTATCTGTGGCACGAGCACTTCCCGCTGACGTGGGGCTCGCTCTACGACTTCGCGAAGGGCGCTTACACGCATAACAATCCACGGCTCGGTCAGGTCGCGACGTTCCTGATGTTCACGCCGGGACCGTGGAACGAGATCTTCACGCCGCTGCTCGAGCTCGGGACGTTCTATCTGCTCGTCGCGCTGGTGCTCGGGCGCTGGCCGCGCACGGTCGACGACGCGCTGCTGTTCATGGTCACGGTCGCGATCGTCGCGGTGACCGCGCCGCAGTTCGGCGTGATGATGTTCTACCGCCCGTACACGGGCAATTACGTGTTCGGGCTGTTCGTCAATCTCCTGTTCCTGATCCCGTTTCGGTTCGAACGTGGCCGTTGGCCGCTGATGCTGGTCCTCGGCTTCGCATCGGGCGTGTCCAACGAGCACACCGGTCCCGCCGTGCTCGGGCTCGCGGTCGCGGCGACGTATCTGATGTGGCGGCGAGACCATCGCGTGCGCGCGTGGCAGCTCGCCGGCATCGTCGCGATGGGGGCGGGTGGCTTGGCGCTGTACTTCGCGCCGGGGCAGGGCATTCGCTACAACGGCATCGCCCATCAAACGCTCGGCGAGATGTTCGGCGAGCGCGGCGTCTCCGGCAACGTCGAGGTCGTCGGGTCGTTGGCGATCTACATGCTGCCGGCGCTCGTGTGGATCGCGATCGCCGTCATCGCGCGGGTGGTATCGCCGAGCAGCGCCGCACGCCGGCCGGAGTACGCACAACGGCGCGCCGAGCTCGCGCTCCTCGCGGCGGCAGTCGCGATCACGGTCACGCTGTTGCTGTCCCCGAAGATCGGCCCGCGCTTGTACTTCGGCTCGTGCGCCTTCGCGAGCGCCGTGATCGCGAGCATGGTCATGCGCCAGCCCCGGGTCGCGCGGATCCTCGTCGGCGCCGGCTCGGCGCTCGTCCTGGTCTTTGTCGGCATGCGCTGCCTCACCGCCTATCGCGTGGTCGGGGCGACGTGGGAGGCGCGCATCGACGCGGCGCTGCACGATCGGCCGCTCGATCTCACGCCGTACCCCATCGTGAAGTCGCGGTGGGTCCTCGCCGACGATATGGAGCTCCCCGAGTATCGAGCGCTGGCGGCGACGGCGCTGCAGTCGTCTATAATGCCCAGATGAGCGAGATCACCCTGGAGCTGCTGAACAAGCTGCCCAAGACCGATTTGCACTGCCACCTCGACGGTTCGCTGCGCCTCGACACGATCCTCGAGCTCGCGAAGCAGCAGAAGGTGAAGCTCCCGACGTTCGATCGCGGCGAGCTGTTCGATATGCTGTACGCTGGCGAGCACGTCGAATCGCTCGACGAGTATCTCCGCGCCTTCGACATCACGCTCTCGGTCATGCAGCGCGAGGACGCGCTCGAGCGCACCGCCTACGAGCTCGCGTGCGACGCGCACGCCGAGAACGTGCGTTACCTCGAGGTCCGCTACTCGCCGCTGCTCCACGTCCGCGAGGGGCTACGGCCGGCGCAGGTCGTCGAGGCGGTGCTGCGCGGGCTGCGCGCCGCCAAGCGCGAGCTCGGCATTCGCTACGGCTTGATCCTGTGCGCGATTCGCTCGCTGCCCGCCGAACAGTCGCTGCGGATCGCCGAGCTCTGCGTCGCGTTCAAGAGCCACGGCGTCGTCGGCTTCGACCTCGCCGGCAGCGAGATCAACTTTCCGGCGAAGGTCCATCGCGCGGCGTTCCAGCTCGTGATCGACAACAACATCAACTGCACCGCGCACGCCGGCGAGTCGTTCGGGCCGGACTCGGTCCACCAGGCGATCCACAAGTGTGGGGCACATCGCATCGGCCACGGCACGCGGCTCGGCGAGAACGGCGACCTCCTCAACTTCGTCAACGACCACCGCATCCCGCTCGAGGTGTGCCCGTCGTCGAACGTGCAGACGCGGGCGGCGAGCTCGTGGGAGACCCACCCGGTCGATTTCTACGTCGACTACGGGCTGCGGATCACGATCAACACCGACAACCGCTTGATGTCGGATACGACCGTCACCAAAGAGCTCCACCTCTGCCACAAATATTACGGCTGGTCGCTGTCGACGATCAAAGAGATCATCATCAGCGGCTTCAAGAGCGCGTTCATGCCGTATCGCGAGAAGGCGGACCTGGTGGCCGAGGTCAGCCGCGAGCTCGCGACGTTCGAGGCCACATCGGTGGCGCCGAAGCTCACTGCGTCGTGAACGTGAACATCGTCGGCACGAGCGGATTGCCAGCGGCGTCGGTGATCGCGGCGGTCAACATCACGGTGACGAGCGACGCCGCGGGCAGCGCGGCGGTCGGCGTGTACGTCCACGTGAGGTTGTCGGCCGAGGTGATCGTCCCGGGCTGATTCGTCGCGGCCTGGAACACCGAGAACGAGGTCGTGTCGACGTAGTGGACCGGCTCGCTGAACGTGATCACGATCGTCGATCCGACCGGCACCCCGGTCGCCATGTCGAGTGGCGTCGACAGGATCAGTTGCGGGGGCGAGTCGTCGATCGTGGAGAACGAGAACGAGGAGGCGGCGACCGGCACGTGCAGCGGGTTCCCGCCGGTGAGGCCCGACAGCGCCACGGTGATCGTCGAGCCGCCGCCGAGCAGCGTGAGCGGCGCGATCCGAAGAATGTTGGTGGCCTGGTCGAACTGCAGCACGGTCGCGACCGGGGTCGCGCCATCGGTGACCTGAACCGTCGTCGCGGTGTAGTTCTGGATCGGCAGCGAGAAATACACCTGGATCTGGACGTCCCGCGCGACACCGGTTTCACCATTCCCGGGTCCGGTCATGATCACGGTCGGCGGTGTCGAGTCTGCGTCGAGGCCCTCGGGGGCCGGCGCCGCGTCCGCGTAACACCGCATGCCGGTGGGCGCCGCCTTCGAGACGCACACGCCGGCAGTATGAGAACAGCTGTAATCCTCGGGGCAACTGAAGCCGTTCTGGTCGTTGCAGAGAAAGCCGCAGGCCGGGTTCGGCGCCGAGTAGCACGACGACACGTTGCCGAGACCGAGGAGCGCGATGGCCACCATGCCCGCACACAGCAGCGCGCCAACAATGCGGCCCATCGGCGGCGATGCTACCATGCTGAACCGATGGCCACGCTGGACCGCGCCGAAGCGACGGCTCTCGTCGAGCCGCATTGGCGGCGGGTCTACAACTTCGTGTTCAGGCTCACGCTCGATCGCGACCGCGCGGAGCGCTACATCGGCGATATCTTCGCGCTCGCGGCCGACAAGCTCGCGGACCGGCCGGCGGTCGAGGCCGAGGCCTCGCTGTGGCTGTTGATGCTCGCGAACCAGCTGCTCGAGGTGCGCCTACCGCGTCAGCCCGAGGTCAACTTCGACATCCTCGACGACACGCTCCGCAACGAAGCGACCCGCACCGATGTCGTGCGCTCGCTCAGCGATCCGCAGCGCGACTTCCTGCTGTGGGAGCTCAAGCAAGGTTGCATGACCGCGGTCGTCAACTGCTTGCCTCCCGGCGAGCGCGCCGCGTTCGTCACGTGTCACGTGATCAAGCTGACCGACGAGCAAGCCGCCAAAGCACTCTCGATCACCGAGAGCGCCTACAAGGTCCGGCTGTCACGCGCGCGCAAGAAGATCGGCGACTACCTCGCGCCGCGCTGCGAGCACGTCAACCCGATGAACCCGTGCCGCTGCCCGGCGCGCGTCGGCACCGCGCTGCACAAGGGCTTCATTCGCTCGGTCGGGCCGGTCGGCGGCGAGGTCTCGCTGCGCAAGCCCGAGCCCTACGGTCGCTACGGCACCGGCATGGGCAACGACGACGTGCCGATGCGCGACATCGCCGCGATCTACAGCGGGCTACCGGATCCGGACGCGCCCGCCGAGCTCTGCGCGCGGTTGATCGCCCGCCTCGTCGGCTAGCGCGCGAACTGCGGCGGGCCCTCGGGGGCCGGCGTGTACTCCACCGTGTCGTCGAAGACCTTGTCCCACGTGCCGGCGCGCCACTTCGCCGCCGCCTCGTGGATCTTCTCGGGGGAGCTCGAGACGAAGTTCCACCACATGTAGCGCGGTCCGTCGAGCGGCTCGCCGCCGAGCACCACGAGTCGGGTCGGACCATCGGCCTCGAGCGTGACCGCCGCGCCCTTCGACAACACCGCCATGTGGCGCGCCTCGAGCCGCTCGCCACCGATCCGCGCCGCGCCCTCGACGATGTACGCGGCGCGCTCGCTGTACGCATCCGGAACCGAGACCTTGGCCCCCGGCTGCATCACGATCTCCGCGTAGAACATCGCCGACACCGACGACACCGGCGACTTCGCACCGTAGGCCTCGCCGCACAGCACGCGGATCACCGCTCCGGGCTCGACGAGCTCCGGCAGCGTCGCGGCCGGGTGATGCTCGAAGAACGGCGCGGTGTCCTCGACGGCCTTGGGCAGCGCGACCCACAACTGCAAGCCGTGCAGCGAGTGCGTGTCGCCATCCTTCGCGATCCGTTCGGAGTGCGCGATGCCGCGGCCCGCGCTCATCCAGTTGATCGCGCCCGGCGTGATCGGCTGCTTGTTGCCGAGGCTGTCGCGGTGGAGGATCTCGCCGCGAAACAGGTACGTCACGGTCGCGAGGTTGATATGCGGATGCGGTCGCACGGTCATCTCGTCGACATCGGCCGGGCCCATGTGATCGAGGAACGTGAACGGCCCGACCATGCGTTTGCCGATCGCCGGCAGCACTCGGCCGACGGTGAACCCGCCCAGATCGCGCGGTCGGCCCTCGAGTGTCAGCTCGATTTCAGATGCCACGTTCGAAGAGTAGCGCTATTTCGCGGCGGCGAACGACGCTTCGAGATCGGCTTGCAGATCGGCGACATCCTCGATCCCGACCGAGAGCCGGATGAAGCCATCGACGATGCCGAGCTTCTCGCGATTCTCTTTCGGGACGCTCGCGTGCGTCATGATCGCGGGATGCTCGATCAACGACTCCACACCGCCGAGCGATTCGGCGAGCGTGAAGATCTTGCACGTCGACAGGAACTTCCTCGACGCCTCCATGCCGCCCTTGATGACGATGCTGATCATGCCGCCGAAGCCCTTGGCCTGGCGCTTCTGGAGCGCGTGGCCGGGATGCGACTCGAGGCCGGGATAGATCACCCGCTCGACCTGCGGATGCTTGTCGAGCCACCACGCGAGCGTGCGCGCGTTCGCTTCGTGGCGCTCCATCCGGACGTGCAGCGTCTTGGTGCCGCGCATCACGAGGAACGCATCCATCGGCGACGGCACCGCACCGGCGGCGTTCTGTAAGAATGCGACCTTGTCGCGGAGCTCTTGGGTCTTGAAGATCAGCGCACCACCGATCACGTCGGAGTGGCCGTTGAGATACTTGGTCAGCGAGTGCGCGACGATGTCCGCACCGAGCGCCAGCGGCTGCTGCAGGAACGGCGTCATGAACGTGTTGTCGACCGCGAGCAACACGCCCTTCTTCTTGCACACCGCGGCGACGGCGGCGATGTCGATGATCTTCAGCATCGGGTTCGTCGGCGTCTCGATCCACACGAGCTTCGTGTTGGACTGGATCTGCGCCTCGATCCCGGCCGCGCCCAGCCCCGGATCGACGTACGAGAACTCGAAGCCGAAGCGGCGATACACCTTGTCGAACAAGCGGTACGTGCCGCCGTACAGGTCATCGCACGCGACGACGTGCGTGCCGGTGTCGAACATCTGGAGCAGCGTCGACGTCGCGGCGAGGCCGGACGCGAAGCACAGCCCGCCGACACCACCCTCGAGCGACGCGAGGTTCGCCTCGAGCGCGAATCGCGTCAGGTTGTGCGTGCGCGAGTACTCGTAGCCCTTGTGGACGCCGGGCGCGGACTGCGCGTACGTCGACGTGTAGTAGATCGGCGTCATCACGGCGCCGGTCACGGGATCATGTGATTGGCCCGCGTGAATCGCGCGCGTGCCGAAGCCGTACTTGTCGTTGTTTTCCATGGCTTACTCGAACCGGAAGCTCTTCGGGTCCTTCTCCATGATCCGCTCCATCGCGGCTTCTTCGAGGAGATCGATCATCCGCTGGCCACCGTACTTCTTCATCAACTTGTCATCGTACTCGTCGGCGATCAGCGCGACATCGCGCAGCGTCGCCATCAACTCTTCGGGATCGAGCGTGGTGCCGCCGAGGATCGTGTGGCTGAACAACACGGTGTGCTCGTCGGGATCCCACGCGAACGCGCCGAACCGGAGGTGACCGTTGAGCTCGAGCAGTTGCTTCGCGAGCGGTCCGTCGACATCGACGCCCTTCACGAGCTGCGAGACGCAACGCACCATCGCTTTGTTGTCGCCCCACGGGACGACGCTGATCATCACGTACGCCGACCCCTGCTTGAGCACGTACAACGAGTCGTCGATCTTGCGGTACGCGTTGCTGTCCTGCAGCGTCTTCTCGATGAGGAGGGCCGTGGCCACTTCGGCGGGGTTCATAGAGGGTGTCGTAACACGGGACTGTGGGCCTGGTCACCGTCGGTATCTGCCGGATAGGATCGTGCGATAATTTGCACGTGAGGCGCTGGCTGCTTGTGTTCGGGCTGGTCGCGCTCGGCGCGTCCCGAGCGGGCGCAGAGACGATCCAGGAGATCGTCGTCGAGGACAACGAGAAGACCACCTCGGACACCGTCGAGCTGATCGCGAAGGTCGAGGTCGGCGACGACTGGTCTCCGACCATGGTCGATCTGATCAAGACCCGGCTGGTCTCGAGCGGGTTGTTCAAGGACGTCGAGGTGTTCTACGAGCCGGTCCCGGGCGGCGTCCGCCTCCACATGCTCGTGCGCGACAAGCACTCGTGGGTCATCGCGCCCGCGTTCTACACCCAGCCGACCAACGTTGGCGGTGGCGTCGGCTTCGGCGAGAACAACCTGTTCGGCCTCGACCAGAAGCTGTTGCTCTACGCGCAGATCGCTACCGGTGACAGCTACTTCGTCGGCGCGTGGGTGATTCCCTCGATCGGCGGTACGCGGTTCTACGCGCAGGTCGACACCTACGACATCCATTCGCGCACCATCGAATACGCGGCGCCGACCAAATATCTCTCGAACCCCCTCGCCGTGCGCCGTGCGTACACCGACTACTACA
>JBDTJY010000160.1:0-31729 GCA_039935615.1 Kofleriaceae bacterium
AGCCGCGGCTCCACTGTGCATCCTCGCGGACTTGATCCTCGGGCCCGAGCCCGAAGAGGTCCGGATGCCGCCAGCGTCCGAATCCACGCCGCTGACCTACGCGCAGATCGCGTCACAGCTCGATGCATTCTCGAACACGCTCGTCGCCGTCGAAAACCTCGTCGTCGCCCCGCCGCCTCCGCAGGATCTGGTGCAGGGCACCGGGAATGCGCCGTCGCTGCCGCAGTTGCCGGGCACCGGTAAGACGCTGTTCTTTTGCATCCCGCCGAACGCTCAGCTGTTGTCGTATTGGACCACCGTCGCAGGTCGCCTCTACAAGATCCGACGCGGCAGCTCGCGATCGACTACACGACTACCCCTCGTGGAGCTCGTTGGTGCCAATCACGGATCCGTCGGCCGTGCTCACGGCGGCGACGTCTCTTCTCGAGCTCGAGACGTTCGAGACGCAAACCAAGTTTGACGCGCTCGAGCACGTCGGGCACCTCCGCCAATCCGATTCGCGGAGTCGGCAAGGACGTCACCAACGGACCGATATCGACCGAACGCGGACCTTGAACGTCTCAAGGTTCGCCGCCGCTAGAGCAATCCCACACAGCGATTACATCACTCCGGGACGCGACGACGGGAAACCGATCCGGATGCTGACCTCGAGCATCGTGTGCTCAAAGCCGGCGTCCATCGGCTGAGGGTCTCGGACAGCAACCCGGGGCCCTCGCGCTGACCCAGATCGTGACGGCGAGATCTTCAGCGCGGCGACTTCCCGCCGACCGGCTCAACCGCCGGAATGCGACGGAATCAGGCTGCCAGCAACACTCGGCGCACAAACGTCTCTCATCAATGAATGGTTCGAGGCAACCGACGAGCAACTCCACGACGTGATCAAGCTGCCGTCAACAGGCGTGCGCTCCGTGCATGCTGGATCATCACGTCCCTCTCGATGAGCGCTTTCGTCGTACCCACCAACACCAGACCCTGCGTCTACCAAGTGTCCACGTGCAGGTGTTGATGGCACGGATAGTCGCATCTCAAGAACACGATCATGGGCGACGCCAGAGAGCACCTCAGCCTACCATTTGCCGGCGCGGACCGCTTTCTCGACCTCCGGCGGCGCCTTGCCGCCAGCGTCGATCACGCGAGCAAGGATCGAACACGAGATCCGATGCACCGCAACATGCGACGCAAAAATGACGGACGGATCAGCACCGTGTTCGAGAAGCCAGTCGACCACATCCTCGCGCCCATTCGTGGCGGCTACGTTGAGAGGAGATGGCTCGTCGCCAATCGGATTCAGATCTGCGCCTCGCGATGCGAGGAGCTCGATCGTTGCGAAATCTCCCCTGTAGCAGGCTTCGGGTAGCGGCAGCAGGTGCGTCAGAGTCCCATCGTTAGGATCTGCACCGTGGTCGAGGAGACACTCAACGATCGGCGTAGCGCGCCACCGAACGGCCATCTGCAGAGGCGTTGGCTCATGCTTCAACCAAAAGCGACGCCATGCATTGCGTCTGACAGGGGCGCCGGCGGTGAGAAGGGTCTTGACGCGATCGATGTCGCCTCGCTGGATAGCCGTTAGCAAGGGATTCATCAGAGCAGGCTGGAGAGCCAGCCCCGCGATCCATCCGGAAATTGCCCCGACCGCCCCTCCAACGAGACCGCCGACGACAGCGCCGACAGGACCGCTGCGATCATATCATGCACTGTGAGCACGAGTCCGACCCAGAACAAGCCGCGAGCTACCCCCTCGTAGTCCTCGCAAGCCCGCTCCCTCGATCGCCGAAGCGGGAACCGACCCTTCGATCAGAGTCTCGCCTTCAATGGTTCGCCAGGCTTCGTGTGCACTCCTTCGTCGGTGATCTGGCGTTCGCTCCATTTGTCGACGCGGCTTTGGTCGATCTTTCCTTCCGCGACCAAGCGATTCATGTCCTTCAGAAGGCTTGGCGTGTCGTGGATCGGCGCAGCGACAGCGTCGGGATTGATCGCGAATGGCTTGCCTCTGAAATTCGTGGCACCGCCAGGTTTCACGCTTGTCGAAGTGTGCCGTGGACGATGTAGTACGAGCGCGGCTTCGCGCTGCACACGGCACGACGGCTTCGGGAGTCCCCGCAGCCACGGCTGCGTGAACCTCGCACCGCGCGACGCGCTGGTCTTGTACCGCTGGTCGTCTCCGGACGTGCCGCCGGGTTGGACCGCGGTCTAGGGCGACGCTGATCATCCAGGCTCGCTCGTGCGGGTCCGGTCGCAACGCGATCCGGATCCCGCGTTTCGCGGTTACGCGCGTGCGATGCGCGAGAAAAAAGGAGGGCCGGAACAGCTCTTCACTGTTCCGGCCCAAATGAGCACGACCGTTCGACCGTAGGACGAGATCTATCCCCTACTGTTTCAGTAGGTGGGCTCCACGGTAATCCTTTGGGCTTCCTGACGAGCAGGCGTGCACACCCAGATCAGAGGCAGATCCCTGGATAGAAATATAGGAGATTGATTCGTCCCGAGTCTCGCATCGAGCAGTCCGTGCTCGATTTCTACGTTAGGGATCGTGATCACGATCGTCAACGAGAAAAAATCGCGAGCGATCGCTTTTTCTCGAAGCACGCAAAACCAAACGAAAGATCCTGACTGCGAATTTGTCGCCGCGCGGGAGCGCTACTTGCGATCGTGCGGGTGGTCGTGATCGCGCCAGTTGGGGCCTTCGCCACCTTGTTTTGCGATTGACTGGATCCCACGCTTGAGCATCGATTCTTTCGTCTCGATCGCATCACCGCGATCTTCGACGGGACCGGCGTGCATGCCGGTGTCCATCCGGATCGCGTCGCACGGGCACGCTTCGACGCAGAGTCCGCACACGACGCAGCGGAGCTCGTCGATCTCGAACACCGCCGGGCGCTTCTCGATGCCGTTCGAATCGCTCTCTTCGGGAATGATCGTGATGCAGTGGGCCGGGCAGGCCGTCGGGCAGCACATGCAGGCGACGCAACGCACCGCGCCGTCATCACGCATCATCAAGCGATGGAGGCCGCGGAACCGCTCCGGATACGTGACCTTCTCTTCCGGATACTGAACCGTCTCGATCTCGTTCCACGCCTTGTCGGTCGGGGCACCGGCTTGCGCACGCGCCGCCTTCGAGCGCAGCGGCGTGAACAGGTTCTTCACGAAGTGCTTGAGCGTGACGTTGAAGCCCTTCGCACCGGCTGCGAGAAACGACGTGTCGATCGCTTCGGGACGGACGATCTGGACCGTGCGCTGCTGCTTGCCAGCGCTGCTCGTGTGCTCGACGAGGACCTTCGGGCCGTCTTGGTCGCCTCGGTTGGCGTCGTCATGTGGTTCGCTATGAGCTGCGGACATCGTTCACCTCTAGGCCATGAAGACAAGCTTGAGCAGCGCCGTGAACATGATCCACCCGAGCGCGGTCGGTAGGAGCACCTTCCAACCAAGGTTCACCAACTGATCGGCACGGAAGCGCGGCAGCGTCCACCGCACCATCAACTGGAACCAGCAGAGCACGACCAGCTTCACCCCGAACGCGGCGATCTGGAGCAGCGCGACGATGCCGTGCGGGAGTTGCAACATGCCGCCGAAGGCATGGAAGCCATCGGGCTCGAGGAACGGCACCTGCCAGCCACCGAAGAACACGGTCGCGACGACGGCCGCGATGAACACGACCTCGATGAACTCGGCGAGGAAGAAGATGCCCCAGCGCATGCCGGAGTACTCCACGAAGTAGCCGATGATCTCGGGCTCGCCTTCCGGGATATCGAACGGCGCCCGCTTGGTCTCGGCGATCGCCGCCGTGAAGAACAGCACGAGGCCGACCGGCTGCCACAGCCACAACCAGTTCGCCGGGTTCGCCGGCGACATCGTCGCGCTCGCACCGTGCAGCACGATCGCGCCGGGCTCGAGCGTGCCGCAGATCAAGAACGCACCGACGAGCGACAGGCCCATCGACACTTCGTACGACATCATCTGCGACGAGCTGCGCAGGCCGCCGAGCAGCGCCCACTTGTTGTAGGACGCCCAGCCGGCGATCGTGCCGCCGTAGTTCGCGAGCGTGAGCACCGCGAAGTAGAAGATCAGCCCGAAGTCGATCGAGAAGATCTGCAGCCGGATCGGATTGGCGAGCTCCGCCGCGCTCGGCGACGAGCCGAGCACGTGGGTCACCGCGTACGGATGGATCGTCGGACCGAACGGGATGATGCAGAACGCGATCAGCACGGGGGCGATCGCGATCAACGGTGCGAGGGCGAACAGGCCCTTGTGGACGTTCGCCGGGATGAAGTCCTCCTTGAAGATCATCTTCAAGGCGTCGGCGACGAAGTGCAGGATGCCCTTGAGCTTGATCGGGCCGATGTTGGCGCGGTTGGGGCCGAGCCGGTCCTGCATCATCGCGCTCTGGCGGCGCTCGGCCCAGGTCAGGAGCGACGCGAGCGGCATCACGATCACGAGGATCAGGAACACCCACTTGATCGCGGCCGAGTCGAGCAGGCCGAAGATGAGCTCCGCGATCGACGACCGCACGAACACGGTGCCGTCGTACGACGCGGAGTGAAACCCGTATTCGCCGGTCGCGGCGAACTGGAAGCACTTGGTGCCGGTCGTGCTGAGTGCCGTCGCGACGGTGGTCTTGTCTTGATCCGTGTGGCCGGGCGAGACGGTCTGGCCCTGCTCGACGACGAACTTGACGATGTCGTCGGGATGGATCGCGATCTCGTTGGTGCGCAGGCCATTCGTCGTCGAGAACCCACCGTCGCTGATCGCCATCGGGACGAACGGCGTGGGGTTATCGCGCGTGGGCTCGGGGCACCCGATCGGTTTGACGGAGCTGACATCACCGCCGTGACAGGCCGTGACGAACGCGAGTGCAAGTACGACTAACCAACGCATCAGCCGCGGCTCCCAGCGAAGCGCAGCGCGAGCGGACGGACGTCGCGCTGCCACGTCAGATCTTTCCAGGCGGTCACGGTCTGCGTCATGTCCTTGAACACGTCGCGCGCGTGGCTCCACAGCAACTTCTGGCCGGTCGCCGCGGCGAGCCGCACGACCGCCTCCCACCCCGCGATCGCCGCACCCGGTGGTGCGAACGCCGCGTGCATGCGCTGGACGAGGCCGTTGTTGTTCGTCGTCGTCGCACCGGTCTCGGCCCACGCCGCGATCGGCAGCGCGACCCGCGCGTGCGGCACCGGACCACGCTCGTGCGCGGCGATGCAGATCACTTCGAGCTCCTTGAGCTTCTGGGTGTCGAGCCCGGGCACGACATCGCCCAGCACGACCAACGCGCGCAGGTTCGGCGGCACACCGGTCACCGGATTGGCGAGCTCGAACGCTTGGATCGGCGTGAGCCCGAGCGCTTCGCAGATCGCCTTGACGCCCGCGGCGTTCGGGTTGACGTCGGCGACGCGCAACCGGCCATCGGCACGTGCCGGCACCGGCGTGCGACCCGCGATGTAGACGTGACCCGCGCCCCACGCCTTCGCGAGCTTCGCGAGTGCGTAGTTGTCTTCGTTCGAGTGCAGTGCTGACAGCACGACGCCGACCTGGGCCGCGCCTTCTGATCGCAGATGGACGCCGAGCCGCTTCGCCGCCGCTTGCACGGCCTTGTCCCAGCTCGCCGGCAGCCCGTCGACGACCGCCGACGCGAGCCGCTGTTCGCGGAGCCCGTGATAGGTGAAGCGGCCCTCGTCGCACATCCAGTAGTGATTGACCTCGGCGTTGTGCCGCGGCACGAGGCGCCAGGCGCGCTCGTTCTTGTGGTGGATCTCGATGTTGCAGCCGGTCGCGCAGCCGTTGCACACGCTCGGCGTGGCCTCGAGCTCCCACGCGCGCATCGTGAACCGGAAGTCCTTCGCGGTCAGCGCGCCGACCGGGCAGACGTCCACGGTGTTGATCGAGTACGGGTTGTCGAGCTGTTCGCCCGGCGCCGTGGTCAGGATCTCGTGGTCGCCGCGATTCGCGAACTCGAGCTGGTGCTCGCCGGAGACGACATCGCACGTCCGAATGCAGCGCGAGCACAGGATGCAGCGCTCTTGATCGAGGATGATGTGCGGTCCGAGATCGACGACCTTGGCCTTGTGGACCTTGTTGGTCTCGACGCGCGAATCGGAGTTGTCGTGATCGAAGTACAGCTTCTGCAGCGTGCACTCGCCGGCCTTGTCGCAGATCGGGCAGTCGATCGGATGGTTGACGAGCGTGAACTCGAGCTGCTGCTTGCGCGCGAGCGTCGACGCCGGATCGGTCGTGTGGACGACCATGCCTTCGCCGACGACTTGCTGGCAGCTCGGCTGCAGCTTCGGATTCTTCTCGACCGAGACCAGGCACTGGCGGCACTGGGCGACGATCGGGAGGCCGGGGTGATAGCAAAACGCGCTGATGTTGTTGCCGAGCAGCTTCGCTGCCTCGAGGACGTTCGTGCCCTTCGGCACCGACACCGACTGCCCGTCAATGGTGAGAGTTACTAGCTCGCTCACTTGTCACACTCTCCACCGATCATGTTGATCATCCCGAAGATCGGAACGATGTCCGCGATGAAGTGCCCCGTGAACAACCGCTCGGCGGTCGACAGGTGCACGAACGAAGGCGACCGGCAGTACGCCTTGTACGGGCGACCGGTGCCATCGGCGACGACGAAGAACCCGAGCTCTCCGTTGCCGCCTTCGAGGAAGGCGTAGCCTTCGCCGGCCGGCACACGCACGCCATCCATGATGTGCTTGAAGTGCCGGATCATCGATTCGATCGTGTTGTACGTCGCCGACTTCGCCGGCAGCGCCACGCGGTGATCGTCCGACATCACCGGGCCATCCGGGATCTGCACCAAGCACTGGCGCAGCATCCGCATGCACTGTCTGAGCTCTTCGAGCCGGACCAGGTAACGGTCGTAGCAATCGCCGGTGGTGCCGAGCGGCACGTCGAACTCGAGCTCGGGATAGATCGAGTACGGGTAGTCGCGGCGCACGTCGTAGTCGACGCCCGCCGAGCGCGCGATCGGACCGACGCAGCCGGTCGCGATCGCATCTTCCTTCGACATGCAGCCGATGCCGGCCATGCGGTCGCGGAAGATCTTGTTGTTGGTGAGCAGGATCTCGGACTCGACCATCACGTCCGCGATCTTGTCGAGGCAGTTCGAGAGCTCGGGGCCGAAGCCCTCCGACAGATCCTTCGCCACGCCGCCGACCCGCACGTAGCTGTGCGTGAGCCGCGCGCCGGAGACCTTCTCGAGCAGCTCGTACAGCCACTCGCGCGCCTTCAGGAGATAGAGGAAGGGCGTGAACGCGCCGAGCTCCATCGCCGAGGCGCCGATGCACGTCAGGTGGTCGGTCATGCGCGACATCTCGCTGACGATCACGCGGATGTACTCCGCGCGCTTCGGCAACTTGCCGGTCAGGTCCATCAACTTCTCGACGGCCATCGCCCAGCCGCAGTTGTTGATCATCGGCGAGACGTAGTTCAGGCGGTCCGTGTACGGGAACACCTGGGTGTACGTCGCGTACTCGGATTCTTTCTCGAAGCAGCGATGGAGATAGCCGGGTTGAACATCACCCTTGACGACCTTCTCGCCGTCGACGGTGAGCACGATCCGCACGGTGCCGTGCATCGCGGGATGCGACGGGCCCATGTTGACGGTCATGAGATCCGGCGGGATCGCCTGCTCTTCGTCGGAGAAGTCCTGCACGTCTTTACGACCGAGGACCAACTGCTTCAGCGACTGCGCGTCGGCCATTACTTGTGCTCCCCGGCGTGCGGGCCCTTGAGCGGGTTGATCGGGAGATCGTCGCGGCGCACGAGCGGCTGACGCTTCTCCTTCGGGTAGTCCTTGCGTAGCGGATAGCCGACGAACTCTTCGTACATGTAGATCCGCCGCAGGTCGGGATGACCGTCGAAGCGGATGCCGTACATGTCGAACGTCTCGCGCTCCTGCCAGTTGAACGCCGGCCACAGGTCGGCGAGCGACGGACACCGCGCATCGCTCTCGGGCAGCTCGATCTCGAGCCGGATGCGATGCTTGTGGGGCTGCGAGCGCAGTTGATACGCGACCGTGTAGCGCGGCTTGGACTCGTTCCACGCCTCGCTCGGCGGACGATTGAGCGGCTTCCAGTCGATCCAGTCGATGCAGGTGCAGAACACCGGCGCATCGAACGCCATCGCCGGATCGTCGCGCAGCCACGTCGCGACGGCGAGCAGGTCGTCGCGCTTGATCCAGGCGATCTCGTCGCCGTGTGCCGAGCCCGTGCGCACGACCGCGCCGGGCAGGGCGGCGGTGAGCGCGTCGAGAACCTTCTGGCTCATGGTCTTACTACTCTCCCTCGTGCGACTTCTGCTCGGCGATGATCTGCTCGCGCTTCAAGCGGAGCTGGCTGTGGCCGCGTCCGTCCTGGATGCGATCCATCAACATCATCAGAGCGTCGAGCACTTGCTCGGGCCGCGGCGGGCAACCCGGAATGTAGACGTCGACGGGGATCACCTGATCGGCGCCCGGCATCGCGGAGTAGTTCTGGTAGAACCCGCCGGTCGACGCGCACACGCCGAACGCGATCACCCACTTGGGCTCCGCCATCTGGTCGTAGACGCGCTTCAACGCCGGGCCCTGCTTCTCGGTGATCGTCCCGACGATCATCAAGAGGTCAGACTGGCGCGGCGAGAACCGCGGAAACTCCGCGCCGAACCGCGCGATGTCGTACTTCGGCGCCGCGACCGACATGAACTCCATGCCGCAGCACGCGGTGACGAACGGGTACGTGAACAACGAGAACTTGCGGCCCCACTCGGGCACGCGAGCGAGCTTGCCTTGCTTCGCCCACTTCGCTGCATCCTCGAGACGGGTGGTGGTGAGCTCTACTCCCATCCGATCGCCTTCTTTCGCCAGACATACGCGAGTGCGACGACGAGGATCGCGACGAACAGCAACATCTCGGCAAAGCCGAACACGCTGATCATCGGACCCTGAGGTCCCATGGTGTGCGACAGGTTGTTGTAGAGGACCGCCCACGGATACATGAACGCGGCCTCGATATCGAACACGAGGAACAGGATCGCGACCTGATAGAACCGCACGGAGTAGCGTCCGCGTGGGGATCCGATCGGCTCGCTGCCGCATTCGAACGGCTTGAGCTTGTCCGGGTTAGACGCCTTCGGACCGATGAGCACTGCGAGCGCAGTGAACAATCCGCAGAAGGCGATCGCGAGGAGGATGGCCACTCCGGCCGGCATGTACGCCTGTAGCTGCAAAGCGAGCGCAGTATATGGCGCTGGCCAAGCCGGTCAATCCGAGGCGGCGCGGATTTTCGAAGGGTGATCGCGCGGTTAACTACAGATTCGCTTGCGCGTTGCGCAGCGCATCTTCGAGTGCGGCGATCATGTCCTCATTGGTGTCGACGAGATAGATCGTCTCGGGATTCGGCCGACGATGCGCGCGGACCTCTTCGACGATCGCACGCGCGGCCTCGTCGATCGGCACGTTGCCGAGGTCGGTGCCGATGCCGGGGATCGCGATGACTTTGAAGTTGTTGCGATCTGCCGCGATCAGCGCGGCGCGGGCCGCGCGGCGCACGTTCTCGGCACCGATCTGCATGCCGGGCTCTTCCATCGTCGGCACGTGGATGACGTTCTTCGCGGGCAGCGAGCCCGCGGTGGTCACCAGCGCGGCGCCTACGGCGATCGGCGCGGCGGCCATCGCGGCCTGCTGGATCACATCGCCACCCTGGCGACGAAGCGAACCACCGATCCCACCACCCATGATGCCCAGCGAGTTGGCCGGGTTGACCACGGCGTCTACGGGCAACGTCCAGAGCTCTGCTTTAGCGACGTGAACCTGCATGCGACGTTTGCCCTACCACGGGCAACTTCGCGGATTCAAGCGGAGATCATCTACACCGCGCCGCCGACTCGCGTCACGCGCAGGCCTTCTCGAGCTCGGACTCGACCTTCTCTTCGGTCCACTTACGAGCGACGGCGAGCTCCTTGACGATGAGCTGCTTCGCGTTGTCGAGCATCTTGCGCTCGCCGAACGAGAGCACCTTGCTGCTCTTCAAGCGGTAGAGGTCGCGATAGACCTCGGCGACGTCGAACAGCGAGCCGGTCTTGATCTTCTCCATGAACCCGCGATAGCGGCGGTTCCACGTCTGCTTGTCGATATGGACGTCCTTCTCACGAAGGATATCGAACACTTCTTCGATCTCCGAGGTCGTCGCCACGGGGCGCAGGCCCACCTGATCGGCCTTGTCCTTCGGAACCAGAATCTGCATCCCAGTGGCGAGCACCTTCAAGACGTAGAAGGAGCACACCGTCGTGTTGATCTCCTTCTTCTCGATGCCGATCACCTCCGCCACGCCGTGGGCGGGGTAAACGGCCTTCTCGCCAATCCTGAAGTCGTTGTTCATTTCGTCCTCTACTGAGTTACTGGCCCCACCAAGAGCAATGGTGGTGCCAGCGTTTGAGTGATCCCCGGAATCGTTAGTGATTCTCTTCGTTTGGTTCGCTAATGAGCGTGTTTACGCAGCCACGTCGCTGCGCCAGGGTGTCACACTTTTTCCAGCCAGCTGGGGTCTCCAGCGGACGGCGGAAGATACCAGCGACTCGCGTCATAGCCACTAGATTCGACCATTCGGCGCACTCAGCATCGATCTCAAGCGTCCGTGGGCCGTGCGATGCGGCGTTCTCACGTACGGGAATTCGGGGGCTTGCAGGTGTACGCTTTTCTGTGAGTGCGGGGATCCATCGGGCAGTTATTGGTCGCGCAGGGCGTGATCGACGCTGGCGGCCTGTCCGACGCCCTCGCGCGGCAGAGCGGCCGCCATCCGGTCGCGTCGGAGCTCTACGCGCTCGGCTACGCGACCGAGCGACAGCTCTGCGCGGCGCTGTCGATGCAGACGGGGTGGCCCGGGATCGTGCTCGATGAATCGACGATCCGGCTCCAGGTGATCGAGCACGTCTCGATCGAGTGGGCGCGGATCTTCAGCGCGCTCGTCGTGTTCGAGGACGAGCGCTCGATCGTCGTCGCGGCGGCGCGGCCCGAAGATGCGATCGTGCCCGCGCGCGAGCTCGGTGCGGCGCGCGGCAAGAACGTCGAGCTGCGGATCGCTCTCGACGTCACGCTCGCGCGCACGATCCGGCAGGCGTTCCGGCTCTGGCGCGCAGGCGACGAGCTGCTCGTCGGTCCCGAGGCGGATGGCCGGCCGCACCTCGCCGTCGTACATCCCGGGGGCAGTGGCCAGGAGGAGCTGGCGCAGCGCGCGCTCGCCGAAGAGGCGGCGCGCAGCATCGAGGATGTCGAGGAGCTGCCCTCGGAAGATGGCCTCGCGAGCGTGACGTTGACCGGCGACTGGCTGGTCACGACGTCGACCGACGAGCACGAGCACGCGCCCGAAGCGACCGCGATCATCACCGCGGATCTCGATCGCGTGAGGGGTGGAGTCGATCGGCAGGCGGCGAGCGAAGGCACGGCGCGGATCCGCGCGCTGGTCGTCGACCCGGATCCGGCGGGGCGGATCCAACTGGTCTCGGCGCTCGAGAAGGTCGGCTGGGAATGTCAGGCGGCGTCGACGGGCAAGCAGGCCGTCGAGCTGATGGCGCATCTGTTCTTCGATCTGGTGTTCGCCGACATCGCGGCTCCCGAGATCGACGGCTTGCAGTTGTGCCGGGCGATCAAGAAGAGCAAGCGGATGGCGCGGACGAAGGTGATCGTCACGACCTCGGTGATCGACTCGGGGCAGGTGCCCGAAGACGTGCTCCAGCGCCACGCGGCCGACGGCTACCTCGAGAAGCCGCTCGACCCGCGCCGACTCCATCGCCTGATCCGCGATCTGTCTCCGGACGAGCGCGCCGATCACGAGGCGGTGCTCGCGGACGCGATCGCGCGCTATCACACCGGCGATATCGACGGTGCGATCGAGCGGCTGCGCGCCGCCCTGGTCACCGATCCGTCGAGCTCGAAGCTGCACTTCATGCTCGCGAACATGTTGCAGCGCGCCTCGCGGTGGGGCGAGGCCGTCGACGAATACGAGGCGACCGTCGAGCTCCAGCCGCTGTACTTTCCGGCGCTGACGCGGCTCGCGTATCTGTATTTTCGCCAGGGCCTGCACGCGCGCGCGGTCGAGACCTGGCGGCGGGCGCTGCCGGTGTGTGAAGACCCGGCGCTGCGCCAGAACATCGAGCTGTTCATGCGCAAGCTCGTCGCCGACATGTCCAAGAGCGACGCGGGCTAGGGTAGATTCGCCCGCGATGGCGCGCATTCGCTACGTGATCTTGGACTTCGACGGAACGTGCACGCAGGTCGATCGCGTTCAGGAACGCTTTCTCGCGGCGTACGGCAAGGCGATCCACGCCGACGACAAAGCGTGGGACAAGGCGCTCGCGACCGTGCGCAAAGCGGCGCCGCATGCCGGCTGGACGCTCGCGAACGCACCCTCGACGGCACCGGCGGGCGCCGATCCGTTCATCCTCGCCGGTGAAGCCTCGGCGTTGCTCGCGCGTGCGCGCGGTGGCACCGCACCGGACGTGTTCAAGGCCGTCTACAACTCGTGCGTCGCGCCGTTTCGCGCCGAGCTGATCGACGTGCTCGACGCGCTGACCAAGAAGGTCAAGGTCGCGTTCATCTCGAACTCCGGCGAGACCGACATCGGCAATCGCCTGACCGACCTCCTGCCGGCGAAGCTGCGCGCGAAGATCCACGTCAGCGGTGGAGCGCAGAAGTTTCTCGTCAAGGAGCCGCTGCTCGACTCCAAGCTCACGGCGAGCGAGCGCGCGCGGTTCGAGAGGCTCGACGCTGGGCTACGCGTCGACGGCTTGCCGCGGCCGATCTATCTGCGGCGTGGCTCGTACTTCGAAGCGATGTGCGACGTCTACAATCGGTTCGGCGACGCCAGCAAGTCGGCCAACAAGTCGATCGAGCACAAGCTCGAGGAGACGCTCGTGTGCGGCGATATCTACGAGCTCGATCTCGCGATGCCCGCGGCGCTCGGCGCGCAGGTCCATCTGATCGAGCGAGCGGAGCCGTTCCCGCTGTACGAGTACGAGCGGGCGCGGATGGGGAAGGGACAGATCAGCGCGAATCTCAAGGCGCTGATCAAGCGGATCTAGCTACGGCAGCTTCGCGAGCGCGGCGCGCGCCGCGTCGGCGCGAGCCGACTGCGGGTAGGCGTCGAGGAACGCCTGGAAGCGTTGCGCTGCGCCTTCCCGATCGCCGGCGCGCTGCGCCGCGATCGCGGCCCAGAACGAGGACTCTTCCGCGATCACCGGATCGCTCGCGCGCTCGAAGGCGCGCAGGGCCTCGGCGTCGTGGTTGTCGTGCAGCGCCTGCCAGCCGACGCGGAACGCCGCGAGCGACGCCTCGGCCGGCGGTGGCGTCCAGACTTCACCGGCGGTGATCACCGCGGTCGACTCGGGGCTCGTGCGCTCGACCGAGCCGGCGAACGTGTGGGCCGAGACGATCAAGCCGTGCGCGGCGCGGATCTCGACGCGCGCGTTCACGACCTGGATCGTGGTGTCACCGATCGCGACCGCGACCGGCGCGCGATCGCGAGCATCGATCGAGATCGTGCCGTCGCGGAGCTGGACGGTGTCGCGCTCGTTCGCGTCGTCGCGCGTGAAGTCGGCATCGTCATCGCCCGAGATCGACGCCGCGGCGTGCGACGCGACCACGCGTGACGACGCGACCACCGGCGCGACGACCGGTTCGATGATCGGCGTTGGCACCGGCGCCGGTGCGACGGCCACCGCATCGTGGATGATCGGCGTGTGCGCCGCGGCCCACGCGTGATCGGGCCAGTGGATCGCGAGTTGCTCGGGTCCGGGGCGCAGCGTCGACCACGCGCTCACCGCGACGGCCGCGGCGGCCGCGAGACCGAGTCCGATGCCGAGCCACGGTCGACGCGCCGGTGCGGCGTCGGCGAGCGCGAGCGTCTCCGCGGCGAGGCGCGCGCGCCGATCGGCGGCGAGCTGCGGCCGTTCGAGTTGCTGCGCGAGCGCGCGAATCTCGACCACCGGATCGTAGGCGAGCGCGAGCTTCGCGCGGCGCAGCGGAGACAACCGCGGAGCTTCGAGCTGGCGAGCGAGCGTGCGGAGCTCGCGCTGCTGTCCGAGCAACGACGCACACTCGCCGCACGTCGCCGCATGCTCGGCGGCACGGAGTTGCTCGCCGGCGGCCGCCGCGGCGAGTTGCTCGACGCTCGGGCACGTCATGGATCATCTCCATGCAGGGCTTCGCGCAACGCACACCGCGCCTCGTAGACGTGTCGCCACAACGTGCCCTGCGGGATGCCGAGGGCCGACGCGGCGTCGATGCCTTTTTCACCCTCGAGATCGACGAGGCTGAACGCCGCGCGCAACGGATGTGGCAACGCCGCGATCGCGGCCGGCAAGCGCGCGAGCGTCGGATCGCGCGGCGGCGAGGACGAGGTCACGCATTCCGCGACGAGGCTGAGCGCGCGCTTGCGGCGGATCTCTTTGCGCGCGTGCTCCTTCACCACGTTGGCCGCGATGCCATGCAGCCACGCGCGCGCGGTCGTGCCGTGAAATCGCACGGCCGCACCGAACGCGCGCAAGAACGTCACCTGGACGAGATCATCGACGACGTCGGCGTCGCTGCCGCGCATGCGCGCGACGAACCGATGGATCGCATCGACGTGGCGCTCGAACAACAGCGCGCGCGCCGTGCGATCGCCGGCGGCACACGCGGCGATCAGGCCGGGGTCGGACAGAGCTTGGTCGCGCACGGCACCCGCCGGATGCAACTCGATGAGCTCGCCGCGTTTCACAGGCCGTGCCGCAGCCCCACGACAAACATGAGGTTACCGGCTTCGCGGTACATCGTCGACATCGTGTCGGAGAGGTACCACTCCTGCTTGGTGTACGAGAGCACCGGGCCGGCCTCGACGCCCCACGCCTTCGTCGCGCCAAACGAATGGCCGGCCATCAGCGACGTCTCGAGGTACGGCGACGTCATGCTGCCACTGCCGCTCTGGTACAGGTTGGTGGTGTAGCTGTAGTTGTTGAGATCCATCGTCGACACGACGAGCCCGAGGCCGGCAGAGCCGCGAAGGTGCCAATTGCCGAACCGCCACAGGTGGCCCACCGCGAGCGCGAACGAGTAGTCGGTGATGTGGGCGTCGTACTGCCCGCCCGTCGAGTAGTAGTCGTACGCGGACATCTCGCTAGCGGTGATGCCCAACGCGGCGCCGATCGTCCAACCGTTCTTGCTATAGATGTCGAGCTCGGCGCGCAGCGTGCCGCCGGCGTTCGTGCCCAAGCCGGCGGCGAGCGTCAGGTACCTGTCGGGATGAGGCGGTTCGATGACCTTCGTCGGTTCGCCGCCGTCACGGTCGTCGGTGGTCGGACGGAAATCGCCGGGACCGAATGCGGTCACCGGTCCCGCGTTTGGTGCGTACGCGGGTCGCGGATCGTTCGGAGGAGCGACCGGCGCCGGGCCGGTGTACGCGGGAGCCGAGTAGCCAGGTGGCGGCGCCAGTGCCGGTGCCGGCGGTGCCGCCGGTGCGAGGACCGGCGGCGCCGCACCACCGAGGCCGTCATCGGCCGCCCAGCTCGCGATCAACACGCTGGCACTCGTGGCATCGGGGACGATGCGCTCGCGAACGCGGCCATGCTCGTCGGTCGCGAGCAGGTAGAGCCCACCGTCGGTCGGGATGATCCGGACCTGGAGCGCGAGCGTGCAGTGCTCGCGGGCGAGCGCTTGCTCGATCGTCTGACGCACGGGATCCGGCGCGCGGACGATCGTGACGGAGCACGTCGAAGAGGGTGCGGCCACAGCGGGCGGGGCAGGCGGGGCCGGTTGCGCGAGCGCCGGCGCTGCGGCGGCGAGCCCTGCAGAAAGGACGAGCGGGATGATCAGGGTGCGCATGCCTGTGGTGGTTGCCGATGGCGGACGTTTCATCACAAAAAACGAGCGGATTCAGAGCGCGCGACGGACTCCGGCAAACATGGTCACGCTGCCCGGCGCGCGGACCAAGGTCTCCATCTGGTCGGCGAGGTGCCAGTGTTCGTTCGCGAGCGTCGCGACCGGCCCGATCTCGACCTCCCAGCGATCGGCGAGCGTGTAGCCCACCATCAGAGATCCTTCGCTGACCGCGGTCGAGGTCTGCATCGCCGAGCTCACGCCCGAGGCGTCGAGCGTCATCTGCGTCGCCATCACGCCGACCGCGAAGCCGGCGCGCACATGCCACGCGGGCGCGAACCGCCAGGTGTAGTGGAGACCGACCATGGCGGTGAGGTCGTCGAAGTTTGCGTTGTAGATGGTGACGCCGTCACCGGCCGCCATCTGCGAGTTGCCATACGCGAGGTGGACGACCGCGGTGAACGAACCGGCGCGCATCAGCTCGAGCTCGACGCGTGCCCCGGCGCCGCGATTCGATCCACCCGCACCGGCGGCGAGCGTCAACCAGTGATTCGAGTCGGTCGAGTGGACGAGTTTCGGCGACGGATGATCGACGAGCGTCAGCGTTGGAGTCGGAGCCACGGGCGGGATCGGCTCCTCGGAGACCGCGGGACGCGCCAAGGCAATGATCGGCTGTGGGGGCGGCTCCGGCTTCGCGATCCCGTCGTCGGCGGTCCAGCTCGCGATCAGCACGCCGGCGCTCTGCGCGTCGGGGACGATGCGCTCCTCGACGCGGCCATGGTCGTCGACCGCGTAGATGTAGTAGCCGCCCTCGGTCTCGATGATCCGGACGGTCAGCGGCGTCGTGCAGGTCTCCTTCGCCAACCAACTCTCGACCGCGGCGCGCACGTCATCCGGCGCGCGCACGATCGAAACCGCGCACGTCGGCTCGGCATGGCTGAGCGCCGGCGTCGCGGCGACCCACAGACATGCAAACCAGAACGAGCGCGTCACCAGATCTCCATAGCAACCACCGCCCGACGACGACCACGACGGTGCAGCCCGTTGTACCGCAGGGGGCGTCGGCGGCGGCTTGTTATTGTGGTGGCCGATCGCGGCGCTTTCATCGCCAGTTCATGCGCGGCGCGGATTTCCGCGTGATCTCAGGCGAGTGTGCCGGGATTCATGATCCCACGCGGGTCGAGCTCGGCACGCAGCGCGCGCAGATAGCCGTCGAGCTTGGTCGCGCGGGCCCCCAACAGCCATCCGCCGGCCGCCTCGGCCGCCTTTTCGATGGCCGTCTGGACCGTGGGCTCGGGCTCGAACGTCACGAACACGAGCCCGC
Source organism: Kofleriaceae bacterium (assembly GCA_039935615.1). GTDB lineage: Bacteria > Myxococcota_A > Polyangia > Haliangiales > Haliangiaceae > JABFXX01. Next base: position 17,151 of record JBDTJY010000160.1, read on the forward strand.
CATCCGGGTCGAAGCGCGAGATGTGAGCGGACGCCGCGATGCCGAGCCGCTGGGCCTCCGCCATCACGGCCTTGTAGACCAGCGACAGCTTCGTCGGCGAGCCCATGATCTGCAACGTCGGGTTCGGGGCCGGCGTCGGCTCGCCCGCGTGCAGGCGTCGCCACCACAGCTCGGCGTGCGCGTGGTCGGTGACCTCGCCTCCTTCCGCGATCACCGCGCTGGTGATGAGGTCGCGATCGCACGCGGCGAGATCGGTCGGGCCCGCGGTGCCGGCGCACAACAGGACGTGCCCCGGTGCCAGCACGAGCCCGTTGAAGTGACGCACGGTCTCGGCCGCGTCGTGGACCCGCAGGCCGGAGGGCGCGGCCTCTTCGCGCAGCGCGAGATAGATCGCGTTGATCGCCGCATCGATCGACGGCAACACGTACGCGGCGACCAGGCGCGCTTCGGGCTTCTTGTGGATCCGCAGCACCGCGCTCGTGATGAACCCGATCGTGCCTTCGCTGCCGCACAACGCGCGCGCGAGGTCCGGCCCCGTCGAGCGCCGCGGCGCGACCCGCGTGTGGACCGTGCGACCGTCGGCGAGCACCGCCGAGACGCCCGCGACCGCTTCTTCGAAGAAGCCATGGCGTGCGCTCGATTTCCCGGGCGTGCGCACCGCGATGATGCCGCCGAGCGACGACGTCAGCACGACCGGAGGGTAGTCACCGATCGACAATCCGCGCGGCGACAGGATCCGCTCGAGCTCGAGCCCGGTGATGCCGACCTGCGCGTGGACGAGCAGCGATTGCTCGTCGAGCTGCAGCACTTGATCGAGGCGCGCCGTCGAGATGAACACGCGCGCGCGATCCTCGACGCTGCGATCCGGCCGCGACGGCCGTCCACCCGCACCGACGGGAAGGACCGCCGCATCGAGCGTGTTGGCGCGCCGGATCACCTCGGCAACTTCGGCGGCCGAGCCCGGGGTCACCCGCAGCCCCGGCCGATCGCCGAGCTCGTCGGTCACGTGCTCGGCGCCGACCGACGCGATCATCTCGTCGCGCAACGTCATCGGACGCGCAGTCCCATCTTGCCGGGGTTGAACACGCCATCGGGATCGAGGCTGTGCTTCGCCGCCTCGAAGATCGCCATCGCTTCGCGATGCTCGGCGGCCATGTACGGCGCCTTCAACAGGCCGACGCCGTGGTGATGACTGATCGTCGCGCCGACCCGCGTCGTCGCTTCCATGCCATCGCGCCAGATCGCGTCGTACAGCCGCTCCGCGCTCGCCGCGTCCGCCGCGTGCCCCGCGAACGTGAAGTAGATCGAACAGCCGTCCGGATACGCGTGGGACAAGTGCGCCATCACGACTGCGTGCCGGCCGATCGCGGTGCGCACCGAGTGATAGAGATCCATCAAGCGATCCCAGGTCGACGCGACCTCCATCGTGTCGACGAACGCGCCATCGCGAAACACCGGCGACATCCGGTAGCTCACTGCATAGCGATGGCGCAGCCACGCCCAGCCCGGATCTTCGCCCTGATCGCGCGCGCCGGCGGCCTCGAGCTCGGCGAACGTCAGCGCCGCTTCGACCTCGGTGCGGATCCGCGCGCCCTCGAGCCCGACCACCAACCGACAGCCGCGGCGCGCGACCTTCTCGACCGCGCCGAACAACTTGTTGACGACGTTGCTCCTGCCGAGCGCGAGGTTCATTGCGCTGCCGCGCAGGTTGAGCTTGGCCCGGCCCTTCGCGAACGCCATCAACCGATCGACGACGCCGTGCTCTTCACGCTGGAGCTCGGGCCACGCCGGCAACGCGCCGGTCTCGATCCCGAGCTTCGGCGGCACGAGCTTCGCGTCGGGCTCGTTCGGATCGTGATGACCCATCGAGTTGATCAGCGTGTCGAGCTCGTCGTAGAGCCGGATCACCGCGGGCCGCAGGCCTTTCTGGACGACCCGCCGGATCGCCTCGACGCCCGCCGAGATGTCCTCGATCTCGTAGCCGCGAAAGACCTTCAACTGCGGCGCCGGCGCGACGCGCAGCCGCGCGCTCGTGATCACGCCGAGCGTGCCTTCGCTGCCGCAGATCAACTGCGTCCAGTTCGGGCCGCGCAACGCGCGCGTGGGGCCGTCGGTCTCGATCACTTCGCCGCGCCCGGTGACCACGGTGAGGCCGGCGACCCGATCCTCGACCTTGCCGTACTTGGTCGACAGTTGGCCGGCGGCGCGGGTCGCCATCCAGCCGCCGACCGTCGAACAATAGATCGACGACGGGAAATGACCGAACGTGTAGCCGCGGCGCGCGAGCTCGCGCTCGAACCGCTCGCCGTTGAGCCCTGCCTCGACATCGCACACCAGCTCCGCCGCGCGGACCGAGCGGATCGTCTGCATCCGCTTCATGTCGATCGTGATGCCGCCGAAGATCGGCACCGCGCCACCGCACACGCCCGAGCCGCCGCCGTACGGCACGATCGGGATCTTGTGCTCGCGCGCGAGCTTCACGACGGCGACGATCTCGCGCACGTGCTCCGGCCACACCACGGCGTGCGGCTGGTGCGGCGACGGCTTGCCTTCGCGATGCGCGATCAACAACCGGGGCCACATGTCCCGCGAGTACGTCTCGAGATCGACGACGCGGGTCGACACGCGCCGCGGCCCGAAGATCGCTTCGAGGTCGCGCTGCAGACGATCGACGTCAACTACGGCGTGCACGCGCAAACCGTACCAAGTATGGTCGCGCCGTGACACTCCCCACTCTCGATGAAGTTCGTACGATTGCCGTGATCGGCGCCGGCACGATGGGGCACGGGATCGCGCAGGTCGCGGCGTACGCCGGTATCACGGTCCGGGTCCAGGACCCGTTGAAGGGCGCCGCGAGGGCCGCGATCGATCGAATCGGCAAGAACCTCGCGAAGGGGGTCGAGCTCAAGAAGGTCACGCCCGAGGAGCGTGACGCGACGCTGGCGCGGATCACCCCGTTCGAAGATCTCGCGACCGCGGCCGAGGGCGTCGACGTCGTGATCGAGGCCGTGCCCGAGCAGCTCGATCTCAAGCGCGAGATCTTCGCCACGATCGACCAGGTCGTCGGCCCGCACGCGCTGTTCGCGACCAACACGTCGTCGCTGCCGATCAGCGCCATCGCGAACGAGCTCGCCGATCCGTCGCGCATGGTCGGCATGCACTTCTTCAACCCGGTGCACGTCATGAAGCTGGTCGAGGTCGTCGCGCACGAGCGCGCCGATCCGAAAGCGGTCGCGCTCGCCGTCGCGCTCGCCGTGAAGTTCGGCAAGTCGCCGATCACGGTCACCGATTCGCCCGGCTTCGCGTCGAGCCGGCTCGGCCTGGTGATCGGCCTCGAGGCGATGCGGATGGTCGAGCAGGGCGTGGCGTCTCCGGCCGATATCGATACCGCCATGAAGCTCGGCTACGGCCATCCGATGGGTCCGCTCGAGCTCACCGATCTGGTCGGGCTCGACGTTCGGCTCGGGATCGCCGAGTACTTGTCGACCGCGATCGGTCCGAGCTTCATGCCGCCGGGGATCCTCGTCGACAAAGTCCGGCATAACAAGCTGGGCAAGAAGACCGGTGAAGGCTTCTACAAGTGGTCGGCCGACGGCAAACGGGTCGGCTGACCGATCTCGATCCACGCAACAGACCGATCCCCAGCCGGGACTATCTTTGATTCGGGTCGTCGTCGACGCGGTATGGAGCGAATTTTAGATTCGAAAATCGCTGCGCCCTGACCAGAGCATCGATGATGGGAGTTGCACGCTGCCTCCTCGATCTCGAACCGCGTGCCCTCGATGTAGTTCGAAAAGTACGCCTCGAAAAATGCCGCAAAGCTCGACATCGTGCTGAGCTACCCGGCCGGCGCGATCAACGGCAACTTCCAGGCGGTCTGATCGCGACGTTCGAGGGTGGCGTTGACGCGACGAAGGGCTTCACGGTGATCGGATTTCCGTGCCGCTGCGCGCTCGCCGACAACGACGGCAAGTTCTGCGACTCCGGCCCTTGCACGAGCTTCACCGTCTGCGTCGAGGCGCACGACAACGTCGTCGCCGGGTTGCGCGTGATCGATCACGACCAGCTCGTATGTAGCGACGGCGCCCTCGACGGCCGCAACCGCGAGCCGCGGCTCTAGCGCGATCTGTCCTTCAGCGATCGCGAGCATCGGCCACACGCGCTCGAACTCGGCGTAACCTAGCCTCATGAAGCTGGTGATCCTCCTCGCCCTCACGCTGACGGTGCGGCTCGCGCACGGCGATGTCTACGAAGTCTGCAAAGGCGAGTCGAAGCACATCGTCGCGGGCACGGGAAAAATGTCGATCGCGATCGTGTTGCCCGACGACTTCCCTGGCCGCACCGAAAGGAAAGTCGTGTTTCCGATCGGCGAGCGCCTCGCGATCGCCGAAAAGGCGACCGTGATCCTCGTCGCCGAAGTCGACAAGGCGCTCAAGCTGATCGACGCCAAGCACTGGACCGAAAAGGCAGACGCCTGCAACGCGTCACCGTCGCTGACCGCGATCCTCGGCCTGAAGCATCCAAACCTCTCGACGGCACACGCCTCGATCTCGTGTGACGACAAGAGCGCATGCGAGCTCCGCATCGATCTCGAGCGTCACGGTCGCGCGAGTGCGGAGCGTTGGGTGCGCTACGTGGCGCCGCTCGTCGGCTCGAAAGACGATCTCAAAGTGATCGCAGCCGCCGCGCCGAAGCTCGTCGCAAAAGGCGCACCACCCGATGCGCCGACCGCAGGTCTCGCCGTCTCGGCCCTCGCGCTCGGCAACGTGCGCGTTCGCAGCGACGTCGATGGCGCCCTCGAGGCCGACAAGATCATGGAAGCAAACCCGGCCTTCGCCGCATGCGGTCCGAAGGGACGCAGGTCTTCCGATATCCGCGGCTACTGGGCCGATTGGAAGCTCAACGCGAAGGGCGGCGTGTTCCGCGCCTCGGTGCAGCCGTTCCAGGGCAAGGATCCCACCGACGCCGCGGCCGCTACCTGCTTACAGAAAGCACTCGAGGCGACGCAGCTACCTTGCCCGCGCGATGGCAACTCGATCGACGTGCGCACCGCGATCTGCTTGTAGCTAGATCACCGGCGCGTCGAACGAGGCCATCAGTCAAAGACCAGGCAGTGGACCGGCGCCTGCTGGCAGGAGTGCCTCGAGGAGGGTCGCAGCACGCTCGGCGCCCCCTGCGGTCGCGAACGCAGCTGCGATGCGGGCTGCGCCTGTCGCGCTACCGCGCGCCTCGACGACGGCGTCGCGCAAGCGCGCGGGCGTCAGGCTCGCACGGGGCAAGAGCGCGCCACAGCGCGATTCCACCACGCGGCGTCCGACCTCGAGTTGGTCGCGTCCCCATGGCACCACGCACGGCGGAACTCCTGCTGCGAGCGCGCGCTGCGTGATGCCCATTCCGCCATGACAAACCACCGAACAGGCGCGTGAGAGGAGCAGTGCATGCGCGAGGAATCTCTCGATCACGACGCCTGGCGGCGCCCGGAAACGGGCCGGAGCGACGCCGGCGGTCGTGCAGACGAGCTGGACGCTCGCGTCCGTACCGAAAGCTGCGAGCGCTGCGTCGACGAGCGCGCCATCGTCCTGGAACTCGGTCGAGCAGGTGACGAGCACGATCGGTTGGGTGGCCTCCGACAACCATGCGGGTACGGCCGCTGGCGGCGACCATAAGCCGGGACCGACGAGGCGGACGTTCGCTGGCCAATCGCTGCGTGAATACTCGAACGGCTCGGCAGTCATGTGAAGAAGGAGGGGCGGCCGCGTGAAGAGCTCCTTGATGTGACTGAAGGGCAAGACCCCCGCCTTGCTCCGGATCCGGTTCAGAGCCGGCAAGAACTTCTGCAGCGGTCCGATCACGAGCGGTTGCAAGATCCGATCGCGCAGCTTTCCGAGGACGCCGCGCGCGGGCCGCAGGCCGGGCCCGAAGGGTGGTGCGTCCTTCGAGGGGAACGGCAACGGATACGGGTGCCAGGTCGCCCAGGGAATTCTCGAGTTTTCTGCGGCGGCCTGCGCTCCCCATGCATTCGTGTCCACGAGCAAAAGGTCCGGACGGACCAGCTCGATCGCACTGCGAAGATCGTCGATCTCGAGCGGGCCGCGGTCGATGAACGTTTGCAGCGAGCGCTCGAGTCTTGCCCGCGGCGAGCGGACTTGCCAATCGTCGGGCTCTCGTGACTCGATCGCGCCGCTGATGGCAGTGGCATGCAGACCCGCGCTCTCGACTCGGTCGACCTCGGCCGCAAGGGTGCGTAGGTGGACGTGATGACCGCGCTGCGCGAGGACGAGCGCGGTATCCATGATCGGATAGAGATGCCCACGACCGGGCGTGGTGTAGACGAGGACGTTCGGCATCACCCACCTCCGGCGACGGCTTCGGCCATCGCGCACATGAGCGCTTCGACCTCGGCCGCGCCACGGCCGAGATCGATCCGCAAGAGCTTCCACACGAAGAGGTCGGTTACCGCCACGAGCGCGTCGACGCGCGCACGCCGCTTGCGCGCGGCGACACGCGCGATGGATCGGGCAAAGACCATCTTGACCCAGGCCCGATGCCTCGCGCGACCGGCGGCGAGTGCCGACCGCAAGAGCGGAACATCCGCCTCTTGACGCAACAGATGCCACATCATGGCGCCTTCGCGCTCGTAGTGCGCGACGTGCTCGCTCAGGCAGCTCTTGATGCTGCCCACGGGAGGGGTGCCACGCTGACGCTCTACCCGCTCAGCTACCCGCGCCGCGCACGCGGCGAACAAGCCCTCCTTGTTGCCGAAGCGACGCTGGAGAGTGGGGATGGTGACCTCGGCGGCTTGCGCGACGGCGTCTAGCGTCGCGCGGTCGAAAGGCTCGGTCGCGAAGAGGCGCTCGGCCTCGACGAGTACCCGCTCCGTCGTCTCCGCGGCCTGCTGCGCTCGAGATCGCCCATCGTAGGCTCGACTCGATTTCATGTTCATAGTATACACATCAAATCCGCAATGCACCGATGGTGTGCGCCGCCATGAAGCGAACAGGCCCAATGTTTCAAAGCATCATCTCGATCGTCGTCCTCGCCACATGCCTCGGCGGCTGCGACAAGGACGCCGCCGCGCCCCCCACCGGCAAGGTGGATTTGCACGATCCGATGGTGGCGACCGCGACCCGACGTAAGCCGTGCGAGTACGTGAAGCGCGCGGACGCCGAGAAGGCTGTCGGGTTGCCATTGCCCCAGACGAATGAAAACGTCACGCTCGGCGACTGCGGGTACACGACCAAGGAGTTCTACGGCTCCGATGTCCAGATCGCCGGCTCGTGGGAGAATTGCAAGCAAGCGGGGGCAGGTAGCCGTCCGCCGTTGCAGGTCGCGGGCGTCGGCGATGAAGCATTCTTCATCCGCGAGCATCTGTTCATTCGCAAGGGCGAGCGCTGTCTGTCGGTGTCGATCAACGGCCCTCTGCCCGATGCCGACAAGGACGATGGTCTCGCGCGCGTGAAGGAGCTCGCGCTCGCGATCCTCGTCACGTTCTGAGCGAGCTGCGCGCCGACGCCTGACGGTTCGTCGTCCGATCACGATCGACCGGCGGACGCCAGGCGGCATAGCTTCGACCGAGCTCCGTCGTCGGGGGCTGCTCGCCGAGGAGCTCTCGGCCATGCGCCCCAAGCTCGCCCTCCGAAACCCCGCTTGTTCGTCCTCGCCGCGGAGGTGAAGCGCGCCATCGTCCACTGGACGATATCTTCGACTCGCTGCGAGGGAGCCTCTCGATCGGGATCTCGATCCACGCCGATCACGTGCGGCGGCGCGACTTCCCGATGACGCTCGAGCTCGGCTTCGAACACGGCTGGCGACGGCGTCGACGATCTGTGCGACCGCCGGCGGACAGGATCGTTTCGGCCATCGCCCTGTGCCGCCGACGTGTCCGGTCAAATGGTCAGAGGCCCGCGAGCCAGGCCTCGATCGCAGCTCGCTCGCCGCGGAATCGTGCCGTGTCAGGCGCGTGCTCGCGGTAGAGCTGGAGGGCCGACGTCGCGAGTTGGCGCGCCTGTGCGCGATCACGCTTCGCTTTCAGCACGGCCTGCGCGCGCGCGAACCGGATCTGCGCCAGCTCGAGCGGCGACATCTCCGTCGGGTCGGCATCTTCGTCGGCCTTCGTCAACTCGGCGAGTGCGGCGGCGGCGTCACCATGCTCGAGCAGCGCGCGGCCGAGCTCGTGATGCTCCGCGAGGATGTTCGGATGGTGCGGGTTGAACGGAGCAAACACCTTGATCGTCTCGGCGAGCGCTTCGCGATGCTCGGCGATCGCGGCGGTCGAATCGTGCTTCTTGCCGGCGAGCTCGGACAACTCGGTCTTCGCGGCCAACTTGATCTCGTCGTCGCCGGCCGTGGCCGCGGCTTCGAGCAGCGGACGCGCTTCGTCGGCGTGATGGAGCGAGCTCGCGGCATCAGCGAGATAGAGCTGGAGGCGCGCGATCAGGAGCGTGTCGTCGGGCGCGATCTTCTGGAGCCGCGCGAGCGCGTCGCGGCACTCGCCGGCGGCGCGGTCGTAGTCGCCGAGCTCGCTCAGGCCGTGACAGAGATAGGCGCGCATCTCGAGCGTGCGCGGATGATCGGCGCCGTTCTCGTCACGCGCGAGGTCGACGCCACGCTCGAGCCAATGGATCGCTTCTGCAGGCTCACCGGCTTCGGCCGCCGCGATCCCGAGGGTCGTCACGAGCCACTCGTTCGGCACGCCGTCCTTGCGATCGGCGAGTGCGCGCAAGCACGACAATCGCGTGCGCACCTTGCCGAGCCAGTGATTGGACATGCAGCCGAGCTGATCGATGAACCGCGTCACGCCGCTGGCCCCGCTGCGCGTCGCAAGCGCGTGCGCGATCCGCGACCAGCGCTCGAACTCCGGAAGCTGCGCGGCCCACAGCGCCTCTTGCGCCATCCGCGCGGCGGCATCGGCGGCGCGCTGGTCCTCACCAGCGCCGAGCGCCGCCGCGAATGTCTGTTCGAACATCGCCACGGCCTCGGGACCGCCATCGCGGTCGGCGATCGTGCGGCCGCGCCAGTACAATGCATCTGCGAGCTGCGGCGCATAGCCGACCGCGCGCGCCTCGTTGATCACCGAGTCGGCGAGCGCGAGGGTCTTCGTCATGTCGCCGATCGCGTACAGCGCTGTGAGGCGCGCGAGATCGCCATCGATCGCGTCGAGCCGCTTCGCGATCGCGGGCTCGGTCGGCCGGCGGACCACTTCACGCAGTGCCTTGAGATCGGCGCACTCTGACAGCGCGGGGAGGCCGTCGACGACCTCGCCTGCCTTGCGCAAGACCGCCGGGCTGGCATCGTGCATGACATCGACGAGCGCGCCGAGCTCCGCGAGCCTGCGATCGAGACACGCCATACGCAGGTCCATTGCTTCGGCCGACTGCGAGTGGCGAATCTGGGTCGCCTCGCAGGTCTCGTGGAACATCGCCTGCCAGCGGGCCGCGTACTGATCGACCTTCGAGGTGAACACGCCGATCGCCGCGGTCGCCGCGCCGCCCTGCTTGGTCGCGGTAGCAACGAGCTCGCCGCGCCGCTCTGCGTTCCAGCGCGCTGCGACTCGATCGTCGCCAGAGCTGCACGTTGGTGCCGCGACGACCTGCCGCGCCGGCAACACCTTCCAGGTCACGAGCGTGGCGATCGCGGCGACCGCGAGCAGCACGCCGACGGCAGCGAATGCTCGGCGCATCGTCCTTGCCGGATCGCGATCGAGATCAGCGAGTAACGCTTCGACGCTCGGATAGCGCTGGCGCGGATCGACCGCGAGGCCGCGCGTCACGACCTTCTGCAGCCACGCGGGCACATCGGCGTCTTTCGGCGGCGGCGCTGCGAGCGTCCGCGTATCGACGCCGGGCGTCTCGGACACCGTCAGCATCTGCTGGCGATCGAGGACCTCGCGCTTGGACGTCGCGAACGGCCGCTGGCGATACAGCGCCTCGTAGAGCGTCGCGCATAGACTGAACTGATCGCTGCGCTCGTCGGCCTCGGGTTTGCGGCTGCGCTGCTCGGGCGGCATGTACGCCGGGGTGCCGACGATGAAGCCGTGCTGCGTGATCACCTCGAGTGGCTTGGCCGTGCCCATCGAGCCGCTGCTGCTCGCCGACATCGAGTCCTCGGGCGGCGATACCGGATCTTCGGATAGCAAGTGGCCCGAATCGACCGAGTCGATCGACTTGTCACCGAGGTCGCGTGCTAGCCCGAAGTCGACGAGCTTCACGGCGCCCGTCGGCGAGATCATGATGTTGTCGGGCTTGACGTCGCGGTGGACGATGCCAGCCGCGTGCGCCGCCGCGAGGCCGCGGCCCGCCGCGATGACGACGCGCACGACCTCGCGCCACGTGCGCGGTGGTCGGATCCAGTCGCGCAGGCTCGTACCCTCCACGAGCTCCATCGCAACGAACGTGTCGGTCGCGAGATCGCCAACATCGAACACGGTGACGACCGAGGGGTGTGAGAGCCGCGCGAGGGCCTGCGCTTCGCGATGCAATCGTGCCTGGTGCGTCGCGCTCAATTGATCGGCGCGCACGACCTTCAAGGCGACACGGCGATCGAGCTCTGGATCGTACGCCGCGTAGACGACGCTCATGCCCCCGCGGCCGAGCTCGCCGAGCACGACGTAACGGCCGAGCAACGTCGGTTGCGCGCGCACGTCGGCGACCGGTCGGCGCTTCGTCTCCCTGCGGCGCTGCCCGTCGACCACCGTCTCGGTCGGTTCGTCGTGAGGGTCTGCTTCCATCTTCAACCTTCGGCGACAGTTCCAGGATACACGTGGATCGTCGACACGCGACCGAGTTCCGACGAGGGCACTTCGTAAGAAGCGTGAGCTTGATCGCGAATGACGAGACGATTCTCGATGCAGAGCGACCATCGCGCCTGCCGATCAGCCCCGTCGCGTCAGCATGTAGCAGCCAACCTTACGTGCGTGCCACCTCGCGACCGGGGCCGCAAAGAACACCACACGTGCGCACTGGTGTCTGATCGCATGACGACGCGTCAGCGTGCGACCTACCCGATGGAGACCCCGATGCAGAGCTCGTCGCAACTCGCGCTCTGGCGTTCGGAGTTCGGTCGTTCGTATACCGATCGCAACGATGTCGCGAAGCCGCGTGCTCTCGTGCGTGCGCGGAACCCCGAAGACAACGTGATGTGCGCGACCGCGTTCGACCTGCCGTTCAAGGACGGCTTTGCCGATCTCGCGTTCACGAGCGGCGTGTTGATCCACATCGCGCCGGCGGATCTCGCGAAGGCGATGGCCGAGATCTATCGGGTCTCGCGTCGCTACATCGTCGCGATCGAGTACGACGCGCCGATCGAACAAGAGATCCAGTACCGCGGTAACGGTGATTCGCTGTGGAAGCGCGATCACGGTGGCCTCTGGCAGGCGGCCTATCCCTCGCTGAAGTTGCTGCGTCGCCTCGAGTGTTTCGGACGCCTCCTGCCATTGCTTTGACACCAATAAGTTAGCTCACCCGCGATTGGTGCAGAACGCCCCGGATCGACGTAGCGGTGGTGATTGACTCCAGTGCTTTCGAGACGCACCTTGTGCGTGGATGTTCCTCATCCTCATGGTCGTCGGCCTCGCGGGCCTCGCAGTGATGGCGTTACCAGCTCTCGGTCGCCACGGTTCCGTCGGCAACGGCGCGCACGCCCTGCACGCCGGTCACGCGGCGGCCGCCGGAAAGATCATCGTCCACTCGCACACGATGGCGATCACCAAGTTCGTACCGTCGCCACGGCTCGTGTTGAGCCTGCTCGCGCTGTACGGCGCGTTCGCCAACGTCCTGGTGGCGGCACACCTCCCCACGTGGTCGGCCGCACTGCTCGCGATCGTGCCGGCCGCGCTGCTCGAACGCTTCGCGATCGCGCCGCTGTGGCGCTCGGTGTTCCAGCTCGAGCTCCAAGCCTCGGCACCGCTTGGCGAGATCGTGATGTCGGAGGCGACCGCCGTCACGCCGTTCCGGGGTGGGCGCGGCGTCGTGTCGGTCGTGCGCGAAGGCCGGCTCGTACAGTTCTCGGCGCGTTTGATCGATGCCCACGCGAACGTTCCGGTGCGCGTCGGTGATCAGTTGCGGATCGAAGATGTCGAACCCGCGCGCGAGCGCGTCACCGTTTCGGTAGTTGGGAGCTCAACGTAAGGCACCCGTGGTGCCGGAAGGAATTCGATCGTGGAGATACAAACCTCACTCATCATCGCCGTGGCGGCCGTCGTCGCGGTGCTCGTCCTCACCTCGCTCATCATCACGACGTTCCTGCGCAGCGTCGACGCAGGCGAGATCCTGCTCGCGAACCGCGGCAACAACCTGCGGATCTACCGCGGACCGTGCAAGGCGATGATCGTGCCGGTGATCACCCAGACGCGGCGGATTCCGGCGCAGGCGATCAACGTCGATATCGAGATCACCGACCAGACCGCCGACGTCGATCCCGACGGTCGGCCTGCACCCGTCAAGGTCACCGTCCGGGCGTCCGCGATCGTCAGCGTCGGCGAGGACGAGGCGATGGTGAACACCTCGGCGAACAAGTTCTTCTCGAAGCCCGGCGCGGAGCAACTCTCGACACTCACCGACGTGCTGTCGTCGGCGGGGCGCCGCGCGATCAACTTGCTTTGGCACGATCAGCTGTTCAACGCGCGCAGCACGACCGTACCGACGCTCTCTCCAGCCGACGCGCTCAAGCGCGGCGAGGACGACGAGCTCGCGGTCATCATCAAGGACGCCTGCTCGCGCGAGTTGCTCGACCTCGGGCTCTCGTTCAACAGCCTCAACATCAAGGCCGTGCTGAGCGAGGTCGCCGATGCGCGGCGACGCGAGTCGGCGGCGCGTGCGAAGGCGAGCGCGGACGTGGTTCAGGCTCAAGAAGAACAGCGCGCGCGGATCGCGCAGCTCGAGGCGGCGCAGGCGATCAACGATCAAGAGCGCGCGCTGAACATGCAGATCGCGAGTAACGGTGCCGCGATCGCGAATGCAGAAGCCGAGAAGCAAGCGATGGTACGCAAACAGCGCGAGGCCGAGCTCTCCGCGAACCAGATCACCCAGGCACGTGCCGACGCCGATCAGAACGTGATCGAGCAGGAAGCCGAAGGTCGCGCACAGGCGGCGAAGATCAGCTTGATCGCGGAGGCAGAAGCCGGCGCGATCCGGCTCAAGGCACAGGCCCTCGTCGAGTCCGGTGAGGCGTACATGGATCTGCGCCGGCTCGAGCTCGCGCCGGCCCTGACCCGCGAGGTCGCGGCCGCGCTCTCCAACGGCCAGTTCGTCAACTTCGGCTCGGGCGGGGCCGGTCAGAGCGCCGTCGCCTCGGGCTCGGACGACGTGTTGCGCGTCGTTCAGACGCTGCTCGCCGCGAAGGTGATCACGCGCAATGAAGGTGTCGTGGAGAACCGTCGATCGGCCTCGACCGCGGCGGCGCGCACCACGGTGGCAGCGCCGCCGATCCAGGCCGCGCCGAAGCGCTCGTAGCGCCTTCTGGGCACAGGGAGTCGACGGGACTGCCGAGCTTCGCGACGATCGCAAACGTGCGGACCGGCCGTCACGATCTTCACCAGCTCGGGAGATCTCACGCGACTACCTTGATCTTGCCGGTCGCGTGCGGCACATCGCTGGAGATGCAGCGAAGCGCGCTTTCCCTCGAGGTCTTCGTTCCCGATACGCTGTGGCTGCGGGAGTACGTCGTGCGACTGGCCGCCGCTCGATTCAACGCACGCATGACGGTGATCAGGCTCCGGAGCGGCGAGCTCCTCCTGCACTCGCCCTGTGCGTTCGACGACTCGCTCGCCGCGGACGTCGCCTCGCTGGGGCGGGTTGCGGCGATCATCGCGCCGGGCAACCTCCACTGGCTGCACGTTCGCTCGTGCAAGCAAGCGTTCCCCGACGCGGCAACCTATGCGTGTCCCGGGGTCGAGAAACGGGCCAAGGGGCTCACCTTCGACTTCGTGCTCGGCGACGACGCTCCGGCGCTCTGGGCCGACGAGCTATCGCATGTCGTGCTGCAGGGGACGCGCATCATGCGAGAGGTCGCCTTCTTTCACCACGCGACTCGAACCCTCATCCTGGTCGACCTCGTCGAGAACTTCACGCCCGCCACGTCCGGCACCAACTGGTTCCTCCGGACCGCGTTTCGCGCACTCGGGATGTGGAACCGACCCAGCCCGGCACCCGAGTACAGATTCGCCTGGGGTGACAAGGCGCTCGTGCGCGAGGGCCTGGAGCGCATCCTCGCATGGGACTTCGAGCGCGTGATCCTCTCCCACGGAGACATCATCGAGCGCGACGCCAAGCAAGTCCTCGCTCGGGCCTGGCGGACGGTCCTTCGCTGAGCGACGTCGGCGGCATGGTGATTACCGGGAGCTCGTCGAGAACGATGTCGACGGCGGTGTCGTCGAGGTCCGCGTAACCACCGGTCAACTGCGCGAGCAGGACCTGGCTCAACTGCGATTCGAGGCCGGCTTCGAGCTCCATCGTTGGACGGACGCAGCCGGCCGGCCGGTAGTCTCATCATTTCTCGAACAATCGTCGCTACGTCTTCTGCGCCTTGAGCTCGGCCGAGCGCTTGCCGAACGAGCCGAGCTTCCAGAACACGAACGCGAGCAC